>NZ_RSED01000059.1 GCF_003933735.1 Aquabacterium soli | reverse complement strand
TGTCTGGCCAGGAAATCCCGATAGGCCAGCCCGATGCCGTCAGCCAGGCCGGTCCTGGCCTGCCAGCCCAGGCCGTGCAGGCGCGAAACATCCATCAGCTTGCGCGGCGTGCCGTCGGGCTTGCTGGTGTCGAAGGTGAGTTGACCTTCGAAGCCCACCACCTTGACCACGGTTTCGGCCAGGGCGCGGATGGTGATGTCGGTGCCCGTGCCGATGTTGACCAGCGGGCCGCTGTAATCCTGCTCCATCAGGTACACGCACGCATCGGCCAGGTCATCGGCATAGAGGAACTCGCGCAGGGGCGTGCCCGTGCCCCACACCACCAGTTCGCTGTCGCCACGTTGCTTGGCCTCATGCGCCTTGCGGATCAGCGCCGGCAGCACGTGGCTGTTGTTGAGGTCGTAGTTGTCGTTGGGGCCGTACAGGTTGGTCGGCATGACGCTGATGTATTGCCGGCCGTACTGATCGTTGTAGGCATCACACAGCTTGATGCCGGCGATCTTGGCGATGGCGTAGGGCTCGTTGGTGGGCTCCAGCGGGCCGGTGAGCAGGTAATCTTCTTTCAGTGGCTGGGGGGCCAGCTTGGGGTAGATGCAGCTGCTGCCCAGGAACATCAGGCGTTGCACGCCCGCCTGGTGCGCGGCGTTGATCAGGTTGGCCTCGATCACCAGGTTCTGGTACAGGAACTCGGCCCGGTACACGTTGTTGGCCTGGATGCCGCCCACCTTGGCTGCGGCAATGTAGATGTAATCAGGCTGCTGCGCCTTGACGAAATCATGCACGGCGCGCTGATCGAGCAGATCCAGCTCGGCCCGGCCGGCGGTGATGACCCGGGTGTAGCCCGCCGCTTGCAGGCGGCGAACAATGGCCGAGCCCACCATGCCACGGTGGCCGGCAACGAAAATTTTGGCGTCTTTTTGCATG
>NZ_RSED01000058.1 GCF_003933735.1 Aquabacterium soli | reverse complement strand
CGTAGTCGCTTTTCACCATCTCGGCCACCAGTTCAGGCAGCGAGATCTTGGGCGTCCAGCCCAGCTTCTCGCGGGCCTTGGTAGGATCGCCCAGCAGTGTCTCGACCTCGGTGGGGCGGTAGTAGCGCGGGTCCACCCGCACGATCACATCGCCCACCTTGCACTTGGCCAGCAGTTCGCCGTTGACCGGCTCGACCTTGACGACCTTGCCCACCTCTTGCTCGGCCTCGCCCTCGAAGGCCAGCGTCACGCCCAGCTCCTTGGCAGAGAATTCCACGAACTGGCGCACGCTGAACTGCACGCCGGTGGCGATCACGAAGTCCTCGGCCTGCTGCTGCTGCAGCATCAGCCACTGCATCTCGACGTAGTCCTTGGCGTGGCCCCAGTCGCGCAGGGCGCTCATGTTGCCCAGGTACAGGCACTCTTGCAAACCCAGCGCGATGCGGCTGATGGCGCGGGTGATCTTGCGTGTGACGAAGGTCTCGCCGCGCACCGGGCTTTCGTGGTTGAACAGCACACCGTTGCAGGCGTACATGCCGTAGGCCTCACGGTAGTTCACCGTGATCCAGTAGGCGTACATCTTGGCCACGGCATACGGGCTGCGGGGGTAGAAGGGGGTGGTTTCCTTCTGGGGTATCTCTTGCACCAGGCCGTACAGCTCGGAGGTGGAGGCCTGGTAGAAGCGCGTCTTCTTCTCCAGCCCCAGGATGCGGATGGCCTCCAGAAGGCGCAGCGCGCCGATGCCGTCGGCGTTGGCCGTGTACTCGGGCTCTTCGAAGCTCACGCCCACATGGCTTTGTGCCGCCAGGTTGTACAACTCGTCGGGCTGCACCTTCTGCACAATGCGCACCAGGCTGGTGCTGTCGGTCAGATCGCCGTAGTGCAGGATGAAGTTGCGGTTATCGACGTGCGGATCCTGGTACAGGTGATCAATGCGATCGGTGTTGAACAGCGACGACCGGCGCTTGATGCCGTGTACCTCGTAGCCCTTGTTCAGCAGAAACTCGGCCAGGTAGGCGCCATCCTGGCCGGTCACGCCGGTGATCA
>NZ_RSED01000057.1 GCF_003933735.1 Aquabacterium soli | reverse complement strand
TGTTAACGCGGGCGTTAGGCCCATCTAAACCCCATAGCGTATGGACGCAAAGGAAGAACTCCCACTCATCGATGCACTGCGCGGTCTTGCTATGCTTCAGCAGGAGTTTCTGCGTCTGGCTCTTTTCATCGCCTCGGAAGGCCCAGCGAACTTTGATGGAGAGCTACTCACTTGCAGCCTACCTGATGCACAACGACGCGTCAGCACTTTGCTTGCTATGGGGGCCGGACAATCAGTCGAGTCGCTTCTGCGCATTGCCAAGCAGCAAGGAATTCCAGTCCGAGACGCTTATCCGATTGCACGCTCAGCAGTTGAGTCGTTCATTAATGCCAGCTACTTGTTATCCGAAGGAGACGAGGTGGCAAGTCGTGCAATTCGCTATATTGATTTTGCAGCTTGGCGCCACCATAACCGGAGGTTCGGAAGCGGCGAGTACTCTATTGAGGTTCGCTCTGACCCTGACCCCAAGTCAACCATTGCAAATAAATTTCCTGAGTTCGCAGGAAAAGGACAAGGGAGTTGGACCAACTTAGACGTTCCCAGTCGAATCCGGCGAGTGGGTGAGCTATCGGGACGAAAAGCTGGTTCTCGACTACTTGCGGCCTACGGATTAGTCTACTCTCTCTCGTCGGAAGTCATTCACGGCTCTCCGTTCGGGGCAAGCTACTTCTACACGGCACACGTTCAAGATAAATCCAGCGTCGAGGCATTTCGGGCCGGTACGGTACGGCAGTCAGAAGAGATTCTCTTTGCAGTTCTTAGCGCAAGTTGCGGCTACCTGGCTGCGTTCTTCGAGCATCAAAGCATGCTGGCACCACTTGCTGCCGTAGAGAAGCTTTTTGACCGTCTAATTGCGTTAAATGAGCTGCCACCTTCAGCCTTCCCTACAGCTTCATCACAACCGTCTGAGAATGCGCCTTCACAGCAGCAATGAGCCGGAGGAAGCTGGTAAGGTCAATAGCCTGCCTGCGCGCCACGGCGTGGTTTCGACTTGCAAGTGCAACACACAAAAAACAGGCCATGCTAGCTAAAACGCTCTTCCACTACGCGCCGCAGCCTAACTGTCGGTTCAACGCGG
>NZ_RSED01000056.1 GCF_003933735.1 Aquabacterium soli | reverse complement strand
TGCGCGCCAGCTTGTTGGCCAGCGCACAGGCGGCCTTGTTGTGGCCCGCCCTTGCTTGCACTTGCAAGGCCCAGCGCTTGAGCGCATCCAGTGGTTTGCCCTGCGCTTGTGCCGCGGCGGCCGCCTTGAGCACGCTTCGCGCGCCGTGTACCAGCAGCATGCGCAGGTAGGTGTCGCCTTGCTTGCTGATGCGCCCCAGCCTTCGGTTGTGGCCCGAGGAATGTTCCTTGGGCGTGATGCCGAACCAGCAGGCAAAGCCTCGGCTGTTCTTGAAGTGCGTCACATCACCACCCGTGGCCGCTGCCATCGCCGTGGTCGTCAGCAGGCCCACTCCGGGCACGCTTTGCAGCCACTGGCAGGGCTCGCTGTGGCGCACCACGGCACGCAACTCTTTCTCGATCGCTTCGATGCGGCTTTCGAGCTGGCGCACCTCTTCGAGCATCGACCGCATCGTGCCTCGAAGCAGCGTAGGGATCGCGCTCTGATCCTCTGCAATCAGCTTGGCCATCTGTGCCAAGCCAACCTTGGCGCCCTTGGAGATTCTCAGACCGGCCTCACGGCAAGCACCGCGCATCGAATTGATCGTCGCCGTGCGCCAGCCCATCCACATCGAGCGGGTCCGATGCAGCGCTTGCAAGGCCTGCTGCTCCACCGTCTTGATGCGCACGGGCTGGATGTCGGCGCAACGCGCTGCCTCCAGCAGCGCCGCAGCGTCCGCCGCATCGGTCTTGTTGCGCTTGACGTAGGCCTTCACGTAGTGCGGCGGCAGCAATTCAACATCAATGCCGCGCTGCCTGAGCCAACGCGCCCAGTGATGCGCCATGCCGCACGCCTCCATGATCACCACGGCAATTTCTCGGTTATCGAACCAGCGCTCAAACTGCGCACGGCTCAGCCGATGGCTGCCCAGGCGTCGCCAGTTCGTATCCGCCTCGCACAACTGGAACACCGATTCCGCAATATCAACGCCAACGACCACGCCGCTGCAGGATTGAATCTTTTGAATACGGGATGTAGCATTCATTTCGGACTCCTTCGTGTTGAGCGCCGTCCCTCACACCATATGAAAGCCGGCTGGCACATTGATGCCGTAAAAATGCGGGGGAGTCCATCCCATCATT
>NZ_RSED01000055.1 GCF_003933735.1 Aquabacterium soli | reverse complement strand
CTCAGCGACTGGGCCGTGGCGCTCACCTCTTCCGAGGCCCCGGCCAGGGCTTCGGCACCACCGTTGACTTCGCTCACGACCTGCGACAGGCGGTCGACCATGGTCTTCATGGCCATCAGAACACTGCCGGTGTCTCCTGCCTTGACCTGGATGGCCAGGGACAGGTTGCCGCTGGCCACGTTGTTGGCGATCTCAGCCACGTAGGCAGGTTCACCACCGAGCTGCTTGACCAGGGACCGCGTGATCATCAGTGCCATCAGCAAGGCGAGCACGGCGCAGGCAAGGAGGGCGCCCACCACCCACGCGCGGGCCGATCCGTACACCTTGGCGGCTTCTTCCGCCGCCTGATTGCCGCCGTTGATGTTCATCTCCGACAAGCGGTCGGTGGCTTCGCGAATGTCGTTGTAGTACTTCAGTGCTTCACCGTCCAGAACAGCCTTGGCTTCTTCTGTCTTGCTGTGCGAACGCAAGGTGATCATCTGGGCATGCGCGGCGAAGAATGCTTCAAGGTTGCTCTTGGTCGTTTCGAAGAGTTGCCGCTCTTCTGGCGACACCACCAGCTTGCTGTAGTCAGCCCACAGCGCACGGGTGGACGCGATGCGCTCGTTCGATTCCTTGATCGCCGAATCGATCGCCGCGGGATCCTGATCCACGATCAATCGGAACTGCAGCACGCGGATCCGATTGATGTTCGCTTTGCTCGACAGGATGTCCTTCACGCTGGGCATCCAGTTGGTGGCGAGATCCACCGTCGAGGCATTGACCGTGCCGAGCTGGACGATGGCATAGGTGCCCAGCCCGATCATCAGGGCAAGGACGAGGACGAAGGAGCCGAAGAGCTTCGTCGCCAGTTTCATTTGAGAGAACATGAGAACTCCTGAGAGGTTGAAGTAGCGGATGAGACGGGGGCGAGCGCTTGTGCTGCGCCGGTGTCAAAAGTGCGCGAAATGCCGTTCGTCGATGTCGCCCGTGTCAGATCTGGCTGCGGATGTGGCCTGGGCATCGGACCGGCGCCCGATGGTTGTTTTCTTGGGTGCGGCGGCGTTCCTGCGCGCAGGGGGCGCCACCGCGCGCGCCTGCACTGCACCACCCTGCAGCTTGAAGAAGCCCATGGTCTGCTTGAGCTGCTCGGCCTGGTTGCTCATCTCTTCGGCGGTGGCGGCCAGCTCT
>NZ_RSED01000054.1 GCF_003933735.1 Aquabacterium soli | reverse complement strand
ATCAGTCGAGGATCTTGGCCACGACACCGGCGCCGACGGTACGACCGCCTTCACGGATGGCGAAGCGCAGGCCTTCTTCCATGGCGATCGGGGCGATCAGCTTGACGGTGATCGACACGTTGTCGCCAGGCATGACCATTTCCTTGTCGGCGGGCAGCTCGATGGAACCGGTCACGTCCGTGGTACGGAAGTAGAACTGAGGACGGTAGTTGTTGAAGAACGGGGTGTGACGACCACCTTCGTCCTTGGACAGCACGTAGATCTCGCCGGTGAAGTGCGTGTGCGGCTTGATCGAGCCGGGCTTGCACAGCACCTGGCCGCGCTGCACGTCTTCACGCTTGGTGCCGCGCAGCAGGATGCCGACGTTGTCGCCAGCTTGACCTTGGTCCAGCAGCTTGCGGAACATTTCCACGCCGGTGCAGGTGGTCTTCTGGGTGGCAGCGATACCGACGATCTCGATTTCTTCGCCGACCTTGATGATGCCGCGCTCGATACGGCCGGTCACCACGGTGCCGCGACCCGAGATCGAGAACACGTCTTCCACGGGCATCAGGAAGGTGCCGTCCACGGCGCGCTCAGGCGTCGGGATGTAGGTGTCCAGGGCTTCGGCCAGCTTCATGATGGCTTGCTCGCCCAGCTCGCCCGTGTCGCCTTCCAGCGCCAGCTTGGCCGAACCCTTGATGATCGGGGTGTCGTCGCCGGGGAAGTCGTACTTGGACAGCAGCTCGCGCACTTCCATTTCGACCAGCTCGAGCAGCTCGGCGTCGTCGACCATGTCGGCCTTGTTCAGGAACACCAGGATGTACGGAACGCCCACCTGACGCGACAGCAGGATGTGCTCGCGGGTCTGGGGCATCGGGCCGTCGGCGGCCGAGCACACCAGGATCGCGCCGTCCATCTGGGCGGCGCCGGTGATCATGTTCTTGACGTAGTCGGCGTGACCGGGGCAGTCCACGTGAGCGTAGTGGCGGTTGGCCGTTTCGTACTCGACGTGCGCGGTGTTGATCGTGATGCCGCGGGCCTTTTCTTCCGGTGCTGCGTCGATCTGGTCGTAGGCCTTGGCCTCGCCGCCGAACTTCTTGGACAGCACGGTCGCGATAGCAGCCGTCAGGGTGGTCTTGCCGTGGTCAACGTGGCCAATGGTGCCGACGTTCACGTGCGGCTTGGTCCGTTC
>NZ_RSED01000053.1 GCF_003933735.1 Aquabacterium soli | reverse complement strand
GTTATCCACAAAAACTGGGGATAACTTGGCCAAGCACATGGCCCATGCGGCAGAAATGCGCCAATGGGCCGGACTGCCTCCGTTTTAGGCAAATCTGCGGTGGCTGGGCACATCCTGACTTGGATGTGCTTTTGACGCCGCTGGCCTCACCATCAATCGCAGATCAGTCGCCGCAAACCAGCACCTGGCACTACCACCCGGTCAAGGGATCGATCACTTCTTTGCGTTCCCAGCGAGATGGCTCTTAACCCACTGATCCTGAGTCAGTCCACACTGACTCAGCACGTTGGCTGATGGGGCATGCGCCAACAGATACGCCGTCAATTCATCCCCTTGCAAACCAGAAGGGACAAACACGAAGGTGTCTGCCGACGAGCACTTTGCATCGATCATCTTTTTTTGCCGTTGATTCACCGCCGCCTGCGCACTGACGCAACCGACATCCGCCAAAACCGCATCGATGTTCGGCAGCTTTTTGCAAGCGGCCATCTTGGCGCTCAGTTCGCTTTTGTTTGAGCTGAATCGCGACACCAAAACAGGGTCAGGGCTGACGCTCCCAGTGGCCCCGACCACACCGGGGATCGACCCGAGAATTGCCACGATGACGAGAAGATTTTTCATACGAATCCCTTGAGAAAATCAGAACAACATGCAGTCAATAGGGTGCCGACAAATACAGCAGACACCCAACATCCTATGTAGTGCGCGCAAGCCTCAAAGCTTCATCCTGAACGCACCAACATCGCCACGCTCACATCGTCAAATGTCTTGGTGGTCATCAGCCTCACCAACTCGTCGCCAATAGCCTCTTCAACCTTGCGCTGCGGGAACTCCATGGCCCAACTCGCCATGGTGTCTATGGCCTTTGCGTATTCCTGTCGACCACGGTTGAACAGCGATGCCTCGGCCCCATCGCTCATCAACGTGCAAGCATCAAACTCCCGAGCCGAGAGAACTGCATACTCAAACTTCTCCAGATANGTCTGCAAAACCCAGCCGCAGGGCGCGGGTCTTGCATGATGTTGGCGTCGAGATGATGCGTGGCAAACAGAAATGAAGCAAGTCAGCTTAGGATTGAACCTGTCGACCAAGAAGACGCGCAAGCGTGAGTTCTTGGAACAGATGAACAAGGTGGTGCCGTGGGATGTACTGGTCGGTGTGGTCGATCCACACTGGCCCAAGTCCAAGACGGGCCGCCCTCCCTTTGCCATCGAGACCATGCTGCGCATCCATTACCTG
>NZ_RSED01000052.1 GCF_003933735.1 Aquabacterium soli | reverse complement strand
ACCAACACCACGTTGTGCGCCTGCTCGGTGAACGCCATGCCGGCCAGTTGCTCGATAAGCTTTTTGTCCACCGGCGAGCACGCGAAGTCAAACCCCGCCAGGTCGCGGTGCACGGGGAACTTGGCCGTGTGCATCTGGTAGCTGATCGAGCGCATGGCACGGTCCGTGACTTCCGCTTGCAGCAGGTGCTCCAGCAGCCAGCGCGAGCTCTCCAGCGTGACATGGCCGCCTTGTTTGACCAGCTCCTCCCAGGCCCCGGCCATACCGTACAGGCGCAGCTCTTTGAGCTCCTTGTCCAGCTCACGCATGATCGGCCTCCTGCACATCGCTGCCGGCGCGCAGGCTGTCGTAGCGGGCCGTGTTGGCCAGGGGAGACTGGCTCACTTGCAGGATGGTCGCCACCGTCTCGGGCAGTGGCTGCGCTTGCAGACGTGCCAGCACGTTGACGACGTGTTCGCAGCTCACCCGCCCCGATGGCGGTGCGCTCTCCAGGGCCAGCTCCACGGCCACCAGCACCGCGTCCAGCCCTTGCTTGGGCACCTCGGCCAGCACCTGCGCCATGACCTTGTCGCCTCCCTCCTGGTGCACCAAGGCGCGGCGCATGCGCTGCAAGGGCTCGGGCAGGTCCGCAAAGGGCGCACCATTGCGCAGCGCGCCTGGCTTGCGCTCGATCAGCGGCACGTAATGCTGCCAGTCGTAGCGGGTCTGGTTGCGATCACTCAGGCGCTCATGCGTGGCCACCACCGCATCACCTGCCACCACCACAATCTGCGCCGGGTACAGGCGTGTGCTGACCATCTGCGCCGCCCATTCGCAGGGCACCGAATAGCGGTTGCGTGCCACCGTCACCAAACAGGTGCTGCTGACCTTCGCGGGGGTCTCGACGTAGCCATCAAAGGCCACTGGCATGGGCATCAGCTGGCCTTGTTCCAGCTCCAGCATCTCGGCAATGCTGAACGCCTTGTGCTGCGGATGGCGCAGCTCCTGCCACAGCGCCCGGCAGCGCTCGCCCAGCCACGCGTTGAGCTCGGCGAAGCTGCCAAAGCGCCGCTGTCCAGCCTCCACCCAGATGCGACGGCGGCTGTCTTGCACGTCCTTCTCCACGCGACCCTTCTCCCAGCCACTGGCACGGTTGCAAAAATCTGGNTCCACCGCCGTCTTCATGTTGTCGTAGATGCCCCGGCGTGCCACGCCGCCCAGCGCTGCAAAGCTGCGTGTGTGCGCATCAAACAGCATCTCGTGCCCCTGGCTGGGGTAGGCCACCAGCCAGAACGCCCCACTGGCGCACAGCTTCATGTGCGCCACCTGCAGCCGGTAGTACACCCCACCGACCACCAAGCCGTCTTCGCTCCAGTCGAACTGG
>NZ_RSED01000051.1 GCF_003933735.1 Aquabacterium soli | reverse complement strand
AATTCTGTTGAAAAACTCGGTTCGACGCACGCTGCACGCTAGGTTCTTTGACCGGGTGAGCGATCTTGGGCCTTTGTAAGTAGCCTCAGCGAGGCACGGCGCCCTGGCGAGCCCCTTCACTGCGCCATCGCCACTTCTTGTTTTCCACTTGGGGTCAACCGCTTGGCCATGCGCCGCAGGTTTTGCGCCGTTGCAGCCAATAGGAACTCGTCTTGCGCGCCGGTAAGACCACGCAACCTCAATCGGTCGAGCTTCAAGATCCGCTTGAGGTGCGCGAACAGCATCTCGACCTTCTTTCGATCACTCCTTGATTGCACATACGCCGGCGTCGCTGATATGGCACGAGCAACGTCCCGTGCCGCCTCATGTACGCTTCGTGCAATCTTGCGCACGGGCGTGTTCGGACAGCATCTGTCTTTCGATGGGCACTGCTTGCAGTCGTGTTGACTCGCCCGATAGATCACGGTGTCGGCCTTGGTGATGCGTGAACGTGGGTTCGTGAACTGGCGCCACTCGCTGCGTAGCGCATGGCCTTGTGGGCAGCGGTATTCGTTGGCCTGTTCGTTCCAGTCAAAGTCACTGCTGGACAAGGTGTCGTCCTTACGTTCGGTCTTGTCCCAGACCGGCACATGCGGCTCTATCCCTTTCTGCTGGACCATCCATCCAAGCATGGGTGCTGTACCGTAAGCCGTATCGCCAACCAGGCGTTGGGGCTTGATGCAGAACCTGGCTTCTACCCGATTCACCATGGTCTTGGTGGCATCGACCTCTTGCGATCGGTGTGCGGGCGTGGCCTCTACATCCATGATCACACCTGCATGCAGGTCAATCAGGTAGTTGGTGGAGTACGCATAGAACGCGGGCCCGCCAGATGCTGCGGTCCAGCGTGACGCAGGATCTGTCAGAGAGACATTCTTGGGTGGTGTTGATGGCGGCTGCTCTTCGCCAGCGTGGTCATGACCTGGGTTCTGCGCGTCAAGGGCATCAAGGTATTCACGGACCGCTCGACTTGACGCCTCTTCCTTGCGCCAGTCAACGACCTCTGCACCGGGCACACCGCGAGCTCGATTGGCATCGGCTTTGATCACGCTGGCATCGATGGCGAAGCCTTCGCCTCGAACCAAGCCTTCACTCATGCAGCGGCGCAAGACAGTTTCAAAGACATATCGAAATGCTTCACTTTGACGAAAGCGACCATGGCGGTTCTTCGAGAAGGTGGAGTGGTCCGGCACCTTGTCTTCGAGGCCCAGGCGACAGAACCAACGGTACGCCAAGTTCAAGTGAACCTCATCGCATAGCCGGCGTTCAGACCGGATGCCAAAGCAATACCCGACAACAAGCATGCGAACCATCAAGACAGGATCAATCGATGGACGCCCTGTGTGACTGTAAAAGGGTGCGAGGTGCTGCCGCAAATCGCCAAGGTCCAGGAACCGATCAATGCCGCGCAACAGATGGTCGCGAGGAACGTGTTCATCGAGGTTGAAAGAATAGAACAGCTGGTCCTGATTGCCTGCTTGACCCATCATGATGCGCACCTCCGTCAATGACTGAGGGCGTGCAAGTGATAGGCCAACTCCAAGGATCGACCGAGTTTTTCAACAGAATT
>NZ_RSED01000050.1 GCF_003933735.1 Aquabacterium soli | reverse complement strand
TTACCGCGGGCGTTAGGCCTTCCTAAACTATCAATGGCGCATATCCACGAAATCGAAACGGGCCGATTGCTCCTGCGCCAATGGCGCTCGTGCGACTTTCCTGCGTTCGCGCAAATGAACGCGGACGAAGAAGTTATGCGCTTCTTTCCGGCAAGGCTGAGCGAGCAGGAGAGTAATGCCATGGCGCAACGATGCTCCGACCTCATTGAACAGCGAGGCTGGGGATTTTGGGCAGTTCAGGAAAGATCGTCTCACTCATTCATTGGTTTCATTGGGCTGCATGTACCGACTGCCGACCTCCCGTTCTCGCCTTGCGTGGAGATCGGCTGGCGGCTGGCTCGACATTCTTGGGGCAAGGGACTGGCGACGGAGGGAGCCAGCGCTGTGCTTGCATTCGCCTTCAATGAGCTGTCGTTGCCTGAGGTGGTTGCTTTCACTACTTTGAGCAATGAACGTTCGGTGCGCGTGATGAAACGACTGGGAATGCAAAAGGATGAACTCACCTTTCAACATCCGTCGCTGCCAGAAGGCCACCCAATGCGTGAGCATTGCCTGTATCGCGCATCTGCCACNTCCGTCGCTGCCAGAAGGCCACCCAATGCGTGAGCATTGCCTGTATCGCGCATCTGCCACCAGCCTAACGGGTCGTTCCAGAGGACGCCTACAAGTTCGCAGCGCTTCGGCCAAGCCAAGCGAGGCGCCTCTGAACTAAGGCGTTAGGCAACACAGTATTAGCGTACTCGGAGACTTTAATGTCCTCAACGAAACGAATCCAGTTCACCACAAAGATCAAAGCACCTGCAAGCGTGGTCTGGCACCACATCACTGATCTTGAAAGCTACAAGCGGTGGACATCAGCATTCGCCGAGGGCTCATACTTTCAGGGCTCATGGGAGCAGGGGGCGAAGATCAAATTCTTGGCACCTAGTGGTGATGGAATGGTGTCCGAGATTGCCGAGAGTCGGGCCAATGAATTCATTTCAATCCGACACCTTGGCTTCACCGCAAGCGGAGTGGAGGACACCACGAGCGAAGCAATACGCGCCTGGGCGCCAGCCTACGAGAACTACACTTTATTGCCCTCGACGGAAGGCACGACCATGGTTGTTGACCAAGAAGTCGCCGCTGAGTGGGAGGAATACATTTCCCAAGCATGGCCGAAGGCTCTTGAAATTCTCAAAGAACTCAGCGAGGCCGCCAGTGTCGCCTAACTGTTTGGTCAAGCTGACGCCAACAGGCTCTGCCTGTTGGTGCCCTCCGCTTCGCTGCGGCGCAGCTTACCGCGGGCGTTGAGGCTGCAGAAAAACTTCCCAGGAGGAGCGCAGTGTTGTCATCGCAGAAAAATCGACCTCTCAGAACGACCCAGGATCGACGATCTCATTGCCGGGAGTGGTTCAAGGACCCTGTAAAACGACCGCGTAGCGCGAGCGCGGGAGTTTTTCTGCAGCCTCGTTAGGCCTATCCGAACTCAACTTATGAATACTTCGCAACAGGATTTCCTGCGTGCCAAACGGAACAACAATCGCGCCGGACTTGCGATTTTTGTCATTTTTCTTGCTTGGGTGCCAACATACCTTTTGGTTCTTCGGCCGGCATTGAACCAATGGCTGTCGCAGTACATACAGTCCTATCCCGCAGCATTTCACCTCATTCCTATCATTGGAGGAATGGTTCTGGTCGGTTGGCCATTGGCTAAGCTGTACCCACCACCGGCACTCCCAGGGCAAGCCGATGCGAAGTGACTTTTACGTGGGGGTGTGCTTCTTCCTTGTTGGTGCAACCGCAATTGCGTTCTACGGCCTTGCCGCAAGAAAGCTGTTTGGAAGCTCGTTAGACTTTGTTCAACTGTTGGCTTATCACGCAAATACAGATTCGCTGCCACTGAAGCTTAAGCTGCTGGAAGCGGCTCTTAGAGTCATCAAGTTTTTTGGTGTGGTAATGCTAGTACTCGGCCCCTTTATTGCCTTCCACTAGGGAAAAAGTGCCTCCGCTCATCAGCCTAACCGTTTGGTCAAG
>NZ_RSED01000005.1 GCF_003933735.1 Aquabacterium soli | reverse complement strand
CGCCAAGCTGCTGGCCGACAAGGGCCTGCCCGTGACCGAGGTGGCTGAAATCACAGGTTTCCCCGAGATGCTCGACGGCCGCGTGAAGACACTGCATCCGCGTGTGCACGGTGGCATCCTGGCCCGCCGCGACCTGCCAGAGCACATGGCCGCTCTGAAGGAACACGGCATCGACACGATCGACCTGCTGGTGGTCAACCTGTACCCGTTCGCGCAGGCCACGGCCAAGGCCGACTGCACGCTCGAGAACGCCATCGAGAACATCGACATCGGCGGCCCGACCATGCTGCGCGCCGCCGCCAAGAACTGGCAGGACGTGGCCGTGATCATCGACCCGGTTGATTACGAGCAGGTGCTGTCGGAGATGAAGGCCGGCCAGATCACCCGCACGACCAAGTTCATGCTGGCCAAGAAGGTGTTCGCGCACACCGCCGCCTACGACGGCATGATCACCAACTACCTGACCAGCCTTGACGCCGGCAGCGAACTCAAGACGGAAGCCGTGCCCGCCAAGGCCGACTATCCCGCCGTGTTCAACCTGCAGCTGCACAAGGTGCAGGGCATGCGCTACGGCGAGAACCCGCACCAGAGCGCGGCCTTCTACCGCGAAGCCAGCCCCGTGGCCAGCACCTTGGCCAGCTGGACGCAGATCCAGGGCAAGGAGCTGTCCTTCAACAACATCGCCGATGCCGATGCGGCGTGGGAATGCGTCAAGGCCTTCGAGGTGCCCGCCTGCGTGATCATCAAGCACGCCAACCCGTGCGGCGTGGCCATCGGCGCCGGCCCCCTGGAGGCTTATCAAAAGGCCCTGAAGACCGACCCGACCTCGGCCTTCGGCGGCATCATGGCTTTCAACCGCACGGTCGATGCCGACGTGATCGAGGCCATCAACGCCAACAAGCAGTTCGTGGAAGTGGTGATCGCGCCCAAGTTCACCGACGCAGCACGCGCGGCCTACGCCGCCAAGCAGAACGTGCGCCTGCTGGAGGTGCCGCTGGACGACGCATCCCGCCAGCTGGGCAACGCGCTGGACTTCAAGCGCGTGGGCGGCGGCATGCTGCTGCAGTCGGCCGACAACATCGACCTGGTGGGCGACATCAAGGTGGTCTCCAAGGTGCAGCCCACCGAGCAGCAGCTCAAGGACCTGCTGTTCGCCTGGACCGTGGCCCGCTTTGTCAAGAGCAACGCCATCGTGTTCTGCAAGGACGGCATGACCATGGGCGTGGGCGCCGGCCAGATGAGCCGCCTGGATTCGGCCCGCATCGCCTCGATCAAGGCCGGGCATGCCACGCTCAGCCTCCAAGGCACTGCCGTGGCGTCGGACGCCTTCTTCCCGTTCCGCGACGGCCTGGACGTGGTGGTCGACGCAGGCGCCACCAGCGTGATCCACCCGGGTGGCAGCATGCGCGATGAAGAAGTGATCGCCGCTGCCGATGAGCGTGGCATTGCCATGGTGTTCACCGGCACGCGCCACTTCCGGCATTGACGCAGCAGGCCTGGTTTGGCCGGTATTCCTGATCAGGAGGGTGGAAAGCACCCCTTGAACAAGGGAAAACCTCGCCTCCGGGCCTTGCCCGACCAGGGTCACTCGTCTATTCTGTAAGTTAAGTCACAGACTGTTCGGGTGGTCCTTGGTTCACTCAACGGACAACAACTCCATATCACTGGGGGAAACCAACATGAAATATCGTCAAACTCTCGCACTGGCCGCAGGCTTGGCCATGACCAGCCTGGCTCAGGCGCAGATCTTCATCAGCGAGCCGGGCAGCAACGGCTTCAATGTCGAGACCTCGATCTTCAACGGAACGAGCTTCGACATCACGAAGATCACCTTCGACTTCACCAACACCCTGACCCTGGATGACAGCCACGTCGTCATCGACGGCGCAGGCCCCCAGAGCTTCACCACGCCCGCCGGTGGCACCGCCACCTACTTCGGCAGCGGCGCGGTGTTCGGCTTCAACTTCACCAGCTTCAACACGGCTGACCTGTTCAAGTTCCGCTGGGATCCGGACTCGGCCATCGACGACGAGTACGGCGCCACCGGCCTGGACTTCATCGGCGCCAAGATCACGGCAGTGACCAGCAACGGCACCTACAGCGGTGTGTTCGGCCGGTCCGGCAATTCGCTTGACGTGTTTGCCGTGCTGACGCCCGTGCCCGAAGCCAGCACCTATGCCATGACGCTGGCCGGTCTGCTGGCCGTGGGTGCCCTGGCCCGCCGCCGCAAGGCTCAGTAAAGTTGCAAGACAGGCTGCGACAGCAGCCAAGCGCGGCATGGCCTGACATCGTTCAGCCAGCCTGCCTCCCGAACGGGTTGGGTTCACCTCAACCCGTTTTTGTTTTTGCGTGGCTCTTTTCATGGCCTGCGGCCGCATCGCCCCGAAGCCGCAGGTATGCTTGCCCCGACATGAGAATCCTCGGCATCGACCCCGGCTTGCAGACCACCGGCTTCGGCGTGATCGACACGGACGGCCCCCGCCTGCACTACGTGGCCAGCGGCACCATCAAAACCCGCGAGGCGGCTCTGGGCGACCTGCCCGGCCGCCTGAAGCTGATCTTTGACGGCGTGCGCGAAGTGGTGGGCACCTACCAACCGGAGCAGGCCTCGGTCGAAATCGTCTTCGTCAACGTGAACCCCCAGTCCACCTTGTTGCTGGGACAGGCGCGCGGCGCGGCCATCGCCGGTCTGCTGAGCACGACGGCATCGCCTGCGGTGTCCGAATACACCGCCTTGCAGATGAAGAAAGCCGTCGTCGGCCATGGCCACGCGGCCAAGGCCCAGATTCGCCACATGGTGATGCGTCTGCTGGACCTGCCGCGCGAGCCGCACAATGACGCGGCCGATGCCCTGGGCCTGGCGATCTGCCACGCACACGCCGGCCACGCCATGGCGCAGATGGCCAAGGCCACCTCGCTGACACGCCGCACCCACGCCCAGATCAAGGGCGGTCGCGTCTACTGAAAATCCTGCGCTGCTGGGTGCCTGGAACCAGCCAGACACCCCCTAGTTCTGGGGGGATACGTCAGACAGCGCTGACAGACAGGCCCTAGGGCAATCCACTAGTCTGAACCACCCTCATGGATGTCATGCGGGACCGACGAGGAGGAGTAAACACATGAAGCACTTCAAGACCTTGCTGGCGGCAGCAGCCCTGGCAGCCACCGCGGGCGCGCACGCGGCAGGTTCCATCCTGGTGTCCGAGCCCGGATCCGACCCTTTCACCATCGAAACCGGCATCTTCAACGGATCGAGTTATGACATCCAGTCGCTGACCTTCGATTTCTCGGGCATCCTGGGCCTGGATGGCGGCAACCTGGTGATCGACGGCAGCCCTCTGGCTGTGTCCACACCGGCCGGAACCACCGCCACCTTCTTCGGTAGCGGCGCGGTCTTCGGCTTCAACTTCGCGGGCTTTGACACCTTCAAGGTCGTGACCTTCAAGTGGGATCCCGACACGACGCTGGACAGCGACTACGGCGCCACGGGCCTGGACTTCCTCAACGCCACCGTCACCGCAGTGACCTCGGGCGGCACTTTCACGGGCAAGTTTGCCCAGGTGGTGGGTACGCCCGATGTGGTCGCCTCCCTGTCTCCCGTGCCGGAACCCGCGACCTGGGCGATGTTCGCTTGCGGTCTGGGCGTGGCAGGCGTGGTGGCAGCACGTCGCCGCTCCACCCAGGCCTGAGCCCGACAACCCTGGCAGCCCCGCTTACTGGCCGTCCTTGATGAGGCGGCCGGAGGTGGGCTGTATCGGGCGTGCGTTCATCGGGTAGAGGCGGCTGAACACGCCGATCTGCTCACGCGAGAGCGTGGCCGGTTGCTTCATGACCATCCACAGCACTCCTTCAGTGCAGGGCGGCGCGGTCAGGGAGCCCATGTAGGTCTGGTACTGCTTCTGATCAGGCAGCATCTGAGCCATGTCGATCAATGCCGACGAGGCCTGGTCGGTGTGCTTTTCCAGCGGCAGGCTGTTCCACACCAGCTGCACCATCGGATGATCTGCGCCCTGGTCCATCAGCACGGCGATCACGGCCAGGCGTCCCTCCATGTCCTTGTGCACCAAGTGGGCCGACATCTCGAACTGGCGTCCGTTGACGCGCTCTTCGCTGGGACGGCGGAACTCGATGCGCTGCAGATCGTAGCGGCGGCCATTGACGGTGATGCTGTTGCCAGCCCCCACGTTCACCTGCACCGTGCGCCCCGTGTCCAGCACGCGGAACGCCGTGGGGTGGTAATCGAACTGGATCGGGTCGAGCGTGACCTTGATGCCCTCACGGATGTCGATGGGGCTCTGACGTTTACCGCTGCCGCACAGGCTGTACTCGGGCTTGATCTTGCCCCATTGCTCAGGGCCCTGAGGGCCGCTGTAGGCCCAGGCAGGCTCGCTCGCATCCGCAGTCGGCATCTGACCAGCCCTTACAGCGGCCGCCAGGGCCGCGGCTTGTGCGCCGTTGACATCGGGGGCAGCAAGGGTCGTGGCTGAGACTGCCTTTTTCTTGACAGGCGCCTTGCGCGCAGGGGCCGCGTTGCTGTTCAGGCGAACAACGGGCGCGGTCTCCTGCTTGGCGCGCACTTCGGCGATCTTCTGGTCGATCAGGTCACGCAGTTCGGTCATGGACACGCCCGATGCGGCCTCGGCGGCGGGTTCAGCCTGCCGCGTGCGGGCTGGAGAGCTGGGCGCAATGGCACTGCGGGCCGTGCCGCGCGGCGCTGGCGCTTCCGCCTTGGCCGGCTTGCTGTCGGCCTTCTCGACGATCTCCGGTGCCGACGAGGTGGCCGCGGCACGTTCGGCGGCCTGCGCGGCCAGCGACAAGGTCACGGCCATCAGCAGGGCCAAGGCCTGGAAAGCGAAACGCGAGGAGGTTTTCATCATCGGCTTTTACGGGAGTCAGCCCCCGGCATTTCGGCCGCCTGGAGAGGCAACTTGAGCACGACGTGAAAAAAGTGAAAAGTGTGAAGTCAGCCGATAGGCCGGATTCTGTGCAGCTCCGTGTCTCGCGACACTGAACCGTGACCGCCATTCCTCTGGGCCGCCTGTCGCCAGAACGGCTCGATGCCACCTACCCGCACACAGCCCCCGGGCCAGGGGTAGAACGGCATGGCAAGCCATGCCGCTCAATGTGTGCCTATTTGGTGTTGCTGCGCGTAGAGATTGCCCGTTTCACCCGAACTGAATCGGCTCGTCTCTGTTGCTCTGATCCTCACCTTGCGGTGGAGAGGTGTTACCTCCTACGCTGCCCTGTGCAGTCCGGACCTTCCTCCAGTGCGGCCTTTCAGCGATTGCACCAGCGGCGGTCTGGCCGACTTCACCCACGCATTATCGCCGCTGCAGCACGGTCCACGACACCAGGCCGATCGACATCAGCAACAAGGACGCCAGCGCCAGCAAGGCCGTGTCGTGCATGACCAGCGGAGAGACGACGCCAGCCACCAGCCCGTTGGCCGTGCTGGACACGAAGGCCTGCAGCGAGGCCGCCATGCCGCGCCGGTGCGGGAACAGGTCCAGCACCATCAACGTGACGATGGGCGTGACCAGGGCCCAGCCGAAGGCGAACAGGCCCACCGGGGGAAGCGCCCACCAGGCCTCGGCCGTGAACAGCAGGTTGGCCGCCAGGTTGAGCACGGAAGTGACCGCCATCACCCCGAAGCCCAGGCGGATCTGCCGCGCCGGCTCGATGCGGCCCGCCAAGCGGCCACTGCAGAAAGCCCCCCCCATGATGCCGGCGATGGTGCACAGGAAGAACCAGAAGAACTGCGTGGGCGCCAGGTGCAGTTGCTCGCCGAGGAAGGCCGGCGCCGACAGCACATACAGGAACATGCCGTTGAAGGGCACGCCGCTGGCCAGTGCCAGCAAAATGAACTTGCGGTTCAGGCCCAGCTCCAGGTAGCCCTTGAGCAGGTGCTTTGGCGCGAAAGACTGCCGGTGCTCTGCATGCAGCGTTTCGGGCAGCAGCCACCAGTTGGCCAGCCACAGCACCACGCCCACCCCCGACAAGAACCAGAACACCGCCTGCCAGCCCGCCTGCACGAACAGGAATCCGCCCACGATGGGCGCAATGGCCGGCGCCACCCCGAAGAACAGCGTGACCTGCGCCATCACCCGCTGGGCCGCGTCAGGCGGGAACATGTCGCGGATCACGGCGCGTGACACCACGATGCCCGCCCCGGTGGACAGTCCCTGCAACGCACGAAAGAAGATCAGCTGCCCGATGGAGGTGGCCATGGCGCAGCCGACCGAGGCCAGCGTGAACATGGCGACACCGACCAGCACCACTGGCCGGCGCCCGAAACTGTCAGACAGCGAGCCATGGAACAGGCTCATGAACGCGAAGGCGAACAAGTAGGCCGACAAGGTCTGCTGGATCTCGACCGGGGTCGCGTTCAGGGACTGCGCGATGCCCGCGAAGGCTGGCAGGTAGGTGTCGATGGAGAAGGGCCCCAGCATGCCGAGCGCTGCCAGCAGCACGGACAGCGTCCAGGGGGGAGCCCGCCACAGGCTCCGGGCATCAGGGTTCATGGGGTTCCTCAGCGCAACCCGACACCATAGCGGAAACCCCAAGCCCGCCGTGCCATGTAGGCCCAATCACCCACGCAGGCGCTCAGGGACAGGCCTGTTCCAGGGTCAGAGCCCGGCGGCCGCCAGGCTCTGCAGGAACGGCACCGGCTTCTGGAACCCGATCACACGCGGGGTCGACAGCTCCCGCCCTTGTGCATCGAAGAAGACGATGCCGGGTGGGCCGAACAGGCCGAAACGCTCCAGCAAGGCACGGTCGTCCGGCGTGTTGGCGGTGACATCGGCCTGCAGCAGCACGGCCCCAGCCAGCTTCTCGCGCACGGCTGAGTCGGTGAAGGTGAAACGCTCCATCTCGATGCAGGACACGCACCAGTCGGCGTAGAAATCCAGCATCACCGGGCGGCCCTGACGTGTGGCCTGGGCCACGGCCTGCTCCAGCGCGGCCACGCTGGCCACACGCTGAAAGGGCAAGGCGCTCTGGTGGATGGAGGCCACCGGCTGCCCCGTGACCGCCGCCACCAGGGCAGGCCAGGCCGGGCGCGCCACCCAGGCCGCCATGGCCAGCATCAGCACACCGAACACCACTTTCACGGCGTTCATCCAGCGCCCCGCACGCGGCAGCAGGCGCCCGCCTGCCACACCCACCACAAGCAGTGGCACGCTCATGCCCCAGGCCATGGCGTAGAGCGCCGCACCGCCCAGCCACACGTCGCGCGTCTGGCTGATGTAGAGCAGCGCGCCGGCCAGCGGCGCGGACACGCAGGGGCTGACGATCAGGGCCGACACCGCGCCCATCACGAACACACTGACAAAACGCCCGCCCGGCAGCCCATGGCTGCGCTGGCCCAGCCAGCTTTGCACCGACACGGGCAAGCGCAACTCGTACAGGCCGAACATGGACAGCGACAGCAGCACCATCAGCGCAGCGAAGGCCAGCACCACGTAAGGGTGCTGCAGGTAGGCTGCCAGGCCCTGGCCCAGCAGGCCCGCCGCCACACCCAGCAGGGTGTAGACCAGCGCCATGCCCTGGGAATAGCTCAGCGCCAGCGCCAGGCCACGCGGCCGGGCCGTTTGGCGGGCGGTGCCCTGCTGCCCGACGATGATCGACGACAGGATGGGCACCATGGGCAGCACGCAGGGCGTGAGCGAGAGCAGCACACCGGCCAGCAGAAAGGCTGGTAGCACAACCAGCCATCGCCCGGTGGACAGGGCCTGCTGGATGCGGTCACCCGTGTCCGCTGGCCCGATGTCCACCGCGGTTGTCGCGGGTGCTGTCACGGTGGATCCGTCGGTGCCGGAGGCGCCCGCCTGACCTCCTCCAAACAAGCCCCCCGACCGTGGCCCGCCGCCAAACAGACCGCCGCCAGCCTTCGGTGCCAGCGTCTCGGGCGGTATCCATTGCAGCGCCGTCACGCGGCCTTGCGGGTCCCTCGTCAGGCGCCACTGACGGGTCTGCGGCGGATAGCACAGGCCGGCATCGGCACAGCCCTGGTAGACCACGGCCAGCGTGTCAGGGCTCGGACCCTCTGCGCCCTGCGCGGAGGGCACCACCACGGTGGCCGCCACGTCGTGATGGTAGACCTCCATCACCTTGTCGAAGGTGGGATCGTGCTTGCGCTCGCCCTCGGGCGTGGCCAGGGTGAGCGCCACGGGGGGCTGCCCCTCCAGCCGCGCCTCCAGGCGCTCGCGGTACAGGTAGGTGCCCGGCGCCACCTTGAAATCGACCGCCACCTGGCCGGGCTGCACCACGCGCGCCTCCACCTGGAAGGCCTGGTCCACAGGCAGGAACTCTTGCGCAGTGGCAGAACGCGCCGGCAGCAAGGCCGCCGCCAGGGCCAGCCAGCCATAGAACAGCCACGGTGCCCGCGAAAGCACCCCACTCAGGATTGTTGATCTCATGCTGCGATTCTGCGCCCGGCGCCCTTATCCTTGCCGTTGGACCGTGCCCGGCACGATCGTTCCCTTTGATCGCCCTCACCAGCGCAGGAGCCCCGCATGAAAGCACAGAACATCCTGGACACCATCGGCCAGACGCCGCACATCCGCGTCAACCGGCTATTCGGCGGCGCCGAGGTGTGGATCAAGGCCGAGCGCGCCAACCCGGGCGGCTCCATCAAGGACCGCATCGCGCTGGCCATGGTGGAAGACGCCGAGCGCCAGGGCCTGCTCAAGGCCGGCGGCACCATCGTCGAGCCCACCTCGGGCAACACCGGCATCGGTCTGGCCATGGTGGCCGCCGTCAAGGGCTACAAGCTGGTGCTGGTGATGCCGGACAGCATGTCGGTCGAGCGCCGCCGCCTGATGCTGGCCTATGGCGCCAGCTTCGACCTGACACCGCGCGAAAAAGGCATGAAGGGCTCGATCGCCCGTGCGCAGGAGATCGTGGCCGCCACGCCCGGCGCCTGGATGCCTCAGCAGTTCGAGAACCCGGCCAACGTCGAGGTGCACGAGCGCACCACCGCGCAGGAGATCCTCAAGGATTTCCCGGAGGGCCTGGACGTGCTGATCACCGGCGTGGGCACGGGCGGCCACATCACCGGCTGCGCCCGCGTGCTGAAAAAGGCCTGGCCACAGCTCAAGGTGTTCGCCGTGGAGCCCACGGCATCACCCGTGATCTCGGGCGGTGCACCCGGGCCGCACCCCATCCAGGGCATCGGCGCGGGCTTCGTGCCGGCCAACCTGGACACCACCTTGCTGGACGGCACCATCCAGGTCGATGCCGAGGCCTCGCGCGAGATGGCGCGCCGCGCCGCGCGCGAAGAAGGGCTGCTGGTGGGCATCTCCTCAGGCGCCACCTTGCAGGCCATCGGCCAGAAGCTGCCGGAGCTGGGCCCGAAGGCCCGCGTGCTGGGTTTTTGCTACGACACGGGCGAGCGCTACCTGTCGGTCGAAGGCTTCCTGCCGGCCTGAGGCTGGCGGCCCCCGGCCGTCAGCCCACGAAACGCCAGTTCAGCGTCTCGCCGCCGCGCAGGGGCTTGATCTCGGTCTCGCCGAAAGGCAGCGATTCAGGCACGGTCCACGCCTCGCGGCGCAGGGTGACGCGCTCGGTGTTGCGAGGCAGGCCGTAGTAATCAGGGCCGTGGAAGCTGGCGAAGGCTTCGAGCTTGTCCAGCGCGCCAGCGACCTCGAAGGCCTCGGCGTACAGCTCCATCGCCAGCGGCGCGGTATAGCAGCCGGCGCAACCGCTGGCGTGCTCCTTCAGGTGCGATGCATGCGGCGCGCTGTCGGTGCCCAGGAAAAACTTCGGGCTGCCGCCGATGGCCGCCTGCACCAGCGCCAGGCGGTGCTCCTCGCGCTTGAGGATGGGCAGGCAGTAGTAGTGCGGGCGCACACCGCCCATGAAGATGGCGTTGCGGTTGTACAGCAGGTGCTGCGGCGTGATCGTGGCGCCCACGAAGCGGTCGGCCTCGCTCACGTACTGCGCTGCCTCCCTGGTGGTGATGTGCTCGAACACGATCTTCAGCTCAGGGAAGTCGCGGCGCAGCGGGATCAGCTTGTCGTCGATGAAAGCCTTCTCGCGGTCGAACACATCGACATCGCCATCCGTCACCTCACCGTGCACGCACAGCACCAGGCCTTCGCGCTGCATGGCCTCCAGCGTCTTGTAGGTCAGGCGCAGGTCGGTCACGCCCGCATCGCTGTTGGTGGTGGCGCCGGCCGGGTAGAGCTTGAACGCCACCACGCCGGCCTCGCGGGCACGCGCCACCTCGTCGGCCGGGGTGTTGTTGGTCAGGTAGAGCACCATCAGGGGCTCGAAGGACACGCCCTCGGGCACGGCCGCCTGGATGCGCTCGCGGTAGGCCCGGGCCTGCTCGGCCGTGGTCACCGGCGGGCGCAGGTTGGGCATGATGATGGCGCGGGCAAACTGGCGGGCGGTGGCGGGCACCACGGCCTGCATGGCGGCACCATCGCGCACGTGCAGGTGCCAGTCATCGGGGCGGATCAGGGTCAGGTCGGTCATGGCGAGGTCCTGGGGCGGGCGGGCAAGGAAACAAACCTCGATTGTCCCTCGTTCCGCCCGCGCACCGCCAGACAGCGTGCCCTCCGTTCACGAGGACTTTGCACTGCCCAGGCATACTCCTCACCACGATGACCATGCCCCGCACGACCATGCCGCTCCTTCGCCGCACCGCCCTGGCTGCCCTGCCCTTGCTGCTGGGTGCCTGCGCCCACACGTCGATCCCGCAGGTGCAGGCGGTGAAGGAAAAGTTTGCCAAGCCCGTGGCGCCGGCCGTGGCGCTGGAGGCCATGGCCCCCGTCCAGGAACGTGAAGAAACACTGCTGGCCGTCACCGATGGCAATGTGCTGATCAGCTTCAACGCCGGCACCCCTGGCCAGGTGGACAGCCGGGCGCCGCTCAAGGGGCTCAAGCCCGGCGAACAACTGCTGGCCATCGACTACCGGGCCGCGCTGGGCCAGCTGTACGGCCTGAGCAACGCCGGCCGTCTGCTGCGCATCGACCCGGCCACAGCCGGCATGACCGCGGTGGGAAGCGGCATCCGCCTGCCACCGGGAGACGCCTTCGGCATCGACTTCGACCCAGCCACCGATCAGCTTCGGGTGGTGTCCGACCAGGGCGGCAACCTGCGCCTGCACCCGGCTTCGGGCGCGATCATCGACGGCGACCCCAAGGCAGCGGGCGTTCAGCCCGACACGCCCCTGGCCTACCAGGCCGGGGATCTGCTCGCCGGCAACCGTCCCCGCATCGTGGCCACGGCCTCGGTCCAGACCCGCAAAGGCTCCGGCACGGCCACCCACTACGCCGTCGACGCGGCCACGGGCTACCTGGCGCTCATCGGCTCGCCGGAAAGCGCCAGTCCGCCAGTCTCGCCCGACACCGGTCATCTGCAGTCCATCGGGCCATTGGGCATCGACCACTTCGACCGCGCCACACTCGACATCACCGCCTCCGGGCGTGCCGCATACCTGGTGGCCACGCGCGTGGGTTCTCCGGAGTCGCGCTTGTACGAGGTCAACCTCTCCAGCGGCCAGGCGCGTCTGATCGGCGCCATCGCCGCCGGCCAGATCGTGCGCGGCATGGCCATCGCCCCTTGAGTCGTCGGGGGCGCCGGACAAGCGCCCCCCACAAAGTTAAACCTCTCCCTAACCATAGGGCCCTAGCCTTGGGGGAGCCCTCCCTAGTCCTGGGGCCCTCCTTGTAGGGAGGGCCCGCCCCAGCCTCCCCAAGCCTAGGGGCCGAGGGCTTTCGCCCAGCCTGTCTCGTCCATAACCTCCGGTCCGCGTGTGCTTCCGAACGTTCGGTGTCACGCAAATCCCCCCACCACACCGGAGGCTGACATGCACCAACCCCGTCCCCAAGGACACCACTTCACGCCGCGTGCCCTGCACGCTGCCTGCATCCTCTCGTTGCTTGCCCTGAGCGCATCCCACGCCCAGGCACAGACCGCCCCCGCCATCCGCATCGAAACCGTCTCGAGCGATGCCGGCGCCACGGTGATGCGCATCACGGTGCCCACACCCGAACTGCAGAACGTGGAAACACCGCAGGGCGTGTTCCAGCGCTTCGTCCAGCGCGGCGGTGCCAACACCTCCATCAGCGACAGCCGCGAAGTGGGCTTCGCCGAACTGCCGATCACCGGCTTCTCGGTGGCCCTGCCCGTCGATGGCGATGGCGGCACGGTCGAGATCCAGCCCGAGGGGCGCCCCACCGAGGTCAAGGCCCGCCTGTACCCGATCCAGCCGCCCGATGCCACGCCGCTCAGCTCCAAACTCGACCAGTCCGAGTTCACCTACGACCCCGATGTCTACGCCAAGGGCGTGAAGGCCCCCGGCCAAGGCCTGGGCGAACTGCCCGTGTTCCGCGGCGATGCCAGCGTGCAGGGCTACCGCCTGGCCCCTTACGGCTACGCGCCCGATCGCCAGGCCATCACCTACTACCCCAGCTACCTGGTCACCATCAAGCACCCGGGCCGCTGCTTCGCGTACGACCGCCTGCAGCTCAAGGGCGTGATCGGCACCACGCAGAAGGCCGGCTTCGACCCCATCGACCAGCGCATCGAGGCCCTGCCCCTGCCCGCGCTGCAGTTCGCGGTCAACAAGGACCTGGTCGCCAAGCTGCGCTGCGCCCCTCCGATCGTGATCAACCCCGCCATCTTTGGCGCCCGCTACCTGATCGTCACCCACCCCAATTTCCTGGCCGCCGCCAACGCGCTCAAGGCGCACAAGCAGGCCCTGGGCATCAGCACCCGCGTGGTCACCACCGCGCAGATCACGGGCGGCGGCGCCGCCGCCAGCAAGACGCAGATCCGCAACTGGATCGCCAACTACTACAACACGCACCTGGTGCGCCCGAAGTGGGTGCTGTTCGTGGGTGACTCGGAGTTCGTGCCCACGCACTACGACCAGAACAACCTGTGGGACAACGCCCTGAACGCCGGTGACATGTGGTACGGCCAGTTCCTGCCCGGTGCCACGGCCACCACGATCCCGCCCTTCGGCATCGGCCGCTTCCCGGTGGACACGCTGGCCCAGGCCAACACCATCGTCTCCAAGGTGGTGGCGTTCGAGAACAGCCCGCCGGCCAACCCCATCTTCGGCCAGGATTACTACAGCCGGCTGACCTTCGCCGCCTACTTCCAGACACGGCAAAGCGGCAGCCACACACCCACCCGCGACAAGCGCTGGTTCGTGGAAACCTCCGAGATCGTGCGCAACCATGCCGTGGGCAAGGGCTACAGCGTGGCCCGCCTGTACAACGCCGACTCCGATGCCAACCCGCTGTTCTACGCCGGCGGAGCATCCATCCCGGCCGCATTGAAGAAGCCCACCTTCGCATGGGATGCCGACAGTGCCGACATCGTGGCCGCCGTCAACCAGGGCA
Source organism: Aquabacterium soli (assembly GCF_003933735.1). GTDB lineage: Bacteria > Pseudomonadota > Gammaproteobacteria > Burkholderiales > Burkholderiaceae_C > Aquabacterium > Aquabacterium soli. Next base: position 322,518 of record NZ_RSED01000005.1, on the reverse strand, counting down.
CCTCCATCCTCTACCACCGCGACCACGGCTGGTGGACCGGCTGGGGCGACCCCGCCTTCAGCACCGGCAACCTGGGTGGCATCTCCGTCACCAACAACCAGTTCCCGGTGGTGTTCAGCATCAACTGCGCCAGCGGCATCTTCGACAACGAGACGGTCAATGCCAGCTACGTGACACCAGGCGGCGGCCCGCTGATCAACAGCGCCAGCACCTACTGGGCCGAGGCCTTCCTGCGCAAGTCGGACGGCGCACTGGCCGTGATCGGCGATTCGCGCCAGAGCAGCACCACCGACAACAACCAGCTCACGCTGGGCCTGTTCGATGGTGTGTTCCCAGGCCTGATCAACACCTTCGGCACCGGCAGCCCCGTGCAGCGCCTGGGCGACCTGCTGAACTACGCCAAGTCCTACATCTCGGAAGTGGCGGCCGGCTCGCAGGCCAACCGCCATCCGCTGAACAGCGGCGGCACACGGCCCGGCATCGTCAACCTTCGGCAAGAGCTCAACATCTACAACCTGCTGGGTGATCCGACCGTCAAGCTGCGCGTGAGCGCACCGTGGAAGTTCGGCCTGCCCTGGATCACGCTGAAGGCGTCCCTCGCCACCATCAAGGTGCCGGTGGAACCCGGCTGCCGCACCTGCCCGCCCCCGGAGTGGATCACCGCCGTGGCCTACGACCCCAGGACAGGCCTGGAACTGGGCCGCGGCATCGTGGACAACGAGGGCAACGGCAGCATCGACCTGGGTGATTTCAAGGGCGACAACGTGGTGGTGCGCGTGGCCTCGCCCGATGGCGCCAGCGCCCAGGCCGCCGTCAAGGAAACCGACACCGATGGCGACGGCGTGCCCGACAGCCGCGACAACTGCGTGGGCGTGGCCAACAAGGAGCAGCAAGACACCGATGGCGATGGCTTCGGCAACGCCTGTGATGCCGACCTGAACAACGACGGCTTCACGAATGCGCTGGACACCGCGGCCTTCCGGTCACAACTGGGCAAGCGCGGCCTGCCGGGTGACCTCAACGGCGACGGCATCGTCAACGCGCTGGACACCGCCCGCTTCAGCAAGCTGCTGGGCAAGGCCCCTGGCCCCTCGGCCTGGCACCTGGGCAGCACCGAGCGCTGATCAGCGCACCACGAACAGCGGCTGGCGGATCGTCCATCGCCCCGCCGCTGGCGCATCCCACTTGCGTTTCTCCTTCTTGTTCAACCACCATCAACCTGACAAGGCTTCACCATGACACTGCAACAACACCTCATCGCCGCCGTGCTCGCCACCACCGCCCTGTGGACCCAGGCCCAGACCATCGAGGTCAAGTCGCCCGTGGCCCCCGTGGACATCGGCGCCACCTTCACGATCGACATCGTCGGCTCGGGCTTCCCGAACATCATCTACGGCGGCGGCTATGACGTCGGCTTCGACGCCAGCATCCTGCGCCTGGACAACGTGAAGGTGCCCGCCTTCTGGGAACTGGGTTCGGTGCCCGGCCCCATCGACAACGTCGCGGGTTTGGCGCAAGGGGTGAACTTCAACACCCTGGCCGGCAAGCAGGGCGACTTCGTCACGGCCACGCTCACGTTCACCGCGCTGGCTGGCGGCACCTCGGCGATCACGCTGAGCGCTTCGCCGCTATGGCCCTTTGCGGATGACAACGGTGAAGTGGCTGTGGCCTTCAAGAACGGCACGGTGGCGGCCGTGCCGGAACCCACGTCGGTGGCCATGGTGCTGGCCGGACTGGGCCTGGTGGCGATGCGGCTGCGGCGTGCACGCGGCTGAGCATTCAAGCCACCGGCGGCTCACGCCGCGTTTCAGGGGCTTCGCGCTGCGAAGCCCCTTTTTCATCGCAAACGCACCGCGATAGATGGCATCTGATCTAGGCTGGCGATCCCTGCAGCACACCCACCTGCCATGCCCAAGCCCCCCCACGCCTTCGCCCGCCCATGGATGGCCGCCGCGCTCGCGGCACTGGTCTCACAAGCCTGCCTGGCCGCACCGGGAGCCCCCCGACTGTGCGTGTTCGATCTGCTGGGCACCAGCGGCGACATGTACAACGCCACCAAGGATTACGTGTTGGCGATGCAGGCGGCCACCGGGGTCACCTTGACCGCACGGGCCTACACCGACGAACGCGTCGCCGCCGAAGACTTCCGCACCGGCCAGTGCCAGGCCCTGCTGGCCACCAGCTTCCGCACCCGGGCCTACAGCCCCATCACCGCCGCCACCGATGCCTTCGGTGCCACGCTCATCCTGCGCCAGGGCAAGGTCGACATGGCCGCCGGCCACCAGGTGATGCGCCTGGCCAGCCAGACCTTCAACGCGCCAGGCGCCGCGGCCCTGGTGGTGCAGGGCAGGTACGAGATGGCCGGCCTGATCGACGTGGGCGCGGTCTACAGCCTGGTCAACGACCGGCGCATCAATTCGCCCGAGGCCCTGGCCGGCAAGCGCATGCTGGCCTTCGACCACGACAAGGCGCAGGCCTACCTGATCCAGAAGGCCGGTGCACAGGCCGTGTCGGCCGACGTGACCAACTTCGCCACCAAGTTCAACAACGGCATGGCCGACATGGCCGCCGCGCCGGCCGTGGCCTTCAGGCCCCTGGAGCTGCACAAGGGCATTGGCAGCAAGGGTGCGATCTCGCGCTTTCCCTTCATGATCCTGAGCTACCAGCTCATCATCGAGCGCGCCAGCCTGCCCGCGGGTTTTGGCGATGCGTCGCGCCGCTACTGGCTGGCGCACTTCGACGACGCCCTGGCCGTGGTGCGCAAGGCCGAGTCCGACATCCCCGCCGCGCTGTGGATGGAGCTGCCACCCGAGCAGGCGCCTCGCTACGCCGAATACATGCGCGAATCACGCATGGAGCTGGCCGAGCAGGGGCTGTACGACAAGCAGGGGCTCAAGCTGCTCAAGCGCATCCGATGCAAGGTGGAGCCCGGTGATGCGGAATGTGCGACCAGCTCGGAAATCAACTGGAAGAACTGAGGCCTGCAGCGCTCAAGCCTCGTGCTGCTGCAGCCGCCACATCTGGGCATAGCGCCCGTTGGCGTTGAGCAGTTGCACATGCGTGCCCCGCTCGATGATGCGGCCCGCATCCATCACCAGGATCTCGTGCGCATTCACCACCGTGGAGAGGCGGTGTGCGATCACCAGCACCGTCTTGCCCTGGCCCACGGCCGTCAGCTCGGCCTGGATGGCGCGCTCGTTGGCCGAATCCAGTGCCGAGGTCGCCTCGTCGAACACCAGGATGGGCGGATCCTTCAGCAAGGTGCGCGCGATGGCGACGCGCTGTTTCTCGCCGCCCGACAGCTTGAGCCCGCGCTCGCCCACCATCGTGCCGTAGCCCAGCGGCGTGTTGGTGATGAAGTCATGGATGCGGGCGGCACGCGCGGCCTGCTCTATCTCGGCCTGCGTGGCACCCGTGCGGCCATAGCCGATGTTGTAGGCCACCGTGTCGTTGAACAGCACCGTGTCCTGCGGCACGATGCCGATGCTGCGGCGCAGGCTGTCCTGCGTCAGGCTCTTCACGTCGTGGCCGTTGACCAGGATGCGGCCCTCCTGCACATCGTAGAAGCGGTAGAGCAGGCGGCCCAGCGTGGACTTGCCCGAGCCCGAAGGCCCCACCACCGCCACCGTCTGGCCAGCGGGGATCTCGAAGCTCACATCGTGCAGGATGGGCCTGGCCGGCTCATAGGCAAAATTGACATGGTCGAAGCGCACCGACGGCGGGCTCTTGAGCAGCAGCGGGCGCGCATCGGGCGCGTCGCCCACCTCCTGGTCACGCTCCATCAGGGTGAACATCTTGTCCAGGTCGGTCAGCGCCTGCTTGATCTCGCGGTAGATCACGCCCAGGAAGTTCAGCGGGATGTACAGCTGGATCATGAAGGCGTTGACCATCACCAGGTCGCCCACCGTCATGCGGCCGTCGACCACGCCCTGCGTGGCGCGCCACAACATCGAGATCAGACCGAGCGCGATGATGGTCTGCTGCCCTGCGTTGAGCAGCGACAGGCTGTGCTGGCTCTTGACGGCCACGCGGCGCAGGCGCTCCAGGCTCTCGTCGTAGCGCTGGGTCTCGAAGCCTTCGTTGTTGAAGTACTTCACCGTCTCGTAGTTCAGCAGCGAATCGACGGCGCGCGTGTGGGCCTTGGAATCGAGCTCGTTCTGCTCCTTGCGAAAGCGCGTGCGCCAGCTGGTCACCGTCACGGTGAAGCCGATGTACACCGTCAGGGCCCCCAGGGTGATCCACACGAAGCCCATGTCGAACTTCGTGCCCAGGAAGCCCAGCACCAGCACCACCTCGATCAGCGTAGGGATGATGCTGTAGAGCGAGTACGAGATCAGCGAGTGCACGCCGCGCGTGCCGCGCTCGATGTCGCGCGTCATGCCGCCGGTCTGGCGCTCAAGGTGAAAACGCAGGCTCAAGGCATGCAGGTGCGAGAACACCTGCAAGGCGATGGAGCGCGACGCGCCCTCGGTGGCCTTGGCGAACACCAGCTCGCGCAGCTCGGTGAACACCGAGGTGGACAGGCGCAGCAGGCCGTAGGCCAGCAGCAGGCCCACCGGCACCACCATCAGGGCCTGGGCCGAGGTGGCGTTCGGCGCGAGGCGGTCGACCAGGGTCTTGAGCAGCACCGGCACGCCCACGTTGGCCAGCTTGGCGCCCACCATGAAGGCCAGCGCCAGCAGCACGCGGCCCCGGTAAGCCCACAGGTAGGGCCACAGGCGCGACAGCGTCTGGCGGTCGGAGCGTGCGGTTTGTGGCGCCTGGGGCGTCTGGGATGAGGGCGAAGCGGGAGACTCGGCGGGGGGGGACTGTGCAAAACGGCGCATGCGTTCACAATAGCGTGTCACGGAAGACCTCGCATTGTCGGCCGTGACATGACCGTCGTTCGCTTGCTGTTCCCTATGTCCACACCCCCTACCCTGCTGACCCCGCCCGAACTCCACCCCGACATGGAGCTCGTCACACGGGTGATGCCCCTGCCCAAGGATGCCAACGGCAACGGCGACATCTTCGGCGGCTGGATCATGGCCCAGGTCGATCTGGCAGGCTCGGCCCTGCCGGTGCGCATCTCGCGCGGCCGCGTGGCCACCATCGCCGTCAACGAGTTCGTGTTCCGCTCGTCCGTGTCGGTGGGTGATCTGCTGTCCATCTATGCCCGCATCGTGCGCGTTGGCAACACGTCGATGACGGTGCATGTGGAGGTCTGGGCCGAGCGCAACCCGGTCAACCCGCACCTGGTCAAGGTCACCGAGGCCAACATCACTTACGTGGCCATCGACGAGCACGGCAAGCCGCGCACCGTGCCACGCGACTGAGCCTGCCCCCTCATTTGCGTGTCCACGCACGGCCCTGGCCGCGCGTTGAGAGGAACAGGGCCCACCCAGTGGCCCTATCATTCCGAAGGAGACACCCATGAACAAGCACAGCCCCCTCACCCGCGCCCTGCTGGCCGCCGCCACCCTCACCCTGGGTGCCCAGGCCGGTCTGGCACAGGCCGCCTGCAAGACCTGCGGCACCGTCACCGAGGTGCGTGCCGTCACCCAGAAGGGCGAGGGCAGCGGCCTGGGCATTGCCGCCGGTGCGGTGGTCGGCGGGCTGCTGGGCAACCAGGTGGGCAAGGGCACCGGCAACACGATCACCACCGTGGGCGGTGCCGTGGCCGGCGGCTTCGCGGGCAACGAGATCGAAAAGCACGCCAAGAAGCACACCGTCTACAAGACCACGGTGCGCATGGACAACGGCCGGGTGAACACCTACACACTGAACACCCAGCACGCCGTGGGCGCCAAGGTCACCGTGGACAACGGCAAGGTGCGCCGTCGCGAGCCCTGATCCATCGATGCCACCACGCCGCGCGCCCGCTCCGCTGGAACGCCCTGATGGCGCACGCCTCAAGCGTGGCGAGGTCGCCCTGGATGAACCCGTCCACGATGCGCTGTTCGACGCGGTGATGTCACGCCGGCTGGCTCCGGGCGCGCGCCTGGGCGAAGCCGCGCTGTGCGAGGTGTTCAATGTCAGCCGCACCGTGGTGCGCAAGGCCCTGCAGCGGCTGGCCCTCACGGGCCTGGTGGACATCGTGCCCAACAAGGGCGCCTCGGTGGCCGCCCCCACCCCGCAGGAAACGCACGAGGTGTTCGAGGCGCGCCGCGCGCTGGAGGCTGCCATCGTGCCCCTGGCCATGAAGCGCCTCACGCCCAGCCGGCTGGCCCAGTTCCGCCAGCGGCTGGCGGCCGAGCACGAAGCCCTGCACGCGCAGGACCACAGCCGCTGGGTGCGCCTGGCGGGCGATTTCCACTTGGCGCTGGCCGAACTGGCAGGCAACCGCCACCTCACGCGCATGCTGAGCGAGCTGATGTCGCGCTGCTCGCTGATCGTGGCCCTGTACGAGGCCCCGGGCGACGCCGCCTGCGAACACGACGAGCATGCCGAGTTGATCGAGCTGCTGGCCCTGGGCAAGGACGCCGAGGCCATCGCCGTGATGGACCGGCACCTCACCGCACTGCAGACGCGGCTGCGCATCGTGCCGCCTTCGGCCGACAACGACCTGGCCGCCGCCCTGATGGGCCGCTGACACGCGGTCCCGCCCCCGACTGGCTGACGGCCGGCGTGACCGCGTCGGTTATGCTCGGTCAGACTGGAACGCGTCCCGAGCGAGAAGGCCAAGATGTCGATTACCACCATCGCTGACGCACAAGAGCACTTGCGGGCCGAGCAGGACCGCGCAGATGTCGAGAGCATCCGGGCGGTCCAGTCGCTGCTGTCCGTCGTCTGCAAGACCACCGGCCTGGGCTTTTCAGCCGTCGCCCGCGTGACAGACGCCCACTGGACAGCCATGGCCGTGCAGGACGACGTGGGCTTCGGCCTGGTTGCAGGCCAGTCCCTGGTGCTCGACACCACGCTGTGCACGGAATCCCGGGCGGCACGCCAGGCCATCGTCATCGACCATGCCAGCCAGGACCCGGTCTACGCCAGCCACCACACGCCCCGCCTGTACGGCATCGAGAGCTACATCTCCGTGCCCATCATCCTCAGCGACGACAGCTACTTCGGCAACCTGTGCGCGCTCGATGCCCGGCCCTTCAATGTGTCCCAGCGCCACATCGTCGAGATGTTCGAGATCTACGCGCAGCTCATCGCCGACCAGCTGAGCCGGATCCGCCGCGTCCGGCTGGCTGAAAGCGAGGCACGGCAGGAGCGCGAGACGGGGCTGCTCAGGGAGCAGTTCATCGCGGTGCTGGCGCATGACCTGCGCAACCCGCTCGCGGCCATCGATGCGGGCATGGCGGTGCTCAGGCAGATGGGCGACAGCCCGCCTGTGCGCGAAGCGGTCATGGCCAGGCTGGCGCGCAGCTCACGGCGCATGCGCCAGCTGATCGAGGACCTGGTCGACTACGCGCGTGGCCGGCTGGGAGAGGGCGTGGAACTGGAGATGTCCAGCATCCACGACCTGGGAGACGCCCTGGGCCACGCCGTCGAGGAACTGCAGGAGAGCCACCCCGCGCGCGAGATCACCGTCGATGTCCACATCCCGCGGCCGGTTCGGGGCAACAAGGCACGGCTGCAGCAGGTGGTTTCCAACCTGGTCAGCAACGCCCTGGTGCATGGTTCGCCTGGGCACCCTGTCTCGGTCACCGCCCACCTGTCCCAGGATGCCCTGCACATCCAGGTGGCCAACCAGGGCAACCCGATCCCGGCCGCCTTGATTCCCAAGCTGTTCGACGCGTTCTCGACCACGGCGAAGAACGATGCCGAACGCCTGGGCCTGGGGCTCTTCATCTGTTCTCAGGTGGTGCAGGCCCACCAGGGCAGCATCGAGGTGTCGTCGGGCGATCAGGGCACGGTCTTTTGCGTGACCATCCCGGCGCTGGCGGTGCACTAGCCGCCCGTCCTCCCTCTCGAAAGAGAGAGGCGCCAGGCGCGCCACCGGATGAAGATGCGCGCTGTCGCCCTCTACCGTTCGCCCGATCAGGGCGTTCGCCAGCACCATGTTTGAGCACGCCGAGCACCTTGTCCTTTCCAGCGTCCAATGGCTTCGCCTGTTTGTCGAGGCATTCGGGGCGGCGGTCATCTGCGTGGGCTTGCTGGCCACGCTCCGTGTCTTGTGGAAAAAAATCACCATCGACCGGGACACCGGCTTCGGTGAGGTGCGCATCACCTTCGCCCGGTACCTGACGCTGGCGCTCGAGCTTCAGCTGGCGGCAGACATCCTGTCGACGTCCGTGTCGCCCAGTTGGGACCAGATCGGCAAGCTGGCCGCGATCGCCGTCATCCGGACCGCGCTGAACTTCTTCTTGACGCAGGAGATGCGTGAAGAAGACCGCGCGGCCTCGGCACCGGCCAGCACGCGCGCATCGGCCTAGAAGCTGTGCCGCATGCCCACGGTGAAGACACCGGCGCGCTGGCCTGCCGACAGGCCGGCCTCGTTGATCGCGAAGTCATGAAGCCCCTGGCGCTGGTTGTCGATCTGGCTGACAAAGGCCTGCAGTGTCGTGCGCCTGGACAGTTCGTGGTCATAGCCCACCGTGAGCTGCGACGCGCCTGTCGACGGGCCACTGTGGATGGCGCCGACGCGCGCCCGTGAGCGGCCCGACCCATTGCCCGCGCGGGCATAGCCCGCCTTGAGGGTTCCCTGGCCGATTCGATACGTGCCTGAGACATACCAGGCCTGGCGTGTGAGGTCGCCACTGGTCGTTTCATAGTTCAGTCGTTCCACCACAGCCGCCAGGCGTGCACCGGCCCATTGGTAGGCCGCCCCCAGCTTGACCCCGATGTCGGCCGTGTCCCTGGCCTGGTAGGCCTCGTGATGCTCCACCGCAGCCGCGAGCACGAGTCCCTCCGCCTCGTACACGAGCGAACCGGACGCGAGCCAGGGCCTGGCGCCGCTGCCGGCCACGGTTTCCTCAGGGAGCGCATAGCCCAGCTTGACGGTGACGCCGCCCAGCCTGGGCGACCAGTACTGGAGCTGGTTGACCTGCCGCCGGTCGAACGAGCTGGTGTTCTGCACGTTGTCCGAGATGGACGCCGAGCCATTGCCCATGATCGCCATGTAGCCTGCGGTGGTCGGGTAGAAGGGATCGAAGCCCGAGGTGGCCGCGTTGTAGGGCAGCGTCCACACGCCTGCGAACGCCGTGCCCCAGGGACCGGCCAGCCCGACACGGGTGTCCCGGTTCGTGAACGATGAGCCCGCCCCCGTGTCCAGCGCCAGCGAACCCTCCAGCTGCCACAGCGCGCGCAGCCCCCCGCCCAGCGCCTCTTCGCCCCGAAAGCCCAGCACCGAGCGGTAGTTGCTCAGCCTGGTGACGCTGTCGCCTGCACTGGCACGCACCACCTCCAGGCCCGTGTTGAGCCGTCCGTAGATGGTCAGGCTTCTGTCGGACTGGGCCATCGCCACGGTCGACGAGAGGGTGCACGCCGCGGCCCCCAGCATGGCATGCACGGCGTACGCACGGGAAGGCTGCTTCTGTTCGGTGAGGCTCATGGGGCGTCTTCAATGCGTCGCTGTTCAGGGCGATCACCGTAGAGCCCCGGCCGCCTGGCCGCATCGCCCGGAAGAGATAGGGACCACGCGCTACAGGCAGGTCCATCGGCCCCCGCATCAATCATCGATTTTTTCGATGATGACGCCATCAAACCTTCAACCTGGACGCTTCAATGGCGCCAGATACTTCATCCATCCCACCACTAAACCCCAACACCTCAGTGTGAATTTCATCGAATCACCTACCAGGACCAGCACCATGATCGACATCCGCAAAGCAGACCAGCGTGGCCGCGCCAACCATGGCTGGCTCCAATCCCGCCACACCTTCTCGTTCGGCCACTACCGCGATCTGAAGCAGCAAGGCTTTTCGGACCTGCTGGTGATCAACGACGACCGCGTGCAGCCAGCCAAGGGCTTCGGCACCCACGGCCACAGCGACATGGAGATCTTTTCCTATGTGCTCGACGGCGCGCTGGAACACAAGGACTCGATGGGCACCGGCTCGGTGATCCGCCCCGGCGACGTGCAGATGATGAGCGCCGGCAGCGGTGTGCAGCACAGCGAGTTCAACCACTCGGGAGTTGATCCGGTGCACTTCCTGCAGATCTGGATCGTGCCCAACGAACGTGGCGCCGAGCCCCGCTACCAGCAGGTGCACATCGACCAGGCCGACAAGCGCGGCCGCCTGCGCGCCATCATCACCCCAGATGGCATCGATGGTTCGCTGTCCGTGCGCCAGGATGCCCGGGTCTACGCCGGCCTGTTCGATGGCGATGAAGCCGCCGAACTGGACGTGGGCGCCGACCGCCATGTGTACGTGCACGTCGCCCGCGGCAGCCTGCAGGTCAATGGGGAACCCCTCGCCGAAGGCGACGGCGCACGCATCCGCCACGCCGGGGCGCTGCGCTTTGACCATGGCGAGCAGGCAGAGGTGCTGGTGTTCGACCTGCGCCCCCGGGAGCTGCCTGCGTACTGAGCCGTCAGACCCCAGCAGCCCCCGCCCGCAGCAAGTGCGCTCCTCTCTCTTACGAGAGGGGCCGGCGCCCGCCTTCCTGCACTCCTGCATGGCGGCCTGCAGACCTAAGCTTTCTTCTGTTCACCAAGCCTCAGGAGCCTGGGCCATGCCCTCCCCATCCACCGATCCCACCAACCCCGCCCGCCGGGATGCCCTGATCAAGGGCGCCGGCCTGACCGCCGCACTGGCCCTGCCCTTGGCAGGCGCCGCAGGTTCTGCCTCGGCAGCCACCCCCGCTTCTTCACCCACCTCACCAAACGGACCCGACATGAGCTACATCACCACCAAAGACGGCACCCAGATCTACTACAAGGACTGGGGTCCTCGCGACGGCCAGCCCGTCGTGTTCAGCCACGGCTGGCCGCTCAACTCGGACAGCTGGGAAGGGCAGATGCTGTTCCTGGCCGAACGCGGCTACCGTGTCATCGCCCATGACCGCCGCGGCCACGGCCGCTCGAGCCAGCCCTGGGGCGGTCACGAGATGAACACCTACGCCGACGACCTGGCCACCGTGATCGACAAGCTGGACCTCAAGGGCGCCGCGCTGTTCGGCTTTTCGACCGGCGGTGGTGAAGTGGCGCGCTACATCGGCCGCCATGGCACCAAGCGCGTTGCCAAGGCAGGCTTGATCTCCGCCGTGCCCCCACAGATGCTCAAGACCGACAAGAACCCCGGCGGCCTGCCCATCGAGGTGTTCGACGGCATCCGTGCCGGTGAGCGCGCCAACCGTGCCCAGCTGTACAAGGACATCGCCTCCGGCCCCTTCTTCGGCTTCAATCGCCCGGGCGCCAAGGTTTCACAAGGCCTGGTCGATTGGTTCTACGTGCAGGGCATGCAGGCCAGCCACAAGGCCACATTCGACTGCATCAAGGCCTTCTCTGAAACCGACTTCACCGAAGACCTCAAGAAGTTCGACATCCCCACGCTGGTGGTGCATGGCGATGACGATCAGATCGTGCCCATCGCCGCCGCCGGCCAGGCCTCGGCCAAGTTGGTCAAGAACTCGAAGCTGGTGGTCTACCCCGGCGCGCCCCACGGCCTGACGGACACCCACAAGGACAAGCTGAACGCCGACCTGCTGGCCTTCCTGAAGGGCTGAGCCCAGTCCGCCGGCCCATTCACCTGAAGGTACATCATCATGAGCAACATCACCGCCACCCCCACGCCCGGCAGCCAGCTGCTGAACCCCACCAACCACGCCCTGGTGCTGATCGACTTCCAGTCGCAGATGGCCTTTGCGACCAAGTCCATCGACGCCGTCCAGCTGCGCAACAATGCGGCGCTGATCTCGAACGCCGCCGCCGGCTTCAAGGTGCCCACCATCCTGACGACCGTGGCCGAGAAGAGCTTCTCGGGCCCGATGTTCAGCGAGATCACCGAGGCTTTTCCTGGCCAGGAGCTGCTGGACCGCACGTCGATGAACACCTGGGAAGACGCCAACGTCATCAAGGTGATCAATGCCATCGGCAAGCCACGCATCGTGTTCGCCGGCCTGTGGACCTCGGTCTGCATCGTCGGCCCCACCTTGTCCGCCCTGGAGCAAGGCTTCGAGGTCTACATCATCACCGATGCCTGCGGCGATGTGTCCACCGAAGCGCATGAGCGCGCTGTGGAACGCATGATCCAGGCCGGCGCACGTCCCGTCACTTCGCTGCAGTACATGCTCGAGCTGCAACGCGACTGGGCCCGCACCGAGACCTATGACCTGACCACGGGCATCGCCAAGAAGTTCGGTGGCGCCTATGGCCTGGGCATCATCTACGCCAAGACCATGTTCGGCGCCCACGAAGGCTGAACCACGACGGATCGGAACCGCGGACCGGCGCCGTGCCGCTCCGCGGTTCTTTCATTTCAACGCCTTGCCTGGATGCAGCCATGAAACCCTACCTCGTCTCGCTGGCCATCGGCCTGCTCGTGGGCGTCATCTACGCCCTGTTCAACGTGCGCTCTCCGGCGCCCCCCGTGATCGCCCTGGTGGGGCTGCTCGGCATCCTGGTCGGCGAGCAGCTGCCACCGCTGGTCAAGAAAGTGCTCGGCCACGAATCGGCCCAGGTCTCCTGGCTGCATCATCACGTCAAGCCGCACGTGTTTGGCGAGATGCCCAAGTGCGCCGGCACGCAACCCTCGAAGGAAATCCACCATGGCTGAAACCGCTGACCTCATCCTGCACCGCGGCCTGTTCACCACGTTGAACCGTGCCCAGCCCACCGCCCAGGCCGTGGCGATCAAGGATGGCCGCTTCCTGCGCGTGGGCCACGACCAGGAGGTCATGGCGCTGGCGGGCCCGAACACCAAGGTCATCGACCTGCGTGGCCGCCGCGTGCTGCCCGGCCTGATCGACAACCACCTGCACATCATCCGCGGCGGCCTCAACTTCAACATGGAGCTGCGCTGGGACGGCGTGCGCTCGCTGGCCGATGCCATGGGCATGCTCAAGCGCCAGGTCGACGTGACGCCCGCACCGCAATGGGTGCGCGTGGTCGGCGGCTTCACGGAGCACCAGTTCGCAGAGAAGCGCCTGCCCACGCTGGAAGAGCTCAACGCCGTCGCCCCCGACACGCCCGTCTTCATCCTGCACCTGTACGACCGCGCGCTGCTCAACGGCGCCGCGCTGCGCGCCGTGGGCTACACCAAGGACACGCCCGAGCCGCCGGGCGGGCAGATCCTGCGCGATGCCGCCGGCAACCCCACGGGCCTGCTGCTGGCCAAGCCCAATGCGGCCATCCTGTACGCCACGCTGGCCCGCGGCCCGAAGCTGCCGCTCGAGTACCAGATCAACTCGACCCGGCATTTCATGCGGGATCTGAACCGCCTTGGCGTCACCGGTGCCATCGATGCCGGCGGTGGTTTCCAGAACTACCCCGAGGATTACCAGGTGATCGAGCAGCTGTCCAAGGACCAGCAGCTCACCATCCGCCTGGCCTACAACCTGTTCACCCAGAAGCCCAAGCAGGAGAAGGAAGATTTCCTGCGCTGGACGGCCGGCTCCACCTACAAGCAGGGCGATGACTACTTCCGCCACAACGGCGCCGGCGAGATGCTGGTGTTCTCGGCGGCCGACTTCGAGGATTTCCGCGAGCCACGCCCCGACATGGGCCCGGAGATGGAAGACGACCTGGAAGAGGTGGTGCGCATCCTGGCGCAGAACCGCTGGCCCTGGCGCATGCACGCCACCTACGACGAGACCATCAGCCGCGCGCTGGACGTGTTCGAGCGCGTCAACCAGGACGTGCCGCTCGAAGGCCTGAACTGGTTCTTCGACCACGCCGAGACCATCTCCGAGAAGTCGATGGACCGCATCGCAGCCCTGGGCGGCGGTGTGGCCGTGCAGCACCGCATGGCCTACCAGGGCGAGTACTTCGTCGAGCGTTACGGCCATGGCGCGGCAGAAGCCACGCCGCCGGTGGCCAAGATGCTGGAGAAGGGCATGAAGGTCTCGGCAGGCACCGACGCCACGCGCGTGGCCTCGTACAACCCATGGGTGTCGCTGTCGTGGCTGATCACCGGCAAGACCGTGGGCGGCATGCAGCTCTACCCCCAGCGCAACTGCCTGGACCGCGAAACCGCCCTGCGCATGTGGACCGAGAACGTGACCTGGTTCAGCAACGAGGTCGGCAAGAAGGGCCGGATCGAGGAAGGCATGCTCGCCGACCTGGTGGTGCCCGACCGCGACTTCTTCGCCTGTGCCGAGAGCGAGATCATCGATACCACCTCGGTGCTGACCGTGGTCGGCGGCAAGGTGGTGTGGGGCGCGGGCGATTTCGCCACGCACGATGAATCCTCACCGCCACCGGCCATGCCCGACTGGTCGCCCGTGCGCACCTTCAAGGGCTATGGCGCCTGGGGCGAGAACGAAGGCAAGCCGCTGCAGGCCGCGATGAGCGTGGCCTGTGCCTGCGCCACGTCGTGCCAGGTGCACGGCCACAACCACGCCAAGTCGTGGGGTGGCGATGCGCCCGTGTCCGACTTCAAGAGCTTCTGGGGCTCGCTCGGTTGCGCCTGCTGGGCGGTCTGAGCTCATCCGCCTCCCGATGATGCCCTCCACCCTGCGCACAGGGTGGAGGGCTTGAACACACCTTTATGACCCAACAAGCCAATCCATCGGGGAGCTTTGCCCCCCTGCGCCAGCCCGTCTTCGCCATGCTGTGGGTGNCCCCCTGCGCCAGCCCGTCTTCGCCATGCTGTGGGTGGCCACCGTGCTGGGCAACATCGGCAGTTTCATGCGCGATGTGGCCAGCGCCTGGCTGGTGACCGACCTGTCGGCCAGCCCGACCGCCGTCGCCCTGATCCAGACGGCCGCCACCCTGCCCATCTTCCTGCTGGCCATCCCGGCCGGCGTGCTGTCGGACATCCTGGACCGCCGCCGCTTCCTGATCGGCGTGCAGATCCTGCTGGCCGGGGTCAGCGGCACCTTGCTGACCCTGTCGGCCATGGGCCTGCAATCCGTCGAATCGCTGATCGCCCTCACCTTCATCGGCGGCATCGGCGCTGCGCTGATGGGGCCGACCTGGCAATCGATCGTGCCGGAGCTGGTGCCGCGCGCCGACCTCAAGAACGCGGTGGCCCTGAACTCCCTGGGCATCAACATCGCGCGAGCCATCGGACCCGCCGCCGGGGGCCTGGTGCTCGCCAGCCTGGGCGCCGCCACCACCTATGGTGTCGACCTGCTGAGCTACGCCTTCGTCATCACGGCCCTGCTGCTGTGGAAGCGGCCGCCGGCCACGCAGAACGCCCTGTCTGAAGACTTTCTGAGCGCCTTCCGTGCGGGGTTGCGCTACACGCGTGCCAGCAAGGAGCTGCATGTCGTGCTGGTGCGCGCGGCAGTGTTCTTCCTGTTTGCCAGCGCGGTCTGGGCCCTGCTGCCCCTGGTGGCGCGCCAGATGCTGGGCGGTTCGGCCAGCTTCTATGGCGTGCTGCTGGGCGCGGTGGGGGCCGGCGCCATCGGTGGCGCCCTGCTGCTGCCCCGGCTGCGCACCCGCCTGGACACCGATGGCCTGGTGCTGCTGGCGGCGATCCTCACCGCCAGCGTCATGGCGGCCCTGCTCCTGGCGCCGCCTCAATGGGCGGCCGTGCTGCTGCTCCTGGTGCTGGGTGCCGGCTGGATCATCGCCCTGACCACCTTGAACGGTGTGGCGCAGGCCATCCTGCCCAACTGGGTGCGGGGCCGCGGGCTGGCCATCTACCTGATGGTGTTCAACGGCGCGATGGCCGCGGGCAGCCTAGGCTGGGGCCTGGTGGCCCAGGCCCTGGGTCTGCAAGGTGCGCTGCTGATCTCGGCCGTGGGGCTGACCGTGATGGCCTTCGTCTTCCACCGCCTGCGCCTGCCCAAGGGCGAGGCTGATCTTCAGCCCTCCCAGCACTGGCCCGAGCCCCTGGTGGCCGAGCCGGTGGCGCACGACCGGGGCCCGGTGCTGATCCAGATCGAATACCGTGTCCGGTCTCAGGATCGCCCTCCGTTCATTGACGCCTTGAAGCGGCTGTCCGCAGAGCGCCGGCGCGACGGTGCGTATGCCTGGGGCATCGTCGAGCACACCAAGGAGCCCGAGCTGTTGATGGAGTGGTTCCAGGTCGAATCGTGGGCAGAGCACCTGCGGCAGCACCACCGGGTGTCCCAATCCGACGCCGATCTGCAGGGCGAACTGCTGAAGTTCCACATCGGCCCGGACAAGCCGGTGGTTCACCACTACCTGTCGCTCTAGTCTGGCAGGGCCTTACCTGGCCATTGGAGTGATGTACCAAGGCTCAATAGGCAGAAAGGCGCATTCTCACTATCGTGGCAGCATCAAGACCTCAGGAGCGCATGATGCTGCCAGCCACCAGAATCGTCGATCCTGCCGGGATCACCGTCGCGGTGTGCCACCGTGACCCATTGATTCGGCTCGGCATCACCGCTGTGCTGCGTGATGACATCCGCTTCAGACTCCACCACGATGGCAGGCCTGCGCTCGATCCTCCAGCGCTGTTCAATGCCGCCGGGAGTACCCAGGTCACTGTGTGCGACTACGACACCGGCATGGCCCTGCTCAGGCACACCTGGGGCCGCAGCACTCCCCCACGGGTCATGGTGGTGACGCCCCGTGACCGCGAGGCAGATGTCCAGCAAGCCCTTTCACAGGGCATCCTGGGTTATGTGCTGGTGGGATGCCGGCTGGATGAAGTGACCGATGGCCTCATGGCCCTGAGTCGAGGCCAGCGCTTCCTGACTTCGTCCGCGGCCCAGCGCATTGCCGACCGGTTCTCGTACCAGGCATTGACCAACCGCGAGACCGAGGTGCTGCACTTCGTGGTGGCAGGCTGGAGCAACAAGATGATTGCCAACCGGCTGGGCGTGAGCGAGGGAACGATCAAGACCCACGTGAAGGCCATCCTCGAGAAGCTGGGTGTGCGCCGGCGCACCGAAGCGGCGAACATCGCCACACGCCGCGGCCTGGTAACCACAGAGCACATGGCCAGCCACGCCGTGATGGGCGCCGCGCCGCACCACGGCAGCGAGGCCTTGCAGTTCGCGGCCTGAACGGCCTGAGGAAACCGGATCCACGCCCCTCCACCACGACGCCTATCGCCGGGATGGCCATGGTGCACCGCACTCGCCCAGAAAACTGTCCAGAAGGCCCATGCCGGAAGGAAAGGCATCCTAAAATCTGACACATCCCGTCAGTTTTCTGGAGCCCGCGTTGAACGCAGCCCCGCCCCAGGCGACACCGGCTCTGGAACCCATCAAGCCGGCGTTGGGTTTCGGGCCCTTCCTGCTGTATCGCACGCAGCGCAGATTGCTCGACAACGGCCAGCCTGTCCGCATCGGCAGCCGGGCCCTGGACCTGCTCATCGTCCTGGTCGAGCATGCCGGCCAGGTGCTCAGCCGCGATGAGCTGATGCGGCATCTCTGGCCCCGCGAAGTCGTCGAAGAGAACACCCTGCGTGTCCACGTGGCCGCGCTGCGCAAGGCCCTTGGGTCGGACCAGCACCAGGGGCCCCGCATCGCGAACGTGCCAGGCCGCGGCTACAGCTTCGTTGCCGAGGTCTTCACGCACCACGACAGCGCCGTCGCCCTGCCACCCGTGCCGCCCAGCGCGACGCGCCTGCCCCCCGTGCTGGCGCGCATCGTGGGTCGGGGCGACGTGGTCGCCACGCTGTCGGCGCAACTGCTGACGCAGCGCTTCGTGAGCATCGTCGGGGCCGGCGGCCTGGGCAAGACCAGCGTGGCCCTGATGGTGGCCGAGGCGGTGTCTGCGCGACATGCCCAAGGCGCCTGGTTCGTGGACCTGTCCACCGTGGCCACGTCGGGCTCGGTCACCGAGGCTTTCTCCAGCGCATTGAATGTGCCGACGGTGGCCGGGCACCTCGAATCACGCCTGCTCAAGCACATCGCCACGCAGCAGGCGCTCATCGTCGTCGACAACTGTGAACACGTCCTGGCGCCACTGGCCCTGCTGATCGAGCGCATCCTGGATGAATGTCCTCAGGTGCGCATCCTGGCCACCAGCCGTGAGCCGGTGCGAGCGGCGGGCGAATGGGTCCACCTGTTGACCCCCCTGACGGTGCCACCCGACGCCGTGCCGTTGAACGTGCAGGAGGCGCTGCGCTTCTCCGCTGTCCAGCTTTTCGCCGAGCGCGCCCGTGCGGGAGACGACCGGTTCGAGCTCACCGAAGAGAACCTCGCTGAGGTGGTCGAGGTGTGCCGCCAGCTCGATGGCATCCCGTTGGCGATCGAGTTCACAGCGGCCCTGGTGCGGGCGTTCTCGCTGCGCGGCGTGATGGATGGCCTGGCCGAGAAGCTGCTCGCGCTGAGCGGCGGCAGGCGGATGGCGGCCTCACGCCACCAGACCCTGCATGCCATGCTCGATTGGAGCCACCAGCTCCTGTCGCCCGTCGAAAAGCGCGTTCTGCACCACCTGTCCGTGTTCACCACCGGCATGAGCATGGACTGCGCGGTGCTTGTCGCCGGTGATGATGCCCTTGGGTTGAGCCCAACCGATGTGCGCCTGACCGTTGCGGCCCTGGGCAACAAGTCCTGGCTGTATGCGGACGCCCTGGCCGAACCCGTCCGCTTCCACATGCATGGCATGGCCCGCGCGTTCGCGCAGGAGCAACTGCGCGCCAGCGGTGCGTGGGACCACGCGGCCAGGCGCCATGCCGATCACATGCAGCGCAAACTGCAGGAAGCCAGGCTTGACTGGCCACGGCTCGACCATGAGGCATGGCTGGCCCGATACGCCCCGTTCTCGGTCGATGTGCTAACCGCGGTCAGCCGCACGCTTGCGCAGCCGGACGGCCTGGCACGGGCCGAGGCGCTGATGTCCGACGCCTGGGTGCTGGGCTTTCAGCTGCACCAGTTGGCCGACCATGTCGTGCTGGCCAGGCAGATCCTCGAGGCCCTGGAAGACCGGGGCGGCGATCCGATGGCCGAGCTGCGCATGCACCGCATCATCGTGCTCCTGGATGGCCCCCAGATCAGCCCCCGCACGCGCGACACCTTCCATGGCGAAAAAGCCCTGGCCCTGGCCAAGCAGATCGGCTCGCAAGAGCAGCTCATCTCGTGCCTGCTCATCAACTTTTTCGAGAACGTGAGCAACGGGAACTTCAAAGGCGGCCTGGACAATGGCCTGTATCTGCAGGCGCGCAGCATCCACCCGAGCGACGCCCAGGCCACATCGTCCTGCGAGCGCATGCTGGCGGTGTCGCATCACCTGCTGGGCCATCACGACACGGCCCAGGAGCTGGCCCGCCGGGTGGTGGCCCACCAGGGCTGGAAGCCTTCTTTCGACCTGCCTGCCAGCGTGATGTCACAGCAGGCCGGGGCGCAGATCGTGCTGGCGCGAACGGCCTGGCTGCAAGGCAGGCCGGACAGCGCAGACGCCCTGTGCCGTGAACTGGTGCAAGCCGCCACCGACGAGGACGACATGGCACTGTCCCAGTTGATCGGCCTCGCGGCCCTGCCCGTGGCCCTGTGGCGTGGCGACATGGCGCATGCGCGGACACTCTCCAGGCGTCTGCGGGAGGAGGCCGTGCGTCGCGGCCTGATGTTCGAATGGGCCGCCTGGCTGGAGGCGATCGACACGATCATCGAACTGGGCCTCGACAACCCCCGGTGTGCGCGAGCCATCCATGCCAACAGCAACCTGGTGCTGGTGGACCATGCCGCCACGTTCAGCCGCCACAGCCTGGACCAACGCGGCCTGGAAAGGGCCCACAAGTGCCTGGTGGGCTGGTGCGCACCAGAGGTGATGCGCGCGCAGGCACTGGCCTGGCTGGAGACCGAAGAGGCCTCGCCCAGCCTGCTGGGCCGGGCAGAGACCCAGCTGCAGCAATCCCTGCGGCAGGCCAGGCAGCAAGGCGCCCTGGCCTGGGCCTTGCGTTCGGCCACCAGCCTCGCGCAGCGGTGGGCTGTTGGCCCGAAAGCCGAAGAAGGCCAGGCCTTGCTGGCGAGCGTGCTGGCGCAGTTCACCGAAGGGCACGGCACCCGCGATCTGCTGCTGGCCCGCGCTGTGCTGAACAAGCCACGGCCCGCCCACTGACCCTCAGGCATCCAGCCGCTCACGCAGGTCCATCCACGCGACAAGGCACAAGCCCCCCACCAGGCCAATGTGCTCGAAGAAACCGTTGGCGAGCATCATGCGCTCGGCGGCCGGGGCATCCCAAAAGCGGTTGGCCACGAAGTTCGCCATCAAGGTGAAGCCGGCCAGGGCCAGCGCGCCCAGCCACCGCCACCGGCCAGACAGCACCATGGCGCTCGCGCCCAGCTCCAGGACGATGGTGGCCAGGGCCATGGGCGCCGCCGGCTGGATCCCGAAATGCACCATTTCCGCCGTGGCGCCCGGGACATCGAACGCCTTGACCAGGCCGCCCTGGATGTAGGCCGCGCACAGCGCCAGCATCATGAACCACCTGGCCACGGGCCCCGTGGCCCACAAGATGAGCACTGGTGGCCGGTAGGTCGGGTGCAAAGAAGGGGGACAGGTCTTGCGTTTCATGCCAAAGCCCACATGACATCGATCGGTGAGAAGCCCTGCAGTGTGCGCAGCGATGCGCGGCTTGACATCCTCCGATCGAGAGAGGGGAACATGCACTGAACAAGATTTCACAACTCATCACTCGCCAAGCACGGGGGCCAGAGGCACCATGGACACACCAAGAACCGAGCCGTAGCCGATGCCCCTGCACCACCCCTGCCTGAAAGTCCTCATCGCGTATGAAGACCCACTCGTGTCGATCGGCCTGCACACGGTCTTCAACGAGCGAGCAGACATCTTGGTGGTCTGTGCATCAATGCTCAACGGGCGGTATGTCGAGCCGCTGGTGGATGTCGTGATCGCCGACCTGGCCTGTGGGCTGAGGATCGCCGCCGAACGCCGGCAACTGGAACGCACCGTCCGTGCCCCTGCGGCCAGGCTGCTTGTCATCACCCCCCACGACACGGAAGAGAACGTCAGGGCGGCGCTGGACGCCGGCATCCAAGGCTACATCGGCCTGGGCAGTCCGGTGCAGGAGCTGATCGAGGCCGTCAGGTCCGTGGCCGCAGGTGGGCGGTATCTGTGCGCCCAGGCCACGCAACGCGTCGCCGACAGCCTCACACGCGCCTCGCTCACCGCACGTGAACGGCAGGTGCTCGGCCTGGTCGCAGCAGGTTGCTCGAACAAGGACATCTCGGCCGCCCTGGCCATCTCCCTGAGCACCGTGAAGGCCCATGTGAAGGCCTTGCTGGACAAGCTGGGCGCATCGAGCCGGACGCAGGCCACCAGCCTCGCCGTGTCCAGGGGCTTGATCACCGCCTCCAGCCTGCCCCACCCCAAGGCGCCATCAGCACCATCCGTGGCGCCAATCCCCACGCGGTCACAGGGCAGAAGACCTTGGCAACACGCCTGGATGGCCAGGATACAGGCCGAGACACCGCTCGCGAAGTTGTAGCCAGGCACGGTGCACGATCATCTGTTCATGCGCCCTGGCGTTCAGCTCCAGCTGCGAAGAAACTCCGCATCAGCGCAGGCACGCGAAAGTGGCCGGGGCCCACATCCAGCGCTGGTTCGATGTGGGACTTTTCCAGCAAGCCGATCAGGTGGCCCGGCATCGAGGTGGATGCCCCCTCAAGCGACGCCAGGGACTGCCGGGCCGCATCGAAGGTGAACGACTCGCCCAATCGACTGCAGCGGCGCAACACGGCCAGGTCCACATCGCCCAGAAGCTCCAGGCTGGATCGGCACAAGGCTTCCAGACTCGCATGGCGCTTCGGTGCTGTGCGTCGGGGATGCGGCAGTGCGAGCAGCTCTTCGGCAGACAGGCTCTTCGTGGAGCGCAGGCCCAACCGGGCCGCGTTCTGCGCCATCAATTCGATGGCCAGGGGCAGGCCCTCGACCCTGCGGCACAGCGCGATGGCATCGGCCATGTTGTCCTGCGTCAGGCGAAACCGCCCACCATCGTGGGCCCTGATCCTGTCGGCCAGCAACGCAACCGCCGGGCTATGCAGCGCCGGCGTCCCTTCATGGCGCAAGGATCCGATGTCAGGGATCTCGAGCGGCCGCAGCCAGTGCAGTTGCTCATGCGGCAAGCCCAGCGGTTCGCGGCTCGTCGCCAGCACATGGACCAGATCACCATGCGCCGCCCATTGCAGCACCGACGAGGCGACCGCATCCAGCGCCTTGTCGCAGTTGTCCAGGACCAACAGGCTTCTCTTGCCAGCAAGGCCCGCCAGTCCGGCGAGCGCCGGGAGGGCCTCGGCCACTGCCGCGTCCGGGCCATCTGCCAGGTCGATGAAGTGCACCTCGTCGTCGAAGGCCTGCATCACGCGCAGAGCAAGCTCCCGCGCCAAGGTGCTCTTGCCCATGCCGCCACCGGCCACCAGCGTGGTCACGCGATGGCGCTGGACAGTCCCGACCAGCGCGGCGAGTTCGTCGTCACGCCCCACCACCGGATCATGGTTGGAGGGCAAGGTCCTTTTCATCCTGTGCCATGACACGGGGACCTGGCCGCGCGGTGTGCCTTCGTCGTGGGGCACGAGCGTGCAGGCGCCACAGATCAGGCTGTAGCCCCGCCCGGGGATCGTCGCGATGTAACGAGCCTCCTTCTGGTTGTCGCGAAGCGCCTTGCGCAGGCTCGCCATGTGGACACGCAAGGTGTTCTGCTCGATGACGATGCCGGGCCAGGCCAGCTCTTTCAGCTCATCAAGGCTGACCACCTGGCCCGCACGCTCTATGAGCGCGAGCAACAGCTCAAACGCGCGTCCGCCAATGGGCACGGCCTGACCACGCGTGTCCAGCAACCTGCGCTCGCGTGGTTGAACCACGTACTCACCCACGGCCACGGGTGCCGTGGCCGGCATGGGAGGGGTGGCAAGCCACGGCAGCACGTCGATCGACCTCCAGGAGACAGTGGGAGCGCACCGGCGGTGTCCGGTGAGCGACTGGCCTGAGGGTAGGCGGCGTGACCCGGCCGATCTAGAACAATCGCCCGGGCTTTGAACAAAAGTACATGGATCGGCCTGGCGCGCTCAGCGGTGCGCGTGGCGCCGCCATTTGCCCGGGGCCATGCCTTCGGCACGGGCGAACACGCGGCCGAAATGGCTCTGGTCCGAGAAGCCGCAGTCCGCCGCGATGTCAGCCAGGGGCAGCCCGGTCTCGCGCAGCAGCCGGCACGCCTGCGCCACGCGCTGCTTGATCAGCCACTGGTGGGGTGTCGTCCCGGTGGACTCGCGAAAGGCCTGCATGAAGTAGCTGCGCGAGACCCGGCATGCCTTGGCGATGTCCGCGATCGTGGCCGGCTCGTCGCCCTGGGACAAGAGCATGTCCTTGGCCAGCACCTCGTGGCCCTTCGACAGGCCGGTGCGCCGCGCCTGGCGCTCCGGCACGGCCTGGCCGTAGTGCTCATAAAGCCGGGTGCCGATGGCGATGCCGAGCTGCTCCAGGAACAAAGGGCTGGCCAGTTGGGGCTGCTCAAGCACCGGTGCCACGGCCTGGGCAAGGTGTGCCAGGATGGGGTCGTGCAGCCCCGCGCCGCATGCCATGTCCCGCACCTCACGCCCGCTCCGCTCGTCATTCATCCGGGCCACGAAGATGCGCGGCACCTCGATCAGCAGGAAGTCGAACGACCCATGAAGGTCGGCCCGGTAGTCCTCGGCGAAGTCGCGAACATAGATGGCGTTGTTGTCGAAATCGTGCAGGCTGGAGCGCGCGCCCTTGAGCAGGCGCCGACGATGCCCTTCCTTCATGGACACGCCGACCAGGAAGCCCCGGCCCGACGCGGGAGTCTCCACATGGCTGATGGCAGCCTCACCCGCCTGCTTGCGATAGAACACCAGATCGCCGGCGCTCAATTCCTGGCTGCCATGCAGACGGTCTGCCGAGCACCCGAGCGAATCCGCCCGTCCGGCAGGACGGGCCATCGCTTCATGGGACGGCGGGATCACGGGCATGTGGCGCGCTTCGGTTCACGCTGGGTCCAAGCACTTGTGATGCCAGGCCGGAGCGTCATTGGAGGGGCTCGATGGTACCGGAAGGCGACAGTCAAGCCACAAGCCCCATGCCCGACGAAACGCCAACATCAGCCCCTGAACGGGGCGCACATGCCCCATAGTAGCGCAACCGCAATGCCAATCATTGTTGTGCACAATTTACTTTATTTGAAATTTATCAATTAAATCAACAATTTAATTAAACATGAAGGCTGGCACGATTGTTGTTTGTATACAATTAAATCAACCACCGGATGTTTGCCATGCACCGCCGCTTCCTGCTCCTCGGCGCCCTTGCCGCCGCCACGCTCGCCACGCCCTGGGCCCATGCCGCCAGCGGCCCGCTCAAGATCGGCTTCATCTACCCCGGCCCCGTGGCCAACGTCGGGTGGACCTTCCAGCACGAGCTCGGCCGCAAGCTGATCGAGAAGGAGTTCGGCCCGCGCATCCAGACCGTCTTCGTCGAGAACGTGCCCGAATCGACCGATGCCGAGCGCGTCATCCGCCAACTGGTGGCCGATGGCTGCAAGATGATCTTCACCACCTCCTTCGGCTTCATGGAGTCGACCGTCAAGGTCGCCAAGGACCACCCCGAGGTGATCTTCGAGCACGCCACCGGCTACAAGATGGCCAAGAACTTGGGGCTGTACCAGACCAAGTTCTATGAAGGCGCCTACCTGCTGGGCATGCTGGCCGGCAAGATGACGAAGAAGAACACGCTGGGCTTCGTCGCCTCCTACCCGATCCCCGAGGTGCTGCGCAACATCAACGCCTTCACGCACGGCGCGCGCAGCGTGAACCCGGCCATCAAGACCAAGGTGATCTGGATCAACAGCTGGTACGACCCGACCCGCGAGCGCCAGGCCGCCGACGCGCTGATCGGCCAGGGCGCGGACGTGCTCTACCAGAACACCGATTCACCCGCCGTGGTGCAGCTGGCCCAGGCGAAGGGCCTGTACGCCTTCGGCCAGGATTCGGACATGACCCGCTTCGGCCCCAAGGCCCACCTGACGGCCAACACCGTGAACTGGGGCGTGTACTACCGCATGAAGGTCAAGCAGGTGCTCGACGGCCAGTGGAAGGCCCAAGACACCAAGTGGGGCATGAAGGAGGGCATGATCGAGCTGGCCGCGCTCAACCCTGCGATCCCCGCCGATGTGGTCAAACTCTTCAACGACAAGAAGGCCGCCATCGTGGCCGGCAGCTTCCACCCCTTCCAGGGCCCCGTGAAGGACCAGGCCGGCAAGATCAAGGTCGCGCCGGGTCAGGTCATCAGCGATGCCGAGCTGTGGGGCATGAAGTGGTACATCGAAGGCGTGGAAGGCGCACTGCCATGATCCCCATCCCCACGGCCACCCAGGCCATCGATTTCGAGCAGCTCACGGCCTACCAGCGCTACAAGCTGATGGCCAGCCTGATCGTGCCCCGGCCCATCGCGCTGATCACCACGCTCAGCCCGGGCGGGGTGGTCAACGCCGCACCCTTCAGCATGTTCAACATGCTGGGCGAGGACCCGCCCATCGTGATGGTCAGCATCAACCGCCAGCACGACGGGCACCTCAAGGACACGGCGGCCAACATCCTGCGCGAGAAGGAGTTCGTGGTGCACATGGCCGACGAGGCCATCGCCGCGCAGATGCACCGCTGCGGCGAGCACCTGCCGCCGCAGCAGAGCGAGATCGACCACGTGGGCTTCACCACCCTGCCCTCGCTGGCCGTCAAGCCGCCGCGCATCGCCGAGGCGCCCGTGTCCTTCGAGTGCGTGCTGCACGAAACGCTGGAAACGCCCAGCCGCTACGTGTTCATCGGCCGCCTGCTGTGGATGCATGCGCGCGAAGGCCTGATCGACACCGAGCGCTGGCGGGTGCACCTGCAGCACTACTTTCCGGTGGCGCGCTTCGGGGCCAGTTTCTACATCAACAGCCGCGAGCGCTTCGCTATTCCCGAGCCGAACGAGCCCGACCAGGCCGGCCAACCCGGAGACTCCAGCCGCAGCACCTCCATCGACGAGATCTGAGCCATGACCTCTTTCACCGACGACGACACCGCCCACATGCAGGCCGCCATCCACGCCTCACGCCAGGCCGTTGCGCTGGGCAACATGCCCTTCGGCGCCACGCTGGTGAAGGATGGCCAACGCCTGCAGGTGTCACGCAACGAGCAGGTCACCTCGGGCGATTGCATGGCCCATGCCGAGGTGGTGGCCGTGCGCGACGCGGTGCGCGTGCATGGCCGTGCAGCCCTGCGTGGCGCCACCATGTACGCCAGCGGCGAGCCCTGCGCCATGTGCTGCGGCGCCATGTTCTGGGCCGGCATCACGCGCGTGGTCTACGCCGCCACGCTGGACGACATCATCCTGTCACTGGGCGACCCCACATTGGCGATGAGCTCCAAGCAACTGCTGGCCACCGCTTCGCCCACGGTCCAGGTGGAAGGCCCGCTGCTGCGCGAACCCGCCGCGCGCGTGCTGCAGGACTTTGCGCAGGGCACCTGAGGCGCGTGGAGAAAATCGGACGGGTCCGCCCTCTCCCGGTGCGGCATGAGTTCTGCTTGGACACCCTCAGGAGTAGAAGCGTTCAGCGGCCCGCAGGCCGCCCGGAAATTGCTCCATGCGCTTCCTGCAACCGGGTGCATCGCCCAGGCTGCAGGGAGTCTCCATGGCCATCCTTCCTGTTCGCACCATGATTGACCGTCGTTCCCTGCTGGCCGCCACCGGCGCCCTCCTGCTGTCCCCCACGCCCTTCGTCCGCGCGCAGGGCTCCCTGCACAAGTTCAAGTTCAACCTGGGCTGGAAGGTCGAGGCCACCGCCGCCGGCTTCCTGCTGGCGCAGCAGCGTGGCTACTACAAGAACGCCGGCCTGGACGTGACCATCGACACGGGCAACGGCTCGGCCGCGGCCATCAGCCTGGTCGGCAGCGGTGCCTACGACTGCGCCTCGGCCGACCTGGCCACCATGGTGGAGTTCAACGTCAACAACCCCAGTGCCGGCTTGCGGGCCGTGGCCATCCAGTACGACCTCAACCCCAATGCCATCCTGGTGCGCAAGGACGGCCCCATCAAGAAGCCCGCCGACCTGGCCGGCAAGACGTTGCTGGGCCAGCCCTTCAACGCCTCGCGCAAGCTGTTCCCGGCCTTCGCCAAGGCGCAGGGCATCGATCCCGCCAGCGTGCGTTGGGAGAACGTCGTGCCCGACATCGGCGACACCCGCTTCGTCAAGGGAGATTTCGATGGCGCGGGCTACTTCTATTTCACCGGACTGCTCAACCTCAAGCTGCGCGGCATGGGCCCTGAGCAGATCACCATGTTCCGCTACTCCGACTTCGGGATGAAGTCCTACGGCAATGGCCTGGTGGCCAACGCCAAGAGCATGGAGCAGACCGAAGCCATGAAGGCCTTCATCAAGGCCAGCACGCGCGGCTGGATCGAGGCCATGGCCGACCCGAAGGCTGGCGCCGCCGCCATCAAGGCACGCGAGCCGCTGGCCAACGAAGAGATCGAATTCGAACGGCTCAAGCTCATCATCGACGGCAGCATGAACACCGCCGGCACGCGCGCCCATGGCTGGGGTGCGGCCACGCCGGAGCGACTGCAGGCCACCATCGACGAAACGGTGGCTGCCTTCGGCCTCAAGAGCACGCCCTCGGTGGCCGACATCTGGACCGACCGATTCCTGCCCTTTGCTGCCGATCGCAAGCTCAAGGCCTGAGCCCGGGAGCGCATGATGATCCCGATCATTGACCTCCAGGACGCCCTGACCTTGGGCGAGCCGCGCAGCGCCCAGGTCGCCCGCGAAATGCGCGCCGCGGCCATGGCCTCGGGCTTTTTCTACGTGCGCCACCATGGCGTGGATGCCGCCCAGGTGGACGCGCAGTTCGCCCTGGCACGCGAGCTTCTAGACTTGCCCCTGGCCGCGCGCGAGCGTCTGGCCATGCACCTTTCGCCCTCGATGCGCGGCTTCGAACTGATGGGCGCCCAGACGCTGGACCAGGAGGCTCGCCCCGACCTGAAGGAGAGCTTCTACTGCGGCATGGCCTACGCGCCAGACCACCCGTATGTGCAGGCCGGCTACCAGACCTACGGCCACAACCAGTGGCCAGCCGAGGTGCCACGCGCCCCCGCGCAATGCGAGGCCTACATCCAGGCCATGCTGGGCCTGTCGCGTCGCCTGATGCAGCTGATGGCCCTGTCGCTCGGCCTGCCCGAGACCTGGTTCGACCCGACCAGCGACAGCCCCATGGTGACGCTGCGCATGATCTGCTACCCGGCCCACCCCGAAGGCGCAGACGATCGCACTTTCGGCGCTGGCGCGCACACCGACTGGGGCGCCATCACCATCCTCGCGCAGGACAGCCATGGCGGTCTGGAGGTGCAGACACCCGAAGGCCATTGGGTACCCGCCACGCCCATCCCCGGCTGCTTCGTGGTCAACCTGGGCGACATGATTCCGCGCTGGACGAACGGCCTGTACCACTCGAACCCGCACCGCGTGCGCAACCTGCATTCCGGCGGGGCGCCCCGCTACTCCATCCCCTTCTTCTACGAGCCCGACTACCTTGCCCGCATCGAGGCCGTGCCGGGCACCGTGCCCGATGGTGAGGTGCCCCGCTACGCCCCCTGCACGGCCGGCGAGCACCTGGTCGAGATGTACCGCCGCAGCTACGCCCTCAAGCCCCATGGCGAGGAGGCCACGGCATGAAGCTCTGGTTCAACCTGATGAGCCGCGACATCCAGGCGCAGTTCCACTTCTACCGCGAGGTGCTTGGGCTTGCGGAGGCCGAGGCCTCGCGCTCACTCATCTACCGGGCCCTGGAAACGGCCGATTTCCAGCTCGGTTTCAACGATGGCCGGGCCGCCTACGGCCTGCTCGGGCTCGATGGCCGCCAGCCTCCTGACACGGCGCCCCGCGCCACCGTGGCCTACGCCACCTTCATGCTCGCAACGCCAGCCGCCGTCGATGCGGCCGTCCAGGCTGTCCTTGCGCAGGGCGGCCACTTGGTCAAGGGGCCGTTCGCCACCTACTACGGTCAGTGGCAGGCCGTGCTGGCCGACCCGGAAGACAATGTTTTCCGCATCGCCACGGACAGCCTGCCCAAGGGCGTGACGGCGCCCATGCTTGCGCCATGATCTGGCGCAAGCGCTCGACGCGCCGGCAAGGCCCCGGCGTGATTCCTGGGCCCCGCTTCATGAGACGATCACGCCCATGCAGATCGTCAACGCCACCGCTCCCGCCGACCTCCCGGCCCGCCTCGATGCCCACGGCTGGGCCCTCACGACGCCGATCCAGTTGGCGCCCTGGATCGGCGCGACGATGCGCGAACTGGACGATCTGCACGCCAGTTGGTCCGACCTGCCGCCCGATGCGCACCTCAAGGACGGGGGGCGTTACCGCTTCCGCCGCCACGGCTGCTACGTGCTGAACACCAGCAGTGGCGAGCTGACGCAGACACCCCACCGCGCCCACTGGCAGCCGGTGGAGTACAACGCCCTGCACGGCGGCATCGAACGCTGGTTCGAGCCCATCGCACCGGCGGTGGCGCAGGCACCGGCCTGGCGCAGCCTGCTCACCCACCTGGGCCAGGCCCTGGCCCGCGACGGCACCGTGCCCACCTGGTACATCGAAGCGCACCAGTTCCGCGTTGACACGCAAGGCGGCATCGGCCGGCCCACGCCTGAGGGCGCCCACCGCGATGGCGTCGACTACGTGGCCGTGATCCTGCTGGAGCGACACGGCATCAAGGGCGGCGAGACCCGCGTCTTTGAAGCCCAAGGTCCGCATGGCGTGCGCTTCACGCTGAGCGAACCCTGGTCGCTGCTGCTGCTGGACGACACCCGCGTGATCCACGAGAGCACCCCCATCCAGCCCTTGGGCGAACACGGCTGGCGCGACACCCTGGTGCTCACCTTCCGCCAGCGTGGTTTCCAGGGGCCGGCCCAGGCCTGAGCTTCAGCTTTTTTCAGGCAGCGGCGTGCTGCCTTGGGTATTCGGTCAATCCCGAAGTTTCGTCGTGCATAGTTGACGAATCGCGACCAAACGGGCTGAAAACAGCCTTCAGCCCCGCTGGCGCCCCGTTTTTTTGACGAGAATCGTTTCTCGTTATCAGACACGCCATCACCGTGACCGAAGTACCTGCCAGTGAGGTGAACCCTCATTATCTGGACCATGTGATGACCGTGGCCGACAGCCACGGGGTCGAGGCCAGTGAAGACATCGTCGCCCGCAACGGCATGAAGCTGTTGGCCAAGGGCGCGCGCATCGACGCCAGCGTGCGCGAGCGCCTGCTTGAGCACAAGCTCAACAAGCCCCTTGAAGAATGCATGCAGGTGGCGCATGGCGTCACCATCGCCCAGTTGCTGGGCGAGGCCGAGGGCATGATCGAACAGTGCAGCCTGCTGCGCGAGCTGTTCAGCGCCAGGGGCCTGCGCGCCGAGGCGCTTCAGGCGCTGCGGCAGATGCCGATGGGCGCCCCCATGCAGTCGCTGTTGACTGTGTACCACGGCTCGGGCGCCGACAAGCTGGACCACGCCGTGCGCGTGGCCCTGCTCACACTGGGCCTGTCCCTGCGGCTGGAGTCACCGCAGAGCCGCGCCAGCCGGACACAGTTGCTGCAGGCGGGCCTGTGCCACGACGTGGGCGAGCTCTACATCGAGCCTGGCTACCTGCAACGCGGCCAGCAGCTGCGGCCCGATCAATGGAAGCATGTGGCCGCGCACCCCGTGGTGGGCTGGCGTGTGCTCAAGGACATGCCCGGTGTGGGCAAGGTCGTGGCCGAGATGGTGATGGACCACCACGAGCGGCTCGACGGTTTCGGCTACCCGCGCGGGCGGCTGGGCCCCGATCTGCCGATGGACCACCAGGTGCTGGCCATGGGCGAGCTGCTCGGCAGCTTGAAGGACAGCCGCATCGCGCCGCTGCTGCGGGCCGACGTGGCGGTCAAGCTGATCCCCGGCGAGTACGACCGAGAGCTGACCAGCCTGGTCGACCGCACCGTGCGGCAATGCGAGACGCATGAACTGGTGCAGACGCTGAGCCCCCTGCCCAGCGTCGACGACACCCTGCGCAAGGCAGAAGCCACCGCGGCCTATGTGCAGCGTCTGGGGGAGGCCCGCGAGCTGTTGCGCGAAGAAGTTCAGACCGCCAGCGAGCCCTTCAAGGCGCTCACACAGCAGGCCTTCGTGCGTTTCGACAACATCCAGAAGGCCCTGGCCAGCACGGGCGTGGACGCACGGGCGCCGCAGGATCTGCGCGAGCAGCTTGACCAAAGCGAGCTGCAGAACAACCAGGGGCTGCACCTGGAGCTGGCCGTGGTGCTGCGCGAGATCAACTGGCGCCTGCGCGAACTTGAGCGCGAGATGACCGTGAGGGTGGAGCGCGCAGCGCCGGCCGAACTGGATCGCCTGGCGCGCGTGGTGGCGCACATCCGTGGCGGCCAGGAAGGTGCTTCGGCGCAGGCCGCGCCGGAGCCGGCCCTGGGCTGAACGCACCAGGGCCTGGGCTCACGCCTCAGAACTTGGAGAAGTCGGGCTTTCGGCGCTCCATGAAGGCGCTGATGGCCTCCCTGGCGGCCGGGCCGCGCAGCAGCTGGCCGAAGTGCACCAGTTCGTCGTCCATGATGGATTTGAGCGCGGCATCGTTGCCCTGCTTCATCAGCATCTTGGTGACGCGCAGCGAGGCCGAAGGCTTGTCGGCCAGCTTGCGGGCCTGCGCCTGGGCGAAGCCGTTGACCTCGTGCGGGGGCAGGATGCGGCTGACCAGGCCCATGTCCAGCGCCTCTTCGGCGTAGAAGGCCTCGCCCAGCATCAGCTTCTCGGCGGCGCGGGCGTAGCCCACCAGGCGCGGCAACAGCTCGCTGGAGCCGGCCTCCGGGCACAGGCCCAGGTTCACGAAAGGCAGGCTGAAGGCCGCGTTGTCGCCCGCGTAGACCAGGTCGCAGTGCAGCAGCAGGGTCGTGCCGATGCCCACAGCGGGGCCGGCCACGGCCGCCACGATGGGCTTGGGGAAGGTGCGCATGGCTTCCAGGTAGCGGAACACCGGTGCCGGGCCTGCGTCGGTGTTGACGGGCG
This sequence comes from Aquabacterium soli, assembly GCF_003933735.1. GTDB lineage: Bacteria > Pseudomonadota > Gammaproteobacteria > Burkholderiales > Burkholderiaceae_C > Aquabacterium > Aquabacterium soli. The sequence continues at coordinate 290,519 of NZ_RSED01000005.1, read as the reverse complement.
GGCGCTCCTTGAAATCCTGCAGGTCGTTGCCGGCCGTGAAAATCTGCTCGTGGCCCTGGATGACCACGGCCCGCACGGCCTCGTCCTTGGCGGCCGATTCCAGCGCATCGGCCAGCGCCGTGTACATGGCCGCCGTGATGGCGTTCTTCTTGTCGAGGCGGTTGAAGGTCAGTGTCAGCACCGCGCCTTCGCGGTGGACCAGGATGTCGTCGGACATGGAGTTACTCCTCGGGGAAAATTCAGTGGGGAATCGTGATGGGCAGCGGCACGGGGTGTCAGGCGTCCAGCCAATGCAGCACGCGCGGCCACAACACGGTCTTGGCGTGCGACTGGAACACGCCGAAATGGCCGATGCGCTTGAGGCCCATCGCCTTGGGCGCCAGTGATTCGAACTGTACCGGTGCCTGGCTGTAAAGGCGGTACAGGCGGCGAATGCCCTCGGGCGAGAGCAATTCGTCGTCTTCCAGGATCACGGCACGGATGGGCGTGCGCACCTGGGCATAACGATCGCGCATGGCCTGGCCTTCGGCCGCCAGGTACTCGGGGTGCAGGCACCAGCGGCGCCATTGCCACATCACACCGGCCGGCAGATCACCAATGGCCCCCAGGCGCTTGCCCGGGAAGTAGCCCGCCACGGCGATGCCCAGCGGTGCCAGCACCCACCACAGCAACGGTGCGGCACGGCGTGTCCGCGGGCTGTTCAGCGCCACATGGCCATTGCCGCTGGCCACCGTCACCATGCGGTCGAAATGCACCTGCTCGTCGAGCATGCCGAAGATCTGGCCGCCCAGGCTGTGGCCCAGGTAGCTGTACGGCACGCCGGGCCACCGCCGCACCAGTTCGCGCACCACGGCCGGCTGGTCCTGGGTGGCCCAGGTAGTGATGCTGGCCTTGAAGCCGCGCATCCGCGCCGGGGCCGAATCGCCCATGCCGCGGAAGTCGAAGGTCAGCACCGCCACGCCCTGCGAGGCCAGCCAGGTGGCGAAGGCCTCATAGAAGCGCTGGCCCACGCCCATCGCGGGCGAGATCAGCACGGCGCGCCGTGGCGGACCGTCAGGCTCGTAGGCCCGGGCCGCCAGCGCCACGCCGTCGTCGGTGGTGATCGTCAGTGCCTGAAAGCCCATGTGTGCTCCGTGCAATGTCTGTCGTCACAACCCATGGCCCAGAAAAAAGCCCGCACGGTGGCGGGCTTTCTGGCAAGGCTCATGGCCGTCGCGGATCAAACGTTCACAGACGTTCGATGATGCCGGCAGCGCCTTGGCCGGTGCCGATGCACATGGTCACCATGCCGTACTTGCCGCCGGTGCGCTGCAGGCCGTGCACCACAGTGGCGGCGCGGATGGCACCGGTGGCGCCCAGCGGGTGGCCCAGGGCGATCGCGCCGCCCATCGGGTTCACCTTGGCGCGGTCGAGCACGTAGCCCTTGGCGTCCAGGTCCTTCAGCACGGCCAGCGATTGCGCGGCGAAGGCTTCGTTCAGCTCGATCCAGTCCAGATCGGACGCCTTCAGGCCGGCGTACTTCAGGGCCAGGGGGATGGCCTCGATCGGGCCGATGCCCATGATCTCGGGCGGCACACCCTTGACGGCGAAGCTCACGAAACGGGCCAGGGGCTTCAGACCGTACTTCTCGCAGGCTTCCTTCGAAGCCAGGATCAGGCAGCCAGCGCCGTCGGAGGTCTGCGAGCTGTTGCCGGCCGTGACGCTGCCCTTGGCGGCGAACACGGGGCGCAGCTTGGCCAGGCCTTCAGGGCTGGTGTCCGGGCGGGCGCCTTCGTCTTGCGTGATGGTCTTCTTGGTGACCGTCACTTCGCCTGTTTCCAGGTTGGGCGTGCGCACCTCGATCTCGATCGGGGTGGTTTCGGCCTTGAAGAAACCGGCTTGCTGCGCAGCGATGGCACGGCGGTGCGATTCGACAGCGAAGGCGTCCTGCTCTTCGCGGGTCACCTTCCACTGCTCGGCCACCTTCTCGGCGGTCATGCCCATGCCGTAGGCGATGCCCACGTTCTCTTCCAGGTTCACGATGGCCGGGTTGAAGGACGGCTTGTTGCCACCCATCGGCACCATGGACATGGACTCGACACCACCGGCGATCATGACCTCGGCCTCACCCACGCGGATGCGGTCGGCGGCCATGGACACGGCGGTGATGCCGGCGGCGCAGAAGCGGTTGACGGTGGCACCGGCCACGGTCTTGGGCAGGCCCGACAGCAGCGCGGCGATCTTGGCCACGTTCATGCCTTGCTCGGCCTCGGGCATCGCGCAGCCGATGATGGCGTCTTCGATGGCAGCGGGGTCCAGCGAGGGCACTTGCGACAGCGCGCTCTTGATCACGGCCACCAGCAGGTCGTCCGGGCGGGTGTTCTTGAACACGCCACGACCAGACTTGCCGATCGGGGTGCGGGTGGCGGCGACGATGTAGGCGTCACGAAGTTGAGTCATTTGAATGCTCCGATCGATCAGTTGCGGACAGGCTTGCCGGTGGACAGCATGCCCATGATGCGCTCTTGCGTCTTGGGGTTGTCCAGCAGCGTGCAGAAGTGCTTGCGCTCCAGGGCGTGCAGGTATTCCTCGGTCACCAGGGTGCCGTAGTCCACGTCGCCACCGGTCAGCACATCGGCGATGGCCGAGCTGATGTAGTAGTCGTGCTGCGAGATGAAACCACCATCACGCATGTTGATCAGCGAGGACTGCAGCGTGGCCTTGACGTTGCGGCCGGCAACCGGGAAGGTGCGCTTGGCCGGGGCGCGGTAGCCCGAATCGAACATGGCCTTGACCTGGGCGATCGCCACGTACAGCAGCTCGTCCTTGTTGGGCACGATCACGTCGCTGTCCAGCAGGTAGCCGAACTTGCGGGCTTCGATGGCCGAGGTGGCCACCTTGGCCATGGCCGCGGCCTGGAAGCCTTCCTTGACGAAACCGATCAGGTCGCCACCGACCTGGCCGGACACGCCCTTGGACGGCTCCAGCTGCTCAGCGGCACGGCGGGCCAGGTAGGCCAGGCCACCGCCGCCGGGGATCAGGCCCACGCCGACTTCGACCAGACCGACATAGCTTTCCATGGCAGCGACGCGCTTGGAGGCGTGCACGGCCAGCTCGCAACCGCCCCCCAGGGCCAGGCCGTGAACGGCGGCCACGGACGGCACGTTGCTGTAGCGCAGGCTCAGCATGAAGTCCTGCAGTTGCTTCTCGAACGGGGCAATGGCCTTGCCGCCGCCGGACATGAAGGCAGGCATCATGGACTGCAGGTCGGCGCCGGCCGAGAACGGGCCGTCCTGCGACCAGATCACCAGGCCCTTGTAGCCTTCTTCTGCCAGTTGCAGGCCCTTGGCCAGGCCGGCGGTGACTTCGCCCGAGATGGTGTGCATCTTGGACTTGATCGAGGCGATGACGACTTCGTCGTCCAGCGTCCACAGGCGGATGGCGGCGTCTTCGAACAGGGTCTTGCCGGCGGTGTCGGCAGAGACAGCGCCCGAACCGACCACGTCTTCGCGGAAGAACTGGCGCTTGTACACGGGCAGTTCGCGCTGGGGCACGTAGGTCTTCTTGGCGGGGCTCCACGAGCCTTGCGGCGTGTGCACGCCGTCACGGCCGTCGAACACCCAGGCGGGCAGCGGCGTGCTGGTGATGGCCTTGCCGGCATCGATGTCGGCCTTGACCCACTCGGCCACTTGCTTCCAGCCGGCTTCTTGCCAGATCTCGAAGGGGCCTTGCTTCATGCCGTAGCCCCAGCGCAGGGCCAGGTCCACGTCGCGGCAGGTGTCGGCGATGCTCTCGACCGTCACGGCAGCGTAGTGGAAGCTGTTGCGCAGCATCGCCCAGATGAACTGGGCTTGCGGGTTGCCCGACTCGCGCAGGGCCTTCAGGCGCTCGGCGGCAGGCTTGCGCAGGATGTCGGTGACTTCCTTGTCGGCCTTGTTGCCGGCGGGCACGTACTCACCAGTCTTCTCGTTGAACTGGCTGATGACCTTGCCTTCCTTCTTGAAGAAGCCGGCCTTGGTCTTCTGGCCAAAGTTGCCCTTGTCCAGCAGCGCCTGCACGTCCGAAGGCGTGGCGAAGGCGGCGGCGAAGGGGTCGCTGGCGCAGCCCACTTGCAGGGTCTTGATCACGTGGGCCATCGTGTCGATGCCGACCACGTCGCAGGTGCGGTAGGTGCCCGAGGAGGCACGGCCCATGCGCTTGCCGGTCAGGTCGTCGACCACGTCGTAGCCCAGGCCGAAGTTCTTCACTTCGATCATGGTGAACAACAGGCCGGCCACGCCCACGCGGTTGGCGATGAAGTTGGGGCTGTCTTCGCAGCGCACGACGCCCTTGCCCACGGCGGTGGTCACGAAGGCTTCGAGCTGGTCGACCACCACGGCATCCGTGTACTGGGTCGGGATCAGCTCGACCAGGTACATGTAGCGCGGGGGGTTGAAGAAGTGAATGCCCAGGAAGCGCGAGCGCAGCTGCTCGGGCAGCACGTTGGCCATGGCCGTGATGGACAGACCCGACGTGTTGGTCGCCAGGATGGCGTGGTCGTTCACGAAGGGAGCGATCTTCTTGTAGAGATCTTCCTTCCAGTCCAGGCGTTCGGCGATGGCTTCGATGATCAGGTCGCAACCGCGCAACTCTTCGAGGTGCTCTTCGTAGTTGGCCTGCTGGATCAGCACGGCGTCATCGGTCACGCCCAGCGGCGAGGGCTTGAGCTTCTTGAGGTTCTCGACAGCCTTGGTGACGATCCCGTTCTTGGGGCCTTCCTTGGCGGGCAGGTCGAACAGCACGACCGGCACTTTGCAGTTGACCAGATGGGCAGCGATCTGCGCGCCCATCACGCCGGCGCCGAGCACGGCGACCTTGCGGACATTGAATCGACTCATTGTTCTCTCCTAGCGGAACTCTAAGGGTGTGGCGTGAAGCGAAGGGAGGCGGCCATGCCACCTCCCTTCACGGTCTGTCGGATCAGAACAGGGCTTCGTCCAGCTCGGTCAGGGGCTTCAGACCAGCCTTGGCGGTGATCATGGCGGTTTCCACTTCAGGCAGCAGCTTGGCGAAGTAGAAGCGGGCCACGGTCAGCTTGGCCTTGTAGAAGGGGTCGCTGTCGCTCTGCTTTTCCAGGGCGATCTTGGCCGACTGGGCAAACATGTAGGCGAACACCAGGTGGCCGACCACGCGCAGGTAATCGACAGCGGCTGCGCCGACTTCGTCGGGGTTCTGCATGCCCTTCATGCCGATTTCCATCGTGAAGGCCTGCACCTTCTGGCCCAGGTCGGACAGGGGCTTGGTGAACTCTTGCAGGGCTTCGTTGTCGGCGTTGGCCTTGACGAAGCGGGCGATGGTCTTGCCAAAGGCGGTCAGCTTGGCGCCGCCGTCACCCAGCACCTTGCGGCCCAGCAGGTCCAGCGACTGCACGGTGTTCGTGCCTTCGTAGATCATGTTGATGCGCGCATCGCGCACGAACTGCTCCATGCCCCACTCGTGGATGTAGCCGTGGCCGCCGTACACCTGCTGGCAGTGTGTCGTGGCGATGTAGGCGTTGTCGGTGATGAAGGCCTTGACGATTGGGGTCAGCAGGGCGACGGTGTCGTCGGAGGCCTTGCGGACGGCTTCGTCGGGGTGGTTGTGGGCCTTGTCCAGTTCCACGGCGACGAAATAGATCAGGGCGCGGGCGCCTTCGGCGTAGGCACGGGCGGTCAGCAGCATCTTGCGCACATCGGGGTGCACGATGATCGGATCGGCGGCCAGGTCAGGGCGCTTCGGACCCGACAGGGCACGCATCTGCACGCGGTCCTTGGCGTAGTTGACGGCGTTCTCGTAGGCGACTTGCGTCAGGCCCAGAGACTGGTTGCCCACGCCCAGGCGGGCGCCGTTCATCATCACGAACATGGCAGGCAGGCCGCGGTGGGGCTTGCCCACCAGGGTGCCGACGGCGTCTTCCAGCACCATCTGGCAGGTGGCGTTGCCGTGGATGCCCATCTTGTGCTCCAGGCCGCCGCAATGGATGCCATTGCGCGAACCCAGCGAGCCATCGGCGTTCACGTTGAACTTGGGCACGGCGAACAGCGAGATGCCCTTCGAGCCTTCGGGGGCATCAGGCAGGCGGGCCAGCACCAGGTGGACGATGTTCTCGGCCATGTCGTGTTCACCGGCCGAGATGAAGATCTTGGCGCCGGTGATCTTGTAGGTGCCGTCGGCCTGCGGAACGGCCTTGGTGCGCAGCAGGCCCAGGTCGGTGCCGCAATGCGGTTCGGTCAGGCACATGGTGCCGGTCCACTCGCCGCTGGTCAGCTTGGGCAGGTACAGCTTCTTCTGCTCGTCGGTGCCGTGGGCTTCCAGGGCGGCGTGGGCGCCATGGCTCAGGCCGGGGTACATGGTCCAGGCCTGGTTGGCCGAGTTCAGCATCTCGTACACGGCCTGGTTGACCAGCATGGGCATGCCCTGGCCGCCCCATTGCGGATCGGCCGACAGTGCGGACCAGCCGTTTTCGACGTACTGCTTGTAGGCGTCCTTGAAACCGGTCGGGGTCTTGACCTCGTGCGTGGTCTTGTCCAGCACGCAGCCTTCGGCGTCGCCCACCAGGTTCAGGGGGGCCAGCACCTTGGAGGCGAACTTGCCACCTTCTTCCAGCACCGCGTTGACGGTGTCGGCATCCAGGTCCGCGTAGGCGGGGATCGTCTTGAGTTCGTCAACGGCGCCCAGCAGCTCGTGGATCACGAATTGCATGTCGCGCAGAGGGGGGGTGTAGGAAGGCATTCTGAGGCTCCTCGGTGAAAAATCCGCGATGCCGCCTTGGTGGCTCGCGGGCAAAGATCAGGGGTCGGTGAAAAGGGGGGGAAGGGAACAGCTCAAGAGGTTTGCAAGACCCCTGACGCGGCGGCGTTGGGCGCCACCTCTCCAGGCGAGGGCCTCGCGCTGCCCAGTGTGTAGTACTGGATCACGCGCTCGAACCCTGTGCGGGCCCTGTCCATCGACCCCGGCGTGCGCAGGAAGCGCGCATCGTGGTGCAGGGACAGGATCAGCCCATGGATTTCAAACAGCATCTGCATGGCATCGGTGTCGGGGCGCAGCTGGCGCAGCTCCATCGCCTGCTGGATGGCGCGCCCCAGGGCGCCGTGCCACATCAGCACCATGCCGGCCAGCGCATCGCGCACGGGGCCAGGCCGGTCGTCGAATTCAACCGCACCGCTGATGTAGATGCAACCGGAATCGATTTCGGTGGCGACCTTGTCCACCCAGCGGTCGAACAGGGCACGCAGGCGCGGCATGCCACGGGCCTCGCGGATGGCGGGACGGAAGACTTCTTCCTCGAAACGCTCGTGGTACTCGCGGATCACGGAGATCTGCAACTCTTCACGCGAGCCGAAGTGGGCGAACACGCCCGACTTGCTCATGCCGGTGACCTCGGCCAGGGCCCCCAGCGACAACCCCTCGATGCCCATCTGGGACGCCAGGCTCAGCGCCGCGTCCAGGATGGTGGCCCGGGTCTGCTGGCCCTTGTGCGCGGCACCGGCGCGCCCACGCTCGCGCACCACCTCGGCGGCGGGCTTGGCGTCATGGGGCACGGGGCTGGTCACGGGATGGGGATCCTTGCAGAACGGCTGCCAAATAAAACGAACGGTCGTGCTATTTTGCAGAAAGTGTGACCGGTGTGCATGCCTGCCGCAAGTTTTTTTTACGTGAACGCGCTCTGTTTTGCCCACCGAAGGGCCTGCACAAAATCTGCACAGTTGTGCAGATTGCGGGTTAACCCTTTGCTGCACAGCAGCACAGACCAAGGACCGGGCAGACCTCATCCACCGCCATGTGTTGTGCCAAGACACCGGGAATAGGCGGCCCATGGGTGTGCACGGTTGAGAAAATCACGTGGGAGGGCTATCTTGTGTGCAGGTGAGCCTGTGAAGGCGCCACGTTTCGGTGTTCTCTCGTGTCTGGAGGGCTGGATGGACGTGCTGCAACTTGACGTGTCGGGCCGCCCGCAGGCTTGGCTGTCGGCCAAGGAAGCGGCGGTGCTTTATGCCAATGAGGGGGTGGCCTGGACCATGGGCGAGCCCTTCATCGTGCTGCGTGGCGGCATCCAGCGGCTGACCGGCCTGCAGTCGCGGCTGGAGCTGCATCCCATCATCGCGGCGCGCGGCAGCATCCCCAGCCGGGCTTGGCGCCAGACCCCGGCGCTGTCCAACCCCAAGCTGTTCGCGCGTGATCGCTGCATCTGCGCCTACTGCGGTGACCGCTTTCACTTCGACGACCTCACGCGTGAGCACATGGTGCCCACCTCGCGCGGCGGCGAAGACACCTGGAAGAACTGCATCACGGCCTGCCGGGCCTGCAACAGCCGCAAGGGCAACCGCACGCCGCAGGAGCTGGGCTGGTCTTTGCACTACCTGCCCTACACGCCCAGCCTGCACGAGGACATGATCCTGCGCGGGCGGCGCATCCTGGCCGACCAGATGGAATTTCTGGCTTCGCAGTTGCCCAAGACGTCCAGGCTGCTGCCGCAGAACTGGATCTAAGCCTCTCACCCCGCCAGCAAGGCGCGGTAGGCCCGCTCGCCCTGGGCGAAGTCGTAGCGCTCCTTCGCATCGGCGCGAGCCTGGGCGCGGAGCGCCTTGATGAAGGAGCCGCCCTCCAGGGCCTCGACCACATGGTCGGCCATGGCCCCTGCGTCGAAGAAGTCGACCAGCAGGCCGTTCACACCGTGCTGAAGCACTTCTTCGACCGGTGCCGTGCGCGAGCCCACCACCAGGCACCCGCTCGCCATGGCCTCCAGCATGGACCACGAGAGAACGAATGGGTAGGTGAGATACACGTGGGCTGCGGAGACATGCAGCACCTTGCGGAAGGTGTGGTAAGGCACCTTGCCCAGGAAATGGACCCTTTGCAGGTCCAGCGTCACTTCGCGCAGCATCCTTTCACGCCAGCAGGGCGCATCCGCAGGGCGCTGACCATAGCTGATGCCATCGCCGCCGACGACGACGGCGTGGCAACGCGGGTGGGCCTTCTGGATCTTCTCCAGTGCCCGCATGAAACTGTGGAATCCGCGGTATGGCTCGAGGTTGCGGGCCACGTAGGTGATCACCGGATCGCCCGCCTTGAGCACAGTGCCGCCCGGCACGGCCAGACTCGCCCCGTCGTCCGGTTGGAGCAGGTCGGTGTCGATGCCTTCGTGGGCCAGCTGGATCTTGGGCTGGAAAATGGCCGGATGCCGGCTGCGCTGCCATTGCGTCGGGCTGATGCCCACGTCGCAGTGCTCCAGGTTAAGCGCGTGCAGGGCATTCCAGGTGCGCAGCCGCGCCTGGGCATCGAAGCTCGACGGGAATTCAGGATCGAAGCCGACATCGCTGCCTGCCGTGCCGTAGAACCATTCACAGAAGTGAATGAGCTTCGTGCCTGGGTAAACATCACGGACATACAGGGTCTCGCCCCAGCCCGGATGCGCCAGGATCACATCTGGCACATAGCCCTGGGCCTTGAGCTTCTGGAGCACCCGGGCCACGGCCTGGCCGTGCAGCACGGCGGACTCCATCTGCCGCAGGTAGTGATGCTGCTCCTTGCCTGGCTCGCGGTGGGGCTTGTACCTGAGCCATTTCACGCCCGGCAGGCCCGGCGCCGTGTCACGCCCGATGCCCAGCACGTTCCAGCCGGGACTGCTGGCCCAAGCCTGGGCGATCTGGCGGAACTGGCCTGGGAAATTCTGGTGGATCAGAAGAATGTTCATGTGCTTGGCTGCATGACAGCAGGCCCCGTGCCAGCTAACCAGCACGGAGCCTGCCTGATCAGGTCGAGTCAGATCAGGTGGCGACCCAGTTGGCCGCGATCACTGGCGTCAGGGACGCCTGGTAGTTCGCGGGCAGGGTGGTCTGCCCAGCAGCCGGCGGTGTGAACTGTGCCATCGCGTTGACCAGATTGAGCACATTGGCATTGCTCAGGAACTTGCCATCGCCCGCTTGCATCTCCTCGATCTGGTAGGCCGCACCACTGAACCAGTCCTTGACCACGACCTTGTCAGCGGTGCCGATCACGCTGACCTCCAGGTCCGTCAGGCTCGTGCCGGATTTTCGGAACCACAGCTGGTCCGCGTTGATCGTCCCCGAGAACACGATCGCATCGCTGTTGCCAGCGATGGTGTCGTAGTCGCTGATCTGGTCCGAACCATCTCCAGGACTGAAGAAGTAGACATCCCCGTCGGCGCCACCTGCCAGGGTATCGCTGCCCTTCCCCCCCCAGATGGCGTCATAGCCTGCTCCGCCGATGATGGAGTCGTCGTTGTTCAATCCATAGAGGAAGTCGGTGTCATCACCTCCGCTGAGCGTATCGTTGCCATCACCACCGCGCAGATAGTCCACACCGGCTGCACCTGACAGCAAATCATTGCCTGCGCCACCTTCGAGCGTATCGCTGAAGCCCGCTCCATACAGGTAGTCATTACCGTCCAGCCCGTGGATGCGGTTACCGCCATCGGTGTAGCCGTTAATGGTATTCGCGCCGGCATCGCCGTTGGTGATGACGCGAGACTTGATCGCCGCCTCGTTCCAGGTGATGCCATCGCTGAACTTGATCTGCTCGATCTCGTAGGCATCGCCAGAGAACTGGTTCTCGATCGTCGCCTGGTCGGACGTACCGTACCTGATCACCAAATTGTCGCCCAGGCGCTCGATTGAAGTCACTTCGGTGGACTTGACATCCGTGAACGACACCACGTCGATGTTGCCAGTGCCGGTGTCGTAGTCGTAGATGCGGTCAATGCCCGCCCCCTTGGCCAGCACGTAGGTGTCGTTGGCTTCGTGGCCACGCATGGAGTCGTTGCCGAGGCCACCCACCAGCGTGTCCAGGCCCTGGCCGCCATACAGCGTGTCATTGCCAGCTCCACCCAACACGCTGTCGTTGCCGACATCGCCGCTCACATAGTCGTCACCCGCACCGCCATCCAGGGTGTCTGCCTGCCCGGCTCCATACAGGGAATCATTGCCATCCAATCCGTAGATGCGGTTGCCACCATCGGTGTAGCCGTTAATGGTATTCGCGCCGGCATCGCCGTTGGTGATGACGCGAGACTTGATCGCCGCCTCGTTCCAGGTGATGCCATCGCTGAACTTGATCTGCTCGATCTCGTAGGCATCGCCAGAGAACTGGTTCTCGATGGTCACCTGGTCAGACGTGCCGTACTTGATCACCAGGGTGTCACCCAGGCGCTCGACCGCCGTCACTTCGGTGGACTTGACGTCGGTGAAGGACACCACGTCGATGTTGCCCGCCCCAGTGTCGTAGTCGTAGATGCGGTCGGTGCCCGCACCCTTGGCCAGCACATAGGTGTCGTTGGCCTCATGCCCACGCATGGAATCGTTGCCTGTACCGCCCACCAGCGTGTCCAGGCCCTGGCCGCCATACAGCGTGTCATTGCCCGCTCCACCCAACACACTGTCGTTGCCGACATCGCCGCTCACGTAGTCGTCGCCTGCACCGCCATCCAGGGTGTCTGCCTGCCCCGCTCCATACAGGGAATCGTGACCATCAAATCCATAGATGCGATTGCCGCCGTCAGCATAGCCGCTGATGATGTTGTTGCTGGCATCACCATTGGTGATGACTCGGGACTTGATGGTTGCTTCGTTCCAGGTAATACCGTCACTGAACTTGATCTGCTCGACCTCGTACATGTCGCTGCTGAACTGACTCTGTATCGTCACCTGATCATCCGTGCCGTACTTGATGACCAAGTTATCGCCCAGGCGCTCGATCGATGTCAGCTCTGTCGACTTGACATCGGTGAAGGACACGGTGTCGATATTGGCAGCCGTGCTGTCGCCTTCGTTGATGCGGTCAACCCCCGCGCCCTTGGCGAACACGAAGGTGTCGTTGCCCGTGCCACCGATGAGTGCGTCGTTGCCTGTGCCACCGACCAGGGTGTCGTTGCCTTCGCCGCCATTGACGGTGTCGTTGCCTGCGCCCCCGCTGATGCTGTCATGGCCGGCCAGGCCATTGATGGCGTCGTCGCCTGCCGGCAAGACGATGATGTCATCACCGGAGGTGGCCCCCGAGACCTTGGACTTGATGGTCGCCAGATCCCACACGGTGCCGTTGCTGAACACGATCTGCTCGATCTGGTAGCCGCCCGCAGCGTTGTTGTAGAAGAAGCTGTCCACGCGCAATGTATCGGTGGCGTCGGTGAAGCCAATGACCAGGCTGTCGCCGTCACGGTTCAGGATCACATCGGACACAGCAACATTGCTGCCCAGGCGGATCGCATCGAGCTTGCCGACCGTGCCGTCGTAGCTGGAGATCGTGTCGCGCCCATGGCCCTTGCCGAAGAGGTAGGTGTCATTGCCCACGCCGCCCTGCAGGGAATCGTTGCCGGCACCGCCATCAAGGGTGTCGTTGCCTGCCCCCCCCGAAAGGTTGTCATCTCCCTCCTGACCCAGCAGGCTGTCATTGCCTGCATCACCGTACAGCGTGTCGTTCTGGGCGCCTCCGCGGAGCAGGTCATCGCCATCCTCGCCAGAGAGGCTGTCCTCACCGGCTCCTCCATCGAGGGTGTCGTTGCCGGCACGGCCATACAGGGCGTCGTCACCGGCCAGGCCCGTGAGCGAATCGGGCATGGCATAGCCTGTCAGAACATCGTTCTCCGTCGTGCCGGCAGTGACTATGGACTTGACAGCGGCAATGTCCCAGGTGGTGCCATCGGCGAACTTGATCTGCTCGACCTGATAGCCGTAAGTGGCGTCGCTGTAGAAATAGCTGCTGATGCGCAGGCTGTCGGACGAGCCCTTGATACTCAGCAACAGATCATCGCTGGAGCGGGTGAGCACCACGTCGGCCACCGTGATGCCCGCGCCCAGTTGCACCACGTCCTGTTTGCCGGCCGTACCATCGTAGTTGTTGATGGTGTCCTTGCCCGAGCCTTTGCCAAAGACGTAGGTGTCGTTGCCAGCATCGGCCTGCAAGGTGTCGTTGCCGGCGCCGCCATCGAGCGTATCGTTACCCGAGCCGCCCGAGAGATGGTCGTCCCCGTCCTGCCCCAGCAGGCTATCGTTGCCGGCATCACCGTACAGCTTGTCGTTCTGCGTGCCACCTCGGAGCAGATCATCGCCGTCCTCCCCATAGAGGCGGTCCTCGCCAGAACCGCCATCAAGCGTGTCGTTGCCGGCACGGCCGTACAGTGTGTCGTTACCGGCCAGGCCCGTGAGCGAATCGGCCGTGGCCAGCCCGATCAGGGCATCGTTGCCAACGGTGTTCAGCGCGACCTGAGACTTGACCNTCGTTCTGCGTGCCACCTCGGAGCAGATCATCGCCGTCCTCCCCATAGAGGCGGTCCTCGCCAGAACCGCCATCAAGCGTGTCGTTGCCGGCACGGCCATACAGCACGTCGTCACCGGCCTGGCCCGTGAGCGAATCGGCCGTGGCCAGCCCGATCAGGGCATCGTTGCCAACGGTGTTCAGCGCGACCTGAGACTTGACCGCGGCCACGTCCCAGGTGGTGCCATCGGCGAACTTGATCTGCTCGACCTGGTAGCCGTACGTGGCATCGTTGTAGAAGTAATTGCTGATGCGCAGGCTGTCGGAGGTGCCCTTGATGCTCAGCAGCAGATCGTCGCTGGAACGGGTGAGCACCACGTCGGCAGCCGTGATGCCTGCGCCCAGTTGCACCACGTCCTGCTTGCCCGCCGTGGTGTCGTAGTTGTAGATGGTGTCCTTGCCCGAGCCCTTGCCGAAGAGGTAGGTGTCGTTGCCGGCCTCGCCCTGCAGTTGGTCATTGCCCGCGCCGCCATCCAGGGTGTCGTTGCCTGCACCACCGTACAGCACGTCATCACCGTCCTGGCCCAGCAGGCTGTCATTGCCTGCATCGCCGAAGAGCGTGTCGTTCTGGGTGCCGCCGCGGAGCACGTCATCGCCCTCCTCTCCATACAGTCGGTCCTCGCCTGCTCCGCCATCGAGCGTATCGTTGCCGGCACGGCCATACAGGGTGTCGTCACCGCCCAGGCCTGTGAGCGAATCGGCCGTGGCATAGCCTGTCAGGACATCGTGGTCGTCTGTCGCGACGATCGCCTTGGCCTTGACTGCGGCCACGTCCCAGGTGGTGCCGTCGGCGAACTTGATCTGCTCGACCTGGTAGCCATAAGTGGCATCGTTGTAGAAGTAACTGTCGATGCGCAGGCTGTCAGCGCTGCCCTTGAGCAAAAGCACCAGGGCATCACCAGAACGGGTGAGCACCACATCGGCCGCGGTGATGCCCGCGCCCAACTGCACCACATCCGTCTTGCCGGCCGCGCTGTCATAGCTGGAGATCGTGTCACGACCATAGCCCTTGCCGAACACGAAGATGTCGTTGCCAGCCTCGCCGCTGAGGAAGTCGTTGCCGACGCCACCGTCGAGGGTGTCGTTGCCCGCCCCCCCGATCACGTAGTCGTCACCCTCCTGGCCCAGCAGGCTGTCGTTGCCTGCATCGCCATACAAGGTGTCGTTCTGGGTTCCGCCTCGGAGCACGTCATCGCCGTCTTCACCCGACAGTCCGTCGTCGCCCGCGCCACCATCGAGCGTGTCGTTGCCGGCACGGCCGTACAGTGTGTCGTTACCGGCCAGGCCCGTGAGCGAATCGGCCGAGGCATAGCCGGTCAGGGCATCGTGATCCTCCGTGGCGACAATCACCTTGGACTTGACCGTGGCCACGTTCCAGATGGTGCCATCGACGAACTTGATCTGCTCGACCGGGTAGCCGGAGGCCGCGTCGCTGTAGAAGNGCGTGTCGTTGCCGGCACGGCCGTACAGTGTGTCGTTACCGGCCAGGCCCGTGAGCGAATCGGCCGAGGCATAGCCGGGCAGGGCATCGTGATCCTCCGTGGCGACAATCACCTTGGACTTGACCGTGGCCACGGTCCAGATGGTGCCATCGACGAACTTGAGCTGCTCGACCGGGTAGCCGGAGGCCGCGTCGCTGTAGACGTAGCTGCTGCTGCGCAGGCTGTCGGATGTCCCCCTGATGCTCAGCAGCAGGTCGTCGCGGGAGCGGGTGAGCACCACGTCGGCCACGGCGATGCCGGTGCCTAGTTGCACCACGTCCGTCTTGCCGGCCGTGCTGTCGTAGCTGGAGACGGTATCGCGGCCATAGCCCCTGCCGAAGATGAAGACGTCGTTGCCGGCATCACCGCTGAGGTAATCGTTGCCTGCTCCACCGTCGAGGGTGTCATGGCCCGATCCACCGGCCAGATTGTCATCACCGTCCTGGCCCAGCAGGCTGTCTTTGCCCGCATCACCGGACAGAATGTCGTTCTCGGTGCCGCCACGGAGCAGGTCATCCCCGTCTTCGCCCGACAGGCTGTCCTCGCCAGCACCACCATCGAGCGTGTCGTTGCCAGCACGGCTGTACAGCGCATCGTCACCGGCCAAGCCAGTGAGCGAGTCGGCCGTCGCGTAGCCAGTCAGGACATCATTGTCTGCCGTGGCGATGACCAGCTTGGATTTGACCGCAGCCACGTCCCAGATGGTGCCATCGGCGAACTTGATCTGCTCGACCTGGTAGCCATAGGTGGCATCGCTGTAGAAGTAGCTGTTGATGCGCAGGCTGTCGGATGTGCCCTTGATGCTCAGCAGCAGGTCGTCACTGGATCGCGTCAGCACCACGTCTGCAGTGGTGACGCCCGTACCAAGCTGCACCACATCCAGCTTGCCAGCCGTGGTGTCGTAGTTGTAGATCGAGTCCTTGCCGGAGCCCTTGCCAAAGAGGTAGGTGTCGTTGCCGCCATCGCCTTGCAGGTTGTCATTGCCGGCACCGCCGTTGAGGGTGTCGTTGCCTGCACCACCCGACAAGGTGTCAGGGCCGGCGCCCCCGGTCAAGGCCTCCGCGACGCCTGTGCCGTACTGGGCCACCCCTGCGGGTGTCGTGGCGGTCGACAGACGGGACTTGACCGCCGCATAGTTCCAGGTGGTTCCGTCGGCGAACTTGAGGTTCTCCACCGTGTAGGCAGCCGTGCCATCCAGGTAGAAGTAGCTCTGCACAACCAGCTTGTCATCGGTGCCAGAAATGCTGATGACCAGGTCATCGCTGCTGCGCGTCAGCACGACATCGGTGGCGAGCACGCCCGCACCCAGTTCGATGACATCGGCGTTCGTGCCCAGCGCATCGACGTCGTGGTTGTAGATCGTGTCCTGGCCGCCACCGCGGCCAAAGCGGTAGACATCGGCGCCGTTGCCGCCCTGGAGGTTGTCGTTGCCCGAACCACCGTCCAGCGTATCGTTGCCGGCATCGCCGTAGAGGTAGTCATTGTGCTCGTTGCCCTGCAGGCTGTCGGCGTCGTTGCCACCGTACAGCGTATCGCGGCCCAGCCCCCCCTTGAGCACGTCCGCACCATCGCCGCCACTCAGGTTGTCATGCCCGACGCCACCATCCAGCGTGTCGTTACCGGTCAGGCCGCTCAACACATCATTGCCATCGCCGCCAGACAGGCTGTCCGCCGTGACATAGCCGGTCAGGCTGTCATTGCCGGTGGTATTGGCCAGCACCTTGGTCTTGACCGCGGCGATGTCCCAGGTCGTGCCATCGGCAAACTTGAGGGTTTCGAGCGCATAGCTGGAGGCACCATCCAGGTAGAAATAGCTCCGCACCACCACTTGGTCGGTCGTGCCGTTGATCCGGATCACCAGGTCATCGCTGTTGCGCGTGAGCACCAGGTCCGTGGTGAGCACGCCAACCCCTAGCTCGATGACATCGGCGTTCGTGCCCAGCGCGTCCGAATCGTGGTTGTAGAGGGTGTCCTGACCACTGCCCCGGCCGAATCGATAGACGTCGGCGCCATTGCCACCACTGAGGTAATCCGTGCCGGCACCGCCATCCAGCGTATCGTTGCCCGCGTCACCGTAGAGGTAGTCATTGTGCTCGTTGCCCTGCAGGCTGTCGGCGTCGTTGCCACCGTACAGCGTGTCGTTGCCCAGCCCCCCCTTGAGCACATCGGCACCGTCACCGCCACTCAGGCTGTCCTGGCCGGCACCACCGTCCAGCGTGTCGTTGCCAGCCAGGCCGTTCACGGTGTCGCTGCCATCGCCGCCGGACAGGCTGTCCGCCGTGGCGTAGCCGCCCAAGCCGTCATTGCCCGTGGTGCTGACCAGCACCTTGCCCTTGACCGCGGCAATGTCCCAGATCGTGCCGTCGGCGAACTTGAGGGTCTCGAGCGCGTAGGGGGCGGTGCCGTCCTGAGAGAAATAGCTCTGCACCACCAACTGGTCGGTCGTGCCATTGATCCGGATCACCAGGTCATCGCTGCTGCGCGTCAGCACCACGTCCGTGGTAAGGACGCCGGCCCCCAGTTCGATGACATCGGCATTCGTGCCCAGGGTGTCAGCGTCGTAATTGAAAATGGTGTCCTGGCCACTGCCCCGGCCGAAGCGGTAGACATCGGCGCCATTGCCACCTTGGAGGTTGTCGTTGCCTGTGCCGCCGTCCAGGGTGTCATTGCCGGCATCGCCGTAGAGGTAGTCGTTGTGCTCGTTGCCCTGCAGACTGTCGGCGTCATTGCCGCCGTACAGCGTGTCACGGCCCAGCCCCCCCCTGAGCACATCGGCGCCATTGCCGCCGTTCAGGCTGTCTTGCCCAACGCCGCCATCCAGCGTGTCGTTGCCGGCTTCGCCGTTCAATGTATCGTGACCCTCGCCCCCAGACAGGCTGTCTGCCGTGGCGTAGCCGGTCAGGTTGTCGTGGCCTGTGGTGCTGGTCAGCACCTTGGCCTTGACCGTGGCGATGTCCCAGGCTGTGCCATCGGCGAACTTGATGCTCTCGACCGCATAGGCGGACGCGGCATCTTGATAGAAATAGCTCGACACACGCAGTTGGTCATCCGTGCCTTTGATGCTGATGATCAAGTCACTGCTGCTGCGCGTCAGCACCACGTCCGTCACGGTGATGCCAGCCCCCAGCTGGATCGTGTCGGCATTGACACCCAGGGCATCGGCGTCGTGGTTGTTGATCGAGTCCTGGCCATCGCCACGGCTGAACAGGTAGACATCAGCGCCATCGCCACCTGACAGCGAATCGTTGCCTGCGCCTCCATCGAGCGTGTCGTTGCCGGCATCGCCATACAGGCTGTCGTTGCCGCCCGAGCCCACGACGGACAGAGGCACCGTGAACCGCAGTGCTGCGTTCCAGAACAAGCCACCGCTGCCCGCGATCACATCCAGGCCATCGAAGGCGCCAGCGCCATTGCCACGATCGACCTTGACGCCCGTGTCCGTGGGATTCATGACATGGCTGCCGACACGCACCGTGTTGATCCACAGGTTGCGGTCTTCACCGTTGACGGTCGCATCGTTGGCGAACACCACGTCCAGTGAGACATCACGGCCCTGTGGCAGATCGACGTCGAAGGTGTAGTCGGCCCATCCGGAGGTGGAGCGCACTTCGGCAGAGCCGACCTTCTGGCCGTTGATCCACAGTTGCAGCTCCGCTCCCACGCCCCCGGCCAGACTGGCCTTGGCGCTGATAACCACCTTCTCGGGCCGGCTGTCGCCTTGCAGCAGGTCGTTGCCGTTACCGCCGTACAGAAGGTCGTTGTCGCTGCCGCCCTGCAGCTTGTCCTGGCCGTCTCCCCCGACAAGGTAGTCCGAACCTGCGGCGCCATGGATCGTGTCGTTGCCGCCTTTGCCATCCAGGGTGTCGCGACCAGCGCTGCCCACCAACAGATCCGCCGTGGCATAGCCAGTCTGGTTCACACTTGTCTGCTGGCCAGGGGTCAGGAGCAAGGCCTTCACCTGGTCGATGCTCAGCTGCGTGCCATTTGCAAAACGAATGGTTTCCACCGCATACGCGGACTGCCCATCTTGAGAGAAGTAGTTCTGGACCTGCAGCTGGTCGTTGGTCCCGGCGATGGCGATGACCAGCGTGTCGCCGGAGCGGCTCAGTTCGATGTCCGATGGCGTGATGCCGTCTCCCAACTGGATCACATCGGCGCTCGTGCCCAGCGTGTCCGAGTCATAGTTGTAGATGGTGTCCTGGCCAGAACCGCGGCCGAATCGGTAGGTGTCCTGGCCATCACCACCGGACAGGTAGTCATTGCCGGTACCGCCGTCCAGCACGTCAGCTCCGGCTTCGCCGTAAAGCGTGTCGTTGTCGGCGCCCCCTTGAAGAACGTCGGCACCGTTGCCGCCATAGAGGATGTCATTGCCTGCACCTCCCAACAGTGTGTCCGAACCAGCGCCAGCGTTCACATAATCGGCGCTCGCACCCGCATCAATGAGGTCATTGCCATCACCAGCATTCACTGTATCCCGGCCATCCAAACCCACGTACAGGTCGGCGCTAGAAGACAGGGTTGGCGATGTGCCGAGGTTGACGCGCAGATCTGCCAATATGGATGCGAGCCACGGCTGGGCTGAGAAGTCCGAGATCCAGGTTCTCAGGAGCGCAATACCATCCAGGCCAACAGCTTCCAGCGTGTCGTGAGAGTAACGGTTCAGTTCGATGAGATCGATCAAGGCGTTGGCGGCATTAGCAGATTTGTTGCTCGCCAACAAAGTGATGAAAGGGGTCGTATCGATTTCGACCTCGTTGTCCTCGATCGTGAACGTGATCGCATCGAGATATGGCCTGAGGCGTGTCTGCATCACTAGCGATGCATAGGCCGACTCCCTCAATGCATCGTAAGCTTGGTTCAAGGATTCAATTTGATTGGTAGTGATCTGGATCTCATACCGCACCTGTGGTCCAGTAGGAGGCACATAGACTCCGCCGCCGCTGCCACCACCTCCTGCAGAGCCAGCCCCCCCACCAGACGACGTCGTGCGAATAGTTGTGAAGTCAATAAATCTCTGACCATTGAAGACTTCTAGCACGGCGAGCCGCGCCATCACCTCAACGCCGGCTTCCGTCAACTGCAATCCTTCATATTGGTGAGCGCCTGGCTTCTTGGCATACCTCTCGTCGTTAAACACAAATCGAGCAGCATCATAGTCAGCCGAAGGGCTATTGCTCAGCAACGCCTGCAATTGCTCCGGGTCCATTGCAGTGATTCTGTAAGTCTTCGTGTTACCCGACTCGTTGATCAAGGTTCCCGTCACGCCCTCGATCAGGCTTGGGGTAATGTCGTGCTTGCCAGTGCTAGACGCCCAATCGGATAGCAACGCATCGATCAGCTTTAGCTGCGCTTCCCGAGTAGATGCTTGTGCAAAGGCGTTCACCGTGTTGACCAATGTCTGGGCCGTCGCCGTACCCTGGCTCATTGCTTCTCTTAAGTCACGCACCCAGCCGCTCCCGCCCATCTCTGGCAGAGCACGAGCAATCTCCGTTAAGGGGATAGAGGGAAATTCTCGGTAAAACGGATTGTCGGCAAGGTCGAGATTACCGGCGCTTGCGCCTGAGACGGACACGCTGTCAATGTGTGTAGTAGTTTGATTACCGAACGCGACTGATGCCGTCGCAGTGACCGCATTGCCATTTCCCAGATTGGTAGCCGTGGCGGTACTTATCAGAGAAATGCTTGTAATGTTTTTTTGGACAAGCGTACTGAGTTCGTTGGCTTGGCTAATCCCATCTTGATTGATGTCCTGCCAAAGCCTTACCTGACTGAAGGCTGCATCTTGAGCATCAAACACTTTGTCATTATTGGCATCGAGGGTTCCTAGGGCCTCAAAACCACTGAAGGCAGCTCTTTGCACCCCCGCTGCGTCGATGATCTGGGTATCTACGCCAAACAACTCTTGACCGGAATCGATAGTGCCATTGCCGTTTCGGTCCATGACCAGCCAGGCATCATCCCCTTTCAACCATCCCGTCCCAGTTCGGATGCCATCGGCGTTATGGTCAAACAAAATGGGGTTACCCGCTCCGACGCCAACAGTTTCAATGCCATCCCGATCCAAATCGATTGCCAGCGGGTCACGGCGGGGTGGATTTTTGGCATCACGGTATTTTCCGCTGATGGCATCAGCAAGATCCTTCTGCAGCGCATAGTCCGGGAAAAGCATCCGCCGAACATCTTCCAACAAATCAGATAAATTATCCGGATCCAGGAAATCAGAAATTCGATCTCGATTCATTTTGGCGGCATTTGCCATGATAGAAATTGCTAGCCCTGCCGCCTTTGCCCCAGGATGTGGTACGAGCCCGGAAGACAGCACCCCCCCAATCCCAGAAATCAGATCTAGCAATCCATCGGATACTTTTCGCGCATCATTTGTCTGTAACCCCTGAGAAATGGACGTGATACCGTTGGCAATAGGCGCCACGGAGGCAATTGCAGAAGAAAGCTCCAGCAATGGGTGATTGGGTTTGATCAGATTAATAGCCTGCGAGCCAAGCTGAATAACCGTCGCCCCGTCCGTCCAATCCACATTCGGAAATTTCTGCGCCAACTGAACTATATCTGCAACGACATTTGACAACTCACCTGCAGAAGAAACTGTTTTCGCCATTTAAATACCCTATTTATTAATAAACAACAAAAAGCAAAAAACGATTAACCAGCCAAAAAGAAAAAAACCCAGGCAAGTCAGCAATTGAAGAACCGTAGCAAGCCTCGGATTTTTTTTAATCTGCTCGCCAGAAAGGTCGTCTTGAGGCAATCCGTATTTATCAACCGCCCCAGGCACGAACTGCCTTACAAATAATGAAATACAAGACAGCAAGAGCAGCGGAATAAGAACAACAACCGACAACGGGCCGACACGCTCATGCCCCCAATAGCGCAGGATGAAGGCAGAAAAAACGCCCACAGCGATGCCCCCAAAAAATGACTTGCCTGAAGAACTCATAAAAACCTTTGGAACGAAAAATCCGAGCGCTCAGCGCTCCCTCAAACTTTCCCCCGCATGCTTCTGCACCGGACTCAGTAAGTAGTCAATCACCCGCCTCTTCCCCGTCTTGATCTCCGCCGTCAGGTTCATCCCTGGCGCCAGCCTGATCTGTTTGCCATCCACATCGATCACATTGCTCGCCAAGGCCAATGAAGCCGGAAACACTGCCCCGCCAGGGCTGTCCGCCTTGGCCTTACCGTCCTCGTCACGCTTGATCTGCGGGTCCTGCATCACCGCATCGGCCGTGATGTGCGTCACCTTGGCGGGCACCGTGCCATAGCGCGTGTACGGAAAGGTCTCCAGCTTGATCTCGGCCTCCTGGCCTTCGCTGACAAAGCCCACGTCCTTGTTTTCGAGCGTCACGTCCGCCGTGACCTGGGCCTGATCGGGCACCACCACCAGCAGCACCTGTGCAGGCGTGACCACGCCGCCCGTGGTGTGAACGGCCAGTTGCTGCACGGTGCCATCCACCGGGGCCGCCAGACTTGTCAGGCGCTCGCGCTGGCTGGCCTTGGCCCCCTCCGCCACCAGTTGGCGCTGCTGCAGATCGGCCTTGGCATGGCGTTCGTTGAGCGTGCTGACGGTGTCGGCCATCCATGCCCGACGCGTCTGCTCGGCCTGGATGATGGCGGCCTTGGTCTCTTCGCGGCGAGCACGGTAGGCAGCCAGGTCCTGCTCCATCTCGATGCGCACCTGGGTGCGGTCCTGCCCCGCGTGTTGGCTCACGAAGCCCTGCTTGGACAGCGTCTCGAAGTCGACCTCGCGCTTGCGTGCGATGGGCAGGGTGGCCTCCAGCTTGGCTACTTCCTCGCGCACGGTGTCCAGCTCGGCCTTCTTGGCCGCGATGTCCGAATCGAGCTTGGCGCGCTGGGCCTGGATGTTCAGCCATTCGGCGCTGAGCTGCGACTTCGCCATGGTCAGAGAGCCCGCATCGACCTCGCGCGCTGCTGACGGCAAGGACGGCGTTTTGCCGCTGTCCAGGGATCCAAGCAGGGCCTCGGTACGCCACGCCTCCAGCAAGGCCGCCGTGCGCTCCTGCCCCACCCGGCTGTTGTCCGCGCGGGCGGACGTAGGGTCCAGCTCGATCAGCAACTGGCCGGCCCTGACCTTGTCGCCGTTCTGCACATGGATGGCCTGCACCACGCTGGTTTCCAAGGGCTGGATCAGCTTGGTGCCTTCGCTGACCACAATGCGCCCCGGAGCCACCGCGACGATGTCCACCTGCCCGAAACAGGCCCACAGCAAGGCGATGGTGAACAAGCTCAGGATGACCCAGATGGCCCGCCGCGGAGACGGATGCGGCGGCGTGGCCTGCAGGCTGAGCGCCGCCGGCAGGAAGGCCACTTCGTCGGCCAGCCTTGCGGGACCGGCCAGTTGATGGCGTTGCGCCCAGACCGCCCGCCAGATGGCTCTGTATCGAGCCATCAGTTCAAGGAAGGGATGCCGAGGCGGTGCGGCCACGACCTGCTCCGAAGACGATGCAGCGCTCACGATTGAACCTCCGACCCGGGAGCTTCCTGCCCGCCCGACTGCTGCATGCGCCACAGGTAGGCATACAGGCCCTTGGGATGCTTGATCAATTCGTCGTGCGGACCCGCCTCGACAATGCGCCCCTTGTCCATGGCGATGATGCGATGGGCATGGCGCACGGCACTGAGTCTGTGCGCAATGATGAGCACGGTGCGCCCCCGGCAGATGGCCGCCATGTTGCACTGGATGATGGCTTCGCTCTCGTAGTCGAGCGCGCTGGTGGCCTCATCGAAAATCAGGATGCGCGGGTTGGAGAACAAGGCCCGCGCGATGGCAATGCGCTGGCGCTGCCCGCCGCTGAGGCTGGCGCCCTGTTCGCCCACTATGGTGTCGTAACCCTCGGGCAGCTCGCTCACGAAATCATGGGCACCTGCCAGCTGAGCCGCCCGCATGATGGCCTCGATCGGTGCCGCCGGGTCGGCGATGGCGATGTTCTCGCGCACGCTGCGGTTGAACAGGAAGTTGTCCTGCAGCACCACGCCCACCTGGCGGCGCAGCTGCGCAGCATCGATCAGGCTGATGTCGATGCCATCGACCAGCAAGCGCCCCTGTTCAGGCACGTACAGGCGCTGCACCAGCTTGGTCAACGTGCTCTTGCCCGAGCCCGATCGTCCAACGATGCCGATGACCTCGCCAGGAAGGATGTCCAGACTCACGCCTTGCAGCACGGGTGCGGCTTCAGGTCGGTAGCGGAAGGTAACCTGGTCCAGCGTGACCCTGCCCTTGACAGGAGGAAGTTGGGCCGCGTTGGCAGGAGGCACCTCGGTACGGGTGTTGAGGATGTCGCCCAGCCGCTGCATCGAAATGCCCGTCTGCTGGAAATCGGTCCACATCTGCGCCAGACGCATGATGGGCTGGGCCACACGCCCGGCAAACATGTTGAACGCCACGAACTGCCCCACGGTGAGCTCCTGGTCCATCACCAGCTTGGCGCCGAACCACAAGGTGGCCGCGTTGACCAGCTTGCCGATGAGGTTGATGCCCTCGTTGGCCCAAGTGGCCAGATTCTGGGTCTTGAAGCTGGCCGACACATAGGCAGCCAGCTGATTGTCCCAACGGCGGGCCATGGAGGGCTCCAGCGCGTTGGCCTTGACCGTCTGGATGCCTGTGATGGTCTCCACCAGCAGCGCCTGGTTCTCGGCACCGCGGGCGAACTTCTCGTCCAACCGCTTGCGCAGCACGGGCACCACCAGCAGGCTCAGGATGACGTACAAAGGCAGACTCGTCAGCACGATCAGCGTGAGGGACACGCTGTAGAAGAACATCACGGCGATGAACAGGACCGAGAACACCACGTCCAGCACCAGCGTGAGGGCGTTGCCCGTGAGGAAGCTGCGGATGTTCTCCAACTCGCGCACGCGGGCCACGGAATCACCGACACGGCGTGCCTGGAAATAGGCCAGGGGCAGGCGCAGCAGGTGCTGGAACAGACGCGCGCCCAATTCGACATCGATGCGGCTCGTGGTGTGGCTGAACACATAGGCGCGCAGCCCTGTCAGGACGCTTTCGAACACCACAACCACCAGCAGGCCGATCACCAGCACATCCAGCGTGGTCATGCCCCGGTGGACCAGCACCTTGTCCATCACGACCTGGAAGAAGAGGGGGCTGATCAGCGCGAAGATCTGCAGGAACAGTGAAACGACCAGCACTTCGCCCAGCAGCTTGCGGTAGCGCACCAAGCTGGGAATGAACCAGCTGAAGTCGAACTTGGCCATTTCGCCCACCAGACTGGCGCGGCTGGTAGCCAACAGCAGTGTGCCCTGGCCGCCACCGCCAGCCCATTGGCGCGCGAAGACCTCCAATGGCTCGATGGTGGGACGCCCGCCTCCATCAGCCCCGGCATCCTGAAACAGGACCCGCTGGCCATCGCATTGGGCCAGCAGGACCCAGCGTTCTTGCCCGTCGTCATCGACCAGACGGGCCAATGCCGGGAGGGCAGCGAGATTGAGTCGTTCGGGTGTGGTCCTGACCAGCTTGGCTTTCAAGCCAAGGTGCTTTGCGGCACGAAGCAAGTCGTCGTGTTGGAGCGCCGAGTGGGGGTCGATGGCGAGTTGATGCGCCAACGTGGCGGCATCCGCAGCAATCTGGTGCAGACGCGCCAAGAGACACAGAGTCTCAAGCGATTTGGCAGCATCCACCTGTACGGCGGGCGCGCGCACCTCTCCCTCGACGCCCTTCTTCGGAGCGACTTGTATCTGCATTTCCCTGCTTCCTACTTCGTCATGCGATGAATCACGCATGAATGACGCGCAAACTATGGCATACGTTTACACATCGTGAAATAGGTCACTCAAGCCCAAAAAGCAATTATTACCACTGGTTACTTTGTGCTCAGACCCGCTTTGGCCCCGCCACGCCCCGCTCGACCACATAACTGGCCTGCGTGTGAAAGCGCGCATCCGCACGCACCGGGTGCGCGGTGGCGCGGAAATCACAACGCATCTGCTCGGGGGTGACGTCGATCAGCGCATAGCCGCGTTCATCGCCGCGCAGGTACAGCAGGTCGGGATTGCTGGCCTTCATCCAGCCATGCAGGAACTCGCTCAGGCCCTTGCTGCTGATGGACGAGGCCACGAACTCGCTGGCAATGATGGCGCTTTGCGGATCACGCGGGTTCAGGCGCAGATTGGCGGCCACGTGGCGGTGCACGTCGCCGCTGAGGACCACCACATCGGGCACCCGCGGCTGGGCGATGGCGGTCATCAGGCGCTCGCGCGCAGCCGGGAAGGCATCCCAGCCATCGCTGTAGAGCATGGCTTCGGCGCCCGGCGGCTTGAAGGTGCCGGGTGACATCTGCGTGCTCTGCGCGATGATCCGCCAGGCTCCGCGACTGGCGGCCAGCGACTGGCCAAGCCAGTGCTCCTGCCCCTGTCCCAGCATCGTCCGCTCAGGCGCGCCCGTGGCATCGCAGCGCCACAGCATCTTGTCGCGCCAGAACGAGTTGGGCAGGCTGGTGCAAGCCTGCTCGCTGCGGTACTGGCGCGTGTCCAGCAGCCAGATGTCGGCCAGCCGGCCCCAGCTGTACCGCGTGTGCATCTGGGCGTTCGCGCCCACCGGCGCGCGGCGCGGTGAGATGGGCAAGTGTTCGAAATAGGCTTGGTAGCCACGCGTGCGCACCTGCAGCAGCTCTTCGACGCTCATGCCGAAGTTGTCGTGGTCGCCGTCGTAGTCGTTGCGGACTTCGTGGTCGTCCCAGGTCAACAGCCAGGGGTGGGCCTCGTGGCAGGCGCGCAGGTCAGCATCGAGCTTGTAGCTGGCGTGGTGCACCCGGAAGCGCTCCAGGCTGAGCTCGTCCATCAGGCCGGACACATGGCGGCGCATGCGGGCGCTGTTGACCGCATCGGTTTCGTAGATGTAATCGCCCACGAACACCACCGCGTCCACATCGCTGCGCGCGATGTCGCGGTGGGCCGTGAAGTAGCCCTGCTCATAGTGTTGGCAGGAGCCCAAGGCCAGGCGCAGGCGCTGCACCCGGGCCTCTGGATCAGGTGCCGTGCGGGTGCGCCCCACACTGCTGGCCTGGCCCGCAGCGATGAAGCGGTAGTGGTAGGTGCGGTCGCTCTCCAGCCCATCGACCTCGACGTGCACGCTGTGCGCGCGCCCAGGCAGGGCCAGGGACTCGCCCTGCCGCACGATGCTGGCAAAACGAGGGTCGTGGGCCACTTCCCAACGCACGGGCACGGGCTGGGAAGGCATGCCGCCATCGGGCTGCAAGGGTTTGGGCGCCAGGCGGGTCCAGATCACCACGCTGGTGGGCAGGGGCTCGCCGCTGGCCACGCCCAGGGTGAACACCTCGTCCGATTCGGTCCAGCCCTGCAGCACGGGCTGCGCCGCCGTGGTCACGGCAAAGAGCTGGCGCCAGGCCAGTGCGGCCGCCAGGGGGCCGGTGAGTCGGAGGAAGTCGCGGCGTTGCATAGGTGAAGCCCGGGATTATGGGGTGCATCTCGCGGCACAATGGTCTGCACGACGCAGGAGACCCGCATGCCCACGCGACCCACCAGCCCCGATCCGTCCGGCTCTGCCGATGCCAGCAACCCCTTTGCCGGCCTGAGCGCCGCCGGCCTGGGCTTTTTCCAGGACTGGATGAAGGCCGCCTCCAGCGCCCTGCCCAACCTGGGCGGCAGTGCGGCCGGCGCCGGGGCTGCCTGGAGCATGCCGACGCTGGACCCTGAAGAACTGGACAAGCGCATCCAGGACCTCAAGACCGTGCAGTTCTGGCTGGAGCAGAACGCCCGCATGATCGGCATGACCATCCAGACCCTTGAAGTGCAGCGCATGACCCTGCAGACCCTGCAGGGCATGAAGGTGCCGCTGGACGCCTTGCGGGAATCGCTGCAGGCGCAGGTCACGCCGCCGGTCCCTTCCGCCCCTCCTGCCTCGACACCGCCCCCGGCCGCCTCTGCCCATGACGAGGACGCCCCCAGGGCCAGCGCCGCGGCCGAGGCCGCGGCGGCTGTCACCCCGCCGCCGGGCGTGAATCCGATGCAATGGTGGAGCACCCTGACGGAACAGTTCTCGAACCTGGCGTCCCAGGCCGTGCAGGCGGGCTCGGACGCGATGTCCGTGCGGACCGCGCCCAGCGACACGCCCGCCGACGCCCCCAAGCCGGCCACCAAGGCCAGGGGCAGCGCCCGCGCCAACCCCACGGGCCGCGCCCGAGCCACGCCGCGCAAAACGCCCAAGGCCTGATTCCGGATCCCGCAAGAAGGGCACCCCCTTTTGGGGGCCCCCTCGAAGGGGATGGGCAAACCCCGTGCAGTTGTCCACACTGCGCAACCGTTGTGCTTGTCCTACGAGGTTGCGCCATGATCACTCGCTCATCTTCCCGCTGCCGGCCCATCCCCTTCACGGATCCGCTGCACGAGCCGCCCGGCCTGTCCAGGGCGGTGCGCTGGTCGCCACCGCCGCCCCCCAGCGGCCTCGTGACGCCCCGGCCCGCAGCCACGAGCTGGATGTCGCGCCCCCTCGCAGGCCTGCACAGCGCCAACGATTCCACGCCGCGTTCGCCCTCGGCCCCCGCGGCTGACAAGGCATCGCCCACCGGCGTCCGCCTGGCGGCCGTGCGCACGCCCGGCACACCGGTGCTGCGCCAGGCCCTGGCCCGCTACGACGGGCCGCACTCGCTCAGCGTGCGCTCGTCGGCCACTGGCCGCCACTACCGCTTTCCCGAGCAGGGCTGCACCCAGGTCATCGACGCCGCGGACATCGCCCTGATGCGCCGCATCGAGGACATCACGCTGCTGTGACCCGCACGCCACGGCGGCATCCCCATGCCGCTACAGTGTCGGCATGGACATCAACGTGGTTCGAGTTCAACGGCAAAAGGACGTGCTGGCGGCCCTGCGGCAGGTGCTGTCCGAGCGCAGCCTGCTCTGGCACGACGAGGCCGTCACCCCCTACGAATGCGATGGCCTGAGCGCCTACCGGCAGCGCCCCCTGGTGGTGGCCTTGCCCGAAACCCATGAACAGGTCGGCCTGGTGCTCAAGGCTTGCCACGCACTGGGCGTGCCTGTGGTGGCACGCGGTGCGGGCACGGGGCTGTCGGGCGGCGCCCTGCCCCATGCCGATGGCGTGACGCTGTCGCTGGCCCGGCTCGACAAGGTCGTGCACATCGACGCGCTGGCGCGCACGGCCATCGTGCAGTGCGGCGTGCGCAACCTGGCCATCAGCGAAGCGGCCAGCCCCCACGGCCTGTACTACGCCCCCGACCCCAGCAGCCAGATCGCCTGCACCATCGGCGGCAACGTGGCCGAAAACGCCGGCGGCGTGCATTGCCTGAAATACGGGCTGACGGTGCACAACGTGCTGCGCGTGCGCGGCTTCACGGTCGAGGGCGAGCCCATGGCCCTGGGCAGCGAGGCGCTGGACACCCCCGGCCTGGACCTGCTGGCCGCCTTCATCGGCAGCGAAGGCCTGCTGGGCGTGGTCACCGAAGTCACGGTGCGGCTGCTGCCGCGGCCCCAGGTGGCGCGCTGCCTGCTGGCCAGCTTCAACGATGTGCGCCATGCGGGTGATGCGGTGGCCGCCATCATCGCCGCGGGTCTGATCCCGGCCGGGCTGGAGATGATGGACCGCCCCATGACGCTGGCGGTGGAGGATTTCGTCAAGGCCGGCTACGACCTCGAGGCCGCCGCCATCCTGCTGGTGGAAAGCGACGGCACGCCCGAAGAAGTGGAAGAAGAGATCGGGCGACTGCGCGAGGTGCTGATCCAGGCCGGCGCCACGCGCTGCGACCTGAGCCAGGACGAGGCCCAGCGCCTGCGCTTCTGGAGCGGGCGCAAGAACGCCTTCCCCGCCACAGGCCGCATCAGCGCCGACTACCTGTGCATGGACGCCTCGATCCCGCGCAAGGCGCTGGCCACGATGCTGGAATCGATCGAGCAGATGCAGGCCTCGCACGGCCTGCGCTGCGTGAACGTGTTCCACGCGGGCGACGGCAACCTGCACCCGCTGATCCTGTTCGATGCCAACCAGGCGGGGCAACTGCAGCGCGCCGAGGCCTTCGGCAACGACATCCTGCGCACGGCGGTAGACCTGGGCGGCACCATCACCGGCGAGCACGGTGTGGGCATCGAGAAGCTCGATGCGATGTGCATGCAGTTCAGCGACGACGAGCGTGCCCAGATGCTGGCCTTCAAGGCGGCCTTCGATCCGCAGGGTCTGCTCAACCCGGGCAAGGCGGTGCCGATGCTGGCGCGCTGCGGCGAGTTGCGTGGCGTGCGGCGTGGCGCCGGGCTGGAGCAGGCCTTGGCGGATCTGCCGAGGTTCTGACGCGGCGCTTGCACTGAGAAGCGCTCAGGGCGCGTCGCCAGCATCCCTGGGAGGGCGCTCGGTGTCCAGCCCTTCATCGGACAGGGCATCGACACGGCGCAAGGCCTGGCGCAGCACACCGAGCTGCGCGTTGAAGCGGCGGCAGCCGGTGCAGATCATCAGGTGCATCTGCAGCGAAGCCCTTTCAGGCAGGCTCAGATCGCGGTCCTGCGATTCGGAGGCCAGGCGCGTGGCGTCGATGCACTTCATGCCGAGGCCCCTTCCCCGTTGAACCAGCGCTCGGCCAGGCAGGCACGCAGCCCCAGGCGCGCGCGGTGCATCAGCACCCCGCAGTGGTTGGCGTTGATGCCCAGCTCGCGGCAGACGTCCAGCGTTTCCAGCCCCATCAGCTCGCGCATCATGAATGCACGGGCCGGCACCTCGGGCAGCCGCGTGAGGCAGGCCTCGAACACCACCCAGAACTGCCGGGATGCCAAGGCCTGCTCCGGGCTGCCCCAATCGGCGGGCCGCGTTTCTTCGGCCCAGTGGCCCGTCTCATCGAAATGGCCCTGGATGTCGATCTGGTTCGCCTCGGCACCGTCGTCGAGGCCCTGCTCGCGGCGGCGTGCGCGCTGGCGGAAGATGTCCAGGATCTTGTTCTTGAGGATGCCCAGCACCCAGGTCTTGAGCGAGGCCCTGGAGGCAAAGCGCTCACAGCCGGCCAGCGCGGCGGCCAGGGCTTCCTGCACGGCATCTTCGGCCTGGTGCTCGTCGCGCAGCTGCAGGTGGGCAAAGCGCATCATGTCGCGGCGCAGGCGCTGCACGTAATCGGCATCGAACAGATCGGCGGCAGCGGCGTTGGGAGGCATGGGCAGGCGGGGGTTTCAGAAAAGTATACGGGGGGCTGTAATGAATGCGGGATTGGTGCGTCTATTGGACAGTCGCGTGCGTATGGTCCTTCTGAGGCCTCGCGGCTTCAACATCAACCCGTTCAATATCATTCACTGAGATCGGAGAAACCCCATGAACAAGACCAAAACCTCCCTGAGCCTGGGTTCCGCCTTCCTGGCCACCGCCACGCTGGCGCTGTCGGCACAGGCCGGGCAGACGGGCTATTCCGCACAGACCCTGGACAAGGGCTATCAAGTGGCCGCCGCCGACATGGACAAGAAGGCCGATGGAGCCTGCGGTGCGGCCAAGAAGGCGGACGGCTCCTGTGGCGCCGCCAAGGGCAAGGAGGGCTCCTGCGGCGCCTCCAAGCCGCACGCCGGCAAGAAGCGCGCTGATGGCAAGTGTGGTGAAGGCAAGTGCGGCGCGGCCTCCACACCCAAGGCCAAGATGGGCCTCAAGCCTGACCCCGCTGCCAGCAAGTGAGCCTTCGCGCATCACGTCGATGAAAGGCCTTCCATGAGCACATCCTTGTTGCACGGCGCCGGCCTGGGCTTGCGGCGCGAGCTGCTGCCCGCGCTGGAGGCGCAGGTGCCCGAGGGCATCGGCTTCTTCGAGCTGGCGCCCGAGAACTGGATGGGACTGGGAGGCCTGTATGCCCGGCGGCTGCGGCAACTGACCGAACGACATGCCTTTGCATGCCACGGCCTGTCGCTCTCGCTGGGTGGGCCACGTCCGCTGGATGTGGGCCTGCTGAAAGACATCCGCGGGTTCATGGACACGCATGGCATCGCGCTGTACACCGAGCACCTGTCGTGGTGCGGTGACGAGGCCGGGCACCTGTACGACCTGCTGCCCCTGCCCCTGACCGAAGAAGCCGTGCACCATGCGGCCAAGCGCATCCGCCAGGCGCAGGATGTGCTGGGCCGGCGCATCGGCATTGAAAACACCTCCACCTACCTGGTGCCGCCCGGCGCCGAGATGGACGAGGCCGCCTTTGTCGCGGCCGTGGTGCGGGAGGCCGATTGCCTGCTGCACCTGGATGTCAACAACGTGCACGTCAACAGCGTGAACCATGGCTTCGATGCTCTGGCCTACCTGGACGCGCTGCCGCTGGACCGCGTGGCCTACATGCATGTGGCTGGCCACCATGTGAAGCCCGATGGCCTGCTGGTGGACACGCACGGCGCCGAGGTGATCGACCCGGTGTGGTCCTTATTGCAGGCTGCCTACGAACGCTGCGGGCCGGTACCCACCTGCCTGGAGCGCGATTTCCACATCCCGCCGCTGGCCGAACTGATGCCCGAGCTGATGCGCATTCGCCAACTGCAGCAGCAAGTTGAGAATGCACCGACCGCGCAGCGGAAGGCCGCATGACCGATACCCCGCATACATCGCCGCTGCAGGCCTTCCAGCAGGCCCTGGGCCGGCATGTGCGGGACCCGCACCGCGCCGCCCGGCCAGCGGGTGCTTCGGCACGGCGCGTGGGCATCTACAGCGAGCTGGTGTTCAACAACCTGGATGGCTTGCTGCGCCCCTGTTTTCCGGTGACGCGATCTGTGTTGGGCGCACGCTGGACACGGCTGGTGCAGCAGTTCTGCCGGGAAGGGCGCTGCGAAACACCGTTGTTCCGTGAAGTACCAGGAGAGTTCGTGCGGTGGCTGCTGTCCACGCCTGCCACGCAGGTGCCGCTGCAGCCGTGGCTGCGCGAACTGGCCCATCATGAGTGGGCCGAACTGGCCGTGGAAACCGCCCCCTTCGAGGACGGCCTGGTCTGGACCTCGCCTGACGACCACGCGAGCGATCACTCATGGCATGACGAGCTGACCCATCCCAACCCGGCACTGATGAACCTGCACTACCAATGGCCTGTTCACCGCATCGGCCCTTCGTACCGGCCCCGCAAGCCGCAAGCCACCTTCATGCTGGTCTACCGCGACCGCGCGGAAACCGTGTGCTTTGCGCAGCTCAATGCCATGTCGTCGCGGCTGCTGCAGCACGCCAGCTCTGGCAGTCTGAGCGCCCGGCAGGCCAGCGAAGCCGTGGCCAGCGAACTGGGGCACACCGGGGTTGAGGCCCTGATCAACCAGGGTTTGGCGCAGCTGCAGGCCTGGCGCCAACAAGACGTGTTGCTGGAGACCCGTCATGTGGCTTGACCGATGGACGGCGCGCCTGCTGGCCACCCTGGACGAGGCCGGCCGATGGCTGGGCCCACTGGGCCTACGCCTGCTGCTGGGCTGGGAATTCCTGGAGGCCGGGCTGGAGAAGCTGCACGGGCAGAACTGGTTCACCGAGATCCAGGGGCGGTTCCCCCTGCCTTTCAACCTGATCCCGCCCGAGATGAGCTGGCAACTGGCCACCGGCTTCGAACTGGCCGGTGGCGTGGCGCTGATGCTCGGCCTGGGCACCCGTTTCTTCGCCCTGTCGCTGCTGGTGCTCACGGTCGTGGCCACCGCTGCGGTGCACTGGCCCATGGACTGGCAGACGCTGGCCGACCTTCGCCAGGGCTATGCCATCACCGACGATGGGCACGGCAACTTCAAGCTGCCGCTGATCTTCATGGCGATGCTGTTGCCGCTGCTGCTGAGCGGGCCGGGCAAGCTGAGCATCGACCACGCCGTGTGGCGCTGGTGGTATGCGCGCCGGATTTCAGCGCCGGCAACGGCGCGGCCTCAGGCTTCGCGCCTGGCGCGGTAGAGCATGTCCAGCGTGATGTGGCGCACCTCGAGCTTGCTCTGCTCGATGTGGGCCCGCAGCAGGCGCTGGGCTTCGTCGGTGCGGCGGCGGCTGATGGCGCGGATGATGCGCGCATGCTCGTCGTAGGTCACCTGCACGCGTGCAGGCTTGGTGAAATCCAGCCGGCGGATGATGCGGATGCGTTCGGTGATGTCGTCGTGCACCCGGGCCATCTCTTCGTTGCCGGTGGCGCGCACCAGGGCGCTGTGGAAATCCTCGTCCATGCGGTCGACCATGGCCTGCACCGGGTGGCGCTCGGCCTCGGCCACCAGCCAGAGATCGGCCAGGCCCTTGAGCACGGGGCGCTCCTCGGCCTCGCACAACTTGGCGATGGCGTGGGTTTCCAGCAGAACGCGCAGGTCGTAGAGCTGGTCGAACACCTCGAAATCGAGCGGCGCGACCTGCCAGCCGCTCTTGGGGAACACCAGCAGGAAGCCCTCGCGCTGCAGGCGCTGCAGGGCCTGGCGCAGAGGCGTGCGGCTGACCTGCAGGCGATCGACCAGGTCGCTCTCGCTGAAGCGGTCGCCTGGCAGCAACACGAAGTCGAAGATCATCTGCTTGATCTGCCCATAGGCGCGATCGGCCAGCGAAGGTGCACCGGAGGACAGGCCTGAGAACGGGGCCGTGGGAGCGATGATCTTCATGCGGACATCAGTGCGGTGTCGGTCGTGGCGGGATCATGAGGGCATGGGGATCATGCTCACATGGGCGGAGACGATTTTCCACTGTGTGCCAAAACGCACCCAGGTCTGCGTCTGGAAGCCGCGCAGGCTGGTGTCGCTGCGCGTGAACTCGCACATGGCCACCGCCATGTCGGCACCGAAAGCGGTGATGCGCACATCGTGCAGCGTGCGCGTGAAGTTGGGGGCGGGCACGCCCTGGCGGTAGGCCACCAAAGCGGCATGGCCCAACTGCTTGTCGGCGATGCCGTAGCGCGTGGTGGCGGCGCTGTCCCAGAAGAAGTCGTTGAGCGCATCGACGTCGTTGGCCATCAGGGCAGACTCGTAGTCCAAGAAGATGCCCGTGATCTCGGTGACGACCTCGGAATGGTTGATGTCCTTCGTGTCCATGTCAGGCGGCCTTCTGCGCGGTGCTGTTCTTGAGGCGGTCGGCCATGTAGGCGCGCCAGCCGCCGAAATGGCTGATGTCGTCGGCACCCTGCAGGCCGGCGGGCTCGCAGATGAAGCCCTTGACCCAGCTGCCATCGGCCAGCTCGACCGAGCCAAGCCCCAGCGGCGGCGGGATCAGCGCCAGGAAGGAGCCCACGGTGGAGATGGGCAGCGCGTAGACCTCGAGCGCGATGGCATGGCCGGGATCGGCATCGGGGGCCACGCGGGCCAGGCCCGGCTTGGGCGGCACGGTGCCGGGCAATGCATGCAAGGTGTAGTGCGGCGCGGTGGTGGTGGCCTGCACCAATCGGGCCCGGCGCTCGGTGAGCTGCGTGTGCAGCGGCATGCCCTGCAGGTGCGCGCCGACCACGGCCAGCAGCAGCTCGGGCTCGGCGGCGGGCGTGGCCTTCGCGGGCCAGGCCAGATCGGCCTCGGTGGCGGCGGCCAGATGGTGGCCCAGGGGCAGCGAAGGCAGCAGGCGCTGCCAGCACGTGCCCACATCGGCCAGCGCGGCATCGCGTCCGCCAGGGGCGATCAGCGTGATGCCGAAGGGCATGCCCGAAGGCAGCAGGCCTGCCGGCAAGGCCAGGGCGGCGAGGCCCAGCAGGTTGACGAAGTTCGTGTAGGAGCCCAGTTGCGCGTTGCGTCCCACCGGGTCTGCGGCCACGGCAGCGTGCGTGGGGTGCGTGGGCGCGGTGGGCACCAGCAGCAGGTCGATGCCCTGCCACACGGGCGCGGTCTGCGCGGCCAGTGTCTTCATGCGGTAGAGCGCATCGAAGGCGTGGGCCGCATCGTGCTGGCGGGCCTGCTCGACGATGCCGCGCACGACGGGGTTCATCTCGTCGGCCTGCTTTTCGATGAAGCCGCGGATGGCAGCGTAGCGCTCGGCCACCCAGGGGCCCTCGTACAGCAGGCGGGCGATGGCCAGGAAGGGCGTCATGTCCACCGGCACGAACTCGACGGGCCAGGGGCGGCCCTCGGCATCCTTCAGGCTGGACCACAAGGCCTTGGCCTGTTCGAAGGCGTAGGCGTAGGCCTCGTCGCCGAAGAACTCGGGGGCCGTGGGCACGCCCACGCGCAGCGCCTTCTGGCTGGGCCAGCGCGGCGGCTGCAGGGTCACGGGATTGAACACTGGGGTGCCAGCCTCGGCCCCCTCCATCACCGCCAGCACGCGGGCCGCATCGGGCGCGGTGAGCGCGAAGATGGAGACGCAATCGAGCGTGAGGCACGCCGGCAGCACGCCGGTGGTGGGCGCCAGGCCCGGCGTGGGCTTGAGGCCAACCAGGTTGTTGAAACCGGCGGGCACGCGGCCCGAGCCGGCCGTGTCGGTGCCCAGCGAGAAGCAGACCTCGCCACGGGCCACGGCCACGGCAGAGCCGGAGCTGGAGCCGCCGCTGACGTGCTCGGCGCTGAAGGCGCTGGAGGGGGCGCCATAGGGTGAGCGCGCGCCGACCAGGCCTGTGGCGAACTGGTCCAGGTTGGTCTTGCCGACGACGATGGCGCCGGCATCCAGCAGTCGCTGCACCACGGTGGCCGAGCGCTCGGGGTTGAAGGAGAAAGCTGGGCACGCGGCCGTGGTCGGCAGGCCGGCCACGTCGATGTTGTCCTTGACAGCGAAGGGGATGCCGAACAGCGGCAGGGTGTCGGGCGACTGGCCTTGCAGGCGGGCCAGTTGCTCGCGCAGTTGCGCTTCGGACGCGCGGCTGATGAAGACGGGATCGGCCGGCGCAATGGCCCCGGCCTGGCCGGCCGCAGCGATGAAGGGCGCGAGCACCTCGGCCGGTGTGGTGCGGCCTTCGCGGTAGGCGGCGAGCAATCCGGCGATGGTGAAATTGGAGTCGGCTTTGGAAGTCATCGTCATCAGCGTGTGGATGTTGTGGTGCGTTGAAGCGAAGCCTCAATCGGCCAGCGCGGCGATCAGGTCGGCGCCCGGCGCCGTCCAGCCCACGATGGCGCCCTGGGCGCGGATCATGGCCAGCGTGGCCTCCTTGAAGGCTGGGAAGTAGCTCTCGGTGCCGTCCTCGATCAGCAGGCAGTCGTAGCCACGGTCATTGGCCTCGCGCATCGTGGTCTGTACGCATACCTCGGTGGTCACGCCCATCACAACCAGGTGGGTGATGCCGCGTGCCGTGAGCTCGTCTGTCAGGCCCGTGGCATAGAAGGCGCCCTTGCCGGGCTTGTCGATGACCAGCTCGCCCGCGATGGGTGCCAGCTCGTCGATGATGGCGTTGCCCGGCTCGCCCGCGATCAGGATGCGGCCCATCGGGCCTTCGTCGCCGATGCGCAGGGATGGCGCGCCACGCAGGCGCTTGGATGGCGGGCAATCGGACAGGTCGGGTGCGTGTGATTCGCGCGTGTGCACCACGAAGCCGCCCACGGCCCGCCAGGCCTCCAGCACGCGGCGCACGGTGGGCACGATGGCCTGCAGCAGCGACACGTCGTTGCCCAGCGTTTCGCCAAAGCCGCCGGGCTCGACGAAATCACGTTGCATGTCGATGATGACCAGCGCCGTCCTGCCGATGGCGAAGGGGTAGTCGAAAGGCTGGGCGGCCACGGTGCGCGGCTTGAGCAGTGCCTGGGTGGCCGCGAGTTCGGCGTTCATGCGGCTACCTCGATGTTGGCGCTGCCCGGCATGGCGGGCGGTGTGGTGGCGGCCGGGGGCTGGCGCAGCGGGTGGTCGGGTGGGCCGCCTTCGGCGGGCTCTTCATCATGGTGGTGGCCGCCGGCCATGTAGGCGCCCAGCACGCGGCGGTCGGCGCCTTGCGCCTTGCATTCGTGCACCAGGCGGCCCTCGCTCATGACGACGATGCGGTCGGCCAGCTTGAGCAGCTCGTCCAGATCCTCGCTGACCAGCAGCACGGCGCCGCCGGCATCGCGCACCTTGCGGATGCGCGCGTGGATCTCGGCCACGGCGGCGAAATCCAGCCCGAACACGGGGTTGGATACCAGCAGCACATCGACCTGGCCTTCGAACTCACGGGCCAGCACGGCGCGCTGCACATTGCCGCCCGACAGCGATTTGATCGGCGCGTTCTCGCCCTGCGTCTTGACGCGGTACTCGGCGATCAGGCGGCGGGCCTGATCGCGCAGCACGCCCGGGCGCATCCAGCCCAGGCGCGACACGGGCGCCTGGTCGAAGCGGCGCAGGCCCATGTTGAGCGCCACGCTGAGCTCGCCCACGCAGGCGTTGCGCAGCGGCTCCTCGGGCAGGCTGCGCACGTTCAGGCGCTGGTTCTGCGCGCGCTTGGCCAGGTAGCGCTCACTGCCGATGTGCACCTCGCCGGCCTCGCGCTCGCGCTGGCCCACGAGCGATTCCATCAGCTCACGCTGGCCATTGCCCGACACGCCGGCGATGCCAAGGATCTCGCCGCGGTGCACGTCCAGGCTCAGGTCGTGCACGGCGCGCTCGCCCCGGTCGCCGCCCACACACAGCTTGCTCACGCGCAGCACGGCCGGGCCCGTGGGTGCCTCGTGCGCGGGCGTGGCATCGGCCTGCGCGGCACCGCTGTCGTCCAGCACCTCGGCCAGCACGGACGGTTCCGCCTGCGGCACGGCGCCTGCCTTGGCCGCGCTGGCTTCGCCCACCATCGCTGCCGCCAGCTGGGCCGGGCTGGTATCGGCCACGCGCACGCTGGTCATCAATGCGCCGCGGCGCAGCACGCTCACGTCGTCGGCCACGTCCATCACCTCGCGGAACTTGTGCGTGATCATGATGATGGACACATCACCGGCGTGCGCGCGGTCGCGCAGCAGGCCCAGCACCTCGTCGGCCTCCTGCGGGGTCAGCACCGAAGTGGGCTCGTCCAGGATCAGCAGGCGGGGCTTCAGATACAGCTGCTTGAGAATCTCCAGCTTCTGCTTCTCGCCAGCCGACAGGTCCATGGGGCGGGCATCCAGGTCGAGCTTGAAGGGCGTGGTCGCCATGAACCGGGACAGTTCTTCGCGCACCTG
This sequence comes from Aquabacterium soli, assembly GCF_003933735.1. Classification (GTDB taxonomy): domain Bacteria; phylum Pseudomonadota; class Gammaproteobacteria; order Burkholderiales; family Burkholderiaceae_C; genus Aquabacterium; species Aquabacterium soli. The sequence goes on along the minus strand of NZ_RSED01000005.1, from coordinate 251,808 downwards.
GTGCCAGGGCACGATGGCCGGCAGGGTGCCACGCGCCAGCAGCAGGTTCTCGGCCACCGTCATGCCCGGCACCACGGTGAAGTGCTGGTAGACCATGCCGATGCCCAGGTTGCGCGCCACCACGGGAGAGGTGATGGCGTGCTCGCGGCCGTCGATCATCACCGCGCCCTCTTCGGCCTGGTGGTAGCCGACCACGGCCTTGACCAGCGTGCTCTTGCCCGCGCCGTTCTCGCCCAGCAGCGCGTGCACCGTGCCAGGGCGCACATCGATGGACACGGCGTCCAGCGCCGTGAAGCTGCCGAAGCGCTTGGTGAGCTGGTAGGTGGACAGGGCCAGGGCGCCTGTCTTGGGCGGAACGGGATCGAGTGGGACCGTCATGGGGGCTCCTGTTCTTCAGGCGTGATCAGGCCTGCATCTCGCGGCGGAACACTTCGAGCGTGTGCGCCTTCACGCGCACGAACTCGGGATCGGCCGTGGTCTCCGGCAAACGCGGACGCGGCAACGTGAAGGGCACGATCTCGGCGATGCTGGTGGGACGGCGCGTGAGCAGCAGGATCTCGTCGGCCAGAAACACCGCGTCTTCCAGATCGTGCGAGACGATGACCATGGTCACGCCGGTGGCCACATGCGCTTCCTGCAGCTTCTCGCGGATGAACAGGGTCATCTCGAAATCCAGCGCCGAGAAGGGCTCGTCCAGGAACATCACCTCGGGGCTGGGCGCCAGGGCCCGCATGATGCAGACGGTCTGCATCTGCCCGCCTGAGAGTTCATACGGGTAGCGCGCCAGATCGAAACGGATCTCGAACAGCTTGATCAGCTCGTCCACACGGGCCTGCACCTGGGGCTCTTTCATGCCCTGGCGGCGCAGCGGGTAGGCGATGTTGTCGCGCGCCGTGATCCAGGGGAACAGCGCATCGCGGTAGTTCTGGAACACGTAGCCGATCTTGGTCTCCTTGAGCGTCTTGCCGTCGAAGAGGATCTCGCCTTTGTCCAGCGGGATCAGGCCCGCGATCATGTTCATCAGGGTGGACTTGCCGCAGCCGTTGGGGCCGAAGATCGAGACGATCTTGCTGCGTGGCAGGTCGAGGTTGAAATCGGTGTACAGCGGCTTGCCTGCGAAGGATTTGCACAGGCCCCGCACCGTGACATGAGGGCGTGCGGTGGCAGTGGCCTGTTGAGGAGGCACCACGGGTTCGATGGCTAGGGCGACGGCGCTCATGGGGTGGTCCTCTTTGAGGGGCAATGGTGCTGGTTGAAGGTTGCTGTTTTTGGGGGGCCTTTGCGGAGGAGACGAAGCTGGCAGTGGGGTACACGACTGCGCTCATGTCCTCCGGCCGGGCTGCGCCCGACCTCCCCCTTTACTTCGCTCCGCCGTGCACCCCACTGCCAGCTTCTCTCACCGCGGCGGCTGGAGAATGGAGTTGAGTGGCGGCCAACGCCGCCACTCAACTCCTGGCCTTCGCGAAGCGAAGGCTTTGCCAGAGCGCCAGCGAGACGCTTGGCGTGGGTGGTTGGCGCAGCGAAGTAAAGGAGGAGGCCAGGCGAAGCCTGGACGGGGGACATGAGCGGAGCCGACCACCCACGCCAAGCGTCCCACTCAAGCGGCGGCAACCTCAGGCTGTTCATGCCTTGCCACTCCAGTGAACGACCTTCTGCTCAATCAACAAGAAAGCCAGGTTGAGCAGATAGCCAAGAGCGCCCGTGATCAAGATGGACGTGTACATGTCCTTCACGTTGAACACCTGCTGCGCATCGATGATCCGATGTCCCAGCCCCGTCTCGGAACCGATGAACATCTCGGCCACGATCACGATCACCAGCGACATCGACACCCCCGTGCGCAAGCCCACGAAAGTCTGCGCCAGGCTCTCCATCAGCATCACGTCCTTGAACACGTGCCACTTGCTCACACCCATGATCTGCGCCGCCATCACACGTGTCTTCTTGGCGTTCATCACCCCATAGGCGCTGTTGAACAGCACCAGCAGCACCGCGGCAAACGCCGCGATGGCGATCTTGTTGGCATCGGTGATGCCGAAGATCAGCAGGAACAGCGGGATCAGCGCCGATGAGGGCGTAGAACGGAAGAAGTCGATCAGGAACTCGACACTGCGGTAGGCCGACACCGAGCTGCCCAGCATCACGCCCAGGGGCACACCGATGGCCACGGCAATGCCGAAGGCCACCAGGGTGCGGTAGAGCGTTGCCAGGAAGTCAACCTTGATCGAGCCCGACACGATGCTGTCCCACAGGTGGGCCAAGGTCTCGCCCGGCGGCGGCAGCAGCACGGGCTTGATCCACTGCGCTGCGATCACCAGCTCCCACAGGGCGAACAGCAGCAGCGGCCCGACCAGCGGCAGCAGGCGCGCATCGAAAATGCGGTCCACGATTCTGTTGAAGGGCGACATGGTGGTGTGCTCCCGAAATCAGGCCACGTAGATCAACGGCTTGACCGGCACCGCGCGCGAGAAGATCTTGCGCTCGGTGAACACGTCGAAGAACTTCTGGAAGTAGCCGATGTCCGAGGCGGTGAACTCGTTGTACAGCGTGAAGCCCGACAGCGGCACCTCCTGCACCAGCGATGCGTCGATGGCGGTGAAACCGTCGATGTGCTTGCGCACCTCGGCCGGGTTCTTGCGCACGAAATCCACCGCGCGGGCATAGGCGGCGATGTACTTCTTGGCGTCGTCCGGGCGCTCTTTCAGGAAGCTGGTGGTCACGCTGGCCGTGCCGCCGAACCAGGGTGCATCGGCCGCGCCCAGCACGTACTTGCTGATCACGCCGTTCTCCAGCACCCGGGTCAGGCCCTTGAGGCGCCCGGCCGTGCCGGTGGGCTCCAGCGTGTAGACGGCATCGAGCTGGTCGGCCGCCAGCGCGGGCACATGCTGGCCGATGGGCAGCTCGATCACCTTGGGGTCGGTGATGCCGTTCTTCTCGAGGATGATCTTGGCCAGCGTCACGTTCTGGATGCCGGGGCCCGAGGCCACGCGCTTGCCCTTGAGCTCGGCGATCGACTTGATGGGGCTGTCCTTGGGCACGACGAACTGGTCCAGCACCAGCTTGTGGTTCGAGGGGTTGGAGCAGATGATCTTGAACAGGCCCGGCGAGGTGATCTCGGCCAGCCCCAGCGCAGCCGAGGCCGTGCCGTTGGCAGAACCGTGCACACGCCCGGCGATCATGGCCTCGGCCACCTGCTGGGCACTGGCGAACTTGACGCCCTCCACGTTCAGGCCGGCCTCCTTGAAGAAGCCGCGCTCCAGCGCGGTGTACAGCGGCAGGCCCGAAGCGATGGGCCAATAGCCGATCAGGATCTTCTCGCCATTGGCGTGGGCGGCGGGCAGGCCGCTGCCCAGGGCAATGGCGGCGGCGCTGGCCTGCAGGAACTGGCGGCGGTCTGTTCGGGTCTTGCTGGAGTCGGTCATGGGGTGGTGGTGAACGCTGGTTGACTGGAAGAAGGAAGGAAGGAAGGAAAGGAGGACGCGATCAGAGGCCTTCGAGCGCCTTGATCACGGCCCTGGAATCGGAGACGGCACCGAACACACCGCCCTGCATCTTGATCATCGAGAAGGCCTGGGCGTGGTTGGCCGGGTCGGTGGCGCCGGTGCAGTCGGTCAGCATCACGCACTCGAAGCCGCGGTCATTGGCCTCGCGCATGGTGGTGTGCACGCACACGTCGGTGGTGATGCCGGTGAGGATCAGGTTGCGGATGCCCTGGGTGTTGAGGATCAGCTCCAGGTCGGTGGCGCAGAACGAGCCCTTGCCCGGCTTGTCGATGATGGGTTCGCCCTCGATGGGATAGAGCTCGGGGATGATGTCCCAGCCGGGCTCGCCACGCACCAGGATGCGGCCACACGGGCCCATGTCGCCGATGCCCACGCCATCCGTGCCGATCTGGCGCGAGCGCCAGCGCTTGTTGGCCGGCAGGTCGCTCAGGTCGGGGCGGTGGCCTTCTCGCGTGTGGATCACCAGCATGCCCACCTTGCGCGCCGCAGCCAGCAAGGCCTTGATCGGCTCGATGGGCGCACGCGTGAGCGACAGGTCATAGCCCATCTTGTCGACATAGCCACCCACGCCGCAGAAATCGGTCTGCATGTCGATGATGATCAGCGCCGTGTTCGAAGGCTGCAGATCGCCGTTGTACGGCCAGGCATAGGGCTGGGATTCGATGAAGGTGCTCATGCTGCTTCCTTGATGCCGTTGGAGCCATTGAAGAGGGACGCCTGCGCAGGCGTGTCGAGCAGGTTGGTCTCGTTGCCCTGGTAGGCGCGCGTGGGCGCCTCGAAGCCGCAGGACTGGCCGTCGGTGTGCTCGACCTGGGCCTCCCAAGGCAGCTCGAAGCTGCCATCGACCATGTCCTGCATGAAGGTGTAGGGGCAGTCCTGCGCACCGCCCTTCACGGCCACGTAGCCGCGGTGGTAGAGCTGGTAGATGTTGTTCTCGACGCCCCAGTGCACGCGCGCCTCGCGGATCAGGTCGGGGCGGATCTCGGCGCAGACGATCTCGTCAGGTCGGCCCCCACCCTGCGCCACCACGGTGCCGTCGAAGCTGCACACCATGGCCTCGCCCATCGAATCGAAGGTGCCGTCGCTGCCGCACAGGCACACGCTGGCCGTGGCCATCAGGTTCTGGAAAGCGTTGGCCTGGTTGGTGATCTGCCAGGCGTGGCGGATGGGCGCGGTGTAGCCGGCCGTGCGGATCATCAGCTCGGCCCCCTTGTAGGCGCACTCGCGCGCCATCTCGGGGAACATGCCGTCGTGGCAGATGATCAGGCCGAGCTTGAGGCCCTTCGGGCCTTCGATCACGGGGATGCCCATGTTGCCGGGCTCCCAGGGCTCGACCGGCACCCAGGGGTGGAACTTGCGGTAGTACAGCTTGATCACGCCCTGGTCGTCGATGACCAGACCCGTGTTGTAGGGCTTGCCCTGCGGGTTCTTCTCCATGATGGAGAAGCAGCCCCAGATGCGGTGCTCGATGCAGGCCTCACGGAAGGCGGCCACCTCGGGGCCGTCCAGGCTCACCATCAGCTCGTCGGCCGTGCTCATCGACAGCCCGTGCAGCGAATACTCGGGAAACACCACCAGGTCCATGCCCGGGTAGCTGCGGCGGGCCTTGCCCACCATGGACACGATGCGTTCCTTCTGCGCGGCCAGCTGGGCTGGCGTGTCCACCACGGGCAGTTGCAGCTGCACCATGCCCACGACCACACCGTTCGGGGTCTTGTTCAATCCACTCAAGCCGCTCATGGCGTGCTCCTTCTCGTCAGATGTCGCTGGGGCTGCTGCAAGCCCGCTCAGCGCGACACGTTCAGTTCCATCGGGGCACCCTGCAGCGAGCGCTTGGGGCTGCATGTCCACACCAGGATCAACAGCGTCAAGGCATAGGGCATGGCATTGAAGAGGTGGTAGCCGGCGCTGATGCCAACCGACTGCAGGGCCGGGCCCAACGCACCAGCACCGCCGAACAGCAGCGCCGCGCCCAGGCAGGCCACCGGCCGCCACCGGGCGAAGATCACCAGCGCCACCGCGATCAGGCCCTGCCCGCTGGACAGGCCCTCGTTCCAACTGCCCGGGTAGTAAAGCGACAGCGAGGCGCCGCCCATGCCGGCAATGAAGCCGCCCACCGTGGTGGCCAGCACCCGCACCGTGTTGACCGAGTAGCCCAGGGCCCGCGCCGCATCGCTGCTGTCGCCGGCCATGCGCACGATCAGGCCCCAGCGCGTGTTGGCGAAGGCCCAGGCCATCAGCACGGCCAGCAGCACGCCGATCGGGAACAGCGCGTTGATGCGCAGTGCCGCCTGCACCTGCGGCGAATCGCTCCACATGCCCAGGTCGATCGACGGGATCTGCGCGGCCTGCGGCTGGATCAGCGGCTTGCCCAGGTAGAAGGCCAGGCCCGAGCCCAGCAGCATCAGCGCGATGCCGGTGGCGATGTCGTTCACGCGCGGCAGCGAGCACAGCAGCCCGTGCAGCATGGCCAGCATGGCGCCGACGACGCCCGCCAGCAGCACGCCCAGCCACGCATTGCCCGTGAGGTAGCTGCCGCCGAAACCGGCCATGGCCGACAGCACCAGAACACCTTCGAGCCCCAGGTTGATGCGCCCGGACTTTTCGGTCAGGCACTCGCCCAGGCTCACGAACAGGAAAGGCGTGCCCACGCGGATCGCACCGCCCAGCACGGCTATCGTCACATCACCCCACATGTCGACGCTCATCACGCAGCCTCCTGCTGGGCGACCACGGGCGTGGCGGCCGGACTGTTGGAAGTAGAAGATGGAGAGGCCGGCGAAGCCGCGGGGGGCGGGCTCGGGGCCGGCGCCGAGCGCCCTCGCCACAACTCACCCAGCCGGCCACGCAGGGCCTCGCTGGCCAGGATCAGCACGAAGGCAAAGCCCTGCAGCACCAGCACCGAGGCATCGGGCAGATCGAGCCGGCGCTGCAACAGGCTGCCCGCCGCGCCGAAGCCACCGAACAGGATCGCCACCGGGATCACCGCGAAGGGGTTGTGCCGCGCCACGAAGGACACCAGGATGCCCGTGTAGCCCAGGCCCGCCATCAGCGAGGCGTTGGCCGTGGTGTGCACTGCGGCCACCTCGATGGCGCCGGCCAGGCCCGCGCTGCCGCCGCCCACGGCGCAGGCCGTGATCACCAGGGCCGGCACGGGCAGGCCCACCAGCCGCGCGGCGCGGGCATTGCCGCCCACCACGCGGGTCGAGAATCCGTGCGTGGTGCCGTACAGCCACACGCCCGCCAGCACGCAGGCCAGCACACCCCACACCAGGCCCCAGTGCACCTCGTAGCCGGGCATCATGCCCAGCAGGTTGCTCTCGGGCAGGGGCAGGGTTGAGGGCTTGTTCAGGCTGGCCGGATCCCGCATGGGCCCTTCCACGAAATGCTTGAACAAGCCGATGGCCAGGTAGCCCATCAGCAGCGAGCTGATGGTCTCGTTGACGCCACGGTACTGCCGCAGCACGCCCACCAGCGCGATCCAGGCCGCGCCGCTCAGCGCGCCTGCGGCCAGCACCATCACCGTGCCTGCCAGGCCGGCCGGCGGCGTGAACAGGTAGGGCAAGGCCGCACAGCCCAGCCCGCCCAGCACCAGCGCACCCTCGCCGCCGATCACCATCAGCCCCGCGCGCTGCGGCACGGCCACGCACAGCGCTGTCAGCATCAGCGGTGCGGCGCGCTGCAGGGTGTTCTGCCACGAGAAAACGTCGCCGAACGCGCCTTTGAACAGCAACACCCAGGTCTCGACCGGCGAGGTGCCGCCCAGCCACACGAAGAAGCCGAACAGCAGCACCGCGCCGGCCAGGGCCAGCAGCGGCAGGCCGATGGACTCCAGGGCAGAGCCCCAGGCCGTCGGTCCGGCGTTCGGAGAGGTCGATGCGGTGCTCATGGCGGTCCGGCCTTTCGATCTGGCTGCGGGAGGCTGCTGGAAGGTGCTTGCAAGGATCAGACCTTGCTCACACCTTGCCGATCACGCCTTCGACCAGGTAGTTCATGCCTTCCAGCACCGGATCGACCTGCTTGACGGTGGTGCCCTTGGGAATCACCACCTTGCCGGTGTTGTCCTTGAGCTCACCGGTGAAGATCTCGAACTCGTCCTTGAGCATCTTGGCCTTGATGGCATCGGCGGCCTTGCGCGCGCCTTCGGGCACCATCGGGCCGTAGGCCGAGGTCTTCACGAAGCCTTCCTTGAGGCCGCCACGCAGGAAGTTGGGGTGCGGCTTGCCGGTGCGCGCGGCCTCGACGATCTGCTTGTAGGGGGTGATCCAGTTCCACTCGGCGCCGGTGAGGTAGGCATTGGGGGCGAGCTTGGCCTGGCTGGCGTGGTAGCCGCAGACGAACTTGCCGCGCTTGGCCGCTGTCTCCACCACCACCTTGGGGCCATCGACGTGCATGGTGAACACGTCCACGCCCTGGTCGGCCAGGCTGTTGGTGGCCTCGGCCTCCTTGACGGGCATGGACCAGTCACCGGTGAAGATCACCGAGCAGGTGATCTCGGGGTGCACCGACTTGGCGCCCAGCGTGAAGGCATTGATGTTGCGCAGCACCTGCGGGATGGGCTTGGCCGCCACAAAGCCGATCTTCTTCGACTTGGTCATGTGGCCGGCGATCACGCCGTTGAGGTACTGGCACTCGTCGATGTAGCCGAAGAAGCTGCCCACATTCTTGGGGTGCTTGGCCGCATCCCACATGCCGCCGCAGTGCGAGAAGCGCACGTCGGCGTTCTTCTTGGCCACATCCAGGATGTGCGGGTTGAAGTAGCCGAACGAGGTGGGGAACAGCAGGGTGGCGCCGTCCTGCGAGATCATGCCCTGCATGGTCTTCTGCACGGCCTGGGTCTCCGGCACGTTCTCTTCAGAGACGATCTTGACGCCGGGCAACTTGCGGATCTCGGACGCCGCTTCGTAGTGCGACTGGTTGTAGCCGAAATCGTCCTTGGGGCCGACATAGATCATGCCGATGGTGAGCGGCTTCTGCGCCCGGGCCAGCAGCGGCAGGCCGCCCAGGGAGGCCATGGCCCCCGCAGCGCCCACGTTCTTGATCCACGACCGACGATTCCAGTGATCCATTGACATGCTTGCTCCTTGCACCAGGGGGGTGCGACCAGTGATGTACACACTGGTATACAAGCAACGCCCGTGCCAAAAAACAAAAGGGCCCCGAAGGGCCCTCTCTCTGCTCTGACTGGCAGGTCGCGCCGCGCTGAACGCGGCATGCATGACGCGGATCAGCCGCCCAGGGCCTTCACGATCGAATCCCACAGGGCACCCAGCCCGCCGGAAGCCTGTGTGGTCGGGGCCGTCTCGTAGGCCTTGATCACGGTACCGCTGCGGCTGAGCAGGTTGTCCAGGAAGACCTCGACCGACTTGTGCCTGGCTTCCTTGATGGCGGTGCCGCCGAAGCCCACGACGGTCAGGCAGTGCGAATCGAGCAGGTTGCGCTCATAGGGGATGTAGAAGCCCATGTTGGGGTACGGCTTCATGGCCTCTGTCCAGGCCTTCACCTCGGGCTGCCACTTGGCCAGCAGCAGCTTGTCCTTCTCGGCATCGGTGGCCGCGTTGGCGATCTCGGGGTAGAAATCCGTGTACGAGAAGGCCGAGTAGATGCGGTCGGCCTGGAACACGGCGAAGCCCAGGCGATCGTCCTTGTAGACCTGTGCCAAGGCGGTGGTCAGCGAGCCCAGGTTGTCGGGGCTGCCAATGCCGGGGAACTTGGCCACCAGCTTGGTCACCAGGCCCTCAGGGCCGTCCAGGCCCCAGGCCTCACGGATCTTGTCGTGCAGCTTGAGCGAGGCAGCCGGCACAGCGGCCTTGCGGTCGGCCTGCATCTGCGGACCCGAGTCGGCCAGCATGGTCTGCATCTTGGGTTTGACGATCTCGCGCAGCGTGCTGTAGTTGCTGGTGGCGCCCGCGCCGCCGGCCGAGAAACCCGTCACCAGCAGGTGATCGGGCTTGGCCATGTTGGCCGCCATCCACTTGGCCAGGGCCTCGCCGTTGACGGCGCCCTTGTGGAAGTAGGTCAGCGAAGCCTTGGAGGGATCCTTGTCCGGGTACAGCGCGATCTTGTTGCCCGAGTGCACGTCACCGGTGCAGTAAGGCACGTAGATGATGTTCCACGATTGCGTCTGGATGCTGTTGAACGGGTTCACGCGCGAGGTGAAGGGCGTGACCAGGCCGTAGGCGGCCATGGTCAATGAGCTCAGGTAGTTGGCCGGCACGCCATTGGGGTTGGAAGCGCCCAGCAGGCCGCCCTCGCCCTGGCAGGCCCCCTTGGCCCAGCAGGCGCCGCCGCCCTCGAACATCACCACGGTCTTGCTGGTGAAGGGCGTGCGGTTGATGAAGAAGCGGTAGGGCGTGCCGTTGCCGCAAGAGGCGCCGGTGGAGGCCGGCAACTCGACCGACGTCCACTTGTAATAGGTTTCGGCCACGGCCGCGCCCGTGAGCGACAGGCCCAGCAGGGCGCCAGCCAGCCAGCGGGCGGGGCGCCGGGAAATGGTGGTGTTCATGGCGTGAGGTGCGTTGTTTTGATGTTCCCGCCACTCTCGCGAAGCCTGTCGCGTCGCTTCATTGGTGAGAACCCGTTAAACCAGGTGCATACCCGACACCAAAACACGGGGAGGCTCAAGGCTTCCGCGCGCGGCGGACTGACCTGCTGAAGACCAGAGCCCTCCACCGGGAGAAATCTGCTGGGCGCCCCTCCACTCATGGGGTCGGCCGCCCATTCCCTGCCAAATCCCCCACACCCGCGCGGAAATCCCTGCCACAAACGCCGCGCGCTGGGGTATAAATGCGGCCAATTCGAACGCCCGTTTGAAAAGAACGAGCGTTCGAAAACCAACCAACCCCCGCCGGCGGGCTGCCGGATGCGTTTTCACATGGTGGCGCGGCCTGGCGGCCCGCCCGATGACCCGAGGTGACATATGCCGCAGTACAAGGCCCCTTTGCGTGACGTCAAGTTCCTGTTGAACGAAGTGTTCGACTACCCCGGCCACTACGCCCAGCTGTCCAACGGCGGCGAGGCCACGCCCGACATGGTCGATGCCATCCTGGAAGGCTGCGCCACGTTCTGCGAAGAGATCCTGTCGCCCATCAACCATTCCGGTGACCTGGAAGGCTGCCACTTCGAGAACGGCAACGTGACCACGCCCAAGGGCTTCAAGGAAGCCTATGCCGAGTACGTGGCCGGCGGCTGGCAAGGCCTGTCGCACCCTACCGAGTACGGCGGCCAAGGCCTGCCGATGTCGCTGAACCTGATGAAGGCCGAGATGATGGGCACGGCCAACTGGTCGTTCACCATGTACCCCGGCCTGAGCCTGGGCTGCATGAACACCGTGATGCAGTACGGCAACGAGGCCCAGAAGAACACCTACCTGCCCAAGCTGGTCTCCGGCGAATGGACCGGCACCATGTGCCTGACCGAGCCCCAGTGCGGCACCGACCTGGGCCAGGTCAAGACCAAGGCCGAGCCCGTGGGCGACGGCAGCTACAAGATCAGCGGCACCAAGATCTTCATCTCGGCCGGTGAACACGACCTGGCCGAGAACATCATCCACATCGTGCTGGCCCGCCTGCCCGATGCGCCCAAGGGCACGCGCGGCATCTCGCTGTTCATCGTGCCCAAGTTCATGGTGAACGCCGATGGTTCGGTCGGTGAGCGCAACCCAGTGGTCTGCGGCTCGATCGAGCACAAGATGGGCATCCGCGCCTCGGCCACCGCCGTGCTGAACTTCGACGAAGCCATCGGCTACATGATCGCCGAGCCCAACAAGGGCCTGGAAGCCATGTTCACGTTCATGAACACAGCGCGCATCGGCACCGCGGTGCAGGGCATCGCCCACGCCGAGCTGTCCTACCAGGGCGCCCTGCCCTACGCCAAGGAGCGCCGTTCAATGCGCGCGCTGTCGGGCAAGAAGGATGCGGACCAGGTGGCCGACGCCCTGATCTGGCACGCCGACGTGCGCCGCATGCTGCTGACACAGAAGGCCGTGGCCGAAGGCGGCCGCTCGATGATCTACCACGCTGCCAAGCTGGCCGACAACATGGTCAACGGCATCCTGGAAGGCAACCAGGCCAAGTACGAGGACTACGACAACCGCCTGGGCTTCTACACCCCCATTCTCAAGGGCTTCCTGACCGAGATGGGCCTGGAATCGGCCAACATCGGCATGCAGGTGTTCGGTGGCCACGGCTACATCAAGGAGCACGGCATGGAGCAGATCGCCCGTGACGCGCGCATCTCGACGTTGTACGAAGGCACGACCGGCATCCAGGCGCTGGACCTGCTGGGCCGCAAGGTGCTGCTGCAGACGCGCGGCAAGTGCATCAAGGAGTTCACCAACGAGATGATCGGCTTCGCCAAGGGCCACGCCTTCAGCGGCGGCCCGATCGGCGCGATGGCGCGTGCGCTGATCCGCCGTTCGCTGCAGTGGAAGTGGGCGACGCTGCGCATCATGCTGCGCGCCGCGAAGGACCGCGACACGGTGAGCAGCTCGTGCCACGACTTCCTGATGTACTCGGGCTTCGTGATGATGGCCTACTTCTGGCTGCAGCAGGCCGTGGTGGCCTCGGAGAAGCTGGCCGACAAGAGCGGCAAGGAGACGCCGGAGTTCTACAAGTCGAAGATCCAGACGGCGGAGTTCTACTTCGACCGACTGCTGCCGCGCGCCGATGGGCACCGCACCGGGATGCTGGCGACCAGCGCCACGACGATGGCGATGGACAACGAGCACTTCGTGATGGGTTGATTTTTTCGCGGCTTGCTTGGGCTTGCTGAAAGGGCTTCCTTCGGGGGGCCCTTTTTCGTTGGGCCGGTTGTTGGTTGGTGGTGGGGCAGGCTCGGGCTTGTCGGTGGGGTGTAAGGGCCCCGGGGATCGGTTCACTGTGGCGGCCGGCCCTTTGGGCCGACTACCCTGCGGTGCTCGCGACGAGGTGGCGCTGCCCAACTCACTGCGCGCCCATGGGCGCTCCGTTCAGACAAGGGCAGCGAGTCAGATGAACGAAGCATGCGCTGCGCGCATGCCCACCTCGCCGCTGCGCTCCTCGGCGCCACAGAGGCCCTCTCCCCGGGGCCCTTACACCCCACCGACCGCACGAGTGGTGCTTTGGGGAGAATGGATGTGAAGGCGGGGCTTGCCCCGCCTTCACATCCCGCCCAAGGGCGCATGCCATGGTGGAGTAGAACGGCTGCCGAGAGGGCGGGCTGGCTAGGGCCTCTGGGGCGCCGAGGAGCGCAGGTTGGGGCAGGTTGCCCCTGGCCGCAGGACAGGGGTCGGCGAGGACTGTCTGAGGGCCTGCAAGGCCCGAGTTCCGCAGCCGCCTGCCACGACCGAGCACCACAGGGTAGTTGGCCTGCAAGGCCGACCGCCACAGTGAACCGCCGCCAGCCCGCCCTCTCGGCAGCCGTTCCCGCCATGGCCTGCGCCCGCTCCAGGCACCCACCACATCCTTCCCAAAAAAGGAAAAACCGCTTCCGACAAGGCAGAAGCGGTTTCAAGGAGGCCGTGAGAAAACTCAGCGCCGCATCAAGCAGCCCAATAGCGCTTGAAGAACTCGGCCTGCCGCTGCAAGGCCTGGTCAGAGCTGGGCAGCAGCCCCGCATGCGACTGGAACACATGCCAGCGCTTGAGGTAGATCTCCAGCTCGGCATGACGGCCGGCGCGCGTGGCGGCCTCGACGATCCATTGCGAATCGTCGTACAGCACCTCGTCCTCACCCACCTGGATCAGCGATGGCGGCATCTCCGACAGGTCGATGGCCTTGGGCGTGCCCAGGGGATGGTCGGCCGGCGCGTTGTACCAGTCCAGCACCTGATGGGCCCAGGCCGGCCGGATCATCGGATCGCGGTGCGCGCGCGTGACGGCGCTGCCGTTGGGATCGAACTCGGTGCTCACCACCGGCGACATCATCACCAGCACCGCCGGCTGTGGCAGCCCCTGCTGGCGCAGCGCAGCCGACAGCATGTAGGTCAGGTTGCCACCGGCCGAATCACCAGCGATGCCGATGCGCTCGGGTGCAAAGCCCTCGGCCAGCAGCTGCTTGTAGGCGGCCACGCCATCCTCGATCTGCGCCGGAAAGGGATGCTCGGGCGTGCGACGGTAGTGCGGCACCAGCACCAGCGCGCCGGTGAGCGCGGCCAGGCGCGTGGTGATGCTGCGGTGCGTGCGCGGGCTGCCCACGCAGAAGGCGCCACCGTGCATGTACACGATGGCATGGCGCGGCTGGGGCACGGCCTTGGCCGTGACGCGCTCGACCTCCAGCGCTCCAATGCGGTCCTTGACCACAAGGGCTCGGCCATCCTGCGGCATCACCACCGAGCCGACATGCAGCGCAGCGCGCTGCGTGGCGACGTTCCAGGGCGGGCCCAGGAAGGGCTTGAGACCCACGATCAAGGCGCCGCGGAGCAAGGCGCCCATCAGGCTTTCCTTGGCGCCCTTGGGGGGCAGGTACTGCCGGATGATGGGCAGGGTAGTCACGGGGGCGGGCGTGTTTTTCACAGCGTGCAGGGCGGCAGACATGGGCGGGGCTCCTTGAACAGAGGTCAGGGGCATCAGCCCATCATCTTCTTGAAGAAGTAGGTCACGAAGGGCTGGTACCACGAGCCCACGATGCGCACGAACTTGTCGAGGAACACGGCGTCCGGCCCGATCAGCAGGCGGCGCTTGTTGCCTTCGACGGCGCGGATCATCAGGCGCGCGGCCTTGTTGGCCGTGGTGGTGTTGAGCAGCTTGTCGAAGCGGCGGCGGGCGGCCTCGATGTCGGTGCCAGGCTTGGCCATGGATGGATCCAGCTTGGCCGCACGGGCGATGTTGGTGCGGATGCCGCCCGGGTGCACGCAGGTGGCGCTCACGCCGCAGTTCTCGACATCGAGCTCCTGGCGCAGCGATTCGGTGAAGCCACGCACAGCGAACTTGCTGGCGTTGTAGGTACCCTGTGTGGGCTGCGACATCAGGCCGAACAGGCTGGAGATGTTGACCACGTGGCCATCGCCCGACTTCTTGAGGTGCGGCAGGAAGGCCTGCGTGCCCCACACCACGCCCCAGAAGTTGATGCCCATGATCCACTCGAAATCGGCGGGCTTGACCTTGTCCAGCGTGGCACCCAGCGCCACACCGGCGTTGTTGAAGATCAGGTTGACCTGACCGAACTCGGTGGCCACCTGGTCGGCCCAGGCGTTCATGGCCTCGCGGTTGGAGACATCCAGCTTCGCGGTAGACACCTTCACGCCGTGCTTGCGGGCCAGCGCGGCGGTTTCCGCCAGGCCGGTCTCGTTCACATCGGACAGGGCCACGTGGCAGCCCCGCTGGGCGAGTTCAACCGCCAGTTCACGTCCCATGCCCGATGCGGCGCCGGTGATGGCCGCAACCTTGTTCTTGAAGTTCTTCATGCTTGTCTCCGGCGGGCATCGATACCCGCATCCTCATCGTCAATCTTGCCGAAATGAACAGTCCAGTGTGGCCGATCTCATCGCCCGCTCTTGACCGCGTAATCCCCCAACCGGAACGCGCTGGTGGCGCGGCGGTAGGCGAAGGTGAAACCGGGCCACAGCGTGGTGTTCTTGCCGCTCTCGTTGATGTACCAGCTCTTGCAACCGGTGGCCCACACCGTGCCCTTGAGCCTGGTCTGCGTCTGGTCCACGAACTGGCGCTGCAGGTCGGGCTTCACATCCACATGGCCCAGGCCGCGGGCGCGCATCGTCAGGATGGCATCGAGCACATACTGCACCTGCGATTCGATCATGTAGACCATCGAACTGTGGCCCAGGCCGGTGTTGGGGCCCATCATGAAGAACAGGTTGGGAAAGCCCGACACCGTCAGGCCCAGGTAGGCCTCGGGGCCGCCACGCACCTGCCAGCCATCGCAGATGTCGCGGCCGCCCACGCCGATGAAGGTGCCACGCGGCACCATGTCCTGCACCTGAAAGCCCGTGCCCCAGATGATGACGTCGGCCTGGCGCTCGCGGCCATCCTGGGTGATCAGGCCCGTGGCCGTGATCTGGCGGATGCCGTCCGTCACGATGTGCACGTTGTCGCGCGCCATCGCCGGGTAGTAGTCGTTCGAGATCAGCACGCGCTTGCAGCCGGCACGGAAGCTGGGCGTGAGGGCCTGGCGCTTGGCCGGGTCCTTCACGTGCTTGTGGATGTGGCGCTTGCCGATCAGTTCGACCACGGTCAGCACCTTGGGGTGCAGCACGAAGGCCAGCACGCGCGACTCCAGCGTGACGTAGGTCAGGCCGCGCGCCAGGGTCTGCAGGAAGGGCAGCGCGCCGAACAGCTTCTTGGAGAAGGCCGAGCGCACGAAATCGGGCTTGGGCATCACCCAGGGCGGTGTGCGCTGGTAGTAGTCGATCTGCCCGGCCTTGGGCGCGATGCGTGGCAGGAACTGGATGGCGCTGGCGCCGCTGCCCACCACGGCCACGCGCTTGCCGCGCAGATCGACATCGTGGCGCCACACGGCCGAGTGGAACATCTCGCCCTGGAAGGTGTCGGCGCCGGGCGTCTGCGGGATGAAGGGATTGCTCAAAGCACCACCGCCCCACACCAGGGTCTGGCCCTTGAAGGTGCGGCCGTCGGCCGTGCGCACCACCCAGGTAGAGGTGCTTTCGTCGAAGGTGGCATTCACCACATTGGCGTTGTAGCGAATGTGGGGCAAGATGTTGTAACGGCTGGCGCACTGGCGCAGGTAGGCCCAGATCTCCGGCTGCGGCGCAAACTGGCGCGACCAGTTGGGGTTGGGCGCGAAAGAGAACGAGTACAGGTTCGACTGCACATCGCAGGCGCAGCCGGGGTAATGGTTGTCACGCCAGGTGCCTCCCAGGTCGTCAGCCCGCTCAAGGATGACAAAATCATCCACACCAGACTGTTTCAGACGAATGCCCATGCCCAGGCCGGAAAACCCCGTGCCTACGATCAGGACACTTGCTCGCTCACCCATGCTCGCCACTCCAGAATCACCCCCAGCGCCTGCACATCACCATTGTGACAACAGCGCGTTTCAAAACTGTATTTGACAATGGAGATTTCCAAAAACAGGGTTAACCCCAGCAATACACCTGAATCAGGGGCTCCGGTCGCAGGCGGTGGCCGCCGGTATGGCGGCGTCGACAAAGACGAGCGCCAGCGTCAGCGGCGCGAGCGCCTCGTGGCGGCCGCACTGGGCGTGTTCGGAGAGCAGGGCTACCACGTGTCCACCGTGCGCGATGTGTGCCGGCATGCAGAACTGACTTCGCGCTATTTCTATGAATCCTTCGAGGGCATGGAAGCGCTGTTCGAGGCTGTGTACCTCAGCGTCAGCCGCGAGCTGATGGACAAGACCATGGGCGTGCTGCAGCGCACCCCCCTGATGCCCGAGCAACTGGCCGAGGCCGCGCTGCGCACCTTCCTGGAGTTCATTCGCGAGGATCCGCGCCGCGCCCGCGTCATGCTGATCGACGCCTTCACCGTGGGGCCGGGCATCCAGCGCATCAGCGCCGAATCCAACAGCGACTTTGCCAACCTGATCGGCAGCTTCATCGAGATGCTCTTTCCCAACCTGGACAAGGTCGGGCTGAACCCCAACCTGATCAGCAATGGCCTGGTGGGCTCCAACATCCGCCTGGCCACGATGTGGGTGGAAGAGAAGTGCGCCACCCCGCTGGAGGAGATGCTGCGCAACATGATGGCCATCTTCACGGCCTCGATCGAGCATGCTCGCAAGCTGATGAGCGAGGCAGACGCCAAGTCCTGAGCTTGGGCGCGATTTTTGTCGCGGTCGGTTCCCTTTCTGTCATCCACAGCCCTGTTCAAGTCGCCTTCGGCCCCCTAGATTGGCGGCCAAGGCTGAACCGTTGTCCGGTTCCCGTTCAGGATTGACAAGCGCTGTGCTGCAGACCACCCCCTCCCCGATGACGCCAGGCCCCGCGGCGCTGCGCCCCGCAGGCGACACGATGCCCTTCGTCGGCACCACCACCTGGGTGAAGGCGGCGATGCACTGCCGCTTCAACATCGCGCCCTTGTTCAAGGCGGCCGGGCTGGACACGCAAGGCCCTGCGCCGCAGATCCGCACCGAGGCCCTGGTGAGCCTGATGCGCGACTGCGTGGCCGCCGCCGCACCCACGATGCACTTCCCGCTGGTGGTGGGCGAGCTGTTCGCCTTCGATCGCCTGCCCGAGCTGGACACCTTCGTGGCCACCAGCCCCACGCTGCGCCACGCCCTGCCCGCGCTGGACTGGGTGCGCCTGCTGGTGCCCACCCTGCACATCCGCATCGAAGAGTCTGGCGCGCAGGCCGCGCTGGTGGTCGAGGCGGCGCTGCCCACCGAGGACGAGCGCCTCAAGGGCTGCTTCGTGGAATGCGTGTTCGCGACCATCAACCGCATCGCACGGCTGGCCCTGGGCGACGCGGCCCAGGCCGAAGGCATCTACCTGCGCCACGACCCGGGTGCGGCGCTGGCGGCCTGCGAGCGGCAGTTCAAGGTGCCTGTGCTCATCAAGCAGGCGCGCAATGCGCTGGTGTTTCCCACCCGCATGCTCGACATGGCCTTGCCCGGTGCCATGCCCGGTCTGCACGAGCAGGCCCAGAGCGCCATCGCCCAGCAACTGCCGGCCTCCGCGGGCGACACCGTGGTCGGCGCCATCGAGCACGCCATGATGGCCTCGCCCGCGCTGCTCGGCCAGGGCATCGAGCGCATGGCCGAGCGCTTCAATCTGCACCCGCGCACCCTGCAACGCCGCCTGCGCGATGAAGGCCAGGTCTTCGCCGACATCCAGGCACGCTGCCGCTTCCACCTGGCCGTGAGCGCCTTGAAGGCCGACAGCAGCGACATCGAATCGCTCAGCGAGCGCCTCGGGTTTGCCGACCGGCACAGCTTCACGCGCGCCTTCAAGCGCTGGACAGGGCTCACGCCCAGCGAATTCCGTCAAAGGGAACGAAGCACCGCACGCTGACCCAGGCCCTGTCGGCAACGGTCCCTTGTCTGTCGCACGGTGGCCTGTACGGCAGGCAGCCCCTTTGCCTACAGTGTCCCCATGTTGAACAACATGCCGCCGGCCCTCACATGAGCACCTGGCGACGCACAAGAGGAGCCCACATGAGCAGCCATTCCCATCATCACGGCGACCAAGACCAAGGTGCATCGGCCGATGCCCACCACGCAGCCATCGTGCCGCGCGAGAACCTGGATTTCGGCCTGGACGGCGACATCCCCAAGTACTGGATGGGCGGTGACCCGTTCAAGACCCGCTTCTTCGACGCCATGTCCACCCTGTTCCCGCAGGGCGAGAAGTTCTTCATCACCAGCGTGCGCGAATACCGCGACCAGATCACCGACCCCAAGCTGCTGCAGGAGGTCAAGGACTTCACGCGGCAGGAAGCGCAGCACAGCATGGTGCACCGCCAGTACAACAACCGGCTCAAGGCGCAGGGCATCGACATCGACGCGATCGAGGCCGAGCTGCAGCAGCGCTTCTTTGTGGATGCGCCCAAGGTGACCACCTCGCGCCAGCGCGTGGGCATCACGGCCGCACTGGAGCACCTGACGGCCATGATGTGCACCTGCTTCTTCGAGCGGCGCGAACTGCTGGATGCCAGCGACCCGCGCGTGCGTGCCATGTACGCCTGGCATGCGATCGAAGAGGTCGAGCACAAGGCCGTGGCCTACGATGTGCTGACCAAGGTGGCCCAGGCCGGCTACCTCAGCCGTGTGCTGCCCATGCTGACGGTGACCTTCGGCTTTCCGCTGACGGTGGCCGGCATCCTGAACCACATGCTCAAGGTCGATGGCTTCAGCTTCCGCCAGCGCATGGGCCTGTGGGCGCGCGGGCTGTGGTGGTTCTACAAGCCGGGTGGGCTGTTCATCCCCACGCTGGGCTACTACTTTGCGTATTACAAGCCGGGCTTCCATCCCTGGAAGCTGGAAGAGATGCCCAGCTACGGCACGTGGCTGGACACCTTCACGCGCACCGGCGACGCGGTGGCCGCCGGCAACGCGCTGCACGCTGCGGGACAGTGAGCCTCAGCTTCAATGCTGGTGCCCGTGCCCGGTATGGGCCGGCCCCTTGGGGCTGACCGCGCCGAGCGGTGCCGCGGGAACCGCTGGCACCACGTCGAGCACCGGGGCCGGCGTGGCGGAATCTGCCCCGCCCGCCCAGTCGATCGAGCCCTGCTCGCAGGTCTGCACCACGCGCAGCGCCAACGGCCCGGCGGCCTGATCGTCGAGCTTGCCCAGCAGCACGAACTCGTCGAACTGGTCCGCCGGCAGGGGGCCGCCCTGCCAGCGCACCTGCGCCGTGGTCTGGCCGATCTCGCGGCCATGCAGGCGCAGCGGCGGCTTGAGCGGGGCTTTCTCCAGGGTCAGCGTCCAGCCCGGCTTGGGCATCGGACGCACCAGCAAGTAGCCGGCAGGCACCTGCACGGTGATGCCCGTGGTGGGGCTGGCCCCGCAGCCATGCGGCACGCGCAGCACCACACGGGCATAGGCCCCGGCGGCGGCCGTGTCGCTGCTGAGCGTGATGTGGGCCTGGGCCGTGCCCAGGCAGGCCAGTGAACCCAGCAGCGCGAACCACGCAACGCGGGGGGTGGTGGAGCGGATCATCTTGATCGTCATCGCGGTCTCCGGTGGTCAGTTGAAGCGCCAGTCCAGGCCGGCGTAGACGGCGCGCCCGTCGCCGGGCAGAAACTGCGCCGAAGCGGGCGTGGCCACGCGCACCACGCCGGTGGCGGACGCATAGGTCTTGTCGCCCAGGTTGCGGCCCTCCACAAACCAGCTCAGGCCTTCACGGAGGTCACCACTGGCCTTGAGGCCCCACACCGTGTAGGCATCGGCATGCAGGGTGTCGGCAAAGTCCACGGCATAGCGGCCGGCGTGCTCGGCGGTGAGCGCGACCAGTGTGTGCCCACGGTTGAAGCGGTAGCCCAGCTGGGCACGCGCGAACACCGACGGAATGCCGGGCAGCTGGCGCCGGCCATAGGTGGGATCGTCGCGGAAGCGGAAGTCGTTCCACAGGGCATTGAGCTTCCACTCCACTTGGCCGATGGCGCCGCGCGCTGCCTGGCCGGCCAGGCCCAGCTCCAGCCCGCGGTGCACGGTGTGCGGCACAGCCACCGTGGTGTCCGCCCCGCCGCCGTTGAGCGAGGTCTGCAGCAACTCGTTCTCCAGCCGCGCCTCGTACAGCGCCACATCCCACTGCAGCTGCGGCCCCAGGCGGCCCCGGCTGCCCAGCTCCAGCGTGGTGGCGCGCTGCGCCGGGTTGGGCAGCGGGTAGGTGCCGCCGGCCAGCTCGCTGAAGGTGGGCGGCTCATACCCGCGCGACAGGTTGGCGAACAGCTGCACGCCGGGGCGCAGGTCGTAGAGCACGCCCAGTTTGGGCGAGAAGCCGTCGTAGTCGAGCGTGAAGCTGTTGCTGGCCTGCCCGGCCGGCACGTAGCGGTCCACCAGCTTGCGGGACGACTGCACCGCCTGCAGGCCGGCCACCAGCCCCAGGCTGGGCAGCACGCGCCACTGGTTTTCGGCATAGAGCTCGGTGTTGCGCGAGGTCTGCGTGCTCGCATCCGTGCGTGCGCCGCTGGCCCCGCCCACATTGGCGTAGCGGTCTTCACTGGTGCGGCCCTGGCTGGCGCTCAGGCCCACCACGAAGCGGTTGGCATGGTCGAACAGGGGCGCTTCGTTGACATAGCGCAGCTCCAGCCCCTGGTCCCGGTTGCGCTGATCAAGCACGAAAGGGATGGGGTGGTGCAGCTTCTTGTCCGAGGCGTAGACGAAGAACTCCAGCTGCTGCTGCGCATCGGGCCGGTAGACGGTCTTGTTGGACAGGCGGGTCCAGTCGATGTCGCGGTGCTGGTCGCCACTGACCGCGGCCGCATTGGCCTGGCGTGGGTTGGCACGCATCTGCGCCTTCGTGAGCGAGCCCGGCAGTTCCGAATCGCTGCTCACCGAGCCCAGGTAGAAGCGCGTCTCGAGCTTGTCGCCCAATTGCCAGCCCAGGTTGGCGAAGTTGCGGCGGGTGTCCTGGCGGGCATGGTCGCGAAAGCCATCCTGCTGGAAGAGGCTGCTGGACACGTACAGATCGACCGCGCCCAGCACGGTGCCGGCGGACACAAGCGCCCGTGCGTAGCCGTGGCTGCCGCCCTCCAGGCGCACGCGGGCCTTGTCGGCGTTGTAGCCATTGGGGGACACGAAGTTCACGGCCCCGCCCAGGGTGCTGCTGCCGTACTGCAGGGCATTGGCGCCGCGCCAGACCTCGACATAGCGCGCGGTGAGCGCTTCCACCGCCTGGAAATCGAAGCTGCCATCGGCCAGGTTGAGCGGCACGCCATCCTGCATCAGCTTGAGACCGCGCCCGTGCGCCGTGCGCTGCAGGCCGGAACCGCGGATGCTGATGCGCGACTCTTCCGCGCCGAAGCGCGGCTGCACGAACACGCCGGTGGCCATGCCCAGCGCGTCGCTCAAGGTGGACACGCGCCCTTCGGCGTAGTCGTCGGCATCGACCACCGCGGCGCCACCGGGTGTGCGCTGGATTCGGTCGCGCGCGGTGCGCACGTCAGGCTGCGTCAGGGTGGATTTGTCCGGGTCACGATGGGCGCTGACACGGACGGTGGGCAAGGCGTTGGCGGGGCCGGCCTGCGAGGCGGCTGCCGCAACGGGTGTGGCCACAGATTGCGCCCACACGGGCGCCACGGAACAAGCGGCCACGCACAGTGGCCACACGGCCCACTGGGGCCGGGAGGGGGAAGACATCAAGATGATCTCCGGAAAGGAAGACAGGCTCGGGCCATGCACGTGCGCCACGCTCTTGCGTGCGCAGGCAAACCATGGACCCACCGGTGTGCTCGATTCAGGCGATCAGGGGCGGCCCGCGTGACAGCGGGCCATGCCATTCGGCATCGAGCCAGCCCGGGCGGTGGGCATCGACCGGCGTGCGGTGGCGCTGCGACATCGCCGGCAGGGGCTGGACATGGGGCACGAGGGCATCGACCGGGCCGCCAGAGCAGCAGTCATGGCCCGCGTGGGACATCTGTGATGGCAAGGGACGGCCTTGCTCGTCGACCAGGCGTGAGCCTTCGGCGCTGCAGACTTCGATGCCGGTGACCATGGCCACGGCCCGGAAGCTGGACCACCACGACTGGCCCAGCATCACCATGACCAGGCACGCCACCACCAGGGTGTGGCGCGCAAGGCGATGCGGTGACAGGAAGCCGGGCCAGCTCATGCCGTTGATTCTAAGCGGGACCTGAACGGGGACAAAGCCTGCAAAAAGACGGTCAACCCGGCGACGGGGCGGGCCGTTGAACCCACAAGCCCGGCACATCGGGCCGGCTCCAGAGGCCCAGCGTACGGGCCTCACCCTCCAAGGTAACCGCCATGTCTACCAAGTCGATCCTCGCTGCCACCGCTCTCTCTGCTTTTGCCGCAGCCTCGTTCGCCGCCGTGCCAACGCCCGCCGACACCAAGGCCCCTGTTGCCAAGCACGTGAGCAAGCAGCACGCTGCCAAGAAGCACAAGGCCGCCCACAAGACCGCCCATCAGCACAGCGCTGCCGGCACGTCCGTCGCCAAGTAAGTCTTCTGCAAGACGGCCCGGGCCCCGCCTATGCGCGGGGCTTTTTGCCGTCTGCGGCCGCACCCTTTTGCTCGATGGGCAGCGTCACCTCGAAGTGACCGTCCTGGTTGAGCGTGTCGGCCAGCCCCAGCTTGTGCATCAGGCGGGCGGCATCGAAGGGTGCACGCACCTTGATGTCGTTGTCGAAGTAGACATGGATGTCGCGGTGCCCGGGATGCGCCGCCTTGGCCTGGGCGCCGTCCACCGTGTGGGCATCCTTGGGTTGCCCACCGCGTCGCCAGGCGCGGATGCGCTCGGCCCAACGGTCCAGCGCGGCCTCGCTGTAGCCGCTGGCATAGAGCTCCTTGTCGCCGTGCAGGCGCAGGTACATCAGATCCGAGGTGGGCTCTTCCAGCAAAGGCCACTTGCCCGCCGTGTCGGCCACGACCAGCGCCACCCGGTGCCTGCGCAACAGGTCGATGAAGGCCCCATCCACGAAACTCTGGTGGCGGATCTCGATGGCATGCCGCAGCGGGCGCCTGGCGTCGATGGCCAGGTGCACGCGGTCAGCCATGAAGGCATCGTGCCCGCGCGCGACCTTGAGCGCGGCCTCGGTGTCATGCGGCAGCTGCGCCAGGAAATCCTCGAACAATGCCGCATCGAAGCGAAAGCTCGGTGGGAACTGCCACAGGATGGGGCCCAGCTTGTGCCGCAGGCGCAGCAGGCCAGAGGCCAGGAAGTTGGCGATGGGCTTGTCCACGTCCCTCAAGCGCCTGGTGTGCGTGACGAACTTGGGGGCCTTCACACTGAACACGAAATCGTCGGGGGTGTCATGGAACCAGGCCTCGAAGCTGGGTGGCTTCTGCAGCGCGTAGAAGGTGCCGTTGATCTCGATGCTGGGCAAGGCGCGCGAAGCGAACTGCAGCTCGCGCCGCTGCGGCAGCCCGTCCGGGTAAAACACGCCGCGCCACGGCTCGTAGCGCCAGCCTGAGATGCCGATGCGCACCTGCGAGGCCTGGTGGTCCAGGGCCTGGTGGGGCGAATCGGGCGATGGGCTGCGCATGCCACCGTTATACCCATGGCCTTCTGTCCCCAGCGCCAGTCAGGGCAAGGCCTGGGGCCTCAGGCGCAATCCTGCTGCAGATGCCAGAGCACGCTGCGCGCGAATACCGCATCGGCCCAGTCCGTCGCCTTGAGCAAGGGCGGGTAGGCCAGTGTGTGGTCGTCCTGGCGCTGCAGGCGCACCTCGAAGGCAGGCAGTGACTTGTCGTAGCCCAGGTCGAAACGGGCCTGGCTGAGCGGATGGACGACGTTGACAGCGTCGGCTCGGCCTGCTGAGCTCACGCGCAGTTCACAGCGCGGGCCCATCCGGTAGGTCCACGTGTTGCCGTCGGCCGCCCGCCGACCCATGGTGTTGAGCGCATTGATCAACTGCTGCGTGTTCATCAACTGGGGCTCGACAGGTTCGCGCTGCGTGGGCGGATAGCCATCCGTGCAGGCCGAGAGGGCGCACAGGGCCAGGATCAAAGGCCAAGCAAGGCCGGCGCGCCGGACAGCCGGCCGCCCTTGCGGCACAACAGGCCGCGGGGAAAGGTGGTCCATGAAAAATTGGGCTTGAAAACAACGAGGTCGGCGCCACCCACGAGTGGCAGTGCGACGGCGAGGTTCAAGCAGCCGAGGGTGGGCGCAGCGGCGCCCCCAGGTAGGGCCAGGGCAGCGATGGCGGCATGCCTGATCGAGCCCAAACGGCAGCACGGCTCGCCATGCCCCAGGCAGGCCAAACCGAGGCCGGCAACTGGTCGATCAGCCCGCCGGAAGACGGTGCGTCCTGCAGGGCGCTGGGGCGCAGATCGTCCATGACGCTTTCGTCCAGGGACACGCCGTCCGCGGTGTCGATCGCGGCCACCAGCGACATCGGCGCCTGGACCCATGGGCCACGCAGGGCCGATGCCACCCCGAGAATGGCGGCGCACAGCAGGATCAGGCTCGCCAGCGTGGCGATCAGTCGTCGGCCCATGATGGCGCCAGAGTATAGCGAGGGGGCCGGCCATGCCTCGAAGTCGAGGCATGGCGCGATCGCCCAAATGCCCGCGCGATCAGCCTGGGCTCAGGCTCGCGCGCCAGGGCGTCCTCTCAAGCGGCCTGGCGCAGGGCCTTCGCGGCGGCGACCATGTTGGTCAGGGCCGGGATCACCTCGGGCCACTGGCGGGTCTTGAGGCCGCAGTCGGGGTTCACCCACAGGCGCTCGGCGGGCACGCGCTCGGCGGCCTTCTTCATCAGCTGTTCGATGTGGCCCTGCGTCGGGATGTTCGGCGAGTGGATGTCGTATACGCCTGGGCCGATCTCGTTGGGGTACTGGAAGTTTTCAAACGCGTCCAGCAGCTCCATGTCCGAGCGCGAGGTCTCGATGGTGATCACGTCGGCATCCATGTCCGCGATGGATTGGATGATGTCGTTGAACTCCGAATAGCACATGTGCGTGTGGATCTGGGTTTCGTCTTCCACACCGTTGGCGGCGATGCGGAAGGATTCGACGGCCCAGTCCAGGTAGGTCTGCCACTGGGCCTTGCGCAGCGGCAGACCTTCGCGCAGGGCGGCCTCGTCGATCTGGATCACGCGGATGCCGGCCTTCTCCAGGTCCAGCACCTCTTCGCGGATGGCCAGGGCCAGTTGGTAGCACGACACCGACCTGGGCTGGTCGTCCCGCACGAAGGACCAGTTCAGGATGGTGACGGGGCCCGTGAGCATGCCCTTCATGGGGCGCTTGGTCAGCGAGGCGGCGTACTTGATCCATTCCACCGTCATCGCCTTGGGACGGCTGATGTCACCGAACAGGATGGGCGGCTTCACGCAGCGTGAACCATAGGACTGCACCCAGCCGAACTGGCTGAAGGCGTAGCCATCGAGTTGCTCACCGAAGTACTCGACCATGTCGTTGCGCTCAGCCTCACCGTGCACCAGCACGTCCAGGTCCAGCGCTTCCTGCTCGCGCACGCTGCGCTCGATCTCGGCCTTCATGGCGGCCTGGTAACCGGCTTCATCCAGGCGACCAGCCTTGTACTCGCTGCGGGCATGGCGGATGTCGGACGTCTGCGGAAAGGAGCCGATGGTGGTGGTGGGGTAGGCCGGCAGCTTCAGCAAGGCCGCCTGCTTGGGTGAGCGCTGGCCATAGACGCTCTGGCGCTGGCCCAGGGCCGCATCCAGCGTGGCCACGGCGGCCTTCACAACCGGGTTGTTCACGCGAGGCGAGGTGCGGCGAGCAGCGATGGCGGCCTGGTTGGCCTCCAGCTCGGCCTTGACCGAAGCACGGCCGTTGTTGAGGGCGGCGGCCAGCACCTTCAGTTCATCCAGCTTCTGCAGCGCATAGGCCAGCCACGACTTCACGTCGGCATCCAGCTTGACTTCGCTGTCCAGGTCCACCGGCACATGCAGCAGCGAGCAAGACGGGGCGATCCACAGGCGCTCGCCCAGGCGATCGGCCAGGGGCTCGACCCAGTCGAGCACGGCGGCCAGGTCGGTCTTCCAGATGTTGCGGCCGTTGATCACGCCCAGGGACAGCACCTTGTGCGAAGGCAGCAGGTTCAGCAGGGGTTGGACATCGTCGCGGCCGTTGATGGCGTCGATGTGCAGTCCGGCCACCGGCAGGTTGGCGGCCAGATGCTGGTTCTCCTGCAGTTGCCCGAAGTAGGTGGCCAGCAGCAGTTTCACCTTGCTGGCCTTGAGCTGGTGGTAGGCGGTGTTGAACGCATGCTTCCAGTCGGCGTCGAGTTCGGTCACCAGGATGGGCTCGTCGATCTGCACCCATTCCACGCCTTGCGCGGCCAGCGTGTCCAGCAGTTCGGCGTACACGGGCAGCAGGCGCTCCAACAGCGCCAGCTTGTCGGCATCGCCCCTGGTCTGGTCCTTGGCCTTGCCCAAGGCCAGGTAGGTCACCGGGCCGATGATCACCGGCTTGGCCTTGACACCTTGAGCGCGGGCTTCAGCCAGTTGGTCCAGCAGGCGGGTGGCGTCCAGCTTGAAGGTGGTGGAGGCCGTGAACTCCGGCACGATGTAGTGGTAGTTGGTATCGAACCACTTGGTCATCTCGCCCGCGGCCACGCCGCCACCGCAGCAGGCGGCATGGGCCTCGGCGTTCTGGGCCGAGCGGCCGCGGGCCACGCGGAAGTAGTTGTCGAGCGGGTCCCCCTGGAAACCACGCACGCGTTCGGGCAGGTTGCCCAGCGTGAAGCTCATGTCCAGCATCTGGTCGTAGAAGGCGAAATCGCCCACGGGCACGAGGTCCAGACCCGATTGGTTCTCCCAGTGGCATTGGCGCAATTGCGCGCCCAGCGCCTTGAGCTCGTCGCGGCTGGATTGGCCTTTCCAGTAGGACTCCAGGGCGAACTTCAGTTCGCGCTTGGCGCCGATGCGGGGAAAGCCCAGGTTGTGCGTGGTGGTCATGAGGAGCCTCAGGGAATCAACGATGGCCGCGAGATTACGCAAGGCATCCCATGAAGTAAAATGGTATTAATTCAATAATCCATCAATATGACTCATAGATCATGTTGGAGCGCATGCACCTGACCATCGTGCAGGAGGTCGAAAAACAGGGCTCGCTGACGGCTGCGGCGGCCGTGCTGTGCCTGACCCAATCGGCCCTCAGCCACAGCATGAAGAAGCTGGAGCAGCAGTTGGGCATCGACATCTGGCTGCGCGAAGGGCGCAGCCTTCGGCTGACCCAGGCGGGCCAGTACGTTCTGGCCGTGGCCAATCGTGTGCTGCCCCAGCTGGATCTTGCCGAAGAGCGGCTGCGCCAGTTCGCTCAAGGCGAGCGCGGCACCTTGCGCATCGGCATGGAATGCCACCCCTGCTACCAGTGGCTGCTCAAGATCGTGTCGCCTTATCTGGCGGTCTGGCCCGATGTCGATGTGGACGTGAAGCAGAAGTTCCAGTTCGGCGGCATCGGCGCCCTGTTCGGCTACGAGATCGACCTGCTGGTGACCCCCGATCCGCTCTACAAGCCCGGCCTGCACTTCGAGCCGGTGTTCGATTACGAGCAGGTGCTGGTCGTGGCACGCGACCACCCCCTGGCCGGAGCCAACCACATCAAGCCCAAGCAACTGTCGGATGAGGTGCTGATCACCTACCCCGTGGCCACCGACCGGCTGGACATCTACACGCAGTTCCTCATGCCCGCCGGCGTGAGCCCCAGGCGCCACAAGGCCATCGAGACCACCGACATCATGCTGCAGATGGTGGCCAGTGGCCGAGGGGTGGCCGCCTTGCCCCGCTGGCTCGCCAATGAGTATGCCGACAAGCTGGACGTCGCGGCCGTGCGCCTGGGCCCTCGCGGCATCGCCAAGCAGATCTTCCTGGGCGCACGCGAGACGGACATCGACATCGACTACCTGAGGGCCTTCATCGAGCTGGCGCGCGGATCGTCAAACCTGGCACAGTGAACCAGAGAACAGCAGTGGCATGCGGACGGTCATGACGACCGCACGCCCGCCTGTGCTGCCTGCTCATCCGCGTGGTAGCTGCTGCGCACCATGGCGCCTACCGCGGCGTGGACAAAGCCCATGGCCTCGGCCTCGCGCTCGAACATCTTGAAGGTGTCCGGGTGCACGTAGCGGCGCACCGGCAGGTGGTGCCCGCTGGGGGCCAGGTACTGGCCGATGGTGATCATGTCGATGCCGTGCTCGCGCATGTCGCGCATGACCTGCAGGATTTCGTCATCCGTCTCGCCCAGGCCCAGCATCAGGCCGCTCTTGGTGGGCACGTGCGGCGCGAATTCCTTGAAGCGCTTGAGCAGGTTCAGGCTGTACTGGTAGTCGGAGCCCGGACGAGCCTCCTTGTACAGGCGCGGCACCGTCTCGAGGTTGTGGTTCATCACATCGGGCGGCGCGGCCTTGAGGATCTCCAGCGCGCGGTCCATGCGGCCACGGAAATCGGGCGTGAGGATCTCGATGCGCGTGAGGGGGCTGAGTTCGCGCACGCGCTCGATGCACTCGACGAAGTGGCCGGCACCGCCGTCGCGCAGGTCATCTCGATCGACACTGGTGATCACGACGTAGCTGAGCTTGAGCGCGGCGATGGTCTTGGCCAGGTTCGCCGGCTCGTTCACATCGAGCGGATCGGGGCGGCCGTGGCCCACGTCGCAGAAGGGGCAGCGGCGGGTGCACTTGTCGCCCATGATCATGAAGGTGGCCGTGCCCTTGCCGAAGCACTCGCCGATGTTCGGGCACGACGCCTCTTCGCAGACCGTGTGCAGTTTGTGCTCGCGCAGTATCTGCTTGATCTCGTAGTAGCGGGTGTTGGGCGAGCCGGCCTTGACGCGGATCCAGTCGGGCTTTTTCAGCACCTCGCCGGCGGGCACGATCTTGATGGGGATGCGTGCCGTCTTGGCCTGGGCCTTCTGCTTGGCGGAGGGGTCGTAGGACTCGACGGGGACGGGCGCGGGATCGTTCAGGTTCGTGGACATGGCATCGCTCGGGCCGCCCGCGGGGACGGCGCGGATACTGTGGGCCCGAACCGTCACTGTAGCTGATCGGGCCTGCGGGCGGGGGAACGCCCAAGCCTGCCGGACGTGTGGACTTCCACAATACGCGCCGTTCAACGCGCCAGCCAGGTCTCCAGCTTGGCGGCCAGCAGGCGGGCCACCTCGTCCGGATCGGCCTGCACGCCCAGCGTGGCCAGGTCCACCGTGCGCAGGCCAGCATAGCCGCAGGGGTTGATGCGGCCGTAGGGCGACAGGTCCATCGCGACATTCAATGACACGCCGTGGTAGGTGCAGTGCCGGGTCACCTTGATGCCCAGGGCGGCGATCTTGCCCAGGCCTTTGAAGGGATCGCGCGGGTCGGGCGGATCATTCAAGGCAGCATGCGCCCCCGGATCATCGAGCCGCACGTAGATGCCCGGCGCCCCCGCCAGGCGATGACCGGTGACGCCCAAGGGTGCCAGCGTGCGGATCACCGCCTCTTCGATGCGGTGCACGTACTCCTTGACGAAGTAGCCGCGGCGGCGCAGATCCAGCAGCGGATAGCCCACCACCTGGCCCGGACCGTGGTAGGTGACCTGGCCGCCCCGGTTGCTCTGCACCACCGGGATGTGGTCAGGCCCCTCCGGGTTGAGCAGCACGTGGCCGGCCTGTCCTGCCAGCCCTTGCGTGAAGACGGGCGGGTGCGAACAGATCCACAGCTGGTCGGGGGTGTCGGACGTGCGCGATTCGGTGAACTCGCGCATCGCGGCATAGGTGGGCTCGTACGGAACCAGGCCCAGGAAGTCGGTGTGCAACGTCGGGTGCATGCGGCGGTTGTACCACCGACCGCGGTGCCCCGCTCAGGCCGCGGCCCGGCGCTGGAACAGCTGGCCCGGCAGGCGCGCCACGCGCCCGTCCAGCTCCAGCTCCAGCAGGCGCACGCCCAGGTCGGCCGGACTGAGCCCTGTGCGCGCACACAGGGCGTCCAGCCCAACGGGGTCGTAGGCCATGGCGGTCAGCACGGCGTCTTCGGCATTGTCATCGCCACCGTGCGACAACCCCTCCGGCCCGGAGGCGCCGATAGAGCGGGCCCCATGGAGGCCCCACTGCAGCTCGTCCATCACGTCCTGCGCGGTCTCCACCAGTTTGGCGCCCTGCTTGATCAGGGCATGGCAGCCCCGTGCCTGCGGCGCATGGATCGAGCCCGGGATGGCGAAGACCTCGCGCCCCATCTCGGCGGCCAGGCGCGCCGTGATCAGCGAGCCCGACTGCACCGCCGCCTCCACCACCAGGGTGCCACGCGTGAGGCCTGCCACGATGCGGTTGCGCCTGGGGAAGTTCTGCGCCAGCGGCGGCGTACCCAGCAGGCACTCGCCCACCACCGCGCCGTGCATGGCGATGCGGTGCGCCAGGTCATGGTGCTTGCGGGGGTAGACGCGGTCCAGGCCCGTGCCGACCACGGCGATGGTGCTGCCTGCGCCCTCGCCCGCCGCAGACAGGGCCTGCAGGGCGCCCTCATGCGCCGCGCCATCCACGCCGTCGGCCAGGCCGGACACCACGGTCAGGCCCGCTTCGCTGAAGGCCTGGGCGAAAGCGCGCGCGTTGTCCCGCCCCTGCTCGGTCGGGTGGCGGCTGCCCACGATGGCGATGGCCGGGGCCTGCAGCAGTCCAAGACGTCCCTGGGCAAACAGCAGCAAGGGCGGATCGGTGGCCTGCAGCAAGGCCTGCGGGTAGCGGGGATCGGCCAGCGACAGGACCGCTCGGCCCGCATCCGCTGCGCCAGCCTGTTCAGACCCGTGCAGCCAGGTCCAGGCGCGCTCGGTATGCTCGGCCAGGTTCTCGGGCTCGGTGAGCAGGCCCTTGGACTCACGGGTGGGCAGCAGTTCTGCCCAGGCCGCCGGGCCGGCCTCGAAAACACCCTGGGGCGATCCCAGGGCGGCCAGCAGTGTGCGCGCAGAGGCGGGACCGAGGCGGGGCGTCAGGGTCAGGCGCAGCCAGGCCCTCAGTTCATCCAACGTCAGGTTCACGACAAGCCAGCCCCATGGGAGCCGATTCAAACGGTACTGCGGTTGATGAAAAGGCCTTTGCACCACCGCCGTGGCGGGGATGGCAAAGGCCGATCAGGAGGAAAGCAGGCTCAGGGCTGCGTGAAACGGTCGCCCGTCTTGACAGGCTCCTGCACCTGCAGGATCAGCGCATAGGACATGCGCTCGAAAGTGCGGAACACATAGAGCAGGCCATGGCGCTCGTCGGGCAGCTTGAGGGTGGCCTTGTCGGCACCGGGCGCAGTGTCCTTGATGATGCGGCCATCACGCCACAGCGCCAGCACGTGCCCGCGCTCGATGCCATCGGCCGTGCCCCGGTTGAGGGAGACGATCTGGCTCTGGCCTGCCGTGAGCGCCTCACCATACAGCGAAGCGATCTGACCCGAGATCTCTTCCTTGGGTGCATGCGGCACGGCGGTGTCAAAATCGCGCGGGGGGACCGGCGCCAGTCGGTCGCCGATCATGACTTCCTGGCGGGTGCTCGTGATGCTGATGGTCGATGGGATGACGAGGGCTTTGCCATCGGCCCCGGTGCCCTCTGCGCCCGGCCGCACCAGTTCGGCAGCCCCGACATACACGGCCTCGTAACCCAGCACCTCCTGCGTGGCGGGGTCGCGCAAAGGCTTGGGCTCTCGGAACAGGCGGAACTCGTTGCGGCCGCGGGTGTCGCCACGAATGTAGGCCGTCTCGCCTCGCGACACGATCACGCGCCCCTCTTGGGTGGCCACGACACGCGGCGCCGTCAGCAACTCGTTGCTGTCATTGAAGATGACCGCCTCGTTGAAGAAGGGCTCCAGGAGGTGCACGGGCACCGTGGTGATGGCGTCGTTGGGATCGCTCTCACGCACGCGCGGCGAGAGGCGGGCGTCGCCATTGGGCCCCAGTGGCTGGCCCAGGCGCAGACGGGCGCGCCCACTGGACTTGTCCAGGTAAAGAATCTGGCCCGGGAAGATCAGGTGGGGGTTGCGGATCTGCTGCAGGTTCATGCCCCACAGCTCTGGCCAGCGCCAGGGCCGCTTGAGGAACAGCCCCGAGATGGCCCACAGCGTGTCGCCACGCCGCACGGTGTAGGAATCCGGCGCGTTGGGCGCCAGTTCGGACAGCGGCACCCCGGCCTCGGCCACCTGGCTGGCGGTGGCCTTCTGTTGCGAGGTGATCGGGAAATTGGGCGCGGCCTGGGCAAACACGGCCTGGGCCACGCCTCCCGTCAGCGCCAGCACTCCGATCGCCTTGGCCATGGACAGGGCATTGCGTGTCTTCAAAACAGTCTCCAAGTCGTCCTCCCGACACCCACGTTCGACGCCCGGATGCCAGCAGAATGCACACGCGGGGAAGCACTGGTTTCAGCGCGGATCCGGGAGATTCGGCACAATCCGGTCAATGATCGCTGGATTCTGCCCGTAAATTGCAAGCTGCGGCAACGCGGGTTGCCCTGTGTTACCGTGGCGGCCCTCCGCCGCGGCAGGTCTACCCGGCCCCGGCGTTGCATCGATTCCACACGACCCGTTCTGTTTCAGGCTGATCACCATGGCCCTGCTGACCATTCTTCGCTACCCCGACCCGCGCCTGCACAAGGTGGCCAAGCCCGTGGCGCAGGTGGATGACCGCATCCGGCAACTGGTGGACGACATGCTCGAGACCATGTATGAGGCCAAGGGCGTGGGCCTGGCCGCCACCCAGGTCGATGTGCACGAGCGCGTGGTCGTGATCGACACCAGCGAAGAGCGCAACGACCCACGCGTGCTGATCAACCCCGAGATCATCGGGCGCAGCGACGAGATGATCGTGTGGGAGGAAGGCTGCCTGTCGGTGCCCACCATCTACGACAAGGTCGAGCGCCATGCCCGCGTGCGCGTGCGGGCGCTGGGCCGCGACGGTCAGCCCTACGAGTTCGATGCCGACGACGACCTGCTGTCGGTGTGCGTGCAGCACGAGCTGGACCACCTGATGGGCAAGGTGTTCGTGGAATACCTCTCGGCGCTCAAGCGCAACCGCATCAAGAGCAAGCTGCAAAAGCGCTCGCGCGAAGACGAGCCAGCCTGATCCCCAGATGAAAGTCGTCTTTGCCGGCACACCGGAGTTCGCCCGCGAGGCCCTGGCCGCGCTGCACACCGCCGGATTCCAGATCCCGCTGGTGCTGACCCAACCTGACCGCCCGGCCGGGCGCGGCATGAAGCTGCAGGCCTCGCCGGTCAAGCAGTTCGCGCTCGACCATGGGATCGAGGTGGCGCAGCCGCACAGTCTCAAACTCGACGGCAAGTATCCGGATGAAGCCGCAGCGGCCAAGACCTTGCTCGAATCGGTGAACGCCGACGTGATGGTGGTAGCCGCCTATGGCCTGATCCTGCCGCGCTGGACGCTGCAGCTGCCCCGCCTGGGCTGCCTGAACATCCATGCCTCGCTGCTGCCGCGCTGGCGCGGTGCCGCCCCCATCCACCGCGCCATCGAGGCCGGCGACGAGGCCACCGGCATCACCATCATGCAGATGGACCAAGGGCTGGACACCGGCGACATGCTGCTGATCGAACGCGAAACGATCCGCCCCGAGGACACCACAGCCACCCTGCACGACCGGCTGGCCACGCTGGGCGGCCGCCTGATCATCGAAGCCCTGGAACTGGCTGCCTGCGGTGGCTTCACACCGACGCCCCAGCCGGTCGAAGGCATCACCTACGCGCACAAGATCGAAAAGGCCGAGGCCGCGATCGACTGGCGCCTGCCCGCCGCCGTGATCGAGCGCCGCGTGAGAGCCTTCGACCCCTTCCCTGGCGCCACCTTCGCCTTGAATGGCGAAACCGTGAAGCTGTGGCGCACCAGTGTGGTGCCCGCCAGCGGCGCGCCGGGCGAGGTGCTGCATGCCCAGGGCGACACGCTGATCGTGGCCTGCGGTGAGCAGGCTCTGGCCTTGCATACCCTGCAACGCCCCGGCGGCAAACGCGTGATGACACGCGATGCGCTGCAGGCCATCGGTACGCTGCCCGCCCACCTGGCCTGACAACCTGTTCGGCGCTGGCCCAGCTTCCGCATGCCAGACTGAACAAAACCTGAACCGAGCTTGAACTTCTCAAGCCCGCCCGCATCTATCCCGGTGCCGCCATGTGGCGGTTCATCGGCTTCGCCAAAGGAGCCCGCCTTATGTTCAACATGATGAAAACCGCCATCCTGATGGCGGCGATCACCGCCCTCTTCATGGCCATCGGCGGCCTGATCGGAGGCCGTTCCGGCATGATGCTGGCGCTCGTCGTGGCACTGGGCATGAACTTCTTCAGCTACTGGTTTTCGGACAAGATGGTGCTGAAGATGTACAACGCCCGCGAGGTGGACGCCACCACCGCGCCGCGCTTTTACGCCATGGTCCAGGAGCTGGCCACCAAGGCCAACCTGCCCATGCCCCGCGTGTACCTGATCAACGAGAATGCGCCCAACGCCTTCGCCACCGGTCGCAACCCGGAGAACGCGGCCGTGGCCGCGACCACCGGCATCATGCAGGTGCTCAGCGAGCGCGAACTGCGCGGCGTGATGGCACACGAACTGGCCCACGTGAAGCACCGTGACATCCTGATCAGCACCATCAGCGCCACCATGGCCGGTGCCATCTCGATGCTGGCCAACTTCGCGATGTTCTTCGGTGGCCGCGATTCCGAAGGCCGCCCGGCCAACCCGATCGCTGGCATCGCCGTGGCCATCCTGGCGCCCTTGGCGGCCAGCCTGATCCAGATGGCCATCAGCCGTGCCCGCGAGTTCGAGGCCGACCGTGGCGGCGCCGAGATCAGCGGCGACCCGCAGGCCCTGGCCAGCGCGCTCGAGAAGATCCACCGCTACGCCCAGGGCATCCCGCTGGAGGCGGCCGAGCGCCACCCCGAGACCGCGCAGATGATGATCATGAACCCGCTGTCCGCCGGCGGCCTGCGCGGCCTGTTCTCCACCCACCCGGCGACTGAGGAACGTGTCGCCCGTCTGATGGCCATGGCGCCAGGTGGGGCAAGACCAGGCTGACATTTCCTCGGATAAGCGTGATGTATTGCCACCTTATCCCAGTCAACATCTCGACCAGGCATCCGATAACTCGTAAGGCCCCGGCCGTCGGCTTCGACGGCACCGGGACTTACAAGGGCGCTGGATGCAGTCAGAGATCAACAAGGCAAAAACCGAATCCGCGTGGCTGAAACGAGGTGCGTGGGTGGTGCTCGTGCTGGGGCTGTGCGCCAGCATGCTGATGTGGCAACGCACGGCGGTGCAATTGCGCGCGCAGGCAGAACTGGCTTTCCGGCATGACACCCAGGATCAGGTGGCTGCGCTGCAGCGCCAGATCGACCGCTACATCGACCTGCTCAGCAGCTTCCAGGCCATGTACCTGGTCAATGGCGACGTGAGCCGGGCCGCCTTCCACAACCGCTACGTCACGCTGCGCAAGAGCGCCGACTACCAGGCGCTGATGGCCATCCAGTTCGCCGAACTGGTGCCCCAGGCCCGCAAGGCCGAGTTTGAAGCCGCCGTGAGGGCCGACCACAGCGTCCACCCGGCCGGCTACCCCGACTACGCCATCCACCCCGCCGGTACCCGCCCCAACTACGTGGCGGTGAAGTACACCGAACCGCTGGTCGGCAATGAAAAGGCCATGGGCTTCGACATCGCGGGCGATGCCCAGCGCCGCGCCAGCCTGGAAGCCGCCCGCGACAGCGGCAAGGTGGTGGTGTCCACCCCCGTACCCCTGGTGCAGCTGGACACGGACAGGACCGGTTTCGTGATCCGCCTGCCTGTCTACGCGTCCATGGGCAACCTGGACAGCCGGGCCGCCAGGCGCCAGGCCTACCTGGGCCAGATCACCGGCGTGTTTCGCGCCTCCGACCTGATGCGCCAGGTGCTCCCGGCCGACCGCTGGCGCCAACTGCAATGGCGCGTGACGGACCTGGGCGACGCCGATCAGCCCGCGGGCAGCGCCATTGCGCTGTTCGACAGTGCCGCACACGGCCAGGCCTACTTCAACGCCCAGGCCAGTGCCCTGGCGGCGGACACCCGCGACTACCAGGTCGATGTGGCCGGGCGGCGATGGCAGGTCAGCTTCGCGCAACCCACCGTCAACCAGGCCCTGCAACCCTACCCGCTGGCCCTGCTGATGGCCGGTGTGCTGGCCTCGGTGGGCCTGTGGTGGGCCATCCGCGGGGCAGCCAGCCGCCACCACCTGGCCGCGCAGATGGCCATGGAGATCAGCCGCAAGGCCCGCGACAGCGAGCAGCAGCTGCGCTCGGTGGTCGACCACACCGTGGACGGGATCATCGTGATCGGCGAAGACGGCCACATCATCAGCGTCAACCAGGCGCTGTGCCGCATCTTCGGCCACGGCGAGATTGCCATGGTGGGGCAGCACCTGAGCCTGCTGGTTCCCGCCGCCGTCGAAGACGCCGGGCAGGGCCACTCCGTGGACACTTTCCTGAAGACGCAGCACGTGGGACTGATCGGCCTGGGACGCCGTGCCGAAGGCCGGCGCGCCAATGGCCAGCGCTTCCCCGTGGACCTGGCCATCAGCACGATGGAGCAGGACGGCGTGACGCAGTACATCGGCATCGTGCGCGACCTGAGCGATCAGGCCGCCGCCGAGATGGCCGTGCTCGAGGCGCAGCGCCAGCTCAACGAGGTCGACGAGATGCGCCGCGTGATCGTGCACCACGCGCCCTACGCCATCCTGATGCTCAACCGCCATGGCATCATCCAGACGGTGAACCCCGCCGGCGAAGCCCTGCTGGGCTACCGGCTCAACGAGTTGATGGGCCAGAACACCACGCAGCGCTTCTTCGACCCGAACGAGGTCTCCGAACGCGCGCACATGCTGGCCCTGCGGCTGAACCAGCCCGTCACCGAACTGAACGTGCTGACACACCTGGCCGAAGAGTCGCCGGGCCTGCCCAGCGAATGGACGCTGATCCGCGCCGACGGCCGCCCCCTGGTGGCCGAAATCAGCGTGACCGAACTCTGCGACGAGATGGGCAACCTGACAGGCTACCTGGCCATGGCGCAGGACGTGACCCTGCGCCGCGAGGCCGAGAACCAGCTGCAGCACATGGCCATGCACGATGCGCTGACGGCCCTGCCCAACCGCAACATGCTGCAGGACCAGCTCAAGGCCTCGATGGTGGCGGCCGACCGCGGCGGCCATGCCATGGCCCTGATGTTCCTGGACCTGGACCGCTTCAAGAAGATCAACGACAGCCTGGGCCACCACATCGGCGACAGCGTGCTGATCGAGGTGGCGCGCCGCCTGCGCTCGGCCATGCGCACCTCCGACATCGTGGCCCGCCTGGGCGGCGACGAGTTCGTGATCCTGCTGCCGCAGATCGCCGAAGAAGGCGATGGCGAGCGTGTGGCGCAGAAGGTGCTGGACCTGTTCACCGAGCCGCTGCGCGTGGGCCCGCACGAGCTGCGCGTCACGCCCAGCGTGGGCCTGGTGATCTACCCCCAGCACGGCAGCGATGCCATCACCCTGATGCGCCACGCCGACCTGGCCATGTACCGCGCCAAGAACAACGGCCGCAACCGCATCCAGGTCTACGGCGACCAGATGGAGTCGCCCACGGCCGACACCCTGGTGCTGGAGAACGACCTGTACAAGGCGCTCGAGCGCAACGAGCTGCGCCTGCACTACCAGCCCCAATTCGACTGCGCCACTGGCCAGATCACCGGGGCCGAGGCGCTGCTGCGCTGGGAGCACAAGGGCAAGCTGGTGTCGCCGGCCGAATTCATCCCGCTGGCCGAAGAATCCGGCCTCATCGTCGAGATGGGTGCCTGGGTGCTGCGCGAGGCCTGCGCCAAGGCCCAGGCCTGGCGCAGCAGGACCGGCTGGCCGCTGCGCATCGCCGTGAACCTCTCGGCCGTGCAGCTGGACCAGGCCGACATCACCGCGACCGTGGCCCAGGCCCTGCACGAGACCGGCTTGCCCGCCACCGCCCTGGAGCTGGAGATCACCGAAAGCGTGGTGGTGCGCGAATCGCTGCGCGCCGCCGACATCCTGACCGAGTTGCGCGCCCTGGGCGTGGGCATCGCCATCGACGACTTCGGCGTGGGCTACTCCAGCTTCGCCTACCTGCGCGAACTGCCGGTGGACCGCTTCAAGCTGGACCGCAGCTTCCTGAGCGCGGTGCCGCAATCCGAGGGCGACAGCCGGCTGGCCGCCGCCCTGATCGCGATGGCGCACCGCCTGGAGGTGGGCATCGTGGCCGAGGGCGTCGAGACGGAAGAGCAGAACGCCTTCCTGCGCGATCACGGCTGTGATGAAGCCCAGGGCTACCACCTGGGCCGACCGATGAAGGACGATGCGTTCGAGGCCCTGCTGGTTCAGCATGCGCAAGAGCGCAGCACGTTCAAAGCAGACAATCTTCACGCTCCGGCCTGAAATCGCACCGCGGCAGGGCGCTCCCCCGCCCTGCCTGCTCAAGACTGTTCTGCACCGCACCGATATGGGTACAGTGGACTCAGGCATTCTGAATCCGCCCCTTTTCGCCGTGTGGAACGTCAGGCATGAATCAAACGCCCGGGCAGGTTGCCCGATGGTCTCGACGCTGGATCGCACTGTCCTGGATCTCTCTGATCGGTGGGGCGGTGTTGAGCGTGCTCGGCTGGAGCCATGCCGCGCACGAGGTTCAGCGCACGGCCGACGTGCTGTTCGAGAACACATCGCGCGACAAGGCCGAACGCCTGGCGGCCTCGGTCAACCACCACCTGGACCTGCTGCGCAGCTTCCAGTCGGCCTTCGTGGCCTCGGACCAGGTCGACCGCGCGGCCTTTCGCCGCCTGCATGAACTGGCCTATGCGAAGGAGGGCTACCCGGCCCTGATCGCGGTGCAGTTCGCCCGCCTGGTGCCCCATGCCGACAAGGCCCGCTTCGAGGCCGGGATGCGCGCCGATGGGCCACATCCCGGCTACAGCATTCACCCGCCGGGCGAGCGCGCCAGCTACCTGCCTGTGGTCTTCGTGGAGCCGCCCGATGGCAACACCCGACTGCTGGGCTACGACCAGGCCTTCGAGGCCATTCGCCGCGCGGTGATGGAGCAGGCACGCGACACGGCCCGGGCCCAGGGCTCGGGGCCGGTGCAACTGGTGTCGGGCGGTGCGCAGGCCCAGGGCTTCGTCGTGCGCCTGCCCGTCTACCGTGCCCACCAGCCCATCGACACCGTGGCACAGCGCCGCCAGGCCTATTTGGGCCAGGTGGGCGGCGCCTTCCAGGCCGACCGACTGGTGGCAGCCGTGATCCCCACCAGCACCTGGGATCAGTGGCATCTGAACATCCAGGACCTGGGGCCGGCCACTGGCGGCGCCTCCACCGCCCCCGCGCCCCTCTTCGACAGCGCCCGTCAATCGTCCACGGCCTTCCAGCCCACGGCCACCCCGCATGCCGACGACCGCCGTCGGCGACTCACCGAGGTGGCGGGGCGCCGCTGGGCGCTCACCCTCACGCGCCCTCCCGTGGGCGCCTGGCAGCAGCCTTATCCTCTGTCGGTGCTGGCCGCAGGCCTGCTGGGCACCCTGGGCCTGTGGTGGGCCGTCCGCGGCATCGGCACGCAACAGCGCCAGGCGGCCGAGATGGCCGAACACCTCAGCCGCCAGGCCCGCACCAACGAGCGGCGCCTGAGCAAGGTGATGGACAGCACCATCGATGCCATCCTCACACTGGACCCGCGCGGCACCGTGCTGTCCAGCAACCATGCTGCGCAGATGATCTTCATCGGCCCGGATGCACCAGAGATCGCGCTGAGCCCCTGCCACATCGACCGCCTGATCCCGGCCCCGCCAGGCTGCCCGCCCCAGGCCGACATGGCCCGCTACCTGCAGGCCCAGGGCCTGGGCGTGATGGATGTCAGCCGCCGCCTGCAGGGCCTGCGCCAGGACGGCCACCGCTTCCCGCTGGAGCTCAGCGTCAGCCCCATGGTGCTGGATGGGCAGACCCAGTACGTGATGGTGCTGCGCGACCTGACCGAGCAACACGCAGCGGAGCAGGCCGCCCTGGCCGCACAGCGCCAGCTCGACGAGGTCGACGAGATGCGCCGCGTGATCGTGCACCACGCGCCCTACGCCATCCTGGTGCTCAACCGCCAGGGTGTGGTCCAGGCCATCAACCCGGCCGGCGAGGCCCTGCTGGGCTGTACCGCACAGGAGCTGGTCGGCCGCGCCTCCACCGAGCGCTTCTTCGATCCGGAGCAGGTGACCGAACGCGCCCACCTGCTGGGCCTGCGCCTGAACCGCGAGATCAAGGACGTGCAGGTGTTCTCCCACCTGGCGCGCGACGCCGCCGGCGTGCCCAAGGAATGGGCCCTGCTGCGCCCAGACGGGCGGCGCATCATGGCCGAGCTGTCGGTGACCGAACTGCGCGATGAGCAGGGCCGCATGAACGGCTACCTGGCCATGGCGCAGGACATCAGCGCCCGCACCGAGGCCGAGCAGCAACTGCAGCACCAGGCCCAGCACGATGCCCTGACCGGCCTGCCCAACCGCAACATGCTGCAGGAGCAGCTCAAGAGCGCCGTGCTGCACGCCGAGCGCCATCAGCAACCGCTGGCGCTGATGTTCCTGGACCTGGACCGCTTCAAGAAGATCAACGACACCCTGGGCCACCACGTCGGCGACAACGTGATCCTGGAAGTGGGCCGCCGACTGCGCACCGCCATGCGCACCTCCGACATCGTGGCGCGGCTGGGCGGCGACGAGTTCGTCGTGCTGCTGCCCCAGATCTCGCAGATGGACGATGGCGTGGTCGTGGCCCACAAGGTGCTGGAGCTGTTCAATGAGCCGCTGCGCGTGGGCCCGCACGAGCTGCGCCTGACGCCCAGCATCGGCCTGGTGGTCTACCCCACGCACGGCACCGATGCCGCCACGCTGATGCGCCACGCGGACCTGGCCATGTACCAGGCCAAGAACCACGGCCGCAACCGCGTGCAGGTGTACAGCGACCAGCTCGAATCCCCCACGGCCGACAAGCTGGTGCTGGAGAACGACCTGTACAAGGCGCTCGAACGCGACGAGCTGCGCCTGCACTTCCAGCCCCAGTTCGACTGCGCCAGCGGCCAGATCATCGGTGCCGAGGCCCTGCTGCGCTGGGAGCACGATGGCAAGCTGGTGCCGCCGATGGACTTCATCCCCTTCGCCGAAGAGACCGGCCTGATCGTGCCCATGGGCGAGTGGGTGCTGCGCGAATCGTGCCGCAAGGCCCAGGCCTGGCACCTGCGCACCGGCTGGCCCTTGCGCATCGCCGTGAACCTGTCGGCCGTGCAGCTGGAGCACACCGACATCGCCAATACCGTGGCCCGCGTGCTGACCGAGACCGGCCTGCCGCCCACGATGCTGGAGCTGGAGATCACCGAGACCGTGGTGGTGCGCGAATCGCTGCGCGCCGCCGACATCCTCACGCAGCTGCGCTCACTGGGCGTGAGCATCGCCATCGATGACTTCGGCGTGGGCTATTCCAGCTTCGGCTACCTGCGCGAGCTGCCGGTGGACCGCTTCAAGCTGGACCGCAGCTTCCTGATGGCCGTGCCGCAGTCAGAAGGCGATTGCCGCCTGGCCGCCGCGCTGATCGCGATGGCGCACCGATTGAACGTGGGCATCGTGGCCGAAGGGGTCGAGAACGAAGAGCAGTTGGCCTTCCTGAAGGACCATGGATGCGACGAGGCCCAGGGCTACCACCTGGGTCGGCCGATGAAGGAAGACGCGTTCGAGGCCATGCTGGTGGAGCACAGCCGCCTGCATGCGGGGGCACTCAAGCCGATCACGCGGATGGTGAACCACGCGCCGGTCTGAGCCCCTTCAGCGCTTACAGCCACATCGACATCACCACATCAGCGTCACCACGCCCAGCAGCGCGAACACCACCGCCGCGCCGCGGTTGATCCACACCAGCGGCAGCTGGCGCGTGAGCTTGTCGCCCATGAACACCACCGGCGCATTGGCCAGCAGCATGCCAGCCGTGGTGCCGGCCACCACCTGCCACAGCGAATCGAAGCGCGCTGCCAGCACGACGGTGGCCACCTGGGTCTTGTCGCCCATCTCGGCCAGGAAGAAGGCCACCACGGTGGCGATGAACACGCCGCCGGGCGGCAGCTTGATCTCGTCGTCATCGAGCTTGTCGGGGATCAGCATCCAGGCCGCCACGACCAGGAAGGAGCCGCCCACGATCCAGCGCAGCGCATCCGGCACCAGCCATTGGGTGAGCCAGGCACCCAGCGCGCCGGCCAAGGCGTGGTTCACCACGGTGGCCACGGCGATCCCGGCCACGATGGACCAGGGCTTGCGCCAGCGTGCGGCCAGCATCAGGGCCAGGAGTTGCGTCTTGTCTCCCATTTCCGCCAGGGTCACGGCGGTGGTGGACACCCACAGAGCATCGAACATACAGCTTCAAGTGGGCTGGGCGGAGCGGCGGGCAAAGGCCGAGTCACACAAGGGCAAGGCCACGCCGCCCAACCCATGAGCCGCGAGCCATGCCCAAGGTCTCGCCAAGCTGCTGCCCCGTGCACCATGGCCGCGGGGGACGCGGGCCAAGTCTGTTGATGCACGGGCGCCTGACCACGAAGGCCGGCGCAGGCTACTCCCCAAGGGATGATGCCATTGTACTTGGCCCGTCCCGGCCCACCGCCAGTGTTCAGTTCAGCAGTCGGCGCGGATCGGCGTCCAGCTTGGCCAGCGCATCACGCGTGGCGCGCACGGTGAGCGATTCGTCTTCCATCGGCACCAGCAGGCCGGCCTGCAGGAAAGCGCCCAGGCGGTGCGACTGGAACAGCACACCCCGCCCCTGTGGCGTGACGAACAGGGCGAGCTGCTTCTGCAGGCCGCGCCAGGCCAGTTGCACGGCCTCCTGACGGCTGCGGTAATCGAGCTGGAACCAGGCGCCCAGCTTGAGCTCGGCCGCCCAGGCCAGCATGGCCGGCGTGGGCATGGTGCCGCCCTCGGCCACCACCTCCAGATCGGCGCTTTCGTACCCAGACAGATCGCGCAAAGTGTCGGCATCGAGTTCGACATCGCCCAGTTCAGGCAGGATCTCGTCGAGCGCTTCGAGCTTGCCGGTGATCTCGGCCAGGCGCTCGCTGGAGATGGCCGCCGACTTGGCGGCAAAGGCCGCGGCCAGCGCGGCGTTGAGGTCGCGCACATGGTCATCCTGGCGCTCGACCGTCACACCCGCCTTGCCCATGCCTTCGCGCAGCAGCTTGAGCAACGGGGGCAGACGTTGCAGCACCTCGGTGCGCTCTTCGCGCGTGGTCTTGGCGCCGGCCGACCAGATCAGGTCACCGGCCAGGCGCTTGAGCATGCGCGTGTCCTCAGACGAGGTGCCGGACTGCACCGCACTTTGCGCGAGCACATCGGCCCAGACCTTGAACAGGAACTCGCGCACGCCTTCGTGCACCGGCACGGTCTCGAGCATCTTGCGCAGCTCGATGGTGTACTGGATGGCATAGGCCTCGCGCTGCTCGAGCTGCTGGGCCAGCGACACGCCCTTGCGGCTGGCCTCGTTGCCTTCGCGGAAGTAATTGACCAGGAAGCGCTCGAACTCCACCAGCACCGTCTGGAAGACGCGCCGGCCGGTGTCGGGGTAGGCCTCGATGGTCTGCACGATGCGCTTGATCTCCTTGTGCAGTTGGTCGCTGGCGCCATCCTGGGCGGCACCGGCAAAGCCCATCACGCAGCCGCCCATGCGGTCGATCAACAGGCGCGCGGGGTGGTCCAACGTGGCGAAGAAATCGGGCTCGGCCACGGCCACGCGCAGCACAGGCATCTGCAGCCGCGCGAACCACACGCGCACGGTGGCGGGCAGGCGCTCTTCGGTCAGGATGCTCTGGAACAGCAGGGCCACGATCTCGATGATGGCGCGCTCGCTGTCGCTGCCGGCGGCCTGCTTGAGCGATTGCTTGCGGGCCTGGAAATCACGCGCCAGCGCCCCGGGATCGGGCGCCATGCCGCCAGCGGTGTCGGCGTGGCGCAGCACGGCCTGCTGGGCCGCGTCCATGGCCTGGTTCAAGGCACCGCCCACCGGCACGCGTTGGGAGTCGCTCAGCGGCGCCGTGGGATCGAAGCCCGGCACCTGGCGAGCCACCAGTTGGTTCAGCTTGCCCAGCGCAGCCTGCCCGTGGGCGGAGCTGCGCAGCGCGGGAGTCTGCGTCATCAGGCGGGTTTCGTCATAGGTGCCGCCGGCGCCGGTGGCGAAGCGGCCTGGGCCGGTCACGCGATTGGTCTGGCCGGTCAGAGGCGAGGTCGCCCCGCGGCCTGATGCCACCGCCCTTTCGTTGGAGCCACCAGCCACGCCAACGCTGCCCGGCCCCCCAGCGCCCGAGCCGCCGGGGCTCGCGCCAGCAGAGCCGGACGGGACCGGAGGGGGCCCGCCCGCGCCCATTGGTGGCATCACGCCAGGGGACGGCGCCAAGGGCCGCAACACCCCC
Source organism: Aquabacterium soli (assembly GCF_003933735.1). GTDB lineage: Bacteria > Pseudomonadota > Gammaproteobacteria > Burkholderiales > Burkholderiaceae_C > Aquabacterium > Aquabacterium soli. The sequence continues at coordinate 206,883 of NZ_RSED01000005.1, read as the reverse complement.
GCATCCTTGGCTCGGCGGATGAAGGGACGCAGATCGATCTCGGGGCGCACGCCATGGTCCAGCAGCACGCGGTTGGCATCGTGGTAGGCCCCTTCGGCCAGCATCGCGACCTCGTCGTGCACCACGTTCTGCAGGGTCTTCCAGTGGTCCACGCTCAGGGTGGCGTGCATCCAGGCGTCCAGCACCCAGCGGGCCAGCGCGCCGGGCTTGAGCACCTCGCCGCTGCGGCCCAAGGCCACCCCGTCGCGGTCTTCCAGGGTGCTCAGGCGCGAGCACAAATCCGTGTACTCCCAGCCGGCCTTGTCAGAAATGGTCTGGCCCAGGCGGGAGACCATCATGTCCAGCTCGATCACGGCATCGTCGACCAGGCTGAACTGCCCTGTCGGGTCGTCCAGGCCGGCTGGGCGGGTGACCACGGCACGGCCGTGGCTGAGCGAATCGAGGGCCTCGCCCAGGTGGCTCAGCAGGGCTTCGTTCCAGGTGCCCGACAGGCGCGGCAGGTCCAGCACCAGGTCACGGCGGCGGGCGTACAGGGCCGGTTCGGCCGATTGGGCGGCCAGCAGGCGCGAGCCGTTCACGCATGCCGCCACCAGGTCTCCAACGCCTTGGCGCAGGGACTCCAGGTAGGTACGGCGGGCCAGGACAGCGAGGTCCCTGGGCGAACCAACGGGCATAGACCGGGCGGGGGGCGGATCAGCCCACGGCAAGTGCCCCCCAAGTGTTCAATGAAGAACCACTCTACACCACGGCGCCAGCGTTGGGATCGTTGGGATCGGTCTCTTTTTTGGTGTTTTTCATCAGGTCTTCGCGCTTGACGCCCAGCCACATGGCCAGGGCCGCGGCCACGAACACCGAGGAGTAGATCCCGAACAGGATGCCGATGGTCAGTGCCAGCGCGAAGTAGTGCAGCGTGGGGCCACCGAAGATCAGCATGGACGTCACCATCATCTGCGTGGACAGGTGGGTGATGATGGTGCGGCTCATCGTGCTGGTGATGGCGTGGTCGATCACCTCGGAGGTGTTGAGCTTGCGGAAGCGGCGGAAGGCCTCGCGGATCCGGTCGAAGATCACCACGGATTCGTTCACCGAATAGCCCAGCACCGCCAGGATGGCCGCCAGAACCGACAGCGAGAACTCCCACTGGAAGTAGGCGAAAAAGCCCAGGATGATGACCACGTCGTGCAGGTTGGCGATCACGCCGGCCACCGCGAACTTCCACTCGAAGCGGAAGGCCAGGTAGGCCATGATGCCGACCACCGTCACCAGCAAGGCCAGGGCACCGTCGCGCGCCAGCTCAGAGCCCACCTGCGGGCCGACGAATTCACTGCGCTGCAGCGACACGGGCTCGGAGGCACCGGCCTGGCAGACAGGCTTGTCGCCATGGTCGGTCTTGAGTTGCGACACGGTGCCGTTCTCGGCCTTGCAGACGGCGTCGAACACCTTGCTCACGACCTCGGACTGCTTCATGCCTTCGCGCAGGGGCACGCGCACCAGCACGTCGCGCGAAGTGCCGAAGTTCTGCACCTGCACTTCACCGAAGTTCAGGGTTTCGACGGCATGGCGGGTCTTGGCCAGGTCGGCGCTCTGGGCGTACTGCATCTCCAGCACGGAACCACCCGTGAATTCGATGGAGAAATGCAGCCCCCGCGTGACCAGGAAGAAGACGGCGGCGGCGAAGGTCAGGAACGAGATGATGTTGAAGACCAGCGCATGCCGCATGAACGGGATGTCGCGCTTGATGCGGAAGAATTCCATGGTGCGTCGCTCCTCTTCTTATTCCTGGGGCTTCCAGACCTGGCCGATGGCCACGCCCTTGAGCTTTTTCTGACGGCCATACCAGAGGTTGACCAGCCCGCGCGAGAAGAACACGGCCGAGAACATCGAGGTCAGGATACCCAGGCAGTGCACCACGGCGAACCCGCGCACAGGGCCCGAACCGAAGGCCAGCAGCGCCAGGCCGGCGATCAGGGTGGTGACGTTGGAGTCCAGGATGGTGGCCCAGGCGTGCTCGTAGCCGGCGTTGATGGCCGATTGCGGCGCCGCACCGGCACGCAGCTCTTCACGCACCCGCTCGTTGATCAGCACGTTGGAGTCGATGGCCATGCCCAGGGTCAGGGCGATGGCCGCGATGCCGGGCAGCGTCAGCGTGGCCTGCAGCATGGACAGCACGGCCACCAGCAGGAACAGGTTGACCGTGAGGGCGATGGTGGAGAACACGCCGAACAGCATGTAGTACAGGATCATGAACACCGAGATGGCGATGAAGCCGTACATCAGGCTGTCGAAACCCATCTTGATGTTGTCGGCGCCCAGGCTGGGGCCGACGGTGCGCTCTTCGATGATCTCCATCGGCGCAGCCAGCGAACCGGCGCGCAGCAGCAGCGCGGTGTCGGCGGCCTCTTCGGTGCTCATGCGGCCGGAGATCTGCACGCGTCCGCCGCCGATCTCGCCACGGATCACGGGGGCGGTCACGACCTCGCCCTTGCCCTTTTCGAACAGCAGGATGGCCATGCGCTTGTTGATGTTCTCGCGCGTGACGTCCTTGAAGATGCGCGCGCCACGCGAATCGAGCGTCAGGTGCACGGCGGCTTCGTGGTTCTCGTCGAAGCCGGGCTGGGCGTCGGTGAGGTTCTCGCCGGTCAGCACCACCTGGCGCTTGACGATGATGGGCACGCCACCGCGCTCCAGGTAGCGCTCGGTGCCGAAGGGCACGGGGCCGCCGGCCAGTGCGGCCTGGGCTTCGGCGCTGTCGTCGACCATGCGCACTTCCAGCGTGGCGGTGCGGCCGATGATGTCCTTGGCGCGGGCGGTGTCCTGCACGCCGGGCAGCTGCACCACGACGCGGTCCAGGCCCTGCTGCTGGATCACGGGCTCGGCCACGCCGAGTTCGTTGATCCGGTTGTGCAGGGTGGTGATGTTCTGCTTGAGCGCCTGCTCCTGGATGGTGCGCATCGAGGTGGGCTTGAGCGAGCCGACCAGGGTCAGATCGCCGGCGTCCGAGCCCGGCACCCAGGCCAGGTCGGCCAGGTTGCCGACCAGGCGCAGCGCCTGCTCGCGCGTCGCCTCGTCACGGAAACGGATCTGGATGGTGTCGCCCTCGCGGCGGATGCCGCCGTGGCGGATGTCCTTGTCGCGCAGCTGGGTGCGGATGTCGGAGGACAGGCTCTCGACCTTCTGCGTGAGCGCCGCCTTCATGTCCACCTGCATCAGGAAGTGCACGCCACCGCGCAGATCCAGGCCGAGGTACATGGGGTGGGCGTGCAGCGCGCGCAGCCAGTGGGGCGAGCGCGACAGCAGGTTCAGCGCGACGATGTAATGCTCGTCGGCCGGATCAGGGTTGAAGGCACGGCGGATGGCATCGCGCGCCTTGAGCTGGGTGTCCGTGTCAGGAAAGCGCGCCTTGACCGAGCCGTTGTCGAACTCGACGAAATCAGCCGTGATGCCCGCCTGCTTGAGGGCAGATTCCACGGTCCCGACCGCGCTGGCATCGAGCTTGACCGTGGCCTTGCCGCTGGACAACTGCACCGCCGGCGCCTCGCCGAAGAAGTTGGGCAACGTGTACACGAAGCCCACGAAGAGGGCCACCGCGATGATGAGGTATTTCCACCAGGCGTAACGGTTCATGGCAATCGGCTTTGCGGCAAGAGGTGGATGCGGTTTACTTCAGGCTGCCCTTGGGCAGCACCTGGATCACGGCGACGCGCTGCACCTGCACTTCGGTGTTGGGGGCGATTTCCACCGAGACGAAGGTGTCGCCCAGCTTGGTGATCTTGCCGATGATGCCGCCCTGCGTGACGACCTCGTCACCCTTGGCCAGGGCGTCGAGCATGGCGCGGGTTTCCTTCTGCTTCTTCATCTGCGGGCGGATCATGACGAAGTACAGCACCACGAACATGAGCACCAGGGGCAGCATGCCCATCAGGCCGCTGGTGGTGGAAGAGGCCGCGCCGGCGGCTTGAGCGTAAGCATTGGAGATGAACACGACGAAATCCTTCATGCCCTGAACACGGGCCATTTGATGCCTGCCCCCGGTCCGGAGGCAACAGGCGATTGTATGCGGGTGGGCGGCGCCCTCTTTTCAGGACGCCGCAGAGTGAAGGCTGGGGCCGCTAGAGCACGTACTTGACCTGCGGATGGCTGGTCAGGGCGCGGTAGAGGTTGTCCAGCTGTTCGCGGCTGGTGGCCGTGATGGTGATCGTCAGGCCGATGTAGTTGCCGCTGCTGCTGGGGCGGCGCTCCAGGCCGGTGGCCGGGTCGAAATCGGGCGCATGCGCGCGGGCGATCTCGATGACGGCCTCGACGAAGGGCTCGGAGTGCGCCCCCATCACCTTGATGGGGAAGGCGCTGGGGTACTCGATCAGCGACTGCTCGGGCGGGATCACGGGGTTGACGGGTTCGTTCATGGCATCGGGCCTTTCACTGGATCGCCAGGCGCAGCGCGTCCCAGGCACGGCCGAACCAGCCGGCGCTGGGCACGGCGTCCAGGGCCTGCAGCGGCACGTCCTGCCAGGGCTGGCCGGCGACGGTGATCTTGAGCGTGCCCACGGTCTGGCCCTTCGTCAAGGGGGCCATCAGCGGGTCGTTGCGGTTGACGGTGGTCTTGACGCTGCCGGCCTGGCCACGGGGCACCACCACCACCAAGGGCTGGGCACGGCCCAGCTTGACGGTGTTCGCATCGCCCTTCCACACCGGCGCCGTGGTCACGGCCTGGCCGGCATCGAACAGCTTGACGACGTCGAAGGCGCCGTAGCCCCAGTTCAGCAGCTTCTGGCTCTCGTTGGCGCGGGCCTCGGGCGAGGCCGTGCCCACCACCACGCTCAGCAGCCGGCGCGAACCGCCGCTCACGCCGGGCACGGGGCGCTTGGCGGTGGCGATCAGGCAGTAGCCGGCCGCGTCGGTGTAGCCGGTCTTGAGGCCATCGACGGTGGGGTCGCGCCACAGCAGCAGGTTGCGGTTGTTCTGCTTGATGCCGTTGTAGGTGAACTCCTTCATGGAGTAGTACGGCAGCGAGTTCGGGAAGTCGGTGATCAGGCGCGCGGCGATGATCGACAGCTCGCGGGCGGTGCTGGTATGGCCGGGCGCGGTCAGGCCCTCGGGGTTCTTGAAGCTGGTGCTCTTGAGGCCAAAGGCCTGGGCCTGGCGGTTCATCATGTCGACGAAGCCCTCGACCGTGCCGCCCACGCCTTCGGCCAGCGCCACGGTGGCGTCGTTGCCGCTCTGGGCGATCATGCCCTTGATCAGGTCATCGACGTTGACACGGGTGTTGACCTTGATGAAGGTGCGCGAGGCGCCGGTCATGCCCGTGCGCCAGGCGCGCTCGGAGACGGGCAGGTCCTGCGTGAGCTGCAGTTTGCCGCTCTGCAGGGCCTGGAACACCAGGTAGGCCGTCATCAGCTTGGTGAGCGATGCGGGCTCGACCGGGGTGTCGGCCTGGCGGGCGGCCACGGTCTGGCCGGTGCTCAGATCCTGCAGGATGAAGGCACGAGCCGCGATCTCGGGCGGCTGCGGCATGGCCGGGTTGACCGCCGTGGCGGTGACCGAGGGCAGCAAGGTGGTGGCCGCGGGCGCGGGAGTCTGGGCGGCCGCGGGCAGGCCGGCCAGCAGCGAAGCGGCCGTCAGGGCCACCAGGCACTGGCGACGGTCGAAGCGGGGGATGTTCATGTTCTAAGGGTCAGACAGGGATCGGGATCACAACAGAGCCCTGGCACGCGCGCAAGTTCAACAAAATGTGAAGCGGCCTGCGCGGACCGGGGGCGAAGAGGTTCAGGCGGCCAGGGCCTTGAGATGGCGCAGCACGATCTGCTTGAGCGTGCCCAGCTGGCCATGGAAAAAATGCCCCGCCCCGGGCACGACCGTGACCGGCAGGCCCTGCGGGCGCGCCCAGTCGAGGATGCTGGGCAGCGGCACGACGTCGTCGAGTTCGCCTTCGATCACCAGCGTCTCGGCGGGCACCTGCGGCACGGCGAACTTGGTGGTGGCCGGGCTCACCAGCACCAGCGGGCTGGCGGCCTGGCCTTGCGCCGACAGGCGGTGCGCGGCCTCGGCCGCGATGTAGCCCCCGAAAGAGAAGCCCGACAGGGCCAGCGGCGCATCGCGCAGGGCCGGGTCGGTGCGGTGGTGGGCCACCACGGCCAGCAGGTCGTCGACCTCGCCGCGGCCTTCGTCCCAACCGCCCTCCGAGGCGCCCACGCCGCGGTAGTTGAAACGCACGGTCTGCCAGCCCTGGGCCACGAAGGCGCGCACCAGGGTGTGGACCACCTTGTTGTCCATCGTGCCGCCCTGCTGCGGATTGGGGTGGGCCACCACGGCCAGGCCGATAGGAGCGGTGCCGTCGGGCAGATCGGGCGTTTCCACCACCACTTCCAGGGCACCGGCGGGGCCGTCGATCAGATGGGCATCGGGGCGTCCGAGCATGTCAGCGGCCCACCGAAGGTGGCAGCACCAGGCGCTCGACCACCTCGCCCTTGAGCAGGTGGCTGTCGACGATCTCGTCGATGTCGGCGTTGTCGATGAAGGTGTACCAGGTGCCTTCGGGGTAGACCACGGCCACCGGGCCGCCGGCGCAGCGGTCCAGGCAACCCGCCTTGTTGACGCGCACCTGGCCCGCGCCTGACAGTCCTGCCGCCTTCACACGCGCCTTGCAGTGGTCGAAGCCCTCCTTGGCGCCGACGTCGCCGCAGCTGGATTCGCCGTTGACCCGCTGGTTCAGGCAGAAGAAGATGTGGCGCTGGTAATAGCTCATGACCTGATTTTAGGCGGCACGGCCCAGGGCCCGCCCGGACAGCCAGGCAAAGGCCGCAAACGGCCACAGGAGACCGAACCAGCGCGCCAGGCCGTGGAAGCGGATGAAACGCCCGCCCTCCCAGGCCATCAGCGTCTGTGCGTAGTAGGGATCGGGGGGCACCTGGTGGATCATCCAGATCAGGCCGCCCAGCACGCACAGCCCGATCAAGGCCACCACCCGGCGAGATCTGTCGAGCAGCAGCCCGCCGGCCAGCGAGCCCAGCAACAAACCGATGACCGTCGGCAGGCTGATCCAGGTGAAGGCATGCTCGGGACCGTAGTTCAGCGCGGTCGCGAACGTGGTGGCCACCAGCGCCACCCCCACGGCCCCTGCCAGCAGCAAGAGGCGCAGGGCACGGGGCCGCGCCAGGGCGCAGGCCACCACCATGGGCGCCAACAGGCCCAGGGCCACGATCAGCGCATCGCGCCCGCCGTTCAAAGGGCCGGTGGCCGTGGCCGCATCGTGCCAGGCCTGGGGCACAAACAGGCTGAGCGGATCGTCCGCCGGCAGGAACCAGGACTCCCACGGGGTGCCCATGGTCCACTCCACCAGCTGCAGCCTCAGCGGCGGCCAGATCTGCCCCTCGCCCAAGGGCAAGGGCGGCGGGAACAGCAGGCCCAGCGGCCACACCCACAGCAGCGCCAGCCCCCAACCCGCCTGTGGGATGAACAGGCGCTCGCGCCAGCGATGCCACCAGTCGACGAGGCCCAGCGCATGGGCCGTGACAGCCGCCAGCACCCCCCAGGCCGCGCCCAGCGAATTGAGCGCCCAGTCGGAAATGGAAGGCACGCGCCCCGGCAGGGTGAACTGGGTGAGCTCCAATGAATACGACAGTGCGGAACATGCCGCCACGGTGATCAACGCGGCGGCCAGCGGACGCCGGTCGGTGCGCAACTGGGCCACGCACATCACACACCCCAGGGGCATGTAGCCCAGCAGGTTGGCCATCAGGTCCGAAGGCAGCTCGAACGACTGCTTGGGCAGGATCCAATTGAACGCGCCTGGCGGCGGCGGGTGCCAGCCGGTCAAGGGATGCAAGGTGGCATAGACGATCAGCGCCATGCTCACCCAGGTGAGCGGCCAGGCCGTGCTGCGGTGCAAAGACATCCGTGCGCCGATCAGAAGGGCTTGACCACCACCAGGATCACGATGGCGGTGAACAGCAGCACCGAAACCTCGTTGAAGACCCGGTACCAGCGGTGGGAGCGGCGGTTGGCCAGTTGCTCGAAATCGCGCATCAGGCGGCGGCAGACGTGCAGGTAGCCCACGGCCCCCAGCACCAGCAGCAGCTTGGCATGCATCCAGCCATTGCCCGGACCTTTGCCGATGCCGTAGTACAGCCACAGCGCCAGCCCCAGCGCCAGGGCCGGCAGCATCAGGAAGGCGCTGAAGCGGTAGAGCTTGCGGGCCATCACGAGCAGGCGCTCACGTTCGGCGTGGCTGTCGGGCGCCACCAGGGCCAGGTTGACGAAGATCCGCGGCAGGTAGAACAGACCGGCGAACCAACTCGCGACGAAGACGATGTGCAGGGCTTTGATCCAGAGCATGGCAGCCATTATGAGTGGCGCGATGATGGGGGCCTGTGAACGGGCTTTACGGCCCGGCGCCCGATCATTTGTGATCGGCGCGATCGCTTCAGGCAAAAAAAGAGCCCCGGCGATAAGGCCGGGGCTTTGAAGCCTTAACGCTGTCATCACGGTAAGGCACCTGCTCAGGGAGGAAAAGCAGGGAATGACAGCCTTGCGGCGTATCATCCGGGATCAATTATAGACAGGTTCTCCAGCCATGCACAGAGCCCATGTCCGCCTGGGCGGACTTTCGGCCGGTTTCGTGCAGTTCTTTGCAATTGTTCACATCCAGAACACCTTTCCACGACATGCAATTCCCGCTGAGTTTTCCGCACCACCGGCCTCGCCGGCTGCGTCGTGATGAGTTCACCCGCTCACTTGTTCGCGAGCATGCGCTCACTTCTTCCGACCTGATCTACCCGGTGTTCGTGTTGGACCAGGACGACGGCACCCAGGACGTGGCCTCGATGCTGGGCGTGTCCCGATTGGGCCGCGGCCCCCTGTGGGCAGCCGCCGAACGCTGCGTTGCCCTGGGCATTCCGGTGCTGGCCCTGTTCCCGGTGATCGACCCGGCCCTCAAGACCGCCGACGGCCAGGAGGCCCACAACCCCGAAGGCTTGGTGCCCCACACCGTGCGCGAACTCAAGCAGCGCTTTCCCGAGCTGGGCGTGATGACCGACGTGGCCTTGGACCCGTACACCAGCCATGGCCAGGACGGCCTGCTGGACGACACCGGCTACATCCTCAACGACGAGACCGTGGCCGTGCTGACGCGCCAGGCGCTCACGCAGGCCGAGGCCGGTGTCGACATCGTCGCGCCCTCGGACATGATGGACGGGCGCATCGGTGCCGTGCGCCAGGCGCTGGAAGCCCAGGGCCTGATCCACACGCGGATCATGGCCTACAGCGCCAAGTACGCCAGCGCTTTCTATGGGCCCTTCCGCGATGCCGTGGGCTCCAGTGCCAACCTGGGCAAGGCCAACAAGAAGGTCTACCAGATGGACCCGGGCAACAGCGACGAGGCCCTGCGCGAGGTGGGCATGGACATCGCCGAGGGCGCCGACATGGTGATGGTCAAGCCCGGCATGCCCTACCTGGACATCGTGCGCCGCGTGAAGGACACCTTCCGCGTGCCCACCTTCGCCTACCAGGTCAGCGGCGAGTACGCCATGATCAAGGCGGCCGCGCAGAACGGCTGGCTGGACCACGACGCCACCATGCTCGAATCGCTGCTGGCCTTCAAGCGCGCCGGCGCCGACGGTGTGCTGACCTACTTCGCGCCGCACGCGGCCGAACTGCTGCGCCGCCGCTGAGGCCCTCGCAGCCCTCGTGCGCCCCGCTGGCCCCGGCGGATCCACACGGGTGCCTGGCGCCCCGAGATTGCGTCACACTGTCGTCCTGTCGTCATTGACTGTCCAGGACCCCTGTTGTGCGCTTCTTCCTGATCAACGACCGCTTCCAGGAACTGCCCGGCTGGCCCGACAAGCCGCCGGCCGATGGCTTCCTGTGGGTGACCCTGGGCCGCCGCGAGTTCGAGGTGAACCTGGTCGATGTGCAGACACACCTGCAGCAACTGGCCGGTGGCGCGCTGGTGGATCTGCATGTGGCCGACCTGCTCAACCCGCAGCTGCCCTCGCAGTTCGACTACACCTCGTGGTACGACCTGATGGTGTTTCGCCGCCTGGCGGCCGGGCCGCGCACCGAGCGCATGTTTTTGGACGAATCCACGGGCACGGCTTCGTCGGCCCGGCAGGCCCTGGCCTCCATCGACACCAGCCCCATGGGCCTGGCCGTGTTCGAGCGCCTGTTGCTGACGGTGCACCCGGCCGACTGCGCGGTCTATGAATTCTTCGTCAACCGCATGCTCCAGATGACGCAGGGACGCGAGAGCAGCCCTGACCAGCGCGGCAGCGCCAGCCGCCTGCCCCCCAGCCCGGCCGACCTGATGCTGCGCATCGTCAACCACATGGTCGACAGCTACCTGGACCTGCGCCGCCTGCTCACGCGCCAGTTCGGCTACCTGCAGCAGGAGCTGCTGGGCAGCCGCAGCAGTCGCTTCATCAACTGGCATGCCCTGCTGGAATCGCGCAACGCCCTGCACCTGCTGGAAGACACCTGCGAGGATCAGCGCAGCGCCATCCAGGAGTGGATCGACGCGCTGGACGAGTGGCCCGTGCCCCCCGACCCCGTGGCCGCGCGCGAGCGCGAGGTGCTGCGCGTGCGCTCACGCGACGTGCACGAGCACATCGAGCGCGTGCTCACCCATGTGCGGCGACTGGAAAGCTCGGCCGAGAGCGCAGTGCAGATGCACTTCTCCGCGCAGGGCAGCCGCACCAACGAGATCATGCGCACGCTGACGGTGCTCACGGCCATCTTTCTGCCGCTGAACCTGATCACCGGCATCTTCGGCATGAACTTCGACAGCATCCCGCTGATCCACAAGGCTGCGGGCTTCTGGATCGCCTGCATGCTGATGGCGGGCGTGGCCGTGAGCCTGGCCTGGCTGTTCTGGCGCAAGCGCTACCTCAGCGGCGACTGAGCGCTCACGGGGCTGATTGGGCCAGCTCTCGGGCCAGGCACAGGTCGTCCCAGGCCAGGGCCTTGTCGGCCGGGTTGCGCAGCAGGTAGGCCGGGTGGTAGGTGACCACCAGCGGCACGCCGTGGTAGTCATGCACACGGCCGCGCAGGCGACCGATGGGCTCACTGGACTTGAGCAGGGACTGAACCGCGAAGCGCCCCATGGCCAGGATCAGGCGCGGCTGCACCAGCGCCAGCTGGCGCAGCAGGTAGGGCTCGCACTGGGCCACTTCTTCGGGCAGCGGGTTGCGGTTGCCAGGCGGGCGGCACTTGATCACGTTGGCGATGTAGACCTGGCGCTCGGCCTCGTCTTCCGCCCGGGTCAGGCCCACCGAGGTGAGCATGCGGTCGAGCAATTGCCCGGCCCGGCCGACGAAGGGCTCGCCAAGGCGGTCTTCCTGCTCACCGGGCGCCTCGCCGACCAGCATCCAGCGGGCGCGGGTATGGCCCACACCGAACACGGTCTGGCGCCGGCCCTTGCACAGGCCGCAGGCCTGGCAGCCCGACACCGTGTCGCGCAAGGTGGCCCAGTCCATGGATTCGATGCCAGCGGGGCGGGCACCCAGCGTCACGGGCGCAGCCGTTGCCGTGCGCGCCGCTGGTGCGTTCACGCCACCGGGTCGCGCAGGGGCCATGGGCGGACGCGCGGGAGCCGACGTGGCCGGCCGTTCAGGCAGCGCCTGTGCCACGGCGGATGAGGCCGACACCAGGCCGCCAGCGGCAGGCACAGGCACAGGCACAGGCACAGGCACAGGCACAGGCACAGGCACAGACACAGACACGGCAGACACTGGCAGGGCGGCGTGAGGTGCGGCGGAGGCTGGCGCCTCGGCCTCAGGCTGCAGCGGCCAGAAGTGCTGAACACCCATCTCGCGCAGCATCGCCACCTGGCGTTCAGACCAGCGGGCCGTCATGGCGTCACCTCCAGCTTCATCACCAGCGCATCTTCGCGCCCATCGGCCGCCGGGTAGTACTGCTTGCGCAGGCCCACGTCGAGGTAGCCCTGCCGCGCATACAGGGCCCGCGCACGCGCGTTGGTCGGCCGCACCTCCAGCCAGATCGACTGCAGGTGGTGCTCGCGGCACAGGGTGATCAGCAAGGCCAGCAGGTGGCGCGCCAGGCCCCGGCTCTGCCAGGGACGCGCCACGGCGATGTTCAGCAGGTGCAGCTCATCGACGCCCAGCATGGCCACGCACACACCCACCACCGCCCCGTCGGGCTGGCAGGCCACCTGCATCCAGTAGCCACTGGTCAGCGAGGAGCGGTAGTTGTCCTCAGACCAGGCGTGGGTGACATGCGCGCAGGCATCCACCTCCAGCGCTCGCACGGCAGGGATGTCGTCCGGCAGCATGGGCCGCACCAACAGCTCGTCCAGTGTCACGCCACGCCTCCGACGGCCACGGGCGCTGCGAGAGCCGATGCGGCCTCGCGGCGCTCCTGCGTGGTCTGGGCCACCTTGTCTCGCACGTACAGCGGCAAGGCCAGGGCGGCATCCAGCGTGTCGCCGCGCGACCAGGCGGCCAGGGCCAGCGCGGCCAGCGCGTCGCCGCGCGGCTGGGCCTGGGCGTCCGAAGCACCGGCCAGGCCCGCCACCGCATCCGGGTAGGCCGCGAGGGCGCTGCCGGCGGCGCAACGCACGGCCCCGGTTTGCACCTGGGCACGCAGGTGGTCCAGAGGCCACAGCACGGGCGCAGAGGCCTGCACCCAGCCCTGCGCCGGATCCAGGCGGTAGGCGGCGGCATAGACCTCGCTCATGCGGGCGTCCTGCAGCACCCACAGCAAGGTGTCGGGCGCCTTGGCCAGGGTCCGGGCCAGGGCGGCGCTGGCTTGGCAGGCGCTTTCGGCCACGGCCATCAAGGTGTCCAGCGCCAGCACCGGCTTGCCCAGGCCCAGCGCCAGGCCCTGGGCCACGGCGCAGGCCGTGCGCAGGCCGGTGAAGGCGCCCGGGCCACGGCCGAACCCCACGGCATCGATCTCGGACCAGGCCAGGCCCGCGTCGGCCACCAGGGCCTGCAGGGCTGGCAGCGTGGTCACCGACGAGCGCGCGCCCCCCTCCACGGCACGCGCCAGCACCCCGCCTGGCGTGGTGAGCGCCAGGTGCACGGTTTCGGTGGCCGTGTCCAGAACGAGCAGGCGGGGAGCGACGGGCAGGGACATGGTCGCCAGTGTACCGAGTGCCGCTCCCCGCCCGCGCCGCGGCTGGTCGCCGCCCTATGATGGAGCGCATGTCTTCACGGATTTTGCCGGGCATGCCCGCCCTTCGTCGTGCCCGCGGTCTGCGCCTTGCGCCCCTGCCCGGCTTGCCCGCGGCCCTGCTGGCGGCCGGCATGCTGCTGTGCCACGCGATGTCATGGGGCCAGCCGCTGCCTCAGCCCGTCACCGCAGGCGGCGCAGGCAACGCCTGGACCTCGGCCCCTACGCCCCCCCTGCTGCCCGCCCCCATTGCCCAGGCGCTGCTCGACAGCGGCCTGCCCCTGTCCGCCGTGTCGCTGTGGATGCAGGCCGTGGATGAAGACCGCCCGCGCCTGGCCTTGCACGGCGACACCCCACGCCAGATGGCTTCGGTGATGAAACTGCTGACCACCGGCGTGGCCTTGCGCACGCTGGGCCCGGCGTACCGGTGGCACACCGCTGCGGCACTGGCCGGCCGACTGGATGCCCAGGGGGTGCTTCGCGGGGACGTGCACATCAAGGCCAGCGGCGACCCATCGCTGGACAGCATGCGCCTGGCCGAGGCCTTGAGGGTGTGGCGAGCTGCCGGATTGCGTGAGATCCGCGGCGATGTGGTGGTGGACCGCAGCGTGTTCGCCCTGTCCCCCTACGATGCAGCCGCCTTCGACGAGCAGCCCCTCAAGCCCTACAACGCCGGCCCCGACGCGTGGCTGCTGGCCCATGGCGCGGTCAGCCTGGTGCTGCGCCCAGACCTGGCCAAGCCTGGACAAGCGCGGGTCACCTTGAGCCCTGACATGGCGGGCATCAAGCTCGATGCCCACGTGACGCTCGACAGCCAGGCCCCTTGCGGTGATTGGCGACAGGCCCTGCAGCTCGACATCGATTCGGGCCCGGCCCAACGGCGCGCCGTGCGACTGCGTGGGCGCTACCCTGCGGCCTGCCAGGACCAGGCCTGGCCACTGCGCTGGCCCGCTGCCACTGAAAATGAGCACAGCGCGCGTGTGTTCGAAGCCGCCTGGCATGACGTGGGCGGACGTCTGCGTGGCCAGGTGCGTGAGGGTCCCTGGCCCACGCACACCACCACGCCTTGGAACGAATGGGTGTCGCCACCACTGGCCGAGGTGATCCGCGACATCAACAAGTTCAGCAACAACGTGATGGCACGCCAGCTGTTCCTGACACTGGGGCTGGATGCCGACATCGGACACGCCACGCTGGACACCGCCCGCGCACGCGTATCGGATCAGGTGCGCCAAGCCACCCGCGAACATGCGGGGGCGGCCAGCCCTTGTGACGGCGCGGCCTTGCAACTGGACAACGGCTCGGGCCTTTCCCGGATTGAAATTGCCAGCGCCCACTGCATGGCGCGCTGGGTTCAGGTGATGTGGGCCGATCCGCTGATGCCGGAGTGGCTGGCGTCTCTGCCGGTGGCCGGAGTGGATGGCACCGCGCGCCGCTTGGGTGTGGCCATCGGGCAGGCGCACCTCAAGACGGGATCACTCGAGGGCGTGGCATCCATCGCAGGCATCGTGCAAAGCCAGAACGGCCGGAGATGGGTGGTCGTGGTCGTGGTCAACGCCCCTCGGGCAGCCGATGCCCGCGGCCTGCTGCAGGCCACAACCGCGTGGGCAGCAGACCATCCTTGATGCTCCTCGGCCAGCCCTGGGACGCCTCATCCCGGCAGGAGGCCGGGATGAGGCGCAGGATCAAAATGTTTCGTCGAATGCGCGTCGGTAAGCCAGTTCGGCCAGATAGGCATGCGCTCGTGGGGACAGGTTGATGCTGTCAGACCAGAAGAAGGTCTCGGCAGAACGGTCAAGGGTCAGGGTATTGCAGTAGAGCAATTGATCGCCGCCAGGAGCGGCGGGCACCGCTGGCGTCACAGCGGATCCGTCAGGCCGGTAAACCGTTGATTTGCACACTGCAGACGCCATGTCGCTGACGCCGTAATCGTTCGGCCGACGGTCGATGTCAAAGGTACGGTCATAGAAGTTGACCAGGCCAATCCTGAGGCCGTCATTGCGAACATTGGTCAAAAGGCCATTGTTCAAAGCCAACGTCAGCTCTCTCAGACGGTCCTGCCCTAAGCTGCCATCAGCCCGAGCCAACGGACTGAACCCCAGGTTCGGGAGCTTGACGAACAACACGTGGGCGCCCGTGTTGTAAATGTCATTGATGACGGCAGCAAGCGCCTTGCCCTGCGCATTCATGTCGCGCTTGGCGACCTCAATGTCCAGGGTTCCGGCCTTGACCTGCGCGTAGGCAGCCAGAATGTCGTTCTGACCAGCCATGATGGTGGCCAGTGAGCCGGCGCCGATCTCACCTCGATGGGCTGCGAACTGCGCAGCGGTATCCGCCACCGTGGCTCCGGCAGCGGCATATGTCACAGCGCCTGAACCGCTTTCAGTCGGGCATTGGTCCCTGTAACCGAGCCCATAATTCCTGGCAAGCGACTGAATCCAGAGCGGGTAATCCGAACAGTAATACGTGTAGAGGTAGCGGACCGTCAGATCAGCGTTTGGTTTGCCGTCCGTGAATGCAGAGTTGAGCACGAAGTCCTGCAGAACCACATACGAGCCATTGCTTGCAGCGGTCAGTGTCAGACTGCCGGCGACAGGTGCGCTGGTCGGAAAGTTCAGCCAGGCTGGCTGCGCCGAGTCGGCAGCGACCGTGTTGTCCGAGGGAACCGCCGTGCGTAACAGACCCACGCTGTTGACCCCGTATTTGAGGCCTTTGATGGTGGTGACGGCACCGGCACCGCCAACAGACACCTCCACCAATGCGCTGTTCTCATCACCGAAGGACACCAGCTTTGTCGCCTGGAACTCCTTGACCTGGTCCCCCCCACCGCAGGCAGTCAGCAAGGTCGCTGCGGCCGCCATGGCCACGCCGGCCCGCGCCAGGCGACGCCAGGCAGGCAAAGATTGATGAACTCGAGCGGTACCGGCGAACGTCATGAACTCTCCACAGGGGGCAATAACCCAGAATCGGCGGACACAACCGCCCTCAAAAATCAGACCGCAAGCATACAGGCTGTGCAATCACGCGGCGGCGGCACGGCCAAGTCGGTCGCGAACGCCGTCCCAGGCGGCATCCGCCGGGGGGGCTTCGACCCAGATCTGCTCCACACCCAGGGCATCCATGTCCCGCAGATCCGCGAACAGATCGTGCGCGGCAGACACCGGCTGCACCGGCATCACCTTGAAGACCACGCCGGGCTGCCCACCGCGGTGGGCCCAGGCCGTGCGTGAGTACACCGCCACGCGGGGCACGGTGTGCGGCCCCACCATCAGCACAGGGATCAGATCGTCCAGCGCGCGCACCAGGGCGCTGCCGTCCATCAGGTGCACCTTGGCGCGCGGCGCGTAGTGAGCCATCAGCGTGCCCGACGCGCGGGGCGCATCGGGATCGGGCGCCTCGGGGCGTGACCAGGCGATGGGCTCACCCGCCGCCTCGGCCAGTTCCTCGCGCGTGAGACGGCCAGGGCGCAGCAGCACCGGCTGGCCACGCGAGCAATCGACGATGGCCGATTCGATGCCGACCTCGCACGGGCCGCCATCGAGCACCAGCAGATCGTCAGAGGCGAACTCGCTTTCGACATGGTCGGCCCGCGTGGGGCTGACACGGCCGAAGCGGTTGGCGCTGGGGGCGGCCACGCCGGGCACGCCCAGCGCCAGCGCCTCGCGCAGCAAGGCCAGGGCCACGGGGTGGTCGGGACAGCGCAGGCCGATGGTGTCCTGCCCGCCGGCCGCGGCCTTGGCCATGCCCTCGCGGCGAGGCACGATCACCGTGAGCGGGCCGGGCCAGAAGCGCGCCATCAGGCGGCGTGCCACGGGCGGCAACTCGGCGGCGAAGGCTTCGGCCACCTGCGCATCGGCCACGTGCACGATCAGCGGGTGGTCGCTGGGTCGGCCCTTGGCCGCGAAGATGCGGGCCACGGCCGCATCGTCATCGGCCCTGGCGCCCAGGCCATAGACCGTCTCGGTGGGCAGGGCCACGAGCTGCCCGTCGGCCAGACGCTGCGCGGCCCGGCGGATGGCGTCGGGCTGCGTGGCGGGGTCCAGGCGGGTGGGGTGGCTCATGCTGGACACGCCTCAGAACGGTTCGATGCCCAGGATGGCGGCGGCCTGCAGCGCCGTGGCGTGCGCGGCCTCGGGCGTGCTGCCCGTCACCGTCAGGTGGCCCATCTTGCGGCCCTTGCGCGCTTCGGTCTTGCCGTACAGGTGCAGGTGCGTGCCCGACAGCGCCAGCACCGCCGGCCAATCCGGCTCGGTCTGCGTGGCAATGCCGCCCGGGAACCACAGGTCGCCCAGCAGGTTCAGCATCAGGCACGCGCTGTGCAGCACGGGCTCGACCAGCGGCAGGTTGGCCATGGCGCGCACCTGCATCTCGAACTGCGACACGTCGCAGGCGTCGATGGTGTGGTGGCCGGAGTTGTGCGGGCGCGGCGCCATCTCGTTGGCCACGATGCGGCCATCCTGCAGCACGAAGAACTCCACGCACAGCACGCCCACGTAATCCAGCGACGCGGCGATGCGACGGGCCGATTCGACGGCCTCCACGGCCACGGCACCGCTCACGCCGGGCGCGGGCACCGTGGTCACGGCCAGGATGCCGTCGCGGTGCAGGTTGTGCTGCACCGGGAAGTTCACGACATCGCCGTTGCGGCCCCGGGCCACGATCACGCTGACCTCGAAGTCCAGCGGCAGCATTTTCTCGAGCACGCAGGGCACGCGCTTCAGGTCATCCCAAGCGGCAATCAGCTCGGCACGGGTCTTCACGCGCACCTGACCCTTGCCGTCGTAGCCCATGCGGGTGGTTTTGAGGATGCCGGGAAGCAGCTCGTCCTGCACCGCATCCAACTGAGCCTGGGTCTCGATCACGGCGTGGGGCGCGCAGGACACGCCGCAGCCGGTGAAATGGGCCTTCTCGCGGGCGCGGTCCTGACACACGGCCACGGCGGCACCGGCCGGTGCCACAGGCAGCGTGGCGGCCAGGGTGTCCAGCGCCTGGGCAGGCACATTCTCGAACTCGGTGGTGATGGCCTGCGACAGGCGCGCCATCTCGGCCAGGCCGGCGGCATCGAGGTAGTCGGCTTTCACATGGTGGTGCGACACCAGGCCGGCAGGGCTGGCCGGGTCGGCATCGAGCACGGCCGTGCGGTAGCCCATGGACTGCGCCGCGTGCACGAACATGCGGCCCAGTTGGCCGCCGCCCAGCACGCCCAGCGTGGCGCCGGGCAGGATCACATCGGAGGGAGAACCTTGGCTCATGGCTTGGGCTTGTCCAGGCTCAGCTCGGCGCTCATGGCGCGGGCCACCTCGGTCTGGCGGGCGCGGAAGGCGTCGAGCTGCTCGCGCAGCGCGGGATGATCATGTGCCAGCATGGCCACGGCGAACAGGGCCGCGTTGGCGGCGCCGGCCGTGCCGATGGCAAAGGTGGCCACGGGCACGCCCTTGGGCATCTGCACGATGGAGTGCAGCGAATCGACCCCCTGCAGGTGGCGCGAAGGCACGGGCACGCCCAGCACCGGCACCGGCGTCTTGGCGGCCAGCATGCCGGGCAGGTGGGCGGCGCCGCCGGCCCCGGCGATGATGGCGCGCAGGCCACGGCCGCGTGCCTGCTCGGCGTAGGTGAAGAGTTCGTCGGGCATGCGGTGGGCGGAAACCACCTGCGCTTCGAAGGGGACCGAGAACTCGGTCAGAATCTCGGCGGCGAGGCGCATCACGTCCCAGTCACTGCTGGAACCCATCACCACACCGATCAAGGGCGTTGCGCTGTTCACTGCAGGCTCCTGTTCAGACATCGGACAAAACCCGATTTT
This sequence comes from Aquabacterium soli, assembly GCF_003933735.1. Lineage (GTDB taxonomy): Bacteria > Pseudomonadota > Gammaproteobacteria > Burkholderiales > Burkholderiaceae_C > Aquabacterium > Aquabacterium soli. The sequence continues at coordinate 187,958 of NZ_RSED01000005.1, read as the reverse complement.
AGGCGGTTGCCCCGGCACCGGCCCCCACAAGTCTCACACCATGATCGACATCACGCTCGAAAACTTCGAAACCGACCTGCTGGCCACCTCGGCGCAGGTGCCTGTCCTGCTCGACATCTGGGCCCCCTGGTGCGGCCCCTGCAAGACGCTCGGCCCGGTGCTCGAACGCCTGGAAGAGGCCTATGGCGGCCGCTTCATGCTGGCCAAGCTCAACGCCGACGAACAGCCCGAGATCGCAGGGCAACTCTCGCAGATGTTCGGCGTGCGCTCCATCCCCTTCTGCGTGATGTTCACGGGCGGCCAGCCGGTCGATGGTTTCGTGGGCGCCCTGCCCGAGGCGCAGATCCGCGAGTTCCTGGACAAGCACGTGCCCGAGGGCGATCTGGCCCCTGAAGCCGACGTGCTGGAGGCCGACGAGGCCTCTTTGGCCGATGGTCAACCTGGCGATGCCTTCGCGCGCCTGCAGGAGGCGCTGGCCAAGGACCCGGCCAACGACGAGGCCCGCTTCGAGCTGATCAAGCTGCTGCTGGCCGAAGGCGCCGCCGACGAAGCCCAGGCCATGTTCGACCCTGTGGCCCCCCGCGCCACCGGCCCGCTGGCCGAGCAACGCGTGGTGGCCTTCGGCCGCTACATCGCCGCTCTGCAGGCCGCGCGCCAGGGCCGCAGCCCGGGCGAGCTGGCCGAGGCCATCACCGCCAACAAGCGCGATTTCGCGGCCCGCTTCGAGCTGGCGCAGATCTTCTTCGCGGCAGGCCAGTTCACCCAGGCCATGGACGAGCTGCTGGAAATCATCATGCGCGACAAGTCCTGGCAGGACGAGGCCGCGCGCAAGACCTACGTGGCGATCCTGGAGGTGATGACCAAGCCCCAGCCCAAGCAGCCGCCGGGCGGCAAGCCCGTGGCCGGTGCGCCGGGCGCCGCCGATAAGCCCCAGCTGGAGATCGCCGGCAAGGTGGCGGTGGCCGCGGCAGACCCGGTGATCGACCAATACCGGCGCAAGCTGAGCATGGCGCTGTTCTGAGCAGGCGTCCGCAGGGGTGGGGGGCTTTTTCGTTTGCGGCATACTGGGGCCATGAGCCGTCCCGCCATCACCGAGCAACGCATTCCCGTGGGGGTGCCCACGCCCACCGGCCAGGAGCCGCCCTGGCTGGCCTGCCGCCTGGCCGGCCCTGCCGACCAGCCCGACGCCCCGCTGCTGGTCTTCCTGCATGGCTTTCCGGAAGCCGCCTTCGTGTGGGATGGGCTGCTGCAGCACTTCGGGCAGCACTACCGCTGCGTGGCGCCCAACCTGCGCGGCTACGAAGGCTCGTTCGCCCCCGCCGACGTGTCGGCCTACAAGGCACCGCAGATCCTGGGTGATTTCGCCGGGCTGATCCAGTCCCTGGGCGGCAAGGCCCACGCCGTCATCGCCCACGACTGGGGCGGCGCGCTGGCCTGGGGCCTGGCCGCCACGGCGCCGCAACTGCTGGACAAGCTCATCATCCTCAACGCGCCCCACCCCGGTGCCTTCCTGAAGGCCCTGCGCGACGACCCGGCCCAGCAGGCCGCCAGCAGCTACATGAACCTGCTGCGCCGGCCAGAGGTGGAGGCCCGCCTGGCCGCTGACGATTTCGCGATGATGTGGACCTTCTTCGAGCGCTTTGGCGGCGCCGGCTGGCTCACGCCCGCCCTGCGCGACCGCTACCGCCAGGCCTGGTCGGCGCCCACCGCCAGCACGGCCGGCCTCCCCGCCGCGAGCTCGGCGCTGACCGGCCCGCTGAATTACTACCGCGCCTCGCCCCTGCACCCGCCCACCTCGCCCTCGGACGCCATCCACACCCTGCAACTGCCCGATGCGCTGCTGCGGGTGAACGTGCCCACCCGCGTCATCTGGGGCGAGGCCGACGTGGCCCTGCCGCCCAGCTTGCTCGAAGGCCTGGAGGCCCATGTGCCCGACCTGCGCATCACCCGCCTGCCGGGCCTGTCGCACTGGCTGGTGCACGAAGACCCGGACACCGTGACACGTGCACTGGAGACCGCCCTGCAGAACTGAGGCGGCGCTACACTGGAGGTCATATGCCCTCCAGCACCTCACCGTCAGCGCCCCTCTCTCCGTTGATCTCGGCCGCCGACCTGGCCGCCCTGATCCAGGCCCCCGACACCGACCTGCTGGTCCTGGACTGCCGCTTCAGCCTGACCAACCCCCTGGGCGGGGAGCAGGCCTACGCGCAAGGGCACATCGCCGGCGCCGTCTACGCCCACCTCGACGCCGATCTGTCGGGCCCCAAGACCGGCCAGAACGGCCGCCACCCCCTGCCCACCCACGGCGGCTTCCAGGCCACCCTGCGCCGCTGGGGCGTGACCCCCGCCACCCGCGTGGTGGCCTATGACGAAAGCGGCGGCATGTTCGCAGCCCGCGCCTGGTGGCTGCTGCGCTGGGCCGGCCACACCGCCGTGCAGGTGCTCGACGGCAGCTGGGTGGCCTGGCGCGCGCTGCACAACGCCTCGCCAGAACAGGCCCCCATCAGCACCGAACCCGGCACACGCACGCCCTCGGACATGGTGCTGGCCTCGCACGCCGACCATGTCGTCAGCACCCAGCAGGTGCTCGACAGCCTGGTCTACGCCACGCCCGAGATCCACCTGGTGGATGCCCGATCGCCCGACCGCTACCGCGGTGAGAACGAAACGCTCGACCCGGTGGGCGGCCACATCCCTGGGGCCATCAACCGATTCTTCCAGCTCAACCTGAGCCCGGACGGCAACTTCAAGCCCGCCGATCAGCTGCGCGCCGAGTTCACCGCGTTGCTGGGTGAGCACCCGCTGGACACCGTGGTGCACCAGTGCGGCTCAGGCGTGACAGCCTGCCACAACCTGCTGGCCATGGAGATCGCCGGGCTGCATGGCACGCGCCTGTATGCCGGTTCCTGGAGCGCCTGGTGTGCCGACCCGGACCGGCCCGTGGCGCGCTGAACCTGCGCGGTTTCAGGGCCCCGTCAAGGCCTCGTCCACCAGCTCGATCCAGTGCTTGACCGGGGTGCGCATGGCGCCCTGCAGGTGCGTGATGCAGCCGATGTTGGCGCTGGCCACGACGGGGCTGCCCACGGCTTCCAGCGCCGCCACCTTGGCCTGGCGCAGCGGTGCGGACAGCTCGGGCTGCAGCAGGCTGTAGGCCCCGCCTGCGCCACAGCACTGGTGGCTGTCGGTGCGCGCCAGGCGCACCTCGAAGCCCAGCTCGCGCAGCCCTGATTCGACCGGGCCCGGGCGCGCAGCCGCGCTGAGCTTGAGCGCGTGACTGAAGCTGCACGGCGGGTGGAAGGTCAGTTCGCCCAGCGCCTTCGCGTCCCCCGGACGCTGGTGCAAGGCCCGCTTGAGGGCCGGCAGCCATTGCGGCAGCAGCTCGGCCGGGTCCTTCACCAGGCCCACGACACGGCGGGCCTTGTCGGCATAGGCCGCATCCCCCGCCAGCAGGCTGGCGTAATCCTTGACCCAGGCGCCGCAGCCCGAGGCGTTGACCACGATGGCCTCGGCTGGCGCATCGCCCTGCAGGTGCGGCCACCAGGCGTCGATGTTGCGGCGGGCCTGCGCACGGGCCCCCTCTTCGTCGCCCAGGTGGCCCTTGAGCGCACCGCAGCAGCCCGCGCCACGCACCGGCACGGCCCGCACGCCCACGGCATCGAGCACGCGCGCGGTGGCTGCGTCGATGTGAGGACGCAGGTGGGGTTGCACGCAGCCCTGCGGCATCAGCACGCGGCGCGTGTGCAGTTGCCGCCTGGCATCCGGCCACGCCCCGGCAGGCAGGGCGGGCGCCACGGGCACCTGCTCGGCCAGTGCGGCCGGCAGCAGCGGACGCAAGGCACGGCCCAATGCCAGGGCGGGGCCGAACAGGCGTGAGGGCACCAGCGTGCGCAAGCCCCAGCGGCGCAGGCGCTGCGGCAGCGGCCGGCGCACCTGGCGGTCCACCTCGGCCTGGCCCACGGCCAGCAGCTCGTGGTACTGCACACCCGAGGGGCAGGTGCTTTCGCAATGGCGGCAGCCGATGCAGCGGTCCAGGTGCTCCTGCGTGGTGCGCGTGGGCTCATGGCCCTCGAACACCTGCTTCATCAGGTAGATGCGGCCCCGCGGGCCGTCCAGCTCATTGCCGGTGAGCTTGTAGGTGGGGCAGGTGGCGTTGCAGAAGCCGCAGTGCACGCAGCTGCGCAGCACTGCATCGGCGCGGCGGCCTTCATCGGTCTGCTGGAACTGGGGGGACAGTCGGGTCTGCATGCGGGTAGTCTGCGCGATGTCAGGATCCGGCACGCGGCCACAGCCGGCCGGTGTCGAACACGCCATCGGGATCGAAGGCATGCTGCACCTGCCGATGCAGGCGGGTGAGCACCGGCGGCAGCACCACCGGCTGAGCCACGGTGCTGACCCAGGCCAGCGCGTGTCCGCCCGCGCGCGCGGCGGCCTCGTGCACCATGGCCGCGGGCGCCGAGGTGCATACCCAGCGCTGCGCCCCGAACCATTCGATCAAGGTTTCGCCCGGCAAGGCCAGGGGCTTGCTGGTGGCCGGCACCGACAGGCGCCACAGCGTGGCGCCGGACGCCCGGCCCGACATCACCAGCTCGCGGGCGCGGGCGAAGAACTCATCCTGGTGATCCCGCAGGCCCAGCCAGAAGACATCGGCCATCTCGGCCGGCACGATGTCGCCGCCGGCCTCCGGCATCAGCCGCTGCACCGCAGCAGCGACCGCCGCTTCAGCCCCCCGCAGGCGCACCACCAGCAAGCCGTCCCACCAGGCCGAGGCGTCCAGCGGCAGGGGCTGGCCGCCCCAGCGGTTGATCATCAGGATCCCGTCTTCCTGCGTGCACTCGAAACGCAAGGTGCAGGTGGCCACGGGCTGCGGCATCACCTTGAGCGTGACCTCGGTCAGCGCACCCAGCGTGCCCATGGAGCCGGCCATCAGGCGGGCCAGGTCGAAGCCAGCCACGTTCTTCATCACCGAGCCGCCGAAACGCAGCCACTGCGCACGCCCGTTGACCATGCGCACGCCCAGCACGTGGTCGCGCACGGCGCCGCGCGAGGCCCGCGACGGCCCGCTGAACCCCGAGGCCACGACCCCGCCCAGCGTGCCGCCGCCGGGCACATGGCCCCAGCGCGGCGGCTCGAAGGGCAGGTACTGGCCGCGCCGGGCCAGTTCGGCCTCGATCTCGGCCAGCGGGGTGCCGGCCTGGGCCGTGATCACCAGCTCGCTGGGCTCGTACGACACGATGCCCTGGCAGCCCAGGGTGTCCATCGGTTCGCCGGCACGGATGTCGCCGATGCCGTCCTTGCTGCCCAGCCCGCGCACCCGCAGCACGGCACGCCGCTCGCGGGCTTCGCGCACCTGGTCCTGGAGCTGCAGCACCGCCGATGGCGGCGACACCGGTGCCAGCGCGGCATCGGCCATGAGGGACGGCGGGGGATGGTCGAGGGCGCTCGTCATGTTCGCAAGCATAGCGCTACCATGGCCTCATGAAAGTCGCCGCCCTGCAGATGGTGTCCACGCCCGACGTGGACGAGAACCTCGCCACCGCCCTCCGCCTGATCGCCCAGGCCGCCCAGGCCGGGGCCGAGCTGGTGGCACTGCCCGAGTATTTCTGCCTGATGGGGCTGCGCGACAGCGACAAGCTGCGCATCGCAGAGGACCCCGCAGACGATGCCTTGAGCAGCGCCAGCACGCCCATCCAGACCACGCTGGCCCAGGCCGCGCGGGAGCATGGGGTATGGGTGATCGGTGGCACCCTGCCGCTGCGCAGCCCGAAGGCCGACCGCGTCTTCAACAGCCTGATGGTCTACAGCCCGCAGGGGCAACTGGCCACGCGCTACGACAAGATCCACCTGTTCTGCTTCAGCGATGGCGAGCGCCGCTACGACGAAGCCGCCACGCTCACCCCGGGTGACACGCCCGTGGCCTTCACACTGACCGACCGCGCAGGGCAGGCCTGGCGCGTGGGCCTGGGCATCTGCTACGACCTGCGTTTTCCCGAGCTGTTCCGCCAGCTCACGCGCGAGGCCCCATGTGATCTGCTGGTGCTGCCTGCGGCGTTCACGCACACCACGGGCCAGGCCCACTGGGAGCTGCTGCTGCGCGCCCGCGCGGTGGAGAACCTGTGCCATGTGCTGGCCCCTGCACAGGGCGGCACGCACGCCAGCGGCCGGCGCACCTTCGGGCACTCGATGGCCATTGATCCGTGGGGCCAGGTGCTGGCCGTTCAGGCCGAAGGCGAAGGTGTGGTCATGGCCACGCTGGACCGCGAACGGCAGGCCACGCTGCGTGAGCAGTTGCCGGCGCTGACGCACCGGGTGCTGGGCTGATGCTCAGCCCTCCAGCGAGGCGAAACCCTGCACCCCAGCGGTCAGCAGATGAACCTTGACCAATTGGTGCTGCCGCAAGGTCTGCAGCACCGCGTAGATGGTCGACAGGCTCATGGGCTGGCGCCGCGCCTGCAGCAACTGGTAGAGCGCGTTGGCGTTCAGCACCTGGCCCGGTGATTCCCACAGGCACTCCATCACCAACAGCCTTGGGAGCGTCACGCGCACACCCGCCTGCCTGAGCAGCCCGGACAGCGGCACCCCGTGCCAGGATGTCAACGCCTCCCCCGACAAGGCCTTGGTCCCCTCCCCCATGCCCAGGTCCACGGCATCCACCACACCCGCTTCGTTCGCCACGCTCATGCTGCCTCGGCGCGCGCACCGCCATCGTCCACGACCTGGCCGCTCTCCAGGCGCACCAGGCGATCGGCGAGATGAAAATAGCGGTCGTCGTGAGAGATCACGAGCACGGTCTTGCCCTGCGCCCGCAGCTCGGGCAGCACCTCCTTGTAGAACACGTCCTTGAAGGCCGGATCCTGGTCTGCTGCCCACTCGTCGAACACCAGGAACGGGCGGTCTTCCAGGCAGGCGGCCACCAGCGCCAGGCGCTTGCGCTGTCCCTGTGACAAGGCCTGTGTGGTGAATGCGCCGTTCTTGACCTGCACCTTGTGCTGCAGGTGGAGGCGCTCGATCAGGCGGTTGGCCTGGTCGTCCAGCGTGGGACTGGCGGCCTCGAGCAGGCGGTCGAACAGGTGGAAATCCGAAAAGATGGCCGAGAAGATCTGCCGGTACTGGTCGCGGCTGGCGTCATCGACCGGCTGGCCATTGAGCACCACGCGGCCCTGCTCCGGCACGTAAAGCCCGGTGATCAGCTTGGCCAGCGTGGTCTTGCCGCTGCCGTTGCCGCCCACCAGGAACACCACCTCTGCGGGATGGAAGCGCAGGTCGATGGGGCCCAGTGTGAACACCTCGTTGCGCTGCTCATGGTGATAGCTGTGACGTACGCCTTGCAGCGACAGCTGCTGGAAGGCTGCGGGCACCTGCGCGGCGGCGGCCTCGGCTTCGGCGCTCGCCAGCCCCTGCGTGACTTCTTCGATGCGGTTGGAAGCCGAACGGGCCAGGTTGGCATGCGGGATGTTGACCAACAGCCCCTCCAGTGGCGGCACCATGTACACGAACACCAGCGCAAACCCGGTCATCACGCGCGTTCGCTCCGGTGCATCCCCGCCCACCAGCGCAAACAGCACCAAGCCGATGAAGGCGTAGATCAGGAAGTGCCCCCAGCTGGTCGAGGCCACGAAGATGGACATGCCCAGAGCACGCTCGCGGCGCACGGTCTCGATCGATTCGCCCAGCACCTCCTCGGTGAAGGCCCCGCGCTTTTGGCGGTTCAGCCGCAGTTCCTTGGCGCCGTCGGTGATGGCCCTGAAGTGGCCGAACAGCTGATCCTGCTCGCGCGCAGCCACGTTCAGATGGCGGATGGCGCGCAGGTGTGCCAGGTGATAGCCCACAGAGCCCAGCCCGATCACCAAGATGGCCGCCAGGAAAACCTGCCAGGACAGCAGCGCCAAGTACACCAGGCACCCCACCACGATCACCGCATTGGTGAGGATGGTGGGCATGCTGACGAAGAACTGCGCCACGCTGGTCGCGTGCTCTGCCAGGGCCGACTGCACCCGGGCCGGGCCCACCTGCTCCAGCTGCCGAAAGCCCGCCGCATTGGCACGCTGGGCAATGTGGCGGCGCAGATCGGCATTGGCGCTCTGGCGCAGGTGCTCGAACAGCACCGAGGCGGCCATGCGACTGAGCATCGCACCCACGGCCACCGCGGCGAACTGCCAGGCCAGGCCGCCGCGCGCAGAGGCATCGGCCGTGAGCGCACTGTTGATCAGGGCCACCAGAAGCACGCCGCACACACCGGCCGCGGCGCTGGCCACGCAGGCGGCCAGCAGGCGCCCACGCGATTGTTGGATCAGGAAGGACAGCACGGCAATCTCGCCTTTCGACACCGGCCACCCACGCGGCCCATGGGAACAAGACGAAACAGCCGGACGGATGTTTAGCGGCGCGGGCATCGCCTTGCCTAAACAAGTGGCGCCCTGGTTCGTCATGTGGGGACGGCCTGCCGCTTGCTGGCCCGCCTTGCGTCCATCTGTCACACCATCGTCGAGTTGCCCCGCATGTCACCCCATCCACGCCACGGCACGCCCCCTGCACCGCCCACAGACGGCGCCTGCGGCACCTTCGTGTCACACCTCGACGGGTGTCCGCTGACGGTGCTGCGCGATGGTCACGTGCTCACGGTGCGACACACCGCAGGCAGCACCATGTGGGCACTCGATTCGACCAGCACCGGCTGGACGCTGTCGCCCCAGCCTGCCTGGCCCGACCCGGACAACGCGGCAACGGGTGAGCACACGCGTGCCGTGCTGGCCGCGCTGGATGCACTCTTTGCCACGCAGCCCGACTTGGCCCAGGTGACGCTGCCCATCGAGGCCCGGCATCTGGCGCCGTCACTGCTGGCCAATGGCAGCCTGCAAGAAGGCGGGCACGGCCTGATCGCTCATCGAGCCAGCCTCTGGCAGCTGGCGCGCCTGTGGCAAGCCACCACCATCAACCTCCAGCCCTTTGCACAACGCCATGTGATCACCGAGGGCCGCCGACATCCGCTTCGCCCCCCCAAACCCGAGGGCGAGGTCTATCGCCGCCACATCCCTTGGCTGGGGTTGGATTTCAGCCTGCGGGCGCTGCAGCCCGCCCACGATCTGGATCTGCTGCACCGATGGATGAACGACCCGGTGGTGGACCACTTCTGGCAGGAAAGCGGCGATCTCGAGCGTCACCGTGCCTACATCGACAAGGTGGCACGCGACGCACACACCACCGCGCTGATCGGGAGTTTCGGCGATCAGCCCTGCCTGTACGTGGAAGCCTACTGGGCCCGCGAAGACCGCATCGCCCCCTTCTACGATGTGCAGGATTTCGATCGCGGCTGGCACGTGCTGGTGGGCGAGCCCGCCTGGCGCGGCCGGCCGTACGTGAGCGCCTGGATGCCCTCGGTGTCGCACCACCTGTTCCTGGACGACCCGCGCACCCAGCGCCTGGTGATCGAGCCACGCATCGACAACGACAAGATGCTGCGCAGCCTGGCGCTGTGTGGATATGCGCACCTCAAGCCTTTCGACTTCCCGCACAAGCGGGCCATGCTGGGCATGCTGCTGCGCGACCGCTTCTTCGACGAGGCGCTGTGGCGTCCGCGCGCCCTGCCCTCTCCTTCACCAGAACATCCAAGAGGACTTCCGCATGCACATCCATGACCTGATCGGCATCGGCTTCGGCCCCTCCAACCTGGCCCTGGCCATCGCGCTGCAGGAGCGCACCCAGGATGGCCAGACGCCGGTGGACGCCCTGTTCATCGAGAAGCAGCCGCAGTTCGCCTGGCACCCCAACATGCTGCTGGACCACGCGCACATGCAGATATCCTTCCTCAAGGACCTGGCCACATTGCGCAACCCGGCCAGCCCCTACACCTTCCTGAACTACCTGCACGCCAAGCACCGCCTGCAGGACTTCATCAACCTCAAGACCTTCTATCCCAGCCGCCACGAGTTCAACGACTACCTGTCGTGGGCGGCCGGTCATTTCGCCGACCAGTGCGCCTTTGGCGAAGCCGTGGTCGAGGTGCACCCCGAGTTCCAGGGTGATCGCGTGGCACTGCTGCGCGTGCGATCGCATCACCCGGAGCACGGCGTGCGCGAACGCCTGACCCGCTCGCTGGTGATCAGCGTCGGCGGCGCAGCGAACGTGCCCACGCCCTTCGCCCCGTTCAGGGACGACCCGCGCGTCTTCCACTCCAGCCGCTACCTGGGCGCCATGGCGCAACAGAACCAGCCCCGACGCATGGCCGTGATCGGCGCCGGCCAAAGCGCATCCGAGATCTTCCTGGACCTCAACAACCGCGGCGGCATCGATGTGGACCTGGTCATGCGCGCACGCTCGATCAAGCCTTCGGACGACAGCCCCTTCGTCAACGAGATCTTCAATCCCGAGTTCACGGACTACGTCTACCAGCAGCCCCAGCCACAACGCGCCGCGCTGCTGGAAGAGTTCATGAACACCAACTACGCGGCACCCGATCTGGCCCTGATCGAGCAGATCTACCAGGTGTTCTACCGCCAGAAGGTGGGCGCGCCCCAGACCCACCGCTTCCTGCGCAGGCACGAGGTGGAACACGTGGCGGAAACCCGCGAGGGCCTGAGCTTGCGGCTGCGCGACCTGGACCAAGGCGGCACCACGACGGCGCACTACGACGCCATCGTGCTGGCCACCGGCTATGTGCGCGACACGCACCATGCGCTGCTGGAGCCGCTGGCACAGCACCTGGGCAACATGGATGTGACGCGCGACTACCGCGTGCAGGCGACCGAGCACTTCGGCCCGGCCATCTTCCTTCAGGGCTGCTGCGAACTCACACATGGGCTGAGCGACACGCTGCTGTCGGTGACCTCGGTGCGCACGGGCGAGATCGTCGATTCACTGACGCAATGGCTGCACGCGCATCGCGGCACGGCACCGAGCCGGCATCTGGCCGTGGCGTTCTGAACACCTGTCGAGCACACCGATCCGATGCCGCTCCACCCCGATCTGGAAGCCTTCCTGGAACTGGCCGAACTGGGCCGCGAACAAGGCCGACCGCTCCTGCACCAACTGCCACCTGCCGATGCCAGGGCGCAGTACGACACCACGTCGCTGGTGCTCGAATCCGATCCTGCCGAGGTGGCCCTGGTGCAGGACCTGAGCATCGACACCCGTGACGGGCACGTGCTTGCGGCGCGCCTGTACCGCCCAGCCGGCCTGGCTGATCGCGCGCCGGTGCTGCTGTATTTCCATGGCGGCGGCTACTGCGTCGGCGGGCTCGATTCGCACGATGGCCTGTGCCGTGCGCTGGCCACCCTGGCGCCCTGCGCCGTGTTCTCGGTGGCCTACCGGCTCGCGCCCGAGCACCGCTTCCCGACCGCGGTGGACGACGCCCGCGACAGCCACGACTGGCTGCGTCGACACGCCGACGCGCTGGGCCTGGACATCTCACGGCTGGCCGTCGGCGGTGACAGCGCCGGCGCGACACTGGCCACCACGCTGTGCCTGGCCCTGCGCGACGAGGGTGCCGCCCTGCCCTGTGCCCAGGTGCTGCTCTACCCGTGCACCGCCCCCGAGCAGGACACCCCTTCGCACCGCGCCCATGGCCAGGGCCTGCTGCTCGAAAGCGAGACCCTGCAATGGATGTACACCAACTACCTGCGCTCGCCCGGCGACCGCCAGGATTGGCGCTTCGCGCCGCTGCTCGCGCCGAGACTGGACGCAATGCCGCCCGTCTTCATCGCCTTGGCCGAGTACGACCCGCTGCTTGACGAAGGCCTGGCCTACGCCGAGCGCCTGACCCAGGCGGGTGTGCCGGTGCGCACCACGGTCTATGAGGGCATGGTGCATGACTTCGCGCGACTGGCAGACATCACCGATGGCGCCGAACAGGTTCGCCAGGACATCGGCACGGTGCTGAACGACGCCTGGCGCTGAGCCAGCCCCTCAGTCGCGGGGGCGGGGGCCAAATGACACAGATATTGCTAATCATTATCAATTAGCATCTTCGGCTGTCACCACGGCGCCCAACGCAGGCGCCGTGCCTTGCCCGACTGCGTCCCCATCGCACCTTGCCGGCAAGCAAGCCACCAAAGTCTTAAGGAGTTCCTTCATGTTCCGCCGCCTTCCTCCATCGCGCCAGCGAGTCCTGACCGTGGCCATCACGGCCACACTGGGCAGCCTGTCTGCCTCGACCGCTCTGGCGGCCGAAACCGCTGCCAATGCGGAATCGCAGCAGGCACTGCCTGAAGTGCGCGTCAAGGCGAACGCTGAGCGCGAAGAAGGCCGGGGGCCGGTCAGTGGTGTGGTGGCCAAGCGCACAGCCACAGCCACCAAGACCGACACGCCCATCGCCGAGGTGCCGCAGGCGATTTCGGTGATCACGAAGGACGAGATCGTGCTGCGCGGTGCCAGCAACCTCAAGGAAGTGCTGGCGTACACACCCGGCGTCACGCCGGTGCTGGCCGTGGACAACCGCGAGGACCACGTCACCTTCCGCGGCTTCGCCTTCGACTGGAACTCTTTCTTCATCGACGGTCTGGCCACACCCGCCACCACCTATGGCCTGGCACGCGGCGAAGCCTACGGCCTGGAGCGCGTGGAAGTGCTGCACGGGGCCTCCGCCTCCCTGTTCGGTCAGAACCCGGCCGGCGGCATGGTCAACCTGGTCACCAAGAAGCCCACGACCACGCCGATCCGCGAACTGCAGTTCACCATCGGCTCCAACCAGCGGCGTGAGGGCGCCTTCGATTTCGGTGGCCCCCTGAGCGCCACGGGCGACTGGTCCTACCGCGTGACCGGCCTGGTGCGCAAGGCCGACACGGATGTCGAGTATGTGCGCGACGACCGCACCTTCATCGCGCCCGCCCTCACCTGGAGCCCCAGCGCAGCCACCAAGCTCACGGTGCTGGCCCACTACATCAACGACGACCTGGGCCACAGCGGCGGCACCTCGGCCTTCCTGCCGGCATCGGGCATCGCGCGGCCCAATGCCAATGGCGTGATCGACCGCGAGACCAATGGTGGCGAGCCGGGTTTCGACATGTACCGCAAAGAGCAGACCTCGGTAGGCTATGACCTGGATCAGCGCCTGTCCGACACCTGGAGCTTCCGCCAGGCGCTGCGCTTTCGCAGCGTTCGCCTGAGCTACCAGACGGCCTATGGCCTGTCTTATGTGCCGACGGCGTCACTGCCCGTGGGCACACCCGCGAACCTCTTCTACAACCGCGGGGCTTTCGGCTCTTTCGGCCGCACCGAGATGGCCACGCTGGACAACCAGTTCAACGCCCACTGGACTGGGGCCGACTGGGACCACAACCTGCTGCTGGGTCTGGACTTGCGCAATTCGACGCTGCGCGAGGTTCGCTATTTCGGCGCCGGATCGCCCATCAACATCTTCGACCCGGTGTACGGCCAGCCCTTCGCCCTGCCGGCCAACCCCGACACCGACCAGCAGATCGGCATGCGCCAGATCGGCCTGTATGCCCAGAGCCAGCTCAAGTTCGCGCAACAGTTCGTGCTGACCACGGGCTTGCGCGTCGATGATGTCCGCACCACCTTCAACACGCCGCTGCCCGTGAGCACCACCAAGGAGCGCAACGAGCAGGCCCTGACAGGCCGCATCGGTTTCAGCTACGTGTCGCCCATCGGTGTGACGCCCTACATCAGCCTGGCCTCCGGCTTCACCCCCACCTCGGGCGCCGACTTCAACGGCAACCTGTTCAAGGCACGCAAATCCGAGCAGGCCGAGATCGGCGTGAAATACGAGCCCAAGCGGTTCAACGCCCTGTTCACCGCAGCCCTGTTCGACACGACGCAGACCAACGTGTTGACGCGCGACCCCGATCCAACCCACCCCTTCTACCAGGTGCAGCAGGGCGAGTACCGCTCGCGCGGACTGGAGCTCGAGGCCAAGGGTGAACTGACCAAGTCGCTGCAGCTGATCGGCTCGTACACACGCCTCAAGCCAGAGATCACCGAGAGCAACAGCTTCAACGTGGGCAATCGCCCGCGCGGCATCCCGCTGGAAAGCTTCGCTGCCCGCCTGGACTACACGATCCGCCTGGGCTCGGCCGGTGCGCTGGGCTTCAACGCAGGCCTGCAGCACATCGGCTCCAGCCCCAGCTCCGACGGCGCACGCACCAGCGGCTCGGTGGCTCCGGCCAACTACTACACCGTGCCGGCCTTCGACCTGGTCAATGTTGGCGCGCACTACGAGATCGGGGCATTCCGATGGATCCTGAACATCACCAACGTGGAAGACAAGAAGACCTACGATTGCTGGGCCGCCAAATGCTGGTATGGCCCTGGTCGTGACGCACGCCTGACCATGCTCGTGCGTTGGTGATCCGCCCCGGAGACTTGCCGCCATGCGCCCCATCCTGACCCTGCTGCACCGCACCTTCGGCCTGTTCATTGCAGGTTTCCTGGTGGTGTCCGGGCTCACCGGCGCGGTGATCTCCTGGGACCATGAGATCGACAGCTGGCTCAACCGCGGGTTGTTCGATATCCGCAGCCAAGGGCCGCACAAGCCACCGCTGGAACTGGCGGCCCTCATCGAAGCCGCCGACCCGCGGGCCCGGGTCACGCTGGTGCCGCTGCATCAGCGTGACGACCTGGCGCGGCCCTTCGTGGTCCGCCCCCGCGTCGATGCCGCCACCGGGCGGCTTTTTCCTTTGGACTACAACCAGGTCTTCATCGACCCGGTCACCGGGCAGATCCAGGGCCAGCGCGAGTGGGGCGTGTTCTCGCTCTCGCGCGAGAACCTGATGCCTTTCCTGTACAAGCTGCACTACACGCTGCACCTGCCCGAGGTGTGGGGCATCGACGAATGGGGCGTGTGGCTGATGGGCGCGGTGGCGCTGGTATGGCTGGTCGATGCCTTCGTTGCCATCGTGCTGACGTGGCCTGTGCGCCGCAAGGCCCGCGCGGCGAACGCATCGCCAGCGGCCTCCGTGTGGCGCCGCTGGTGGCCGGCCTGGCGCGTGCGCACGGGCGGCGGGCCCTACCGGCTCAACGTCGACCTTCACCGCGCGGGCGGCCTGTGGACCTGGGCCCTGGTGCTGGTGATCGCCTTCACCGCCTTCTCGCTGAACCTGTACCGCGAGGTGTTCTTCCCGGTGATGTCGATGGTGTCCAAGGTCACGCCGGGGCCCTTCGAGCTGCGCCAGCCTGCGCCCGAGCACCAACCCATCACCCCGCGCCTGGGCTTTCCCGAGGTGTTGGCCCAGGCCAGAGGCGAGGCCGCGAAGCGTGGCTGGACCGAGCCTGCAGGCAATGTGTTCTACACCCAGGGGCTGGGTGTGTACGGCGTGCGCTTCTTCGAAGGCGAGCAGGACCGCGTCAGCGGCGGCATGGCCGTCAAGACCCTCTACTACGACGGCCTCGACGGCCGCCTGCTGGGCGACCGCACCCCCTGGGAGGGCACGGCCGCCGATGTCTTCGTGCAGCTGCAGTTCCCGCTGCACTCGGGCCGCATCCTGGGCATGCCGGGGCGCATCGTGATGTCCGTGATGGGCCTCCTGGTGGCGATGCTGTCCATCACCGGCGTGGTGATCTGGTGGAAGAAGCGCCGGGGCCGCGTGCGACACCGTACCCTGCTGCGCCAGCGATCCGCCGCCCTCGAACAAGGAGTCTCCGCATGACCCCCACCTCCCTGCGCCGCTGGGCCTGGGTACACACGTGGTCCAGCCTGGTGTGCACCGTCTTCATGTTGCTGCTGTGCCTGACCGGCCTGCCGCTGATCTTCCACCACGAGATCGAGCACCTGCTGGGCGATGCCATCGAGGCCCCCGCCATGCCCGCCGACACGCCACGCGCCGACCTGGACCGCGTGATCGCCGTGGCCCAGGCGCGGCACCCGGGCAAGGTGGTGCAGTTCCTGTCACGCGAGGCAGACGACGACACCTTCTGGTTCGTGACGCTGGCCGACACGCCCGATGCGACCACGCTGCGCAAATCCGTGGCGGTGGACGCGCGCACCGCCCAGGTGTTGGCCGAGCCCGAGCTGGGCAAGGGCTTCGTGAACCTGATGTTCCGCCTGCACGTGGACTTGTTCGCGGGCCTGCCGGGCAAGCTGTTCCTGGGGCTGATGGGCCTGCTGCTGGTGGCGGCCATCGTGTCGGGCGTGGTGCTGTACGCGCCCTTCATGCGCAAGCTCGATTTCGGCACCGTGCGGCGCGAACGCTCGCGCCGCATCCGCTGGCTGGACCTGCACAACCTGCTGGGCATCGTCACCGTGGCCTGGGCCCTGGTGGTTGGCGCCACGGGCGTGATCAACACCTGGGCCGACCTGATGGTGCAGTACTACCAATACAAGGAGCTGGGCGCGATGACGGCGCGCTACAAGGGCCTGCCCGTGCCCACGCAGCTGGGTTCGGTGCAGCAGTCGGTGCAGGGCGCGCAGGCGCTGGAGCCGGGCATGGCCGTGGCGCTGGTGGCCTTCCCGGGCAGCGCCTTCTCCAGTCCGCACCACTATGCGGTCTTCATGCGCGGGCACGAGCCGCTGACCTCGCGGCTGGTCAAACCCGTGCTGGTGGACGCCCGCACCGCCCAGGTGACCGACAGCCGCGAACTGCCCTGGTACCTCAAGGCCCTGCTGGTCTCGCAGCCGCTTCACTTCGGCGACTACGGCGGCCTGCCGCTGCAGATCGTCTGGGCGCTGCTGGACATCGCCACCATCGTGGTGCTGGGCAGCGGCCTGTACCTGTGGGTGGCGCGCAAGCGGGCCGTGCCGGGCACGCCTGCACGCGCGTCGGCCGGTCAACCGTCGGGAGCCGCGCCATGAGTGCGTCTTCTCGACGCCATGCCGCGCCCCAAGAAGCCTCCAGCCGTGCCGCACGGCGCCAGGCGCGCCGCCACGGCCTGTGGCGGGTGTTCCGCTGGCCGCTGCTGATCGGCCTGGCCAGCGCGGCGGGCCTGGTCTCGGCACTGGTCGGCGACGGCGTGTGGGACGCGGTGTCGTGGGCCACGCTGTCGCTGCCGCTGGTGGTGGGGCTGTGGTTCGCCTGGCGGCGCGGCTGAGCGACGCGCGTTCTTGCGCGCATCGTTCGCCGCATCCTTCCTCGCGTTCTTTCCTGTGCTGGCGCCATCACGCGCCGGCAGCACCGGCCTCGTCCTGCCGCAGGGCCCCTTCGATCTGAGCCAGCACGCCGGCATGACGCAGCAGCTCGAAGTGCGAGGCCTCGATCTCTCGCGACCATGCACCGGCATGTCCACTCTGGCGGGCCAGCGCCTCGCGGTGCGCCGGGTCGCGGCGGGACGCCCACCACAGGCGCGGCGCGGCGCCGACCCGCGGCAGTTCACCGGCCTGGGCCGACAGCTCGCCGAGGTGCCGCGCGACCAGGGCCATGCGGGCCAGTTCGTCGGCGTCCATGCCGGTGGCGAGCGTGGCCGCCAGGCCGGCGGCCAGGTCATCGGCTTCGGCGGACACCGGCCCGGGCCGCGAGGCCGCCACCGCGGGCACGAAGGGATCGACCAGGGCCAGCAGGCCGATGCGCCGCCCACGCGCTTCGAGCCGCTGTGCCACCAGCATCGCCAGCGCACCGCCCAGCGACCAGCCCAGCAGATGGCAGGGGCCCTCGGGATGCGCCGCGTGGATGAGGCGCGCGTAGTCATCGGCCATCTGCACGAGCGAGGTGTCGCGGTGCGCAGGATCGGTGAGCATGCGGCAGGGCAGGCCCAACACCGACCGGTGGCCTTGCATCCGGCGCGCCAGCGGCTGGTAGTCGAAGACCGTGCCGACGCCCGCATGCAGGCAGAACAGGGGCGGCGGGCCGTCGATGCGGGCGTTGAGCTCGACCAGGGCAGGCGCCTCACGCGATGGGGAGAGCGGTGGCGAAGGCGCCGCAGAGGTGGTCGCGCCCTCCCCCAGTCTCAGCAGCCCCGCGATGGTCGGCCGCTGCATCAGGTCTCGCAGCTTGAAATCCAGGGCCGGATCGCGCCATTGCCGCAGCCGTGACATCACCTTCAGGCTGAGCAGCGAATCCCCCCCCAGTTCGAAGAAGTTGTCCTGCTCGCCGATGCGCTCGACGCCCAAAACCTCCTGCCACAGGCCGGCCAGGCGCCGCGCGGCGTCGGTGGAAGGCGGCACGAAGGGCCGGCCTTCGGCCTGGGTCCGGGCCGCGCCCGGCTCGGGCAGCGCGTGGCGGTCGAGCTTGCCATTGGGCAGGCGCGGCAGCCGTGGCAGCACCAGGATGTGGGCGGGCACCATGTGCTCTGGCAGGGCCGCCGCCAGGGCGGCCTTGAGCAGGGCCGGTTGGTCACCAGCCTGCGGCTGGGCCGACACGGCATAGGCCACCAGCTGCCGGCCGGTGGGCGCTTCGTGCGCCACCACCGCCGCCTCGGTCACGCCCGGCTGGGCGAGCAGCAGGGCCTCGATCTCACCGAGTTCGATGCGGAATCCGCGCACCTTCACCTGGTGGTCGGCCCGGCCCACGTATTCCATCTGGCCATCGTCCAGCCAGCGCACCAGATCGCCGGTGCGGTACAGGCGCGCACCGCCAGTGGCATCGAAGGGATCGGCGATGAAACGCTCGGCCGTCAGCCCCGGGCGGCCCAGGTAGCCACGCGCCAGGCCCAGGCCCCCGATGTAGAGCTCACCGACCGCGCCTTGCGGTACGGGCTGCAGATCGCCGTCGAGCACATGCGCGGTGCGATCCCCCACCGGGCGGCCGATGGGCGCGTACGCCCCGTCGAAGCCCTGGCCCGCATCCACCTTCCAGATCAGCGGGGTGACCACGGTTTCGGTCGGGCCATAGCCGTTGATCAGCCACCGCGGCCGCAGCGCCTGGCGCACCTTGTCATAGGTGGCGCGAGGCATGGCCTCGCCGCCGAACACGTACAGGTCCACCGGCGGCGCATCGCCTTGCTGCGCGGCCCAGTCGGCCACCTGGCCGAGGTAGGCCGGCGGGAAGGCGGCCTGCGTGATGCCATGGCGGCGCAGGGTGCGGCAGGTCTGCTCGGCCGTCCACAGCTCATCGTCGCGCACGGACAGGGCCGCGCCGGTGCACAGCGTGGTCAGCCAGCGCTCGTGCGCGCCATCGAAGGCCAGGGACATGAAGAGCAGCTCGCGCGAGGTCTCGTCCATGCCGTACAGGCGCGCGGTGGCCTGGCAGTGCATGGACAGCGGCCCGTGGGTGACGGCCACGCCCTTGGGCCGCCCGGTGGAGCCGGAGGTGTAGATGACATAGGCCATCTGCGTCTGGGCCGTGGCGCGGGCCGGGTTGGTGTCCGGCAGGTGCGACAGGTCCAGCGCCTCCACGGCCAAGGTGGGCAGCCCGGCCGGCGTGGGCAGCTTGTCCAGCAGAGCCTGGTGCGTGAGCAGCACGGCCAGCTGGCTGTCGTCCATCATGAAGCGCAGGCGCTCGGCCGGGTAGGCCGCATCCAGCGGCACGTACGCGCCGCCAGCCTTGAGCACGGCCAGCAAAGCCGCGAAGGTGTCCAGGCTGCGTGCCATGGCCACCCCCACCCGGCACTCGGGCCCGATGCCCAAGGCGATCAGGTGGTGGGCCAGTCGGTTGGCACGTGCGTTGAGTTCGGCATAGGTCCAGCGCTCACCGCCCATCATCAGCGCAGTGGACTCGGGACGCGTGCGGGCCTGCTGCTCGATCAGGGTGTGCACGGGTGGGTGGAGGGAGCTCTTTGTGCGCTTGCCCTGCCCCAGCGCCTGCAGATCGGCCTGCGTGGCCGCATCGAGCCAGTCCAGCGCGCCCATGGCCTGGCCGGCATCGCGCGACATCTGGCGCAGCAGCTGCTCCATCTGTGCGCGAAGGGCCTGCACGAAGCCACCGGAGAACTCGCGCCGGCCGAAGCTGTACTCGATCTCCAGCGTGTCGCCGACCACCACCTGCAGGTCCATCGCGAAGCCCGTGAGGCCTCGCCCGGCCACCTCGCCGAAGCGCAGGCCGTGGCGCTCGTGGCGTTTGAGGGCCTGGTCCACCGGGTAGTTCTCGAACACGATGATGCTGTCGAACAGCGGCCGGCCGGGCGAGCCGGCCCAGCGCTGGATCTCGGCCAGGGGGCTGTGCTCTTGCTCGCGCAGGCGCAGGTTGAGCGCCTGCAGGTCACGCAGGTGCTCGCCCACGCGCTGCCCGGGACGGCGTCGCACCGGCACGGGGATGGTGTTGATGAACAGGCCCAGGATGTCCTGCGCGCCTGGCAGGGTGTCGGGCCGGCCGGCCACGGTGGCGCCGAAGACCACATCGTCGCGGCCGGTGTGGCGTTGCAGCAGCAGGGCCCAGGCGGCCTGGACCACGGTGTTGAGCGTGACGCGCTCGCGCTGGGCGAAGGCACGCAGACGCGCGGTCTCGTCGGCATCCAGGCGTGTGTAGATCTGCTCGAACCCATGGCGCGCGGCATCGGGCCGCGCCGCATCGGCCAGCAGCGTGGGGCCGTCGATCCCGGCCAGCGCACCGGTCCAGAAGGCGCGCGAGGCCTCGGCATCCTGCGCGGCCAGCCAGCGCACGTAGCGGCCATACGCGGGGCCGGCATCGCCCAGCGGCTCGCCACCATAGGCCTGAAGCCACTCGCCGATCAGGCGCGACTGGGCCCAGCCATCGAGCAGCAGGTGGTGGAAGGTCCACACCAGCTGGTGGCGCTGCCCCCCCAGGTCGATGAGGCTCAGGCGGGACAGGGGCGCGGCGTCGAACGCCACGCCCTGGCGGATCTCGGTGTCGGTGAGCCGGGCCAGTTGCGCGGCCTGCGCCTGCGCGTCGAGCCTCCGCCAGTCGAGCAGCGCGACCGGCGCGTGGGCCTCGCGCAGCACGACCTGCAGCGGACGCGCCAGGCCATCGCGCCACAGGAAGGCGGTGCGCAGCGTGGCATGGCGCTGCACCATCGTGCGCCAGGCCTGGGCGAAGCGTTCGGCGTCCAGGCCGTGCACCTCGACGCTGAGCTGGTTGACGTACAGGCCCGTGCCCGGCGAGGCCAGGCTGTGAAAGAGCATGCCCTCCTGCATGGGCGAGAGTGGGAAGACGTCCTCGATGAGCGCGTCCGTCCAGCCGTGGGCCAACGCCAGTTCGGTGGCGAGGGCGTCACCCAGGTGATCGCGCAGGGTCTGCGGCGCATCCAGCCGCGCGAGCGGCTGCCCGGAGGGCGCGCCACCGGACGATGTCTGGCCGTCGACAGCGCCGCCCTCGGGTCCCTGGCTCGCATCACGGGCCAGCACGGCGGCCAGCGTGGCCACGGTCTGCTGCTCGAACACCTGGCGGGGCGACACGCGCCAGCCCTGGCGCCGCAGGTGCGCCACGATCTGCAGGCTCAGGATGGAATCGCCCCCTGCCTCGAAGAAGTTGTCCTGGCGGCCCCCGAAGGCCAGGCCCAGGACATCGCGCCAGGCCTGTGCCACGGCCCGCTCGGCCTCGCCTTGCGGCGCTTCCTGCGCGCGTGCCTCGCCGGTGCCGGCTTGCGCCGAAGGTTCGGGCAGCGCACGGCGGTCGACCTTGCCATGCGGCGTCAGCGGCAGGGCATCGAGCGACACGATGGTCGCGGGCAGCATGTGCTCCGGCAGGGTCTGCGCCAGTTGGGCCTTGAGCGCCGCGGCATCGTGCGCGGGCCGGCCGGCACGGGCTGTCACGTAGGCCACGAGGCGGATGCCGCCGGCCGAAGGCCGCGCCAGCACCACGGCCTCGCGCACGCCGGGCAGCGCCAGCAGGCGGGCCTCGATCTCGCCGAGTTCGACGCGGAAGCCCCGCACCTTGACCTGGTCGTCGATGCGGCCGAGGTAGTCGATCTGGCCGTCGGCATGCCAGCGCGCCAGATCGCCCGTGCGGTAGAGGCGGCCGCCGGCGCCATTGAACGGATCGGCGATGAAGCGCTCGGCGCTCAGCCCGCCACGGTGCAGGTAGCCGCGCGCCAGACCCGCGCCCGAGACGTGCAGCTCGCCGGTGGCGCCAGGCGGCACAGGACACAGGTTGGCGTCGAGCACGTACAGGCCCAGATCGGGGATGCGGCCACCGATGGGGCTGCGCGCCATGGTGCCGGGTGCCGGCAGGTCGGCTCGGCCGATGGGGCGCCACGTGACGTGCACCGTGGTCTCGGTGATGCCGTACATGTTGACCAATTGCGGACGGTGGTCGCCGAGATGGTCGAACCAGGGGCGCAGGGTCTCCACCTCCAGCGCCTCGCCTCCGAACACGACCCAGCGCAAGGCCAGGTCACGTCCGCCCTGAGCGTACAGGCCCTCGGCCTGCATCAGCTGGCGGAAAGCCGAGGGGGTCTGGTTGAGCACGGTGACGCGCTCGCGGCGCAGCAGGGCCAGGAACTCATCGGGCGAGCGGCTGACCACATGGGGCACGATCACCAGGCGGCCGCCGTGGCACAGGGCGCCGAAGATCTCCCACACCGAGAAGTCGAAGGCGTAGGAGTGGAACAGCGTCCAGACATCGTCGGCGTCGAAGCCGAACCAGGGCTGGGTGGACGTGAGCAGGCGCGCCACGTGCTGGTGGGTGAGCTGCGCGCCCTTGGGCCGGCCGGTGGAGCCGGAGGTGTAGATGACGTAGGCCAGGTGGTCGGCGCGCACCGCCACCTCGGGGGCGTGGGCAGGCTCGGCCGACAGATCGAGCGTGTCGAGCGACCACACCGCCACGCCGGGCGTGTCGGGCAGCCTGGCGCGCAGCTGCGAATGGGTCAGCAACCACTGGATGCCGCTGTCCTGCGCGAGGAAGGCCAGGCGCTCGGCGGGGTAGGCTGGATCGAGCGGCACGTAGGCCCCGCCAGCCTTGAGGATGGCCAGCAGCGCGACGATGAGTTCGGGCGAGCGTTCCATCGCCAGACCCACGCGGGCCTCCGGGCGCACGCCGGCCGCGCGCAGGCGGTGGGCCAGCCGGTTGGCGCGTGCCTCGAGCTCGCCATAGCTGAGCGTGGCATCGCCGAAGCTCAGGGCCGTGGCCTCGGGGCGGCGCGCGGCCTGTTCGGCGATCTGCTGGTGCAGCGGGCGTGAGGCGGCCACCACGGCGGGGGCGATGGCCTGGGTCCGTGCACCGGCCGTCTGGCCGGCCGCCTCGGCCAGCACGGCGCCGAGCGGGTGCGCGGCATCGCGGGGCAAACGGGCCAGCGCGCGCAGCACGGCCTCCAGCTCACGGGCGAGCAGGGCCACGGTGCCGTCGGCCAGCAGGCGACGCTGGTGGCGCAGCTTGAGTTGCACGGTGGACGACGAGGAGGCGGTGAGCGTGAGCGCGTGGCTGCTGTCCTCGCGGTTGTGCACGTTCGCAAAGGCGATGCCGCCGGGCACGTCGCCTCGCAAGGCCTGGTCGATGGGGTAGTTCTCGAACACCAGCAGCGTGTCGAACAGGGCCTGGCCTGGGCGGCCCAGCCAGCGCTGGATGTCGGCCAGCGGGGTGTGCTCGTGCTCGCGCGAGGCCAGGTTCTGCGCCTGCAGCGCGCGCAGCCAGTCACCCGTGTGCTGTTGGGGCCGGGGCTCGGCCAGCACGGGCACGGTGTTGATGAACAGGCCCAGCACGGCGGCCGGGCCCTGGCCATCGGTGGCCGCATCGCCACGGCCTGCGGTGGTGGCACCGAAGGCCACGCGGTCTCTGCCGGTGCAGCGCGCCAGCACCAGGGCCCAGGCGGCCTGCACCAGCGTGTTGATCGTGACGCGCTCGCGCCGCACGGTCTCGATCAACGCCGTGGTGGCGGCCTCGTCGACCACGAGCAGGTGTTCGCCCAGGAGTGGGAACTCTGCAGCGGCATCCGCCGCCGAGGGAGACGATGCGGGCGGCAGCCAGGCCTCGGCCAGACGCGTGGGCTCGTCCAGCGCGGCCAAGCAGTGGCGCCAATACCCTTCGGCCGCCGACGCGTCGTGCCGGCGCAGGGCTTGCACATGGTCGCGGTATCGCCCGTCGGGCGTGGCCACGTCGAGACCGGCATGGCCACGCAGCACCTCGCCCATCAGCTGCGAAGCGCTCCAGCCGTCCATCAGCAGGTGGTGCACGGTCCACACGAGGTGGTGGCGCGTGTCGGCCGTGCGCACCAGCAGCAAGCGCGTGAGCGGCGGACGCAGGGGGTCGAAGCCCCGGGCAAGTTCATCTCGGGCCAAGGTGTCCAGTTCGGCCTGCAGGCCATCCATGGCATCGTCGACGGGCGCGCAGGCGCGGTCACGCCAGTCCAGCACGCTGATCGGCAACCTTACCGTGCGGGCCACCCATTGCAGCGGCTCGGGTTGCCCGTCCACGCTGTGCAAGAACCCGGTACGCAGCACCTCGTGGCGGGCCAGGGCACCGCGCCAGGCGGCCTCGAAGCGGTCCACATGCAGGCCCTCGACATCCACGCGCAACTGGTTGAGGCAGGCGCCCTCGGCCTGCGTGTCGAACAGGCTGTGAAAGAGCATGCCCGACTGCATGGGCGTCAGCGGGTAGAGGTCCTCCACCTGCGCAGCCGGCACGGGCAGCGCGTGCAGGC
This sequence comes from Aquabacterium soli, assembly GCF_003933735.1. Lineage (GTDB taxonomy): Bacteria > Pseudomonadota > Gammaproteobacteria > Burkholderiales > Burkholderiaceae_C > Aquabacterium > Aquabacterium soli. The sequence goes on along the minus strand of NZ_RSED01000005.1, from coordinate 163,610 downwards.
AGGCATCGAGCATGGCCTGCGGCCAATGCGCCAGCAGCGGAAAGTCGCTGGGCGTGGCGCCCTGGGCATCGCCACGCGTGCAGTGCCCGATCAGGGCGTGCAGTTCGTCGCGCCAGGCATGGATCCAGGCCTGCACCGCGGCCGTGTCGTGGCGATCGGGGCTGAAGGACACGCTCAGGCGCAGCTCGCCACCATAGACCTGGCCGTTGACGCTGAACTCGTGCCATTGCGTGGCGGCGGGATCGAGCGCCTCGCCCGAGGATTCCTGGGCCGGGCGCCACGGCGCATCGGCGTCGAAACTGGCGTCGAACTGGCCCAGGTAGTTGAAGACCAGCTGGGCGCGCGGCCAGGCGGCATCGGGTGTCTCGGCGCGCAGCGGGCCGAAGCCCTGGCCCTTGCGCGGCACGCGGCGCAGGCCGTCTTTCACGCGCTTGAGGGCCTCTTCCGGCGAACCCAGGGGCGCCAGGGCCACCGGGTAGAGTCTGGTGAACCAGCCCACCGTGCGTGACAGGTCGAGGTCGTCGCCCAGGCCTTCGCGGCCATGGCCCTCCAGGTCGATCAGCAGCTGTTCGTGGCCGCTCCAGGCGCACAAGGCACGGCCCAACGCAGTGAGCAGCAGGTCCTGCGCGTGCGCGCGGTAGGCGGTGGGCGCGGCCTTGAGCAAGGCCTGGGTGCGGGCCGCGTCCAGCGACAGCGTGAGGCGGGTGTGGCGGCCAAGCCGGGCGTCGCCGTCCGGGCGGGCGCAGGGCAGGCTCGCGGGCACCTGGGCCAGGGCGTGCCAGTGCGCGCGCTCGTCGGCATGGCGGGCCGGGTCGCCCTGCAGGCGCAATGCGGCGGCCTGGACGCTGTCGGTGGGCGCAGGCAACTCGATGGCCGGCAGGGGCCGGCCCGCCCGGGCCTGCGCATATGCGCTGCCCAGGTCGTCCAGCAGGATGCGCCACGACACGCCGTCCACCACCAGGTGGTGGACCACCAGCAGCAGGCGCGCGCTGCCATCGGCCATGGCGATGGCCACGGCGCGCAGCAGCGGCCCGTGCTCGATGTCGAGGCTGCGGTGGGCCTCGGCACCATGCGCGGCCAGAGCCGCTTCGCCATCGGCCTGGCGTTGCCACACCAGCGCCGCCGGATCGCCCAGGGCGTCCAGCGGCGCATAGGCCTGTGACCAGCCGCGCGACGGCGGCACGGCGCGGGCGTCCACGCAGCTGAAACGCAGGCGCAGCGCGTCGTGCGTGCGCAGTACCGCAGCCACGGCACACACCAGGGCCGGTGCGTCGATGGGAACTGCGCTGTGCAGCAGCACGGCCTGGTTCCAGTGGTGGCGATCCCGCACCGCGGCATCGAAGAACGCAGCCTGGATCGGCAGCAGGGGCGCCTGGCCCTGGGCCCGCTCGGCGGGGCGTGCAGCGCGCGTGTCCACGGGCCGGGCCACGGCGGCCAGCGCGGCGATGGTCTGGCGCTCGAACAGCTGGCGCGGCGTCAGGCGCCAGCCAGCCTGGCGGGCACGCGCCACGATCTGCAGGCTGAGGATGGAATCACCGCCCAGCTCGAAGAAGTTGTCATGGCGGCCCACGCGTGGCAGGCCCAGCACGGTGGCCCACACGGCGGCCAGCGCCTGCTCGATCGGCCCCTCCGCTTCGGCGTGGTCGTCCTGGCGGATGGCCGGCTCGGGCAGGCCCTTGCGGTCGACCTTGCCGGCGGGGTTCAGCGGCAGCGCGGCCAGCACGACAATGGCCGAGGGCACCATGTGCTCGGGCAGCGCCTCGGCCAGGGCGGCGCGCAGGGTGGCCGCCGCCTGGGGCTTGGACGCGCCCTGTTCGCCCAGGCCCACATAGGCCACCAGGCGGCTGCCCGAGGGCGAGGGCCGCACCACCGCCACGGCCTCGCGCACGCCGGGCTGTCGCAACAACTGCGCCTCGACATCGCCCAGCTCGATGCGGAACCCACGCACCTTGACCTGGTGGTCCACACGGCCCAGGTACTGCACCTGTCCGTCCAGGCCCCAGCGCACCCAGTCGCCCGTGCGGTAAAGGCGGCTGCCGGGCGCGCCGAAGGGGTCGGCCACGAAGCGCTCGGCGCTGAGGCCGGCGCGGCCCAGGTAGCCGCGCGCCAGGCCCGTGCCGCCGATGTAGAGCTCGCCGGGCACGCCCGGTGGCACGGGCTGCAGATCGGCATCGAGCACGTGCGCGGTGCGCTCCCCAACGGGCCGGCCGATGGGCATGTAGGCCGCATCGAAGGTGTCGCCCGGGTAGGCCCGGCTGATCAACGGCGTGATCACGGTCTCGGTGGGCCCGTAGCCATTGACGATGCGCGGCGGGCGCAGCACCGACTGCACCAGCTCGAAGCTGGCGCGCGACATGGCCTCACCGCCCACGGTGTAGGAGCGGATGGGCAGCTGGCGAGCGCCCTCGCCCACCAGCTCGGCGATCTGGTGCAGGTAGCTGGGCGTGAAGCAGGCCACGGTGATGCCATGGCGCTCGATCTCGGCGCAGGTGCGCTCGACGGACCAGGGCTCGTGGTCACGGGGCATGACGGCGCCGCCAAAGGCCAGCGGCACCCACAGGCGCTCGTGCGCACCATCGAAGTTGATGGAGGCGAACTGCAGCTCGCGGTCGTCCGGCGTCATGCCGTAGAGCTCGCCGATGCACCGCACGTGCATGGCCAGCGGGCCATGGGGCACGGCCACGCCTTTGGGCTGGCCGGTCGAACCCGAGGTGTAGATGAGGTAGGCCAGGTGGCCGGGGTGAAGCACCACGCCCGGGTTGGTGGTGGGCTCGTGCTGCAGCGGCAGGCGGTCGAGGCACAGCGTCTGCACGCCCTCCAGCGGAGGCAGGCGGTCGGCCAGGTGGGATTGGGTGAGCACCCAGCGCACCCCGCTGTCGGCCTGCATGAAAGCCAGGCGCTCAGCCGGGTAGCCCGGGTCCAGCGGCACATAGGCCCCGCCGGCCTTGTGCACGGCGATCAGCGCCACCAGCATGTCAGGGCTGCGCTCCACGGCGATGCCCACACGCGATTCGGGCCGCACGCCGGCGGCGATCAGGTGGTGGGCCAGTCGATTGGCCCGCTCGTTCAGCTCGGCATGGCACCAGACGGTCTCGCCCATGATCAGCGCCGGGCCGTGCGGCCTTTGCAGGGCCTGTGCTTCGACGAGCGCATGCACGGGCGTGAAATCGCCGGGCACGCCGGGCTGGGGCGCGCCCCAGGCGGCCAGCAGGCTGCGCTCGTCATCGTGCAGCAGAGGCACATCGGACAGCGCCTGCGCGGGCTGATCGGCCAGCGCGGCCAGCAGCCGCTGGTAATGGCGACCCAGGCGCTCGATGGTGGCCGGCTCGAAAAGCGGCGCCGCATAGGTGATCAGGACGCCCAGGGCCTGGCCCGGGCGCTCGATGGTGTCCAGCGTGAGTTCGAACTGCGCCAGGCGATCCCCGAGCTCGAAGGGCTCGATGGTCAGGCCCGGCAATTGCGCCAGTGCGCGCAGGTCCTTGCGCTGGTGGTTGTGCAGCACCTGGAACAGCGGCGCCTGGCCCAATACACGCTGGGGTTGCAGGGCCTCGACCAGTTGCTCGAAGGGCAGGTCCTGGTGGGCCTGGGCACCGCGCGTGGCGTCGATCACCTGGGACAGCAGGGCCTGCAGCGGCATGCGGCCATGCACGCGCGCGCGCAGCACCTGGGTGTTGACGAAGAAGCCCACCACCGATTCGGTTTCCGGCCGCTGGCGGTTGGCGATGGGCACGCCCACGCGGATGTCCGTCAGGCCGGTGTAGCGGTGCAGCAAGGCCTGCCAGCCGGCCAGCAGCACGGTGAACACAGTGGTGCCCTCGGCCTGCGCGCGCCGGTGCAGGCTTGCGGCCAGCGCATCGGGCAGGTCGAAGGCGTGGCGGGCGGCGGGGTAGGCGGCCACGGTCTGGCGCGGATGGTCGCTGGCCAGTTGCAGCACGGGTGGCTCATCGCCATCGTGTGCCAGCTGCGTTCGCCAGTAGGCCAGCTGACGCTCCTGCTCGCCGGCCGCCAGCCAGTGGCGCTGCCACTGCGCGTAGTCGGCATAGGCGATGGGCGCGGCGGCCTGAAGCGCAGGCTCGGTGCCCTCCACCTGGGCGCGGTACTGCGCGACCAGCTCGCCCAGCAGGATCTGCATGGACACGCCGTCGCTGATGATGTGGTGCAGCACCACGACAAGCACATGCTCCTGCGGCGATGGGCGGACCAGGGCCACGCGCAGCAACGGGCCCTGCGTGAGGTCGAACGGCCTGGCGACGATGCGGTCGGCCACCTCGCTCATCTCCTCCGGCGCAGGCGCGCCGCCGTCGGCGCGCTGCAGGTCGATCAGCTCGATCGGCGCATCGCCTGCATGGGCCGCCTCGATGAGCACAGGCTGGGCCAGCCCGTCATCCAGCGGCTGGAACACGGTGCGCAAGCTGGCGTGACGCTCGAACAAGCAGTGCAAGGCCCGTCGCAGGGCGCCGACGTCCAGCTTGCCGCGAAGACTCAAGGCGCCGGTGATGTGATAAGCCGTGCCGGCAGGATCGAGCCGCCACAGGAACCACTGGCGCTCTTGTGCGTGGGACAGCACGGCATGGGCCCCTTCGGGCCTGGGCACGATGGGCAGGCGCGCGAAATCGATGCCCTGGCGGGCCAGGGCTGCCAGGAAGGCCTGCTGCTTGTCGGCCGCCAGCGCGCCGAAACGCCGCGCGATGGCGTGCTTGTCCAGTTCCATTCAGTTCTCCAGGGATTCGAGCAGGGCGGCCATGTCGCGCAAGGCGGCGTCGTCTTCGGTGGCGGCACTGCCTTGCGCGGCCGCGAGCGTGGCGGCCAGTTCGGCCAGCGTGGGGTTGTCCACATAGGCCCGCAGGGGCAGTTGCACGCCCAGGCGGCGCTGCACGGCCGCCTGCACGCGTACCAGGCCCAGCGAATGGCCACCCAGGTCGAAGAAGCGGTCATGGCGACCGATGGCCAGTGACGGTGTGTGTGGCGAGGTGCCCGTGGCCGCGAACCCGTCATCGAAGGCATCGCCGAGCACCTCGTGCCACAGCGTGGCCAGCAGCGCTTCCGTGTCGCCCTGGGGCGGCTCGTGCCCGGCCGCCCGGCCGCTCGGCGGCGGCGGCAAGGCACGCCGGTCGATCTTGCCGTTGGCATTGAGCGGCCAGGCACCCAGCACGACCACTGCGCAGGGCACGAGCGCGTCGGGCAAGGCGCGGGCCAGCGCAGCGCGCAAGGCCGTGCCATCGAGCGTCACGCTGCCCAAGGGCACCACATAGGCCACGAGGCGCGGCTCGCCACCACCCACACCATCGTTGGGCCATTCGGCCACCACCAGGGCCTGCGCCACGCCCGGTTGGGCGGCCAGCACGGATTCGACCTCTCCCGGCTCGACCCGGAATCCCCGGATCTTGAGCTGGTGGTCGGTGCGGCCGAGGTATTCGAGCTGGCCCTGTTCGTCGTCTGAACCCGATGCGCGCCAGCGCACGCGGTCGCCCGTGCGGTACAGGCGAGCGCCGGCGCCGCCAAAGGGGTCGGCCACGAAGCGCGAGGCCGTCAGGCCGCCCTGCCCCAGGTAGCCACGCGCCAGGCCTGGCCCACCGAGGTAGAGCTCACCTTCGCAGCCCGGCGGCACCGGGTGCAACGCCTCGTCCAGCACGTGGGCCGTGGTGCCGGGCAACGGCCGGCCGACGGGCAAGGTGGCGGCTTCGCGGCAGGCGGTGTCGGCGGCCTGGGTGAACACGCCCACCGTGGTCTCGGTGGGTCCGTAGTGGTTGATGAGGCGAAGACCGGGCCGCAGCCCGTGCAGGCGATCGACCAGCGACCAGGGGGTGGCTTCGCCGCCCAGCACCAGCGTGTGGGAAGGCAGGGCGTCGGCCGGGTCCAGCCCCGCCGATGCCAGAGCCTGCATCACCGCCTGCAGGTGGCTGGGCACGATCTTGAGCACCGCCACCTGGTCGCGGCGCAGGCTCTCGGCCAGGCGAACGGCATCCAGTTCATGGCCCGGCTCGGCCAGGTGCAGCGGGCGGCCAGCACACAATGCCCCGAACAGGGTGGTGTGGCCCAGGTCCGCGGCGGGCGTGGAGACCATGGCCATCGCGCCGCCTTCGGCCGGCAGGGCCAGGCGCGCCAGCACTGCGTTCACGTAATGGGCCAGCGCCGCATGCGTCACCCCCACGCCCTTGGGCTGGCCCGTGGAGCCCGAGGTGTGGATGATGTGCGCCAGCGCCTGGGGACGCACCGGCGGGAGCGTGATCGCCTCCGGCGCCAGATTGGGCGATGGATCAGGCACGGCGCCGCTCCGGCGGCCGATCTGCAACCAGGCCACACCAGGCATCGCCATGAGATCGGCGGGCGCCGGGCCATCGGCCAGCACCCAATGGCAACCGATGCCTTCGATCATCCGGCGCAGGCGCGGCGCGGGCTGGGCCGTGTCCAGCGGCACGCACGCGCCCCCCGCCATCCACACGGCCAGCCAGGCCACCACCAGATCGACCGAACGGGGCAGGGCCAGGGCCACGGGCGATTCCGGCGCCACGCCCAGCGACACCAGCCGACCGGCCAGCTGATGCGCTTCGGCCTGCAGTGCCGCACGTGTCAGGTGTTGAGAACCGCAGGACACCGCCAGCGCCTGGGGCCCGGCCACGGCCAGAGCCTGGATGATTTGCAGCACCGTGGCATGTTGGCCAGGGCCCAGGGCCGGCGCTGCACGCCAGGCGGCGAGCAGCCGCTGCGCTTGCGCCCCCAGCGGCACCTCGGCCACGGCCACGTCGGGCGAGCCGGCCAGCGCGCCGAGCAAGGCCAGCCAGGCATCGGCGAAGCGCTGCACCGTGGCCGGCTTGAAGAGCCCCTCGGGCCAGCCGAAACGAGCCTCCAGCCGACCCTGGGCGTCTTCCACCGTGTTGAGCGTGAGGTCGAACTTGGCGTGCTGCTCGGCCAGCTCGTAGCGCAGCAGCCGCAGGCCGGGCAGCCCGTCGAGTGCGCGATGGTCTTCGCGCAGGTGATTGCACATCACCTGGAACAGCGGGTGGTGCTGGCCACCGCGGCCGGGCTGCAGGGCCTCGACCAGCTGGTCGAACGGCAGGTCCTGGTGGGCCTGCGCCTGAAGCAGGGCCTCGCTGGCACGGGCCAGCACCGAGGCCATCGGCGTGCGGCCGTCGATGCGGCTGCGGATCACGAGGGTGTTGACGAACAGGCCGACCACGCCTTCGCTGTCGAGCCGGTGTCGGTTGGCCGTGGGCACGCCGACACGGATGTCGGTAAGACCGGTGAACCGGTGCAGCATCGCCTGCAACGCGGCCAGCAGCGTGACGAACACCGTGCTGCCCTGATCCTGGGCGATGCGGCGCAGGCGTTCGGCCAGGTCCTGCGGCACGGGCAGTGCCAGCTCAACCGACCGGCTGCTCTCGCCGCGTGATGCACGTGGCGCGTCGGCTGGCAGGCGCAGCACGGGGTGGTCACCGCTGCCATCGTCCAGCTGTGCCCGCCAGAAGGCCATCTGCCGGGGCTGTTCGGGCGAGCCCAGCCAGGCCTGCTGGTCACGGGCGTGGTCCACCAGGTGCCGGTCCAGGGGAGGCAGCGCGGGCAGGCGGCCTTCGCGCACCAGGCCAGTGTAGTTGGCGACGAACTCGGCCAGCACGATCTGCTTGGACCACGCGTCCGTGACGGCATGGTGCATCACCACCGTCACCGTGTGGCGATGCTCGGCCAGGCGCACCACCGCCACGCGCAGCATGGGCCCGGTGCGCAGGTCGAAGGGCTGCTCCTGCAGGCGGGCCACCTCGGTGGCGGCGCGCGCGGCCTGCTCGGCGGCTGGCAGTCCTGCCAGGTCGATGAGCGGGATCTCCAGCGGCATGGCGGCCTGCACCACCTGCTCCACATGGCCGCTGTCGTGCTCTCGCAGCACGGTGCGCAGGCCTTCGTGCCGGGCGACCAGCGCATCGAACGCACGCCGCAGCGCGTCCAGGTCCAGCCGGCCCTCGAAGTGCATGGTCCCGCCCAGGTGATAGGCCGTGCTGGACGGGTCGAGGCGCCAGTAGAACCACTGGCGCCGTTGCGCGAAAGACAGTGGCCCTGCATGCGGGTAGACGCGGGCAGGCATCGTCACGGTTGCCGTGGCGGCGCTGCGCGTCCCCTGCAGCCGACGTGCCAGCGCGGCCTGCTGTTCGGGGCTCAGCCGCGCGCGGCGGCGGGCCAGGTCATCAGGCGGAAGGGTGCTCACGGCGCCTCCGTCAGGCCAGCACCGTGGCCCTGTTCGATCTCGTCGATCAGGCGGCTTTCCACCAGGGCCGCCAAGGCGGCGATGGTGGGCTGCTTGAAGAAGTCGGCCGGGCGCAGTTCGACGGCATAGGCTGCCTTCACGCGTGACAGCAGCTGGATGCCGAGCAGGGAATCGCCGCCAAGTTCGAACAGGTTGTCGTCGATGCCGATGGCGTCGATGCCCAGCAGCACCTGCCAGATGTCGGCCAGGCGGGTCTCGAGTTCGCCCTCGGGCGCCACGAAAGGCGTGTCCAGCGGCGGGCGGGCATGGCCCTGCGCGCGCGGCGCGGCGTCGGCCAGGCCAGGCTGACTGAGCAGGTCGTTGCGGCGCGGATCCAGGCGTGCACCCAGGTCCACGGTCGACACCACCACCCGCGCCACGCGAGGACCTTCAACGATGCGCACCAGCGCCCGCCCGCCCTGCTCCGGCGCGATGCCCACGCCCTCGGGCATCGCCATGTGGCCGGCCATGCCCACATCGCGCCAGCTGTCCCAGCCGATGGCCCACACCGGTGTGGGCGACTGGCGCTGCGCCGCCGCGCGTGCCGCGGCGTCCAGCCAGGCATTGGCGGCCGCGTAGGCCGCCTTGCCCAGGCCGCCCGCGACCGTGGCCATGGACGAGCACAGCACGACGAAGTCCAACGCACGCGGCTGCTCGTCCACCAGCGCCAGCAGGTGGCGCGCGCCCTCGACCTTCGCGGCCCAGGTGCGCTCGACCTGCTCGGCCGACAGCTGCGCGATCAGGCCACCGCCAGGATCGCCCGCCGCATGCACCACGCCGTGCAGAGCGCCGAAGCGCTCCGCGGTGGCCTGCCAGGCCGCGCGTGCATCCGCCTCGTGCGCCACATCGCCCGACAGCAGCAGCACCTGGGCACCCAGGGCCTCGATGGCCAGCACCTCGCGCGCCTGCGCAGCCTGGCGGGCGCAGTCCTCGTCCCCATCGGATGACCCGGCCAGCAGGGCATCCCACTGCGCGCGCGGCGGCAAGGCCGTGCGGCCCAGCAAGGCCAGGCGCACCGGTCCGCGAGAGGCCAGGTGCCTGGCCACGGCCAGGCCCACACCGCCCAGGCCACCGGTGATCAGCACGACGGCGTCATGGCGCAACGACACCGTGGGTGGCGCATCCAGGCGCAGCGGCTGGTAGCTCTCGGTCCAGCGGTGCGGGCCGCGCAAGGCCACCAGGGCCTGCGCGGGGATGCCTTCTCCCGGCAGAACCATGGCCTCGGCCGGCAAGGCAGCTTCGGCAGCGATCTGCCCGACCAGGCGCACCTGATCGGCGCTGTCCGGCGCGGGCAGCACCACGTCCAGCACGCGGCAGGCCACGCCTGGGCACTCCTGCCCCATCACCTTGTGCAGGCCGAGCACGGTGGCCTTGTCTGCATCGATGACCTCCTGGCCCGTGACATCGGCGAGGCCGGTGGTGACCACGGTGAACGCCAGAGGGGCTCCGGCCGTGGCCAGGGAAGGATCGGCGTCCAGTGCCTGCGCCAGGTACAGCGGGCTGTGGAACGCGCGCTCCCGTGCCGCGGCGTCCGGCCCCACCGCCCAGAGGTGGGCGATGTGGGCGATGGGGCCATGCTCGTCGGCGATGGCTCGCAATACGCGCTCATGGTCCTCGCGCACACCGGGGCGCAGCACGTGCTCGCCGCGCACGGCCTTCTGTCCACCCTCTTCACGCACGATGACGACGGGCCTGGCCTGGCCGGCCTCGCCACGCCAATGCGCGGCCAGCAGGTCACCGAGCCCGTGGCGATCGGCGAACACCACCCGGCAGCCGGGGCGCTCATCGGCCCGAGCCAAGGCCGCCGGGGCCACGCGCGTCCATGACGGCACGGAGAACCAGTCATCGGGGCCACGCACCACATCGGCCAGCGTCAGCGCGCCGCCGCGGGCGCCCTGGCCACTGAGCAAGGCACCGGCCTGTGAGCCCGGTTCGACCCAGAAACGCTGGCGCTCGAAGGGGTAGGTGGGCAGCGGCACACGGCGGCGCCGTTCATTGGCACGCAGTGCCGTCCAGTCAAGATCGACGCCCGCCAGCCACAGGCGCGCCACGGCCCGTGCCAGCGTGTCCTCGCCGCCTTCTTGAGGGCCGGCTTGCGACGCGATGCGCGGCGCCGATGGCACCACGGCCCGCGCCAGCCGCCCATCGGCGCCCTGGGCCCGTGCATGGCGCTGCGCCAGGCCCGTCAGCGTCTGGCCCGGGCCGACCTCCAGCAGCACCAGCGACGGATCGGCCAGCAGCTGCCCCACGCCCTCGGCAAAGCGCACGGTGCCGCGCAGATGGCGCAGCCAGTAGGCCGGGTCGGTCGCTTCCCCGGGTGTGATCCAGCGGCCCGTCACATTCGAAACGAAGGGGATGGCGGGTGCGCGCAGCTCCACACCACGCAAGGCCTGCTCGAAAGCCGGCAGCATGGGCTCGACCGTGGCCGAATGGAAGGCATGGGACACGTGCAGGCGATGCACCGAGGCGCCCTGCGCCAGCAGATCGCGCGAGACGGCCTCGATGGCCTCGGCCGGCCCGGCCAGCACGCACAGCTCCTCGGCATTGATGGCCGCCAGATCGCACGCGGCGCCCGACGCTTCCAGCAAGGCCTGCACACGCGACTCGGGCCAGGTCACGGCCACCATGGTCCCGGCGGGCATCGATTGCAGCAGGCGTCCGCGCGTGGCCACGAGCTGCAGCGCGTCGTCCAGTGAGAAGACACCGGCCACGCAGGCCGCCACGTACTCGCCGATGCTGTGGCCGATCATGGCCGCGGGCTGCAGCCCCCACGAGCGCCACAGCTGCGCCATGGCGTACTCCACCACGAAGAGTGCCGGCTGCGTCAATGCGGTCTGGCCCAGGCGCGCAGTGGCTTCAGCCTCGGTGCCAGGGGCAGGATAGAGCAGCTCGCGCAGGTCCAGGCCCAGCGGGGCCCGCAGCGCCAGGGCGCAATGGTCCACGGTATCGCGGAAAACGGGTTCACGTTCGTAGAGCTCGCGCCCCATGTCCACATGCTGCGCACCCTGCCCGGGGAACATGAAGGCCACGCGTGGCGCCTCCTGCGCGGGGCCGTTGTCCTGCGCCAGATGGCGGCGCGCGTCGCGGCCCTCCAGCGCGGCGATGGCCTCGTCCACGCTGCGGCAGGCCACGGCAGCACGGTGCCCGAAGCGCTTGCGCCCCACCTGCAGGGTGTGGGCCACATCGGCCAGCGGCACACCGGGGTGTGCGCGCAGGTGTGCGGCCAGACGCTGCCCCATCTGTACCAGCGCAGCGGGCGTGCGCGCCGACAGCGGCAGCACCTGCCAGCCGCGAGAGCCGCTGCTGGCCTCGCGCTGGGGTGGTTGTTCCAGCACCACGTGCACATTGGTGCCACCGATGCCGAAGGAGCTCACGCCTGCGCGGCGCGGCCCGTCGTCCTCAGGCCAGTCCTTCAGCACCGCGTTGACGTAGAACGGGCTGCGATCGAAATCGATGCGCGGATTGGGCGTCTTGAAGTGCAGGCTGGGCAGGAGTACGCCGTGCTCCAGCGACAGCGCGGCCTTGATCAGGCCCGTCACGCCGGCGGCCGCGTCCAGATGGCCCACATTGCTCTTGACCGACCCGATGCCGCAGTAGCCCGTGCGGCGCGTGGTGGCCCGAAAGGCCTGGGTCAGCGCGGCGATCTCGATGGGATCGCCCATGGTGGTGCCCGTGCCGTGCGCCTCGATGTAGCCGATGCTGTCGGCCTGCACGCCGGCCATGGCCTGCGCGGCCAGGATCACTTCGGCCTGGCCTTCGACGCTGGGCGCGGTGTAGCCCACCTTGGCCGAGCCGTCGTTGTTCATGGCCGAGCCTTTGATGACGGCATGGATCGTGTCGCCTTCGGCGAGCGCATCGGCAAGGCGCTTGAGCACCACGATGCCCACGCCGCTGCCGATCACGGTGCCGGCGGCCTGCGCATCGAAGGCTCGGCAGTGGCCATCGGGCGAAAGGATCGCGCCGTCCTGGTGGCGGTAGCCGTCATCGTGCAGCAGGTTCACCCACGAGCCGCCGGCCAGGGCCATGTCGGCCTCGTGGTTCAGCAGAGCGCGGCAGGCCACGTGCACCGATGCCAGCGATGTCGAGCAGGCCGTCTGCACCGTGACCCCCGGCCCCCGCAGGTTGAGCTTGTACGACACCGTGGTCGTCATCGAATCCTTGTTGTTGCCGTTCATCAGGCCCTGCAGCGAGGAGATGTCGCGCAGGTCCGAGAAGCGCCCGCTGCCGATCAGGTTGAGCAGCAGGTAGGTGTTGACGCCGGTGCCCGCGTACACCCCGATGGGGCGCGGCCAGGCACCGCCGTCATAGCCCGCGGCCTCCAGTGCTTCCCAGGCCGTTTCCAGGAACAGGCGGTGCTGCGGATCCATGTCCTGGGCTTCTCGGGGCGAATAGCCGAAGAAGGCGGCATCGAAGCGGTCCACGCCCTCCAGGCGCGCAGCGGCCTTCACATAGGCCGGGTCGGCAATGCTGGCCTCGGGCACGCCGCGCTCGCGCAGTTCATCGTCGCTCAGGGGACGGATGGATTCGACGCCATCGCGCAGGTTGGCCCAGAAGGTGGCCACGTCCGGGGCCCCGGGGAAGCGGCCGGCCATGCCGACCACGGCGATGTCGGTCTCGTTGCCGTCGCGCGCGACGTCATCCAGGAAGGGGTCGGCGCCAAGGGCGGGTGAAGAGGTCATGACGGGGTCCTTTCGACGGTCGGTTTGCGGGGCAGGAAGGCGCGGCGCTGGCGGCGAGCGCGGGCCTGGTGCTGTTGCAGGCCGGCTTCGACGCCAGCAACGCCGTCGCCACGCGCCTGCGCTTCGAGGTGGGCGGCCAACGTGGCCACCGTGGTGCAGCGGAACAGGTCGATCACCGACACGCGCGCATCAAGCGCCTGCTCCAGCTGGCGCTGCACCTTCATCAGCAGCAGCGAATGGCCACCCAGGTCAAAGAAGTTGTCGTGCAGGCCCACTCGGGGCAGGCCCAGGGCCTGGGCCCAGATGCCGGCGATCACCGAGGCCACCGTGCCCTTGGGGGCCTCTTGAGCGCTGTCCGGCTGGGCGGCAGGCTCGGGAAGCGCGGCGCGATCGACCTTGCCGTTCGGGTTGAGCGGCAAGGCGCTCAACAGCACCAGCGTGCCGGGCACCATGTAGTCGGGCAGACGGGCCGACAACGCAGCCTTGAGTGCCGCGGCCTCGATCACCTCGCCTTCGCGCGCAGTGGCGTAGCCCACCAGGCGCGGGCCGCTCGGGCCGGTGCGGGCCAGCACGGCGGCTTCGGCCACGCCAGGCTGTGCGCGCAGCACGGATTCGATCTCGCCCAGTTCAATGCGGAACCCCCGGATCTTGACCTGCTGGTCGAGACGGCCCAGGTAGTCGAGCTGCCCATCGGCTCGCCAGCGCACGCGGTCACCGGTGCGGTAGAGACGCCCCCCCTGCGTGTCGAAGGGATCGGCCACGAAGCGTTCGGCACTGAGGCCCGGCCTGGCGTGGTAGGCGCGTGCCAGGCCCAAGCCTCCGATGTAAAGCTCGCCACAGGCGCCGGGAGGCACGGGGTTGAGGTCTTCATCGAGCACCCAGGCACGGCGGTCGCCCACGGGCCGGCCGATGGGCACGGCGCCCTGGACGCGCAGGCCTGACGGCCCGTCCTCCGCGGCCATGGGACCACCCACCCAGGCGGTGGGAGTGATGATGGTTTCGGTGGGACCATACGCGTTGACGAAACGCTGGGCCGGCAAGGCCGCACGCGCGTCGGCCAGGTCCGCCTCGGACCAGGCCTCGCCGCCAACGATGCAGTTGCGCACGCGGGTATCGCGGCCCTGGAGTGCAGGCGCCAGCAGGCGAAGATAAGCCGGCGGCAGGTGCAAGGTGGTGATCCTCTGCTCGGCGATCAGCCGCGCGAAGGACTCGATGGCCAGTTGCTCACGCTCGGCCAGCACCAGCGCAGCGCCACCGCACAATGGCGTCATCCACTGCTCGACGGCCGCATCGAAGTTCATCGAGAAGAACAGCAGTTCGCGGTCGCCGGGTCGCACATCGTAGCGCTGGGCGATGGCATCGAGGTGCATGGCCAGGGGACCGTGTGCCACGGCCACGCCCTTGGGCCGGCCGGTGGAACCCGAGGTGTAGATCACATAGGCCAGATGCTGCGGGTGCAAAGGCACCGCGGGATTCTCGTCATGCGTGCCGGGCAGCATGCCTTGTGCGCCCTCTTCATCCAGAGACAGCAGCAACGGCCCGGCCGGCAGCGACAGCCGCGCGCGGGCCGAGGCCTGTGTCAGCACCCAGGCGATCCCGCTGTCGGTCACCATGTGGTCCAGCCGGTCGCGCGGATAGTCGGGGTCGAGCGGCACATAGGCGGCACCCGCCTTGAGCACGGCCAGCAGGGCCACCACGAGGTCGATGGAGCGGTCCAGCGCCACCCCCACCCTGGCCTCGGGTCTCACGCCCAGGCCGATCAGACGGTGGGCCAGGCGGTTGGCACGACGGTTCAGTTCGCCGAAGCTCAGCGAGGTGGCGCCCATGGCCAGCGCCACGGCATGCGGATGGCGGCGCGCCACGGCCTCGATGCGTTGATGGGCCCACGGTGGACGCGCTGGCGGCAGCGTCGCCAGGGCTCCGGCAGAGGCATCCGCGCCCGTCACGGGCAGGTCGCCACGTCCCCAATCGGCCAGCAACGTGTGGTCGTCGGGGCCGAGCAGCGCCACATCGCCCATGGGTTGATCAGGCCGGTGCGCCAGCGCCTCCAGCAGGCGCAGCCAGCCCTGGCCCAGGCGCTCGATGGTGGCCGGCTCGAACAACTCGGCAGCGTAGACCAGGTGCGCGCCCAAGGTGCCGTCGGGGCGCTCGCGCGTCTCCAGCGTCAGCTCGAACTGGGCGGCCACCTCGGGCAGGTCGAGCTGTTCGACCGACAGGCCCGGCAGCGCGGCATGCTGGGCCCAATCCTGCCTCAGGTGGTTGGCGGTGACCTGGCACAGCGGCGTGTGGCTCAGGCTGCGCTCTGGCTGCAGCGCCTCGACCAGTTGGTCGAAGGGCAGATCCTGGTGCTGCTGGGCCTGCAGGGCCTGTTCTCGCACCGCCTGCAAGGCCTCGCGCAATGACAGGCGCCCCTGCAGCCGGGCCCGCATCACCAGCGTGTTGACGAAGAAGCCCACCACGCCCTCGGTGCCGGCGTGGTGCCGGTTGGCCACGGGAACCCCCACGCGGATGTCATGCTGGCCCGTCCAGCGGTACAGCAGGGCCTGCCAGGCGGTCAGCAGCAGCATGAAGACCGATGCCCCCTGTGCAAGGGCCTGCTGTGCCAGCGCCGACGACAGCTCGACCGGCAACGCCAGAACCAGCCGTGCGGCGCGATAGGCCGCCACCGGGCCCCGCGGGTGGTCGGTGGGCAGCGCCAGCACGGGCTGTTCACCACCAAGCTGCGCGCGCCAGTGCGCCAGTTGAGAACGGGCATGCCCCTCGGCCAGCCACGCCCGCTGCCAGACGGCGTAGTCGGCGTACTGCAGTGCCGGCCACGCGGGCAAGGGCACCGGGGTGCCGGCCAGCGTGGCAGCGTAGGCGTCTGCGAGATCCACCACCAGCACCTGCATCGACTCGCCATCGCAGACGATGTGGTGCAGCACCAGCAGCAGCACGTGCTCGTCATCGGCCAGGCGGGCCAGCGCGGCGCGCACGAGCGGCCCTTCACGCAGATCGAACGGTTGAGCCTGCTCGGCCTGAGCCCAGGCCTGCACGCGCGCCTCGCGCTCGGCGGATGGCACACCGCGCAGATCGCACTCGGCCAGCGCCATCGAGGCGGCGGCTTGCACATGCTGCAGCGGCTCTCCGTCGCTCCCGGCGCGGAACACCGTGCGCAGCGACTCATGCTTTGCCACCAGTGCGTTCAATGCCGAGCGGCAAGCCCGCATGTCCAGCCCGCCACGCAGGCGCAAGGCACCACTGACGTGATAGGCCGTGCTGCCCGGCTCGAGCTGCCACAGGAACCACAGGCGCTGCTGCGCGTGTGACAGAGGCTGCGGACGGGCTCGCGCCTCGGCCGGCAAGGGTCGCAAGACAGGACCGCCCGATGCCGGGACATCGGCCTGCACGCCCTGGGACCCCGCCAGCGTCGGCAGCGCCAGCAACGCCCGCGTGCAGTCACGCAGCACCGGGTGGTCGAACAGCAGGCGGGGCGGCACCTCGCGCCCCCACTGCGCCCCCATGCGCATGGCCAGCTGCGCGGCGGCCAGCGAGTTGCCGCCCAGCACGAAGAAGTGCGCATCGGGGCCGGGCAGCGGCAGGCCCGGCCGCCAGCGCAGCAACACCTCGTGCCACAGCGTGGTCAGGGCGCGTTCGTCGTCATCGAGCGCCACGGGCGCCAAAGCGTTCGCGCCTGCATCGCCCGAGGCACCATCGGCCCCACGCACCAGTTGCCCATGCTCGACCACGGCAAAGGTGTCGAGCAGGCCCTCACGCCAGCCCTGCCGGCACGCCTGGCGCTGCAGCTTGCCGCTGGAAGTCTTGGGCAACGCGCCCGGCTGCAGCAGCACCACCACCGACACCGGCTCGCCACACAGCCCGCCCAGCACCCTGCCGATGGCCTCGGCCAGCGCGAGCGGCGAGACATGGCCCTGCTGCTTGCGCGGCACCTCGGCCGCCACGCCGATGCCCTCGCCCGGCAGGCCGCCGACGCCATCGACCGCGAACGCCGCCACACGGCCCTTGCGCACCTCGGGCACGCCGGCCTCCACGGCACGCTCGATGTCCTGGGGGTACAGGTTCTGGCCGCGCACGATGATCACGTCCTTGAGCCGCCCTGTGATGTAAAGCTGCCCCTCATGGCACAAGCCCAGATCCCCGGTGCGCAGCCAGCGCCCCCCCTCGCGCTGCACGAAGGCCTCGGCACTGGCCTCGGGCCGCGCCCAGTAGCCCTGCGCCACACTGGGCCCGCGCACCCACACCTCGCCGATCTGGCTGTCGCCCAACGCCCGGCCATCCCCCGGATCGGCGATGCGCAGGGCATGTCGGGACACCGGCTGGCCACAGGCCACCAGCGTGCGGCCCTGGTCGGCCGCAGCCCCCCGCCCCTGGGCCAGGGCCGGCGCATCGAAGGTGGCGGTGCGCATGCCCTGGTCTCGGCGCGAGCCGGTGACGAACAGCGTGGCCTCGGCCAGGCCATAGCAGGGGTAGACGGCCGTCGCGCGCAACCCCGCTGGCGCGAAGCGGCGCACGAAGCCCTCCAGCGTGTCGTACCGGATGGGTTCAGCCCCAGAGAAGGCCAGGCGCCAGCTGGACAGATCCAGCGCGTCACGCTGCGCATCGGTGATGCGCTCCAGGCACAGGCGGTAGGCGAAGTCGGGGCCGCCACTCACGGTGCCGCGGTGGCGCTCAATGGCCTTGAGCCAGCGCAGCGGGCGCTCCAGGAAGTACCTGGGCGACATCAGCACCGTCGGCACACCGGCATGCAGCGCCTGCAGCAATCCACCGATCAGCCCCATGTCGTGGAACAGCGGCAGCCAGGACACGACCACGTCGTCCGGCCGCACATCGAAACCCTCAGCGATCGCCCGCTCGTTGGCCGACAGGTTGCCGTGGCTGACCATCACCCCCTTGGGGCTGGCGGTGGAGCCCGAGGTGTATTGCAGGAAGGCCAGATCCCCTTCACGCGGGGCGTGGGGGCGCCAGTCGGCGGCAGGCCAGTGCGAAGCGGCATCCACCGCCACCAGGCCCACGCCGGGGGCCAGCAGCGGCTGGATCAGCGGCAGCATGGCCTCGGTGCTCAGCACGCCGCACGCCTGCGCATCCGTGGCGATGGCGCGCAGACGGGCCAGGTGCTGCTCCCGCAGTGATTCGGGCGGAAACACCGGCACGGCCACCAGGCCGGCGTACAGGCAGGCCATGAAGCCCACCACGTAGTGCTCGTCGTTGTCCATCAGCAGCAGCACCCGCTCGCCCAGTGCCCAACGGCCTTGCAGCACGGCGGCCACGGCGCGGCAGCGCGTGTCGAGCTGGGCATAGCTCAGCGTGAGTTCGGCATCGTGCTCGCCTTCGGCCTTGACGACGGTGAGCGCCAGGTCGTCGGGGCGGGTGGCGGCCAGTTGCCGCAGACGCCACACCAGGGTGTCGTGCTCGCTTGCATCCATCGTGCTCATCGCGGGATCCTCGTGCCGGCGGCCATGTCGCCCGAGGCAACGATGGACACGCGGTGGTGTGGTTGGGAGGTGGGGGTGGGCGGCAAGCCGCCGCGGGGATCAGGTGCGCTGCATCAGGCGGCCACCGGCTCGGGCGCGGTGCTGGCCGGCCCGGCCGACAGCGTTCGCGCGACGATGTCCAGCACCAGAGCCTCGTGCTGGCGGATGAAGAAGTGACCGCCATCGAACCAGTGCAGGGCGAAGGGGCCGAGCGTCTCGTCGCGCCAGGGCGTCAGGCGCTGCGCGCCTATCTCGTCATCGCGTCCGCCGAAAGCGTGCAGGGGCACCTCCAGCGGCGGATCCTGCGGACGGTGGCTGAAGCTCTCGCAGACACCATAGTCGGCGCGCAACACGTTCAGCGTCAGGCGCCGCAGTTCGGCATCGGCCAGCACTTCTTCGGGCGTCCCGCCCTGGCGGCGCAGATCGCTTTCGAGCCAGGCGTCATCATGGCGGCCGGCAAAACGGCCTGGATCGCGACAGGCCGGCGCGGGACTGGCCGAGACGAACAAGGCCTCGGGCAGACGCCGAATCAGGTGGCGTTGGCGCCGCGCGATGCCATGGGCCAGCAAGCCGCCCATGCTGTGGCCGAACAGCGCATGCGGGCCGGCCAGTTCGGCCTGAAGCTCGTCGCACAGGCGCGCCACCAGGGTGTCAAAGGCGGCTTCGCACGGCTCGTCAAGGCGCGCGCCACGCCCTGGCAGCTCGACCGGCACGATGCGCAGCCAGGCGGGCACCAGGCGCTTCCAGCGCAGGTACATGGTGGCGCTGCCACCTGCGCAGGGCAGGCACAGCAGCGAGACGGGGGCCGGCATCAGCGCGCCTCGACCGCAGCCTGCTCGTCCATGAAGCGACGCAGCGACAAGGGGCGCATGTCGGTCCAGACCTGGTCCACGTGGGCCACACAGGTGGCCTTGTCGCCCTGCACACCAGTGTCGCGCCAGCCCGCGGGGATGGCCTTCCATTCAGGCCACAGCGAATACTGCTCTTCATGGTTGACCAGTACGCGGAAGATCGTGTCTTCGCGGTCGAAACAACTTGTCATGGCGGCGCCCTCGTACGGATGGAGTCGGTGGACGCCAGGGTCGAGACAACCCCGGCCGTCCGCCGGTATGCACCATTGACGAATGGAGGCCGCGAGAATTTAGTGGCGAATGCCTTGGCCCGCGCGCTGGCTCAGTCGGCCGAGGACGGCTTCGCTCCCGTGAGGCGCCAGACCTGCAAGGCCTGCTCGTAGGCCTCGCGGTGCGCAGATGCGGCATCGAGCCAGGTCCGCAGGTCTGCCACGCCATCAGCGTCCAGCGGCTGCTCGTGCTGGCGCATCACCCAGTCGAGCGCGATCTGCCACACGGCATCGTCCTTCGGCGTATTCTGTGCGCCCTCGCCGGCGCCGTTGTCTTGTCCAGATCCCGTCATGGTCCCTTCCGATCGGAACAGGCCGTTCCTGTGGACAAGGACGGCCGAGGTCGCCGGGCATTCATCAGGAATGATCCGGTGCTCCGATTCTAGGGATCCCGCGGCGACAAGCGCACCCGCGCCTGCCCGCATGGGAAAAGAGGTCGCGGCCAAGACCGCCACCAGCCGCCACCCGCATCAGCTCTGGCCGAGCGCGTCCCGGCAGCAGGTCATGGCATCGCGGATCATGAAGTTCACCAAGGTGGTCGAGATGCCAAGCTCATCGGCCACCTCGCGCTGCGTGAGTCCGCCCAGGCGATAGAGTTCGAAGGCACGGCGCGTGCGCTCGGGCAGTGTCGACAACGCATGGGCCACCAGGCGCAACTGCTGCCGGTGCATGGCCTGCATCTCGGGGCTGCCGTTCTGGTGGGGCACATGCGCACCGTCTTCTTCTGCCGCAAAGACCTGCGTTTCGAGCGCGGTGCGGCGGTGCCGGTCGATGGCCAGGTTGCGCACCATCTGGAACAGATAGGCCACGGGCTGGCGCACCTCGGCCGCCACCGGTGACTCGACCAGCTTGAGGTAGGCGTCCTGCACCACATCTTCGGCGCGCTGACCATTGCCCAGGATCTTGAGCGCCGCAGCCTTGAGCTGGGACCGCTGCGTGACGAACAGGGCACCGAGATCCAGCCCCTGCTGCTCGTTCAGAGTAAGCATCTGCCGCTCCTTTCAGGGCCCGGACAGCGCCGCCAGGCCCCATATTGAATGATAATTATTATCATTATAGGGAGCCATACTGAACGGTTTGTTTCAGCCTGTTGCCGACGGGGGCATCTCTGCGATGCCACACCGCTGACATCGCTGGGCAGGATCAAAAAGCCCGCGTCAACGTGGCAGACACCATCAACGTGCGCCCTGGCGCCGCCTCGTAGTAGCGGCGGTTGCCCTCGTTGACGATGACCGAGCCCACATGGCGGGTGTCGCGCAGGTTGTCGATGCGGGCCAGCGTGTCCAGCCGCCAGGCCTGGTCACCCTGGCCCCATACCTGGCGCCAGCCGCCGCGCAGCGCCCACACGGTGTAGGCGGGGGCGTACTCGTCATTGACATCGTTGGCCCACAGGCGGCCGCTGTGGCGAAGCTCCAGCGCGCCCTGCCAGCCGGTCGATGCAGGGCGCCAGGCCAGTTCAGCATAGGCCGTGCGGCTGGGAACCCCCGGCAGCGTGTTGCCAGCGGCCACCGTGTTGAAGGCATCCTGGTAGCGCGCACGGTTGAGGGTGAGCGCACTGTAGGCACTCCAGGCGCGGTTGAGCGTCCAGCGGGACGAGGCTTCAACCCCCTCGCGCTGGGTCCGCCCCACATTCTTGAAGGTTGAACGCCCGCCCTGGTTGCTGTCCACGGCGATCTCGTCATCGGTGTGGATGCTGAACACGGCCACATCCAGCGTGGCGCGCGGCAGGGGCCGGCTCTTGAGCCCGACCTCCAGGTGCCGGGCACGGCTGGCTTTCAGCCCTAGGTTCCAGCCGGGCTCGGTGCCCGCATTGCGGCGGTAGGCCACTTCGTTGAGTGTGGGCGTCTCGAAGCTGCGGCTGGCGCTGGCATACAGGTGCAGTGCGTCGGAAGGCTTGAACATCACCGAAGCCAGCGGGGTCGTCGCCTGGAATCGCATCGCGCCGCTGTCATCACCGTTGCCTGGCACGATGTACTGGTCACGCGAGCTGAAGCGCACGCGGCTGTGGCGCAGGCCCGCGCCCACCGACCATCGCTCGGCCACGGCCCAGTCGGCCTGCAGGTACTGATCGCTGTTGCGCGCACGGTTGCGCTCGTCGCGGCGCAGGGCGCCCACCACGCCCAGCGTGCTGCCGATGAAGTTCTGGTAGCCCTGGCGCTGCTCGGTCACCTCGTCCAGGCTGGCGCCGCCGGTCAGCGTGAAAGGCCGCTCGGCCAGGCGTGTGCGCCAGGTGTAGCGGGCGTCGAGGCCCTGGTAGTCGCGGCTGAAATCGATGATGCCGCCGGGGTGCGTGGCGGCCGACTGAACACCCGCAGGAATGGACTGGAACTGCCGCACCTGGCGGCTGCCGCCATAGGCCATCAGGCGCAGGCTGTCGTCATCGCCCACCGGGCGCTCGTAGACCAGGCCCAGTTGCCCGTTTTCGATGTCCTTGCGGGTGTTGTAGCGCAGGGCATTGGCATCGCTCTGTCTGGGATCGGCGGCCAGTTGCGCCCTCGTTAGGCCCAGCGGATCCTGCACCCCGGGCATGTTGAGGTAGCCGCCGACCAGGGTGAGCGTGGCCCGATCAGGCAACTGCCAGCGCAGCTTGGTGTTGAACTGGTCGCGCTGGGCGGCGCTGTGCTGGCGCCAGCCGTCGGTCTCGAAGTGGCTGAAATTGACCAGGTAGTTGACCGCCCCGCTTTGCCCGCCCAGCTTGAGCTGCTGGCGCCGCAGTCCGTCCGGCCCGATGGCCAGGCCGAGCGACAGTTCCGGCGAAGGCGGCCCGTCCTCGGTGAACACCTGCACCACGCCGCCGGCCGCGTTGCCATAGAGCGCCGAGGCCGGGCCGCGCAGCACCTCGATGCGTTCGGCCGAGCCCAGGTCGAACGAAGCGCTCTGACCCTGCCCATCCGGCATCGTGGCAGGGATGCCGTCGGCATACAGGCGCACCCCGCGCACCCCGAAGGTGGAGCGCGCGCCGAAACCCCGGCTGGAGATCTGCAGATCCTGCGCGTAGTTCTGGCGGTTGAGCACGCCCAGGCCCGGCACGCGCTGCAGCGCCTCGGACAGGTTGATCTGCGGCCCCATCTGGCGCAGCGTGACGGCGTCGACCGTGTCCACGGAAGCCGCCACGTCGCGCCGGTCTTCGGGTGTGCGGGTGGCGCTGACGACCACCTCAGGCAAGGCCTCGGCCGTGCCCATGTCCGGCCCGGTTTGCGCCAGCGTAGGGGCTGCCACCAGCGCCACGCAACAAATGAACGGCGTTTTACGAAACAAATTGAACGTCATTCAAGGGATTTCCAGGGTCGATCTGATACGCCGTGAGGTCACAATTCTTCGCATCTGATTATTTTCGTGATCACTTCGTGGAGCTTCGTGCATCCTGAAGTCTCGCAGGGTGGTCAATGACCTTGCCCAGGACGGGTCACCGCACACACACCTCTGCGTCATTTGTTTCATGCGTCGCCTAGTGCGGCGTCTCCTCGGGCGTGCACTGACGCCCTTTCAACGCCGGGCCTGTCCCGGCGTTTTTTTTCCGGCACGGGCACGGCCGTGCTGGAAACCCCTGCACTGTCAGGCACTAGACACTTGCAAGGCCTGCTTGAGGCCATCATGGCGCCACACCTCGGGAGGGAGCCCCCATGAGCACGACGCGCCGCCGCCTGTTGTCTGGTTTGACTGCTTCCGCCGCCACCGCGGCTTCCGGCCTGCTGGCCACGCACCGACCGGCCCAGGCCGCCACGGGCCCCTCGGCCAGCGGCCACCACGACACCGACGTCGTCGTGATCGGCGGGGGCTACTCGGGCCTGGCCTGCGCGCGCGCCCTGGTGGCCGCCGGCCGCCAGGTGCTGGTGCTCGAAGCCCGCGACCGCGTGGGCGGCCGCTGCCTCAACCAGGCGCTGCCCGCCCCTCACGACCGCTTCGTGGTCGAAGGCGGCGCCGAGTTCATCGGCCCGGGCCAGACCCGCATGTACGAACTGGTCCAGCAACTGGGCCTGCGCACCCACACGGCCTACACCACCGGCAAGCTGGTCAACTGGGCCAACGGCCGGCGCAGCACTTACGACGGCGTGCTGCCGCTCAACAACCTGCTGGCCGCAGGCGAAGTGGGCCTGGCCATGCTCAAGATCGACGCCATGGCCAAGCAGGTGCCGCTCGATGCGCCCTGGACGGCCGCCAAGGCCGCCGAATGGGACAAGCAGACCGTGCAGTCCTGGATCGACGCCAACCTCTTCATCAAGGATTCCAAGAACCTGCTGCGCCTGGCCGTGCTCTCGCTGCTGTCGACCGAGCCGCAGGACATCTCGCTGCTCTATCTGTTGTTCTACGTGAACAGCGGTGGCGGCCTCACGCCCCTGCTCAGCACCACGGGCGGCGGCCAGCAGGACCGCATCGTCGGTGGCTCGCAGGCCATCGCGCTGGCCATGGCGCGCGAGCTCGGCACGTCGCGCTTGCTGTTCAATGCCCAGGCGCAGTCGCTCACGCAGGATGCGGGCGGTGTCACCGTGGAGGGCAACGGCTTCAGCGTGCGTGCCCAACGCGCCGTGGTGGCCATGTCGCCGTGGATGGCTTCGCGCCTGAACGTGGCGCCGCTGGACGGCCCCACCCAGGCCCGCCTGCAGATGGCGCAGCGCGTGCCCATGGGCTCGATCTGGAAAGTGCATTGCCTGTACGACCGCCCCTTCTGGCGCGACGACGGCCTCAACGGCCAGGTCACCAGCGACAACTTCATCACGCGCGTCACCTTCGACAACACCCCGCCCGAGCCGGGCGCGCCCGGTGCGCTGATGGGCTTCATCGACGGGCAGGATGCGCGCGAGGCGCTCCTGATGACGCCGGCCGTGCGCAAGCGCAAGGTGATCGAGGCCTTCACCGCCTACTTCGGCGCCAAGGCCGCCTCGCCCACCGGCTACCTGGAGATGAACTGGCAGGCCGAGAACTTCAGCGGTGGCGGGCCCACCGGCCATTTCCCGCCGGGCGTGCTCACCGCCTACGGCCACACCCTGCGCCCACCGACAGGCCGTGTGCACTGGGCCGGCACCGAAACCGCCACCATCTGGACGGGCTACATGGAAGGCGCCGTGCGCTCGGGTGAGCGCGCGGCTCAGGAGGTGCTGGCCCGATGAGCGCCCTGCCCTCCGACGCCACGGCACCCGGCCCGCTGCGCCAGGCGCCGTTCACGCCCACGCTGATCGTGGGCAGCGGCCCGGCCGGCCTGGCCGTGGCCGCCTGCCTGCGCCGCCTGTGGCTGCCCTTCGAGATCCTGGAGCAGGCCGGCGACGTGGGCCATTCGTGGATGCGCCACTACGAGCGCCTGCACCTGCACACCGACAAGGGCCACTCGGAGCTGCCCTACCGCCCCTTCCCGGCCGATTACCCGCGCTACCCTTCTCGCCAGCAGGTGGTCGACTACCTGCAGGACTACGCCCGGCACTTCCAGATCGCACCGCGCTTCCAGCAGCAGGTGGTGTCCGCCCGGCGCGTGTTCAGCGGCGAAGGCACCGAGGCCGGCCAGCCCTGCTGGGAGGTCAACACGCAGGACACCCGCTACAGCACCCACCACCTGGTGCTGGCCACCGGCGTGAACCACGATCCGCACCGGCCGCACTGGCCCGGCCAGCACACCTTCCAGGGTGAGATCGTGCACAGCGCAGAGTACAAGAACGGCGCCCGGTGGGCCGGCAAGGCGGTGCTGGTGGTCGGCCTGGGCAACTCCGGCGGCGAGATCGCCATCGACCTGTGGGAGCACCAGGCCCGGCCCAGCCTGGCCGTGCGCAGCCCCGTCAACGTGATCCCGCGCGAGGTGATGGGCACGCCCTTTCTCACCATGGGCATCCTGCAGCGCTCATGGCCGGCCTGGCTGGCCGATGCGCTCAATGCGCCGGCCACGCGCCTGCTGGTGGGCGACCTGACACGGTACGGCCTGCCCAAGCCACGGCTGGGGCCGATCGCGCAGGTGCGCCAGGAAGGCAAGGTGCCCTTCATCGACATCGGCACCATCGACCTGGTCAAGCGCGGCCAGGTCAGCGTGCACCCGGGCATCGAGCGCTTCACACCCGATGGCGTCGTCTTCACCGACGGACGGGCCCAATCATTCGATGCGGTGGTGCTGGCCACCGGCTACAGGTCGCAGGTCGGCCACTGGCTCGAAGACGGACAGATCCCGCTGCCCGACAAGCAGGTGCCCAGCCCGCAGCCAGGCCTGCCCGAGGGCCTGCACCTGTGCGGCTTCTACGTGTCGCCCACCGGCATGCTGCGTGAAATCGCGCGCGAGGCCCGGCTGATCAGCCGGGCGATCGCCGCCAGCCAGGGCGATCAGGCCGCTACGCAAGCCGGCTGATGCGCACGCTGGAGACGTTCTGCGTCGAGGGTTCAGAGCTTGGGCATGCCGTCGTCCGGCGGCAGCAGGCCGACGTCCGGCAGCACGCCGCCCGACGGGGACGGTGATCCGCCGAACTCCGTGCCGAACAACTGCAGCGACTTCTTCTGCACCCGGCTGCGGAAGTGCTTGCGGTCGAACAGCTTTTGCTGCGCTTCGGCCGGCAGGTCGGTGATGCGCAGCACGTTGCGCTCGATCAGCACATCGATCAGGTCTTCCAGCACCCGCACCAGGTTGGCATCCAGCCCGGCGAAGGAGCGCTCCTCATCGACCACGGCCACGAAGGCGCGCACCTCGGGGTGGTCGACCGGCAGGGCCTCGGCGCCCGGCACCGGCTCGAGGTGCAGGCTGCTGATCTTGCCGGCGTCATCACGCAGAACGTAGCGCATGGTGTGAAGGTGTGCAGGAGTGGTGGGCAGACTCTATCCCAGCTATCGACCGCCCGAGCGCGAACTTGAAACCAGGGGTGCCCGGGATCAGCGCCCTGCGGTGAAGCGACGCATCAGCAGCGCGAAGGCCAGGCCGCCCACGTACATCACGATGCCATAGACCGCGCCGGGGATGGCCATGTTGCCATCCTTGAGCACGGTCCCGGCGATCACCAGCGCCAGCGTGGCGTTCTGCACCGCCGTCTCGATGCCCAATGTCACGCTCTGGCGTCGCGACAGGCGCGAGAGCCAGGCCACCGCGAAACCGCAGGCGAGCATGGTCAGGTTGAGCCCCAGGGCCAGCGGGGCCAGCGTGGGGAAGGCCGTCCGGGCCACATCCCAGTTCTTCGAGATAGCCGCGATCACCACCAGCACGAACAGCACCGTGGCCACCTTGGTGAAGCGCGGCTCCAGGCGCAGGGCCAGCGACTCGCGCCAGCCCCGCAGCGCCATGCCCAGCGCCACCGGCAGGCCCATCATCAGGAAGACCTGGACCATCATCATGCCCACAGGCACATCGACCGCCTGCGCGGCCCCGCTGAAGTACGCCAGTGACCAGGCCACGATGAAAGGCAGGGTGAAGATCGTCAGCACGCTGGCCACGGCCGTGAAGCTCAGCGCCAGCGCCACGTCACCGCGTGCCAGGTAAGTCAGCAGGTTCGAGGTGCTGCCCGTGGGACAGGCCGCCAGGATCATGAAACCCACGGCGAAGGCGCCCGTCAGTCCCGTCAGCTTGAGCATGCCGAAGCACACCAGGGGCAGCAGGATGAAGTGGCAGAGCACGCCCACCAGCAGCGCGCGGGGCTGCTGCACGATGCGGCGGAAATCCGCCACCGTGAGCCCCAGGCCCAGCGAGAACATGATGAATGCCAGCACAGCCGGCAGCAGGATGGTCGATGCGACATCGGCTTGCATGAGAACCTTTACGTCAAACGGTGAGCGAAAGAAGGATTGAAACTGAACTCAATCTTTCACCGCCCTGCAGTCTGCCAGCAAAGGCTCGCCCATCAGCAGGCCCTGGTTCGCACAATCGAGCACCACGGCCCTGCCCGCCTGCCAATCGCGGACACGGGCGGTGTCGCTGGCGGCCATCACGGCCCGCGCGGGCGGCAGATCGGGGCCGGCGTCCAGGCTGAGCATCACCAGGCCGCCCTGACCCGTCTCCACCGCGGTCACCGTGCCCTGCAGGCCCAGCCGCTTGCCGGCATGCTTCGCATGGGAACGGCCACCGCTGTCTCGGTAGTCGGCCATCAGCCCGGCGGGTGACACGGCCGAGGCGGCGTCGGCCACGGGCGGCGGCATCACGACGGGCGCCGAGGGCGTCGCGGCCTGCAGCCCGGACGCGGCATGATCGACGGGCGAGCCAGGCACCGCATCGCCGTCGCCGCCCCAGCCCCGCCATGCCAGCACGATGGCCACCAACAACGGCACCAGCGTCATCGCCCAAAAGAGGGGGCGCCTCATGGCCGCGCCTTTCGTGCCCGCCATGCCATGCCGCTTGCCGCCATGGAAAAAGCCGCCGGAGGGCATCCGGCGGCGAACAGAACGTCGTGCAACGCCTGAGGAGAAAACACGCTCACAGTGTCAGCAAGTACTGGACCAGATTCGACACGTCGTTCGATGACTTCGCGCACCAGGGATGGGGCGAGGCGGGCAGGCCGATGGGGCCGGGTGCACCGATCTCGGGCCCGAACTCGCGGCGCAGCTTCTGGTAGTCCCAGTAGTAGTGGCCGGTGTCCCAGGGCACGCTCACGAAGTACTTGTGGCGCTCGACGAACAGGTTGCGTGCGTCCGAGGTGGTGTCGAAGATGTTTTTCTTCTTGGCCTTGTAGACACGGAAGACATCGCCCTTGCGGTTCAGGTCCGGGAACACGGCCGGCTGGTCTGGCGATCCCAAGGCGGGGCGCGCCGGCGCATGCAGCGTGTAGTACTGGTTGTACAGGGCCGAGCCCTCGGTGCAGCGCGCCGGGCTCACCAGGTCTTCCAGGTTGCGCACGTGGCCATCGGTCAGCAGGCCGCGCGACTGCACCCAGTACAGGTTGCGCAGGAAGGTCACGCGGATCGACTGCTGCTTGTACTGGAAATCCGACGGCGCGAAGAAGCGGCCCACTTCGCTGAGCGGCATCATCTTCTCGTTGGTGTTCGCGCCCAGCTTGTCCGAGTGGCACGAGGCGCAGGCCTGGTCGAAGGCCGCCTTGCCCTGCGCCACCGCGCCCGCCACACGCGGGTACTGCTGCCAGGTCTTCTGCACGAAGGCGCCTTCGGTGGTGGCGCTGCTGCCCGTCTGCGACAACTTGCCGTTGGCCTTGAGCCAGCGGAACAGGCCCACATTGCGCAGGTCGTCGTCGTCCTGGTCCAGCACCGACATGTAGGCCGTGAGGGCCTTGAGCGACTTCTGGTCCATCGAGCCCATGGCGCCTTCGGGCTCCTGCGCATGCACGTACGAGCCTTCGAAGCCCACGTAGGACTCGGTGTGCGACAGCGAGCGGCGGATCGGCAGGTGGTTGGTGACGTTGGGGATCACCATCGGCGCGAACACATAGTCGTTGTCGTACTGCGTGCCTTCGCCGGCCTTGCGCGTGAGCGTCGATTCGGTGGCGCCGCCGGGCATCAGGTACAGCAGCGGCGTCTTGTCCACCTTCTTGGTGCCGGTGGACCAGCTCGGGCCCGGCTCGTTGTCGACGATGTAGGCGAAGGTGGCGGTGGTGTCCGTGGTCTTGTCGCCCAGCACCGTCCAGCGCTGTGTCCACAGCGGGTTGGGCAGGCCCGGGAACACCTTGGTGATGCTGCCCGATCCCTTGCCATAGCTGATCTTGTAGCCATGGCACGAGGCGCAGTTGAAGCCGATCCACTTGCCGCGGCCCAGCAGCGGGTGCGATGACTCGGCATAGCGGTAGCCCACCCAGCCGCTGTTGCTGGTCTTGCCGGCGGTCAGCTGCTTGTCGACCAGCAGGAAGCCGGGGATGGGGCTCTCCTGCGGGTAGGGATCGAAGCTCACATCGGCGATGGCTTCATCGGGCACCTGGCCGGCCACCGTCTTGTGCGCACCGAACAGCAGGGTCGGGTCGGCCGCCTTGCGGGTGTACGGGTCGATGGCCTTGCCCGAGAAGATCTTGTCCCAGTCCAGGCTCTTGAACTTGTGGGCCACGCCCAGGCCGTAGTCGTACGACCAGAAGATCTGCCGGCCCAGCTTCACCATTTCGGCAAAGCTGGCGTTGTTCACGTTGACGTTGATCGGCGCGATGGCGCGGGTGTCGTCCGTCAGGGTCGAGACGATGTCGCAGTTGGGGTTGGCCGGCGCCTCCAGGCGCTGCAGCTGCGCGTCGATCACGTTGTGCGGCTGGCCGGGCTTGCGAAGCGAGAGGTGGTAGCCGGTGCGCTTTTGCACCTGCAGCTTCAAGGGCCCCTTGCTGGCATGCGCCGGCACGCGGAACTCGACCTGGCTGTCGCTCCAGGCCAGCACGTCCTTGGGCCACTGGCTGGTCACCTTGCCGGTCTCGTAGTTGGCGCTGGCCAGGATGTCGAGCTTCTGCTCGTACATGGTGAGGTCGGTCTCCAGCACGCGGCTGTTGCCGACCATGATCTTGCTGAAGTCGATGTCGGTGCCCGCGCCGAAGCCGCTGCCCTTGAGCGTGACGGTGTCGCCCGGCTTGAGCGTGGGTGTGGCGTTGCTGCCGGCCGTCCACACCAGCGCACCGTTGACCAGCATCTGCTGCACCACCGGCTGCGCGAAGTTCTGCGCCGAGGCGGCGCGCTGCTGCTCGCGCGCCCCATTGAAGCTGCAGACCACCTCCTGGTCGGGGAAGTTGGGCGCGGCGTGCGCGCACAGGGCCTGGACGGCCAGGGCGAGCAGCCCCAGGCGGGGAAGGTGTCTGGCGGGGGTGGCCAGGGGGATGGTGGTCATGGGCGGTCTCCTGCGGACGCGCCGGTCGTGTCTGCCGGCGTGCTCGCATGATCCGTTTTGCCCTGAACCGAAGCTGTCGGCCGCCCGACAGACCAGGGAAACACCTCAGAGGGTGGACCCGTGGGTGCGCGCAGCAGCCGTCAGGAACGCGCCACGGGTTGCATCTGCCCCAGGATGCGCTTTTCGGTGCTCGACAGGCCGGCCACGCTCATCAGCTTGTCCATGTCCAGCACCTCGATGCGGCCGTAGGCCACCTGCAGCACGCCCTGGTCCTGCAAGCCCTGCAGCACCTGGTTGGTGGTCTGGCGCGACAGCGACAGCATCATACCCAGCTGCGACTGGCTGATGGGCACCACGCAGGGCCCTTCATGCGTCAGCGTCGAGGTCTGCGCCAGCAGCAGCAGGCGCCGCGCCAGGCGGCCCTCGGCGGGCAGCAGCGCCAGGTCTTCCATGCCGATGAAGGCCAGGCGCAGCTTGAGCGCCATCAACACGCCGAACTCGCGCCAGAACAGCGGCACCCGCGCCAGCAGCTCGTGCAGGCTGGCCAGCGGCACGTGCAGCAGGCGCGTGGCGCCTTCGGCCACCACGTTGTGCGTGCGCGGCAGGTTGTCGAACAGCGCGATCTCGCCGATCCAGCTGGGCGGCTCGGCCATGGCCAGGATGGCTTCCTTGCCGGCCTCGGTCACGCCCGAGATGCGCAGCGAGCCTTCCAGCACCGCGTACAGCCCGTCAGGTGGGCTGCCGCGCAGGAACAGGGCCTCGCCCGAACGCAGGCGGCGCGGCGTGGCCAGTTGCAGCAAGGCGGTTTCCAGCTCGGGCGGCAGGCTGCCGAACCACGGGTCCTTGCGCAGCAGGGCGCGCACTTCAGGCGTGATCCAGGATGAAGGGGCGAGGTCGTTCAAGGCTGGCACACCTCAGAGCTGCCCGTAGCTGTGCAGGCCCGACAGGAACATGTTCACGCCCAGGAAGGCGAAGGTGGTCACCACCAGGCCCACCAGCGACCACCAGGCCGCGAAGGTGCCGCGCAGGCCTTTCATCAGGCGCATGTGCAGCCAGGCGGCGTAGTTCAGCCAGACGATCAGGGCCCAGGTCTCTTTCGGGTCCCAGCTCCAGTAGCCGCCCCAGGCCTCGGCGGCCCAGAAGGCGCCCAGGATGGTGGCGATGGTGAAGAAGGCGAAGCCCACGGCGATGGCCTTGTACATCACGTCGTCGGCCACCTCGGGGCTCGGCGTGCGGGGGTTGATCCAGCCGCGCGCGGCGATCACCACGATGAAGAAGGCCAGCAGCACGCCGATCATGCGCAGGCTCTTGGCCACCGCGCCGAAGGTGTCGGGCTGCAGATCGCCCAGCAGCGCAAAGCCCAGCAGCGGCAGCGCGATCAGCACGCCCGGCACGCCCACCAGGCCCACCCACAGCGCGCGCGGCGTGGCGGTCTTGAGCAGGTAGGCCAGGGCCACCATGGCCGCGAGGGCGAAGGTGCCATAGCCCACGAAGTTGGCCGGCACGTGGATCTTCATCCACCAGCTCTGCAGCGCAGGCACCAGGGGCTGGATCTCATGGGCGTTGCGTGTCAGCGCATACCAGAGCAGGAAGCCCACGGCCGCGCTGACCACCAGCATCACGAAGGCACCCAGGCCGCCCAGCGGCTGGCCGGCCTTGCGGTAGCGGTCTTCGTAGTACAGCCAGAACAGCGTGGTCATCCACGAGAACAGCACGAACACCTCGTACAGGTTGCTCACCGGGATGTGGCCGATGTCGGGTGCGATCTGGTGGCTCTCGAACCAGCGCACCAGCGTCCCCACCAGGGCCATGAACACCCCGGCCCAGGCCAGCTTGCTGCCCAGCAAGGTGGGCGTGTCGCGGCGCAGCACCAGGCCGGACCAGTAGAAGGCCGTGCTCATGAACAACAGCAGGCTCATCCACAAAATGGCGCTCTGGCTGGACAGCATGTACTTGAGCCAGAACACCTGCTCGCCCTGGGCCAGGTCGACGCCGAAATCATCTGTGGCCCGCAGGTACAGCGCCATGGCCGCGCCCGAGGTCAGCGCCACCAGCAGCATCAGGGGGCGCAGCGGCGCCCAGAACCAGCCCAGCGCGATGGCCGCCGGCACCGCACAGGCCGCGATGCCCTTCTCGTAGACGTCCATCGAGGCGCCATAGCGCTGGAATCCCCAGACAGCCCCCAGCAGCACCAGGGCGGCAAAGACCCAGTCGAAGGCGGTGCGCCGCGTGGGGGCGGGCGCGGCGGGCAGGCGGTGGGCGGTCGTTGTCATGTCAGATGACCTCGCGGTGATCGGCCGGGGACGGCGTGGAAGGCTGGGCCGCGGGCAGCAAAGTCTGCCTCAGGCGCTCGAACTCGGCATCGGTGTCCAGGGTCTGCCGGGTGGACGACAGCGCCAGCGTGAGCGCGGTCTGGCCGGGCTGGGCCTCATCGGCCCGCACCCAGACCCACACGCGGCGCTCGCGCACATACAGCATGGAGAACACGCCCACGATCAGCAAGACACAGCCCAGGTAGACCACGTTGCGGCCCGGGGTGCGCGTGACCTGGAACACGCTGGCCTGGCGGTGCTCGAAGCTCGAGGGCAGCAGGATGAACGGCGCCGGGTAGGCGTTCGCATCCGACAGCGACAGCACCGCCTGCGTCATGAAGGCCGAGGTGGCTGGCTCGTCGGGCGACAGGGGCTTGAGCCCATCGTGCTCGCGCACCACGTTGAGCAGCTCGAACAAGGTGCCGTTGAGGATGCGGATCAGGGTGGCCGACGCACGCTCGCGTTCGGGCTCGGGCACGGCCTTCTCCACAAAATCCGACAGGGCCTGAAAGCCTGCGGTGGGCTCGGGCGGCGGCGCACCATCGGCACGGGCCGGGTCTACCACGTTGTGCACGCCGGCATACAGCTCCAGCACCCGCTGCGAGGACAGCGCCAGCTGGTCCACCAGCTCGCTGCGCTCGCCCTGGGGCACGCCGCGCGTGGAAAAGCGCTGCACGGCCTGCTGGCGCATGGCCGGGTCGGCCAGGGCCTCGCGCAGGCGCAGCCAGCCGGTCAGCTGCATCTGGTCATCGGCGGGCACGCGCAGGAAGCGGAAGGGCTCCGACGGTGCACTGCGCACACCCAGCAGGAACAGCGGCTGGCCACCGATGTTCACAGGAACCATGTAGTTCTGGTACTCACGCGCCTGGCCGGCGGCATCGCGCAGCTTGTAGGTCACGGAGGGGCCGATGTTGGTCAGCTTTCGGTCGGCCGCGCTCTTGTGGTCCGAGCCCAACTGGCGCCCGAGCTCCTGGAAGTTCACGCCACGCGCATCGGTCGATCCGCCGCCCGCTGTGGCGGGCTCGTCGCTGCGGGCGCCATCGGCCTGGGCCAGGTCTTCCACATTGATCGGCCGCAGGCCCGTGACCTCCACACTCAGCGATTCGCGCGGACTGAGCGAAGGCGGCACGGCCAGGGAGCCGCCGCCCACGGTGCCCTTGAACAGCTCGCTGGCCTGCACGCGCTGGCCATACAGCGGATAGGGCTTGAGCTCCACGCTGGAGCCGCCATCCTCGAAGCTGGACTGGAAAATCGTGACGCCGTCGTAGACGAAGGGCTTGTTGACCTCCACCGTGGCCGCGTGCACGGACTTGTCGCGAGGGTCATGCACCACGATCTCGCTGGCGAAGCGCTTGGGCATGCCGGTGTCGTAGTACTCGACGATGAACTTGCGCAGCTCCACCTCGAAGGGCAGCGGCTGCACCAGCATGCCCTGCTCCAGGTTCAGCACGGCCGCACCCGAGCGCTGGCCTTCAGGCACGAACAACTGCGCCCGGTAGGCCGGGTTGTCCACGCCCAGGCTGTTGCGCGGGCCGGGGTTGCCGCTCTTGAAGGGCTCCAGGCCCTGCCACCAGGCCTGGGTCTTGGTGACCATCTCGCCATCGAACAGGCCACCCAGGCACACCAGCACGATGGCCGAGTGCGCGGCGATGTAGCCCAGCTTGTTGGCCCGCCCCTGACGCGCCGCGATCATGGTGCCGGGCACATCACCGGCGCCCGTGCCGCCCAGGCGGTCCTGCGTCTTGACCTGCCAGCCCAGGCCGGCCAGCAGCGCCAGCACCTGATCCCGCACAGCGGCGGGCTCACCTTCGACCGCGCCATGCGCCTTGTGGTGGAAGGCGTCCAGCGCCTTCACGCGCACGCCTTCCTTGTAGGTGCGCAGGTCGGCCAGGATCTTGGGCACATTGCGCGCGATGCACAGGCTGGTCGACACCACCAGGAAGGCCAGGATCACCAGGAACCACGGCGAGCTGTAGATGTGGAACAGCCCCAGCGCGCCGAACACCTCGGCCCAGTACGGCCCGAAGGCATCCACGTAGCTGACCAGGGGCTGGCCTTGCTGCAGCACCGTGCCGATGGCCGAGGCGATGCAGATCACCGTCAGCAGCGCGATCGCGAAGCGCATCGAGGCCAGCAGTTCCAGCGCATCGGCGCGGGCGGAACGGGCCGGCAGGGGCGGCAGGGAATCAACAGCGGCGGTCATGGGGCGGGGCAAAGGGGACAGCGGGCACTGTAGGAGTGTGCCCGCCATCGCGACCGTCGTTCATGCGACGGATCAAGGGAAAACACGGGGCGGAGTTTCCCACGGCGTGGGCGCGCGCACCCCGGGTTATTGCCCAGTTGCCTTAAAAGGAGGCACACCCGCCCCCTGGTGCTGCGGCCACTGCTGCGGCCAGGTCGTCGGTCAGCGCAGGCCGGCGATGTAGTCGGCCAGTGCGGTGATTTCCTTGTCGCTCAGGTTGGCCGAGATCGTGACCATGGGCGCGCTGTTGTGGCGGTCGCCCTGGCGGAACCCGGTCAGCTGTGCCTTGGTGTAGTCGGCGTGCTGGCCGCCCAGGCGCGGGTACTGGGCCGGGATGCCGGCTCCGTTGGGGCTGTGGCAACCCGCGCAGGCGGGCACGCCCTTGGCGGCGATGCCCCCACGGTAGATCTTCTCGCCCAGGCCGACCAGATCCTTGTTGGTGGCGAAGCCGTCCTTGGCCTTCTTGCCCGCGTAGAAGGCGGCCACGTTGCGGATGTCGGCCTCGCTCAGCGGCGCCGCCATGCCCTGCATCACGGCGTTCTTGCGTTTGCCGGATTTGAAGTCTTCGAGCTGCTTGGCCAGGTACTGCGGGTGCTGGCCCTGCAGGATCGGGTTGGCGGCCAGGCCCCGGGAGCCATCTGCCGAATGGCAGGCGGCGCACACCTGGGTGGCCTTGGCTTCGCCAGCGGCCAGGTCGGGCTTGGCGGCCTTGGGTGTTTCAGCGGCGTATGCCAGCCCCGACAGGGTGGCGGTCATGGCAACTGCGGCAATCAGGGGAGTAAAGCGCATGAGCATGATTTGATCAGTGGGGGTGATCGGGGCATTGAGGAATGTCAACACCGCTTCGAGGGATTCTACAATGTCCCATGAATCGAGCATCCCATCCGGCCTCCAAGCGCGCACCGCGTCCCGTCCACAAGACACCACAGGCCCCGCGCAGGGGCCCGGCCACCCCTGGCGAGCTCGCCCTGGCCTGGGCTCACAGCGCCCGTTTCTACATCACGGCCGCCAAGATCGACCAGCTGCCGTTCAACGAGCTGCCGGAAGTGGCCTTCGTGGGCCGCTCCAACGCGGGCAAGTCCACCGCCATCAACACCCTGGCCCAGCAGCGCCAGCTGGCCTACGCCTCCAAGAAGCCCGGGCGCACCCAGCACATCAACCTGTTCCGGGTCGGGTCCATGGACGCGGCCGACATGCTCTGGGCCGACCTGCCCGGCTACGGCTATGCCGCGGTCGAGCGCGCGGCCAAGATCCGCTGGCAGCAGGTGATGGCCAATTACCTGGAGATCCGCCGCAGCCTGTCCGGCGTGGTGCAGATGATCGACTCGCGCCACGGCTTCACCGAGCTGGACAGGCAACTGCTGGAGTTCGTGGCGCCGCGCGTGCGCAACGGCGAGGTCAAGCTGCTGGTGCTGCTGACCAAGGCCGACAAGCTCAACCGCAAGGAATCGACCGAGGCCCTGCGCCAGGCACAAGAGGTGCTGGGCGAGCTGAGCACCGAAGAATCGGACATCAGCGTCACGCTGTTCTCGGCGCTCAAGAAGGTCGGCGTGGCCGATGTGGCCGAGATCCTGAAGAGCTGGGCCGCGCCGCCGGAGCTGGCCCAGGCCCTGGCCGCCGCACACCGTCAGGCCGCCGCCGAGCGGGACGCTGAGGGCCCCTATGGCGACGGAGGCGCCGCCGACAACGGCGACGGCCCGGACGACGAGGTCAGCCCAGCAGGCGCGTGAGCGCTTCCTGGTACTTGGCCGCCGTCTTCTCGATCACATCCTGGGGCAGGGCCGGCGAAGGCGCGGTCTTGTCCCAGGGCTGGCCGTTCACGGTGGCCTGTTCCAGCCAGTCGCGCACGAACTGCTTGTCGTAGCTGGGCGGGTTGGCGCCGGCCTTGAAGGCGGCCTCGTAGCCCTCCACCGGCCAGAAGCGCGATGAATCGGGCGTCAGCACCTCGTCCATCACGGTCAGGGTGCCCTGCTCGTCCAGGCCGAACTCGAACTTGGTGTCCGCGATGATGATGCCCTTGGTCAGCGCGTAGTCGGCGGCCGTCTTGTACAGCTTGATGGCCAGCGCACGCACCTGCTCGGCCAGATCGGCACCGATGATCTCGACCATCTTGTCGTAGCTGATGTTCTCGTCGTGGTCGCCCACGTCGGCCTTGGTGGCCGGGGTGAAGATGGGCTCGGGCAGCTTGCTGGCGTTCTGCAGGCCGGCCGGCAGCTTCACGCCACAGACCTCGCCGTTGTGCTGGTACTCCTTCCAGCCGCTGCCGGCCAGGTAGCCGCGCACCACGGCCTCGACGGGCAGGGGCTTGAGCTTCTTGACCAGCATGGCGCGGCCCTCGACCTGGGCGCGCTCCTCGGGCTTGACCGCGCTGACAGGGTCGTCCCCGGTCAGGTGGTTGGGGGCGACATCCTTCAGCAGCTCGAACCAGAACAGCGCCATCTTCGTCAGCAGCGCGCCCTTGCCCGGGATGGGCTCGCCCATGATCACGTCGAAGGCGCTGATGCGGTCGGAGGCCACCATCAGGATGCGGTCGTGGCCGACGGCGTAGTTGTCGCGCACCTTGCCGCGGGCAAGCAGGGGCAGGGATTGCAGGCTGGAGGTGTGCAGGGCGGAAGTCATGTCGGCGCGGCGGAAAAATCGGATGGACGGCCCGCCCCGGCCGCGGCCGGCCCGCGCAATGCCTGCGCCAGGGCCGGCGCACCAGGGCGCTCAGACCGCCATTGTGCCGCTAGCCGCCCGGCTGCGGCGCAACAGACCGTCCAGGCCGGGCAGCACCTGCGGCAGGTCCAGGGGCTTGGTCCAGTAATCCGCGAAGCCGGCGCCCCGGGCCTGCGCCACATGCTCGGCCACGGCATCGGCCGACACGGCCACGGCCGGCACCCGCGACCAGGCCGGCTTGCCGGGGGCCGGATCGTCCAGCAACTGCCGCA
Source organism: Aquabacterium soli (assembly GCF_003933735.1). GTDB lineage: Bacteria > Pseudomonadota > Gammaproteobacteria > Burkholderiales > Burkholderiaceae_C > Aquabacterium > Aquabacterium soli. Next base: position 125,930 of record NZ_RSED01000005.1, on the reverse strand, counting down.
GGCTGTCGAGCAGCTGGCGCCCATCCATGTCGGGCAGCTGCATGTCCAGCAGCAGCAGATCGGGCTGGAAATCGCGCGCCACGGACAGCGCGCGGCAGGCCGTGTCCACCACCAGCAGGCGGTAGCTGGGCCGCAGTGCGAACAGCGAGACCATCAGCTCGGCATTCATGGGGTTGTCTTCCACGTACAGCACGCGGGCCTCGGGCAGGTCATCCGCCGCTTCGAGCACCAAAGGCTGCAGGCGCGCGCCACCGGCCAGCGGGTCGGCGGCCAGACCCGGCGTGCCGGCGCGCAGCAGCAGGCCGAAACAGGCCCCCTGCCCCGGCGTGCTGTTGACCAGCATGCGCCCGCCCATCAGCTCGACCAGGCCGCGCGTGATCACCAGGCCCAGGCCGTGGCCTTCGGTCTGCGTGCGCTCGGCGCCCAGGCGGTTGAAGGGCTGGAACAGCTGAGTCTGCTGCTCGGGGCTCAGGCCCGGCCCCTGGTCGCTCACCATCAACCGTGTCCAAGGCCCCTCGGCCGCCGCGTACACCCGCACCAGCCCGCCTTGCGGCCCGTACTTGATCGCATTGCTCAGCAGGTTGGTCAGCACCTGGGCCAGGCGCTGGGGATCGGCCCGGGCCACGCACTCCGCCGCCACGTCCAGCTGCACCGTCACGCCGCGGCGCGCGGCCATCGGCTCGATCAGCGCAGACACCTCGCGCACCACCGCCGCCACGTCCACGTCGCCCATGTCCACGCGCACGCCACCCGCCTCGATGCGGGCGATGTCCAGCACCTCGTTGATCAGCCCCAGCAGCGCCTGGCCGGCGGATTCGATGCACAGGGCACGTCGGCGCTGGGATTCATCCAGCGGCGCACGCGGGTCCATCAGCAGGATCTGCGCAAAACCCAGGATGCCGTTGAGCGGCGTGCGCAACTCGTGGCTCACGCGGGCCAGGAACTCGCTTTTCGCCCGGCTGGCGCGCTCGGCCGCATCCTTGTCACGGCGCACGGCCTCCATGGTCTTGCGCTCGGTCGCATCGAAGGTGTAGCCATGCCACGAGATGCCGCCATCGCTGTCGAGCTGCGGCGTGGCATGGGTCTCGCGCCACTGCACCCCACCCGGCAGGCTGACGCGGTACTCCATGTGCCAGGGCTCCAGCCGGTCGGCCGACTGCTGCAGGGCCATCAGCACGGCCTGGATGTCGTCGGCATGGATGGTGGCCAGCACATGGTTGGCACTGGCCGCGGCCTCGCGCGGGGCCACCCCGAACAAGCCCCGCAGCGCATCGCTGGCGTACCGAAAGCGCAGCTCGCCATCGGGTTCTCGCCGCAGATGGAACAGCAGGCCGGGCACCTGCTCGGCCGCGCGCTTGGCGTGCAGCAGTTGGTCTTCGAGGCGGCGCTGCTCGCGCAGACGGAACACGGCGCAGCGCACCACGGCGCGCCCGTCGGATTCGACCACGCGCGACACGTTGACCAGGGTGTCGATGCCATGGCCGTCGACGGTGCGCATGGGCAGGGCGATCTCGTCGACGTGGCCCTGCAGCTTGAGCAAGGGAAACAGGTAGGTGTGGAACAGCAGGCGCGAGGCCGGCGGCAGCAGCTCATCGACATGGCGCCCGGCCAGGTCGGCCCGCTCGCCGCCCATCATCTCCACCATGGCGCGGTTCGCCGCCAGGATGCGTCCGTCGTCCAGCAGGGCCAGTGCCCCGCAGGGCACCTCGTGCATCGTCATCAGCATCTCCTGGAGACAGCTCATGGTCCTCCCCCTGGGGCTCTTGGGCCCGGATGCCGCCTGGGCGGCTCAATGCACCAGCAGATGGTCGCGGATGGCGGTGATGGTGTCGTCTGGATGGCTCAGGTGCGGGCAGTGTCCCGCCTCGGGCAGCACCTGCAGGGCGCTGCCGGGCATGTGTTCATGCATGTAGTGCCCGACATCGGGTGGCGTGAGCACATCGCGCCCACCCTGCAGGATCACCGAGGGCACCTGCACCTTGCACAGCTCGGCGCGGTGGTCGGCCAGCAGCACGCGTTCAGCGAAGTGGCGGCAGATGGCGGGGTCTCCCGTGCCAACCCTGGGCGCGAGGGTCTCGGCCCAGGCCCCGGCGTTGCGCTCCATCAGGTTGAGCAGGCCCGCGATGTCTTCGCGCTCGAAGCCCCCGTGGTAGCCAGGACGGTCGTTCAGATAGCGCGGAGAAGGCTCCACCAGCACGAGCTGCGCGAACACATCGGGGCGGCGCAAGGAAGCCAGCAGGCCGATCACACCGCCGATGGCATGCCCCACCAGCGTGACGCGTGACAGCGCCAGCGCGTCGCACACATCGAGCAGATCCTGCACATAGCCGGCCAGCGTGTGGTAACGCTCCGGCGTCCAGGCCTGGAGGTCGGAGTGGCCGCAGCCCACGTAATCAAAGAGCACCACGCGGTGATCGCGGGCGAAATCCTGGGCCACATGGCGCCAGCTGTGCTGGTCGTTGCCGAAACCATGTGCAAACAACACCGTCCTGCCACTACTTGCACCTTGCATCGTCACGTTGTTGCGACGGCAGATGTCCTGGGCCATGGGGAGCCTCCGTGTGTCGTTGGCGGGCCTTGCTCAAACGTACATCGGCGGTCCGCTGGGATGTGAAATTTGATGATAGTGCAAATAACAACCTGACGTCTACAGGGTCAATGCACGCTGGCGATGCGGCCGATGCTCAAACCGCGCCGAGCCGCATCAACAGCTGTTGACGCACCTGACCGAACAGGGTAATGGCCCTGTCCACGTGCACGCGCCAGGGCGGTTCCTGCCCATCGGCTTGCGTACCTTCCGCCCCCTCCACATGCACGCACAGGCGGTGCAACTGGGCTGCCCCCAATTCGCCACTGGTGGACTTCAACGCGTGGAAATGCCGGCGCAGGGCCGCCACGTCATCGGCCTCGGCCGCCTCGCGCGCCTGGGCCAGCAACTCGGCCGTGTCGGTCAGGAACATGCGCACCAGCTCGTCCACCTTGTCGCGCCCGATCAAGCGGTCAAGCAACTGCAGCTTGCGTTCGTCCAGCACGGCGGCGGCCTCATCCGGTGGCCTGGAGCCTGCCAAAGATGGCACCGGCAGCATGCAGGCCAAGGCTGGCGTTGATGTGCCCGCCCCAGCCTGCTGGCGCGGTGTCTGCCGTCGCTGCCAGGCCTGCTGCAGCGCGTTGGACAACTGCTCGAACACGACGGGCTTGGTCAGGTAGTCGTCCATGCCCGCGTCCAGGCAGGCCTGGCGCGCTTCGGCCAGCGCGTGTGCGCTCAGGCCGATCACCTGCGGTTGCTCGTCCACCGGGCGCTGGCGCAAGGCGCGTGTTGCATCCATGCCGTCCATCTCGGGCATCTGCACGTCCATCAGCACCACGTCGTAACGCACGCGGGCAGCGGCCTCCACGGCCTCCAGGCCGTTGGCCACCACGTCGGCGGCGTAGCCCAACTTGTCGAGCAACAGCCGGATCACGCGCTGGTTGACCAGGTTGTCCTCCGCCACCAGCAGGCGCAGCGGATAGCGGTCACCCAGAGGCGACTCGTCCATCAGCGGCGCGGGCGCAGAGTCTTCGCCGACCAGGGTGCGCAGCAGCGCATCGCGCAGCAGGTCCTGCTTGATCGGCTTGGTGATGACGGCCTGGAAACGCGCCTGGGTGCGCGGCACGGTCGCGGGGCTCAGCAGGATCAGCGGCAGCTCCTGGGCCGAGGGCATGGCCCGGATGGCCCCGGCCAGCTGCACGCCATTGATCTCGGGCATCAGGTAATCGATCAAGGCCACATCGAAAGGCACGCCCCCGGCCAGCAGCTGCAGCGCCTGCAGGCTGCCTTCGCAGGTGTGGGACGACATTCCCCACGACGCCAGCATCTGCTGCAGGATGCGGGCACTGGAGGCGTTGTCGTCGACCACCAGCACACGCTTGCCCGCCAGGGGCGACGCCTCCGGCGCGACGTCAGGCTCTGCCACACCGGGCAGCGGCAGCCGCGCCTGGAAATGCGCCCCCTGGCCCGGCACGCTGTCCACGCGCAGGTGCCCGCCCATCAGTTCCACCAGGCGGCGCGTGATGGCCAGCCCCAGGCCGGTGCCGCCGTACACCCGGGTGGTCGAGGTGTCGGCCTGGCCAAAGGCCTGGAACAGGCGGCCGATCTGCTCGCGCGAGATGCCGATGCCCGTGTCGCGCACCGAGAACTCCAGCACCCCGGGCGTATCGGACGCGGCCCGCACACTCACCACCACCTCGCCCTGCGGCGTGAACTTCACGGCGTTGTCCACCAGGTTGATCACCACCTGGCGCAGCCGCGACACATCGCCCACCACCCGCCGCGGCACGCCTGGCGCGATGTCCAGCAGCAGTTCGAGGTCCTTCTGCGTGGCCCGGCCCGAGACCAGGTCCAGCACCCCCTCCATGCAGTCGGCCAGGTCGAAGGGCTGGCGCTCCAGCGTCAGCTTGCCGGCCTCGATCTTGGAAAAATCCAGGATGTCGTTGATGATGGTGAGCAGGTGGTCGCCGCAGCTGCGGATGGTCTCGACGAACTCGCGCTGCTGCACCGACAGCTCGGTGCCCATCAGCAGGGTGGTCATGCCGATCACGGCATTCATGGGCGTGCGGATCTCGTGGCTCATGTTGGCCAGGAACTCCGTCTTGGCCCGCGCCACGCTGCGCACATCGTCTTCCCATTGCCGGCGCAAGCGGGTCAGCTCATTCTGATGGTCGGTGACCGGCTCACTCAGCGCCAGCAGCAGCCCTCCTACCTGGCCCAGGCGCTCCGGCACCGGGCTGATGGCCAGGGTGTGCAGCGGAGAGCCCTGCACGGCGCCGTCGACTTGGCCTGGCACCACGGGGGGCTCGAAGGACGAGACCACACAGCCTCGCCCGCCCCAGGCCTGCTCCATCGCGTCCTCGACACGGGGCCAGATGGCCTGCCAATCGTCGATCAGCAAGCGGCCCATGGCCGGTGCGGGCTCACGGCCTTGCCGGCGCCAATGCAGGCGGAACCAGGCTTCATTCGGGATCTGCACGAGCTGCGGGCCCCAGGCCAGCAACATGGGCACGGGGGCGGCCATCACCATCGCGACGGCGGTGCACAGGGACTCCGACCAGTCGCGCTGGGGCCCTAGCGGCGTGGCGGCCCAGTCCAGGCTCTTCAGCGCCCGGCCCATGTCCCCCGCCTCTGGCAGCCAGGCCGGAAGGGCATCGAACGGCACGACGGGGGGTACAGCTGCCTGGATGGGCTCCATGGCGGCTCCTGAGAAGAACGCGTTTGTGGCCTGATTCTATTGAAGTCGGCGGCGCGTGCCCGCCGGGCCTGCGCTGTTTCGCATGTCAGGCGGCACCTACCCCACTCAAGGGACTTCCAGCAGCGCCCCAGCCCACAGTCTTGTCAAGCGCCCTTCATGCGCGCCTGATCGGCCTTGCGATCGGCCGCCACCTGCTGGGCCGTCGGGCGCTGTTCGATCAGCTTCACGTACGCCTTCCAGTCGATGCCCGCGGCCATCACCAGGTCCTCGCCCAGCACCAGCTTGGACGCCAGCCCGGCCAGCGGCAGGTGCACATAGGCACTGCAATCCGCGATCGTGAAGGTGTCGCCCGCGACGTACGGGCCGAAGACCACCAGGCGCTTGAAAGCCGCCAAGTGCTTCTCCAGATCGGCACGCACACGGGCCACGTACTTCTCGGGCAACGCGGCCCCGAAGAAGGCCTGCGGGTAGAGCTGGCGGGCGCACAGTTCCACGTGCAGCTCCAGGAAGGTGTTGATCTCACGCACTTTGGCGGCCTGGAACGGATCGGCGGGGATCAGGGCGGTATCGGGCCAGCGGGCCTCGATGTAGTCCAGGATGACCTGGCTTTCGCACAGGCTGCCCTGCTCCGTCTCGATCCAGGGCACCTTGCCCAAAGGCGACATGGCCAGCATCTCGTCGGTCTTGGGACCCATCTGGGGCACGCGCACTTCTTCGAAGGCGATGCCTTTTTCCAGCAGGGCCAGCTTGACCTTGTTGTAGTAGTTGGACAAAGGGAAGCCGTAGAGCTTGAGGGTGGCCATGGATGGGTCTCCGGTCGTGTGGGATGTGGTTTTGGCGATCAGGGATGGCGGGCCACAGGATAGGTCAAGCGAATGGTGCCTGGGGCGGGCATTTTCCTTGGCCTGAGGTGGGCTGGCGTTTTGGCGTGAAAGCGCGGGGCGGGGTCTGAGGGGTGTTCAGGCCGAGCTTCAATGTTGGCGGTCCCGCCTTCGGCGTGACTGCTCTCCGCCTGCTCGTACGGGACAGGTGGCTGCGCAACTCGGCCCTGCGGGCCTCAAACATGCTCGCCATCCCCTCGCTTCGCGAGGGGCAGACCTGTCCCTCCCTGCGCGCCTCCGACGCCAACAAGGCGCCCGGCCTGAACACCCCTCAGCCCTTTGATGCCCCGCTAACCGCATGCAGAGGGTCTTGTTCTTTGCCTCGCAAGGTCTGGCGCTTGCCCAAATGCCCAAGGCTCGACTGTTCCATTCGCGCAGAAGGCGGCACGCCACGGCCGTCTCCGCACGCTATCAGCGGGGTGAAAAAGGGATGTGGGGGCAGGCGGCCGGGCGCCTTGTTGGCGCCGAGCAGCACAGCTGCGAGGTGGGCATGTGCGCAGCACATGCTTCGTGAACTGACTGGCCGCACCTGTTTGAACGCAGCGGCCAAGGGCCGCGGAGTGAGTTGTGCGGCCCCACCTCGCCGCGAGCAGCACAGGGCAGTCACGCCGACGGCGGGACCGCCAACATTGAAGTCCGGACGGCTGCCACCACATCCCGCACCCCGCGTTGCCACGACAAAGCGCTCCACCGCAAGCAAGCAGCACACACAAAAAAACCGGCGAGGCCTAAAAGCACACGCCGGTTCCTGCAGATGCAGGCCAGAAGGTGGATCAGGCCACCACTTGGGCCAGCTTGCCGCTGGCGTACTGGGCTGCGATCTCGGTCAGGTCGATCGGCTTGATCTTGCCGGCCTGGCCTTCGCATCCGAACTCCAGATAACGCTGCTTGCAGACCAGCTTGGCCGCCTCACGCGCCGGCTTGAGCCACTCGCGGGCGTCGAACTTGTCGGGGTTCTCGGCCAGGAACTTGCGCACCGCGCCCGTCATCGCCAGGCGGATGTCGGTGTCGATGTTGATCTTGCGCACGCCATGCTTGATGGCTTCCTGGATCTCCTCGACCGGCACGCCGTAGGTTTCCTTCATCTTGCCGCCGTACTGGTTGATGATGGCCAGCAGCTCGGCCGGCACCGACGACGAGCCGTGCATCACCAGGTGGGTGTTGGGAATGCGCTTGTGGATTTCCTTGACGCGCGAGATCGCCAGGATGTCGCCCGTGGGCTTGCGGCTGAACTTGTAGGCGCCGTGGCTGGTGCCGATGGCGATCGCCAGGGCGTCCAGCTGGGTTTCACGCACGAACACGGCGGCTTCTTCCGGGTCGGTCAGCATCTGGCTGTGGTCCAGCTTGCCTTCGGCGCCGATGCCGTCTTCCTCGCCAGCTTCACCGGTTTCCAGGTTGCCCAGACAGCCCAGCTCGCCTTCCACGGTCACGCCGACCTTGTGGGCCAGTTGCACCACCTTGCGGGTCACGTCCACGTTGTAGGCGAAATCGGCCGGGGTCTTGCCGTCTTCCTTCAGCGAGCCGTCCATCATCACCGAGCCGAAGCCCAGGTTGATGGCGCCCTGGCACACGCCGGGCGAGGTGCCATGGTCCTGGTGCATGACCAGGGGGATGTGCGGGAAGGCCTCGACGGCCGCCTGGATCAGGTGCTTGATGAACGGCTCGCCGGCGTACTTGCGGGCACCGGCGCTGGCCTGCAGGATGACCGGCGCACCCACCTCGTCGGCGGCAGCCATCACGGCCTGGACCTGCTCCAGGTTGTTGACGTTGAAGGCCGGAATGCCGTAGCCGTGCTCGGCGGCATGGTCCAGCAGTTGGCGCATTGAAACGAGTGCCATGGCAGATCCCCAGAGGAAGTGGAAAGGATTGAACTGCGGGCGATTTTACCGATGCTGCGGCCCCGGACCTGCTGGCCCCCCCTTGATCCGGCGGGCGAGCGGGGCCATCGGGCTGCCAGGGCTGGCACAACCGCGTTGTGATGCCACCGCGATACACATTCCCCGGGGCGCCCGCGGATTTGAATATGGCCGGCCAACAGCCGGTATTTCTTGTGGAGAATGTCACGCGTCTGGCGACACAATTCAAGAGGCTCATTTTTCAAGGACCGGAATTGTCCGTGGTGAGCCGTCACGCTATGAGCCATCCATCCGCCTCCGGGCAGTACCCGCCGGTCGACACCGTCGTCCGGCGCCAGATCAGGGCCGAACAGTTGCGGATGCTGTTCAGCCATACCGCCGCCGCCACCCTGGTGGCCACGGCATTTGCCGTGCTGCTGGCCGTGTACGCCGCCCAGCACGTCGATCCCCAGATGGTGCACCTGTGGCTGGGCCTCAAGATCGCGGCGGCCCTGCCGCGCATCGTGCAGGAGCAGCTCTTTCGAACCCGCAAGGCCCGCCCCAACCGCCGCTGGTACAACTGGGCGGTGATGCTGATCCTGCTGGACGGCGTCTGCTGGGGCCTGGCAGGGGTGATGCTGCTGCCGCCCAACAACGACCTGGCCCTCACCGTGATCGGCGCCAGCCTGATGGGCGTGGCGGCCGTGGCCACCTTCACTCTGCACGCCAACTGGCTGGCCAACGTGGCCTACTGCGTGCCGATGGTGCTGCCCATGGCCTTCCACCTGCTGTTGCGCGGCGACGCCTTCGGCCTGTATGGGGGCACGGCCCTGCTGGCCTTCATGGCGGGTCTGCTGATCGTGGCCCGGCGCGCCCAGCGCACGGTGCTGGAGCTGCTGTGGCACCGCTTCCTGATCGACCGCATCGTGTCCGACAAGGAGGCCGCGCTGGATGACGCCGAGCGCCAGAACCTGATCAAGAGCCAGTTCGTCGCCACCATGAGCCACGAGCTGCGCACGCCGCTGCACGGCATCCTCGGCCTCACCCGCATGCTGCTCGACAGCGTGCCCGACCTGGGGCACCGCAAGCAGCTGGGCCTGGTGCAACGCTCGGGCGAGCACCTGCTCACCATCATCAACCACATCCTCGATTTCTCGCGCATCGAGGCCGGCCACCTCAGCATCGACCACCGTGCCTTCGACCTCGACGCGCTGCTCGAGGACGTGATCAGCCTGACCGGCGTTTCCGCCGAGAACAAGGGCCTGATCCTGTACGACCACATCCAGCTGCCCAAGCCGTGCTGGGTCGCTGGTGATGGCCCCAAGGTCCGGCAGGTGCTGCTCAACCTGGTCGGCAACGCGATCAAGTTCACCGACAAGGGCCGCATCGAGGTGCGCGCCCAGCGGCGGGCAAGCGACGGCATCATCGTCGTGCAGGTGGTCGATTCGGGCATCGGCATCGCGCCGGATGACCTGCAGCGCATCTTCGACCCCTACCGCCAGGCCGACGCGGCCGTGGGCAACGCCGTGGGCGGCACCGGCCTGGGCCTGACCATCTCGCGCGAGATCAGCCGCGCCATGGGCGGTGACATCACCTGCAGCAGCCGCGTGGGCCACGGCTCCACCTTCGAGTTCACCGTGCTGCTGCCCGGCGTGGCGGCTCCGGCCTCGCCCGAGCCTCCCGCCGTGCCAGCCTGGGAAGCCTCACGCCCCATGAGCTTCGACGACGAGTTGCCCATGCGCCTGCGGGGCCACGTGCTGCTGGCCGAGGACAACGAGGTCAACGCCCTGATCGTGGAGACGCAACTGCGCCGCATGGGCCTCACAGTGGAGCAGGTGCGGGATGGCCAGGAGGCTTTCGAGCGCCTGACCTCCCCCACCGCCCGACGCCCCGACCTCGTGCTGATGGATTGCCAGATGCCCCGCATGGACGGCTTCGAGGCCACCCGCCGCCTGCGCCAGCACGAAAGCGATCAGCAACTGCCCCGTCTGCCCGTGGTGGCCCTGACGGCCAGCGCCATGGCCGAGGACAGCGAGCGCTGCCTGAACGCCGGCATGGACGCCCACCTGCCCAAGCCCTTCCACGACACGCAGCTCACGGCGGTGCTGGCGCACCACCTGCGCTCCACACGCTCCGCCATCGTGATGTGATGGGCTGACCTCAGGTTCGAAACACCTGGATGTCCGGGTGGTAGGTGCGCCCCATGAACTCGTACAGCGGGTGGCGCATGTCGAACCAGGTGCGCTCTGCCGCCAGCACGTCAAACATCAGGATGGAGTGCGGAATATTGTCCGCATAACTCAAGGGCACCCATTGCTCTTCACCGCCATCAGGCGCGTGAAACCCAAGAGATTTGTATATCTCGTTCAATGGTTTGCGGGCCGCCACCCAGATGTATTGCACCTGGTGGGCATAACAATACAGGTACATCGCCTTGAAAAGGCCGAGGCGCACCGTGGTCTTGTTATAGCCCGGCTTGATCGAGAATCTGCACAACTCGACCAGCAGGTTTTCCTGCAGGCGCTTGGGTATATCCACCACGCCCTGGATGGGCAGGGGCTCCTGGATATTGGAATGGATGCGCAAGGTGCCGACCACCTCGCCCGTGGCCTTGTCCTGTGCCATCAGGATGGTGGTGCCTCGGGCCTTGTCGCTGGGTTCCGGCACGCTCAGGGCCCGGCCGAATTCCGGCATCCGCTTGCCGTAGGCCAGGGCGCGCAGATCGCACACCTCCTGCAAATGGGCTTCCGTGCGCACCACCCTCACCACAAAGGGCAGGGTATTGGCCGAAATGGTGGGGGAATCGGCCAAGGCCTCATGTTCTTCCCACTCAGAATCTCGAACGGTATTTAACGCGTACAGCATTTGACCACCCTGCAAACAACAGATTGGCGATACGCGGAATTGACGCCGTCAGGCATGTCCATGCAGTTTCGCCATGGAAAAATTCTGACACGCTTGATCCATCCTGGAAACACAGAACCCCTCAGGTGAGGGGTTCAGATTGCGGGTTCGTGGGATTGCCAATCAGGCCATCACTTCACACACCTTGAGCATGTTGGTGCCGCCCGGGTAGCCCATCGGCTCGCCACAGGTGATGGCATAGGTGTCCCCCGGGCGCAGCACGCCGCGCTCCACCAGGATCTTCTCGGCCTGGCGCAACGCCTCGTCGCGGTCCGTGAAGCTGGGCACCAGCAAGGGCTGCACATTGCGGTACAGCGCCATCTTGCACAGCGAGATCGGCTGCGCCGTCAGGCCGAAGATGGGCACGTGGATGCGGCGGCGACTCATCCACAGCGCAGTCGAACCCGATTCGGTCAGCGCGATGATGGCCTTGCAGCCCAGGTGGTAGGCCGTGAACAGCGCGCCCATCGCGATCGACTGGTCGATGCGCTCGAAGCGCTTGTTGGTGAAGTCGGCGTCCAGCGTCACCTCTTCAGCGCGCTCGGCTTCCAGCGCCACGGCGGCCATGTGCTCCACCGTCTCGACCGGGTACTTGCCGGCGGCCGTCTCGGCGCTCAACATCACGGCGTCGGTGCCGTCCAGCACCGCGTTGGCCACGTCCGACACCTCCGCGCGCGTGGGCACGGGGTTCACGATCATCGACTCCATCATCTGCGTGGCCGTGATCACCACCTTGTCCATCTCGCGGGCCAGCTTGATCATGCGCTTTTGCAGCGCCGGCACGGCGGCATTGCCCACCTCCACGGCCAGGTCGCCACGGGCCACCATGATGCCGTCCGAGGCGCGCAGGATGCTCTCCAGGTTGGGGATGGCCTCGGTGCGCTCGATCTTGGCGATCATGGCCGGGCGGTGCTTCCACTGCTCGCCCGCCACGTTGGCCAGCTGGCGCGCCATCTCCATGTCGGTCGCGTTCTTCGGGAAGGACACGGCGATGTAGTCGCACTGGAAGCTCGCCGCCGTCTTGATGTCCTCCATGTCCTTGGCCGTCAACGCGGGGGCGGTCAGGCCGCCTCCCTGCTTGTTGATGCCCTTGTTGTTGGACAGCTCGCCACCCAGCTTGACCAGGGTATGCACGGCCTCGCCGCGCACGGCTTCCACGGTCAGCACGATCAGGCCGTCGTTGAGCAGCAGCACGTCGCCCGGCTTCACGTCGCGCGGCAGCTCCTTGTAGTCCAGGCCCACGCCCGCGATGTCGCCCAGGGCGGTGCGGCTGGCGTCCAGCACGAAGGGCTGCCCGGGCTCGAGCATCACGCGCCCTTCGGCGAACTTGCCCACGCGGATCTTCGGCCCCTGCAGGTCGGCCATGATGGCCACCACCTTGCCCACCTTGCGGGCGATCTCGCGCACCAGGTGGGCGCGGTCGATGTGGTCCTGCGCCTGGCCATGCGAGAAGTTCAGCCGCACCACGTCCACCCCGGCAATCAGGATGCGCTCGAGCATCTCGGGTGACGAGGACGCGGGTCCCAGGGTGGCGACGATCTTGGTGGCACGGGGCATGTCTTGTGTTCCTCAGGTCGGCAAGGGCCGGTCAGGCTAGTTTCACATCAAAAAACGACGTTTGATCCATCAAGCAGCCTCCCCCTTCGGGATGTTTGCCACATTTCGGGCAGGGCCTGCACCGCCAGCCGGCCTGTCGCAGAATGACAGCTTCGGCACACGGACCACAGCGGTCGCGCCGCAAGGCCCTCCCGACAACACCACGCCGGACCTTGGTGGGCCTGGCAGATCTTCAGATCCCGCCCGGTCTGCCGTCAATGCATCATCGACACCTTCGCGCCCGGTCTGCCATGAACGCCGCCTCCCCGGCCCCCACCATCGTTTTCTCGCACGCCAACAGCTTCCCTGCCGGCACCTACGAAGCCCTGTTCGAACAATGGCGGGCCCAGGGCTACCGGGTGCAGGCCGTCGAGCGCTTCGGCCATGACCCGCGCTACCCCGTCACCCGTGACTGGCCCCACCTCGTGCGCCACCTGCACGATGTCATCCGCGACGACATCGGCCACCCCGTCTACCTCGTCGGCCACTCGCTGGGCGGCTACCTCAGCATGATGCTGGCCTGCCGTCACCCGCAACTGGCGCGCGGCGTGGTGGTGCTCGATTCGCCCCTGCTGCACGGCTGGAAAGCCGATTCCATCGGCATGGTCAAGGCCCTGGGCCTGATGCCCGTCGTGATGCCGTCGCGCATCGCGGCGCAACGCCGCCACCTGTGGGCCAGTGCCGGCGAGGCGCGCGATCACTTCCAGGCCAAGCCCAAGTTCGCAGCCTTTCACCCGCGCGTGCTGGCCGATTACCTGCGCCACGGCATCGAGGCGCCGCAGCTCGGCCAGCCCCACACCCTGCGCTTCCAGCGCGAGGTCGAGACCCACATCTACAACACCATGCCGCACCGCCTCACCCGCGAAATGCAGCGCCACCCACTGCAGTGCCCCATCGCCTTCATCGGCGGCACCCGCTCGCGTGAGCTGAGGCGCGTGGGCCTGGGCGGCATCCACCGCGTCGTCGGCCCCCGCCTGTCGTGGATCCAGGGCAGCCACCTCTACCCGTTCGAGCGCCCTGACGAAACCGCGCAGACCGTGCTGCACTGGCTGCGACAATTCGGCCAAGCGCATGAGCAACCCGCCGGGTTGCCCGTGCCCGCCTGAGCCGCTCTTTCCATCGCCACACCGTGGACGACGCCCCCACCTCCGACGACACGCCCATCCCCTTCGTCACCGTGACCAACTGGTCGCGGGCGGCAGCGTTGTGCGGCTTCAACATCGGCCCCCTGCTGCGCGAAGTCGGCATCGACACCGACCTGCTGGACCCGGAAGCCTCCGTCATCAGCGTGCAGGCCATGCGCATCCTGATGGAGCGCTGCGTCGAGGAAACCCGGCGCCATGCGCCGCACATGCATTTCCCGGTGACGCTGGGTGAGACCTTCGCCTTCGACTACCTGTCCGACCTCGAAACCTTCATCACGACCAGCCCCACCCTGCGCGAAGCCGTCCCCGCCCTGCAATGGCTGCGCCCGCTGCTCAATCCCTTCATCCAGTGGGACCTGCAGGAGCACGGCGACCAAGCCCGCCTGCGCATGGACTTCCACCACGCCGAAGCCCAGCCGGCCACCACCTGGGCCTTCGCCGAATCCATCTTCGTCACCCTGTGCAAGTTCACGCGGCAGATGGTGGGCGTGCCGCTGTGGCAGAGCGAACTCACCTTGCGCCACCCCCCTCAGCAAGGCAGCGAACGCCTTGCCAGCGCCATCGGCGGGCCGGTGCGCTTCGAGCAGCCAGTCAATGCGCTGTGGTTCGACCGGGCCCTGCTGGACATGCCCTTGCGGGGCGCCCTGCCTTCTCTGCACGAAACCGCCGCCAGGCGCGTCGCCCAGCAAGTCGCTCAAAAAGACGCCAGTGTCGGCACGCCGCCCGAGCACGCCAGCCTGCACGCGCAAATCGATGCCCTGCTGCGCCACCAGCCGGCCCTGCTCGGTGAAGGGCTGGACGCCCTGGCCCAGGCACTGGGCCTGCACAGCCGTACCCTGCAGCGCCGCCTGCGGGACGAAGACGCCAGCCACTCCGCCATCGTCGCCCGGGTGCGCCATGACCTGGCCCGCCAATGGCTGACCGATCCCGCCTTGAGCATCGAAGACATCAGCGAGCGCCTGGGCTTCACCGACCGGCGCAGCTTCACCCAGGCCTTCAACAAGTGGCAGGGCCAGTCGCCCAGCGAGTTCCGCCGCCAGGGTAATCCCTGAAGGCATTCTGTCGCGATTTCTTCCGCCCTGTCGTGGTGCTGCATTGCGGCCCCGGCCCATGCTGCCTAAAGTGCGGAGCATGAGCCGTCAACCTGCCCACCCCATTCCCGACATCGTGCCCCGCGAGCGCCTGGACTTCGGCCTCGAAGGCGACATCCCGCGCCACTGGCTGGGCGGCGACGCGTTCAAGACGCGCCTGTTCGACGCGATGTCCACGCTGTTCCCGGTCGGCGAGCGCTTCTTCATCACCTGCGTGCGTGACTACAAAGACCAGGTCACCGATCCAGCCCTGCGGGTCCACATCAAGGACTTCACCCGCCAGGAAGGCCAGCACGGCATCGTCCACACCCAGTACAACGACCGGCTCACCGCCCAGGGCGTGCGTGTCGACCTGATCCTCAAGGGCCAGGAGCGCCGCCTGTTCGGCATCCTGCGCAAGCACCTCTCGCGTGAGTTCACGCTGGGCGTCACCGCCGCGGCCGAGCACATCACCGCCATCATGGCCGACGCCTTCGTCGAGCGCCCCGAGGTGCTGGAGGGTGCCGACGAGCGCATCCGCGCCGTCTACGTCTGGCACGCCATGGAAGAGATGGAGCACAAGGCCGTGGCCTACGACGTGCTCACCAAGGTCGCCCAGGCCAGCTACCGCACCCGCGTGCTGTCCATGCTGCTGGTCACCTTCCTGTTCCCCGTCAATGTGTTCCGCATCATGGCGCACATGCTCAAGGTCGACGGCTACACCCGCTGGCAGCGCACCCGGCTGTGGGCCAAGGGCCTGTGGTGGCTCTACAAGCCGGGCGGCGTCTTCCTGCCGCTGGCCGGCCGCTACTTCGCCTACCTCAAGCCCAGTTTCCATCCCTGGGACGACCCCGTCGTCGCCAGCTATGCCCACTGGCTGGACCTGATGGACAAGCACTCGCCCGTCACCGCCAGCAACCTGCTCAACGAGCAGCTCGTCGCGCAGCCCCACCGCTGACAGCGCGGAGAGCCGGCTCACCCACGCACTGACATCGCCGTACCGTCAGCACACACGACAGCGCCTTCGCAAGGAGAGCACCATGTCATCCGCTCCTCACACCATCGTCCCGCGCGACAAGCTTGATTTCAACCTCGACGGCGACATCCCCCAATACTGGTTCGGTGGCGATCCCTTCAAAACGCGCTTCTTCGACGCCATGTCCACCATTTTCCCGGAGGGTGAGCGCTTCTTCATCAGCTGCGTGCGCGATTTCCGCGACCAGGTGACCGACCCGGTGCTCCAGCACGAGATCCGCGACTTCATCCGCCAGGAAGGCCAGCACGGCATCGTCCACAACCAGTTCAACGACCGGCTCAAGGCCCAGGGCATCGACGTCGACATGCTTGAGCGCATCGAGACCAGGCTGCTCTTCGGCATCATGCGCAAGTACGTGCCCAAGAAGCACACCCTGGCCGTCACCGCCGCCTCCGAGCACATGACGGCCATCATGGCCCACAGCTTCTTCGAGCGCAAAGAGGTGCTCGAGCACAGCGACCCGCGCATGCGCGCCATGTACGCCTGGCACGCCATGGAAGAGATCGAGCACAAGGCCGTCGCCTTCGACGTGATGCAGAAGGTCGCCAAGGTCTGGTACCCGCGCCGCATCCTCGCGATGCTGGAGGTCACCCTGGGCTTCACCATCCACTCGCTGCTGGTCACCCGCTACATGCTCAAGGTCGACGGCTTCAGCCGCGGGCAGCGCGCCAGGATGTGGACCAAGGGCCTGTGGTGGCTCTACAACCCGCTCAATGGGCTCTTCACCTCCATCGCCGGGCACTACCTCCAGTACTTCAAGCCCGGCTACCACCCCTGGAAGGCTGGCCAACTCGACAGCTACCAGATCTGGCTGGACACCTTCAACCGCACCGGCAACCCCATCCTGGCCGGTGAAGCGCTGCACGCCGCAGGGCACTGATCATCGCGCCTGCGCGCCCCGTTCCGGCCATCACGCGCCCACAACGACAAAGCCCAGCATCAGCTGGGCTTTTTTCAGGACGGACCAATGGCGCACCGGCTCGCCAAGTCTGTTGACCAAGGCTGGCGGGGGTAGGAGCCCCTGCCCGCTGCCTCGCCGTTCCGACTCAACCGGCCGCGCGCTTGCTCAGGATCTCGAACGCCGGCAGCGTCTTGCCTTCCAGCACTTCCAGGAACGCGCCACCACCGGTCGAGATGTAGCTCACGTCCTTCTCGATGCCGTACTTGGCGATCGCCGCCAGCGTGTCGCCACCACCCGCGATGCTGAACGCGCTCGACTCGGCGATCGCGCGCGCGATCGTCTCCGTCCCGTTGGCGAAGGCGTCGAACTCGAACACGCCCACCGGGCCGTTCCACACCACCGTGCCGGCCTGCTTCAGCTGGGCTGCCAGCTTGGCGGCGGTCTTCGGGCCGATGTCCAGGATCAGATCGTCATCTTCCACGTCCGTGGCGGCCTTCACCGTCGCAGGCGCGTCGGCCGCGAACGTCTTGGCCACCACCACATCCTCAGGGATGGGCACCTCGGCACCACGCGCCTTCATCGCCTCGATCACGGCCTTGGCCTCGCCGATCAGGTCCGGCTCGGCCAGCGACTTGCCGATCTTCAGGCCTGCGGCCAGCAGGAAGGTGTTGGCAATGCCGCCGCCCACGATCAGGCCGTCCACATTCTTCGCCAGCGATTGCAGGATGGTCAGCTTGGTCGACACTTTCGAGCCCGCCACAATGGCCACCAGCGGGCGCTTGGGCGCCTCCAGCGCCTTGTTGATCGCATCGATCTCGGCTGCCAGCAGCGGGCCGGCGCAGGCCACCTTGGCGAACTGCGCGATGCCATAGGTCGTGCCCTCGGCACGGTGGGCCGTGCCGAACGCATCGTGCACGAACACATCGCACAGCGCGGCCAGCTTGTGGGCCAGCTCTTCGCTGTTCTTCTTCTCGCCCTTGTTCAGGCGGCAGTTCTCCAGCAGCACCACCTGGCCCGGCTGCACGCTCACGCCGTCCACCCAGTTGCTCACCAGCGGCACGTCACGGCCCAGCAGTTCGCCCAGGCGCTTGGCCACCGGGGCCAGCGAATCCTCGGGCTTGAACTCGCCCTCTGTGGGGCGCCCCAGGTGCGAGGTGACCATCACGGCCGCGCCACCCTTGAGCGCCAGCTCGATGGCCGGGACCGAGGCCCGCACGCGGGTGTCTTCCGTGATGTTGCCCGCATCGTCCTGCGGCACATTGAGGTCCGCACGGATGAACACGCGCTGGTTGGCCAGCTTGCCCTGGGCCACGAGGTCTTCTAGTCGGAGGATGTCCATGATGCTGATGCGCAGAAACGGGTTGTCCCTGAACGGGAAACCGACATTGTAGGCATCTGATCCCAGGGGGTGCAGCCAAAGCCCGTGCAACTCCCCCAGTCAGGCGGCCAGCCCTGCCGCGCGGCGCGGTGCCAGGCGTATCGTTCAGCAGGCAAGGGCCGCCGACATGAACTCCGCCGCGCTGGTCCGTGGCGTCACGCGCGTCACGCCGAGCACCTGAGGCACGCCGACCAGCAAAAGCATGACCCCAAAACGACGCAAGCTCAGTTGAGAGCGCCAGCCCATCAGGCCGGCTTGGAGGGGACCGAGGCGGCCTTTTCTGCGGCGCCCGATGCTGTAGGCTTGCTGACACCCTCAGCTTTTGCCTTGGCAGGCGTGGAGGCGGCCTCATCCTCAACCGTTTCCGTCTCGGCCTCCGAGTCGTCGTCGGCCTTCTTCTTCGGTTTGGCACCAGGCAGGGGCGGGCGGGGCACCGTCGGCGCGACGCCATCCAGCTTGTTCTCCCGCATGTACTCGTCCATCTCGCGCCAGCCGTTGAACACCGACGACTTCTCGGCCTTGGGATTGAGCACGTAGCAGTCTTCGATGGCGCGCATGGCGTGCCTGCAGGCCGAACCAATGGCCTTCGCTTCGGCCTCTTGTCGCTCCGCTGACTTGGCAGGGGTCTCGATGCCCAGTTGGTCGCAGCCAGCCAGCTGCAAGCCCAGAACCGCCCAAACCGTCCACCTCAGAAGCGAAGGGCTCTTTCTGGTCATGCACACACTCCTTGGAAAGCTCGGTGCGGCCATCCATGCCACCCGTCTTCGCGATCTCTACCTTGTTCTACCAAGACACTCCTGCGGAGCATCTCACTTTTCACATTTACGGCAGGCCATGGCGATACTTGACCATGAAGAACAAGCTGCTGCCCGTCGAGCCAATACAGCAGGTCGTGCGTGGGCCTATGCGGGGGCTCGATGGGGAAGATGGAAGGGGTTCCTCTCTAAGGAACCCAGATCATCAATGGAGGACGCGTTCGCCCTCTTCGGCGAACAGTTCGTCCAGGATCAGGGCATCGGGCTCTTCGCCCATCGACCAGAACACCATCAGCACGATCACCTTCAGGTCTTCCAAGCTGACCGGGGCGCCGGAGATGGCCAGCATGCGGTCCAGGATCATTTCCCGCTGTGAGGCGGAAAGCACGCCGGCAGACTCCAGGAACTGCAGGAAACCCAGGGCCTCGGGACCCATGTGTTCGAGTTCGACCGAAGAATAAATCCGGACGCTGCTCGATTGGGGCTGAATGGGTTCAGTGGACGCAGCCTGTGTGAGGCCTTCAAGCCATGTGAGGGCTTCTGATATCTCTTCCGCCTCGAAGCCGACGGCAGACAACTTGCGTGTCAGCAGATCCGCTTCGGGAAAGGCGTCTGGGCGCCAATAGTGCTCGTAGAGATAAACAAGTACGTCGAACATGAAACCACTATAACGCATCACTTTCGGACGCGCAGAAAGTGACCGTAGAAATAACAAAGCCCCCATCTTTCGATGGGGGCTTGTTGCATTAATAGCCTGACGATGTCCTACTTTCACACGGGAATCCGCACTATCATCGGCGCTGAGGCGTTTCACTGTCCTGTTCGGGATGGGAAGGAGTGGGACCACCTCGCTATGGTCATCAGGCTTAACCGTTGGCCTTGGCCTGGCTTGCGCCAGGCGGGCGTTGTTGGGTCTACCATGGCAGCTGCCATTGCTGGCAGCTTGTCGGTATCAACAAACTCGTAGAGTCTTTATTAAATCAGCATGCAGATGATTGCGTGAACGCTTCAATGTTTGAAGCAACGTACAAGAAACGTTTTATTCACATATTGTCCTTGACGCTGTTCGACGGATTTTAGCCCATCGTTCGTCAAAGTTATAGGGTCAAGCCTCACGGGCAATTAGTATTGGTTAGCTTAACGCATTACTGCGCTTCCACACCCAACCTATCAACGTCGTGGTCTACAACGACCCTTCAGGGGGCTCAAGGCCCCGGCAAGACTTATCTTGAGACGAGTTTCCCGCTTAGATGCTTTCAGCGGTTATCTCTTCCGCACTTAGCTACTCGGCGATGCCACTGGCGTGACAACCGATACACCAGAGGTGCGTCCACTCCGGTCCTCTCGTACTAGGAGCAGGCTCTCTCAATCTTGCAGCGCCCACGGAAGATAGGGACCAAACTGTCTCACGACGTTTTAAACCCAGCTCACGTACCTCTTTAAATGGCGAACAGCCATACCCTTGGGACCGGCTACAGCCCCAGGATGAGATGAGCCGACATCGAGGTGCCAAACACCGCCGTCGATATGAACTCTTGGGCGGTATCAGCCTGTTATCCCCAGAGTACCTTTTATCCGTTGAGCGATGGCCCTTCCATACAGAACCACCGGATCACTTTGTCCTACTTTCGTACCTGCTCGACTTGTCAGTCTCGCAGTCAAGCACGCTTATGCCAATGCACTATCACCACGATTTCCGACCGTGGCTAGCGTACCTTCGAACTCCTCCGTTACACTTTGGGAGGAGACCGCCCCAGTCAAACTGCCCACCATACACTGTCCCCATCCCGGATAACGGGACAAGGTTAGAACCTCAAACACACCAGGGTGGTATTTCAACGTTGGCTCCACAGCACCTAGCGGCACTGCTTCAAAGCCTCCCACCTATCCTACACAGATCTGTTCAAAGTCCAATGTAAAGCTACAGTAAAGGTTCATGGGGTCTTTCCGTCTTTCCGCGGGGAGATTGCATCATCACAAACATTTCAACTTCGCTGAGTCTCTGGAGGAGACAGTGTGGCCATCGTTACGCCATTCGTGCAGGTCGGAACTTACCCGACAAGGAATTTCGCTACCTTAGGACCGTTATAGTTACGGCCGCCGTTTACTGGGACTTCGATCAAGAGCTTGCACCCCATCAATTAATCTTCCAGCACCGGGCAGGCGTCACACCCTATACGTCGACTTTCGTCTTTGCAGAGTGCTGTGTTTTTATTAAACAGTCGCAGCCACCGATTTTTTGCAACCTCATTGGGCTCCAGGAGTAAATCCCTTCACCTACTAAAGGCACACCTTCTTCCGAAGTTACGGTGTCAATTTGCCGAGTTCCTTCTCCAGAGTTCTCTCAAGCGCCTGAGAATACTCATCTCGCGCACCAGTGTCGGTTTGCGGTACGGTCAATCTATAGCTGAAGCTTAGTGGCTTTTCCTGGAAGCAGGGTATCACTCACTTCGTCTGCAAGCAGACTCGTTATCACCCCTCATCTAAGCCCGGCGGATTTGCCTACCAGGCACGACTACAGGCTTGAACCAACATATCCAACAGTTGGCTGAGCTAACCTTCTCCGTCCCCACATCGCACTATAGATCGGTACAGGAATATTAACCTGTTTCCCATCAGCTACGCATCTCTGCCTCGCCTTAGGGGCCGACTCACCCTACGCCGATGAACGTTGCGTAGGAAACCTTGCGCTTACGGCGAGGGGGCTTTTCACCCCCTTTAACGCTACTCATGTCAGCATTCGCACTTCCGATACCTCCAGCATCCTTCACAAGACACCTTCACAGGCTTACGGAACGCTCTCCTACCACTCACAGTAAACTGTGAATCCGCAGCTTCGGTAACTGGCTTAGCCCCGTTACATCTTCCGCGCAGGACGACTCGATCAGTGAGCTATTACGCTTTCTTTAAATGATGGCTGCTTCTAAGCCAACATCCTGACTGTTTTAGCCTTCCCACTTCGTTTCCCACTTAGCCAATTTTAGGGACCTTAGCTGGCGGTCTGGGTTGTTTCCCTCTTGAGTCCGGACGTTAGCACCCGGTGCTCTGTCTCCCAAGCTGTACTCATCGGTATTCGGAGTTTGCAATGGTTTGGTAAGTCGCCATGACCCCCTAGCCATAACAGTGCTCTACCCCCGATGGTAATACTTGAGGCACTACCTAAATAGTTTTCGGAGAGAACCAGCTATTTCCAAGTTTGTTTAGCCTTTCACCCCTATCCACAGCTCATCCGCTAGTTTTGCAACACTAGTCGGTTCGGACCTCCAGTGCGTGTTACCGCACCTTCATCCTGGCCATGGATAGATCACTTGGTTTCGGGTCTACACCCAGCGACTAGACGCCCTATTCGGACTCGATTTCTCTTCGGCTTCCCTATTCGGTTAACCTTGCCACTGAATGTAAGTCGCTGACCCATTATACAAAAGGTACGCAGTCACCCCTTGCGAGGCTCCTACTTTTTGTATGCATGCGGTTTCAGGATCTATTTCACTCCCCTCCCGGGGTTCTTTTCGCCTTTCCCTCACGGTACTTGTTCACTATCGGTCGATTACGAGTATTTAGCCTTGGAGGATGGTCCCCCCATCTTCAGACAGGATTTCACGTGTCCCGCCCTACTTATCGTCTACTCAGTTCCACAAATGACTTTTCTCATACGGGGCTATCACCCACTATGGCCGGACTTTCCATTCCGTTTTGATAAGTCAAATGCTAAAGAAGACTAGGCTGTTCCGATTTCGCTCGCCACTACTTTCGGAATCTCGGTTGATGTCTTTTCCTCGAGCTACTTAGATGTTTCAGTTCACTCGGTTCGCCTCGCATACCTATGTATTCAGTATGCGATACCCCTAAGGGTGGGTTTCCCCATTCGGATATCTCCGGATCAAAGCTAATTTGCCAGCTCCCCGAAGCTTTTCGCAGGCTATCACGTCCTTCATCGCCTGTAATCGCCAAGGCATCCACCACATGCACTTAGTCACTTGACCCTATAACTTTGACGCCCCATGCCGTTCATGCACGAGGTATCTAGGACCAAGGACAATTTGTGAGCGCTGAAGATCTTGCAGACCCTCAGCACGCGTTCTTGCCGTTTCTTCAAATCTTTCATTGAAGTTTGTTGACGCAATCATCTGTTGCTGATGGCACGGTGCACCCCGAAGGATGCTTTCCATCAGCAACGCTGATTATTTCGACTCTACGAATTTTTAAAGAGCAGCTTGCAACTCAAAGGTCACAAACCAAATGCCTGCGCCACCTCTCGGCGGGCAACTATTTGGTTTGGAACCTTGCGCTTGATTGACAATACCGAGCCACCTGAGATGGTGGTGGAGGATGACGGGATCGAACCGACGACCCCCTGCTTGCAAAGCAGGTGCTCTCCCAGCTGAGCTAATCCCCCTTCGGGCTTGCCTTGACAAGACCTAATGGTGGGTCTGGTTGGATTCGAACCAACGACCCCCGCCTTATCAAGACGGTGCTCTAACCGACTGAGCTACAGACCCAACGCATTCATCAGCGCCAGGCTCTACAGCCCGACGCCTAGCGTCTCTGTCAATCTTGCTGCTATCAACAGCCGATAAGTGTGAGTGCTTGATGCTCGCATCATGCATTTTCTAGAAAGGAGGTGATCCAGCCGCACCTTCCGATACGGCTACCTTGTTACGACTTCACCCCAGTCACGAACCCTGCCGTGGTAATCGCCCTCCTTGCGGTTAGGCTAACTACTTCTGGCAGAACCCGCTCCCATGGTGTGACGGGCGGTGTGTACAAGACCCGGGAACGTATTCACCGCGGCAAGCTGATCCGCGATTACTAGCGATTCCGACTTCACGCAGTCGAGTTGCAGACTGCGATCCGGACTACGACCGGGTTTCTGGGATTAGCTCCCCCTCGCGGGTTGGCAGCCCTCTGTCCCGGCCATTGTATGACGTGTGTAGCCCTACCCATAAGGGCCATGAGGACCTGACGTCATCCCCACCTTCCTCCGGTTTGTCACCGGCAGTCTCATTAGAGTGCCCTTTCGTAGCAACTAATGACAAGGGTTGCGCTCGTTGCGGGACTTAACCCAACATCTCACGACACGAGCTGACGACGGCCATGCAGCACCTGTGTTTAAGTTCTCTTTCGAGCACTCTCACATCTCTGCAAGATTCTTAACATGTCAAGGGTAGGTAAGGTTTTTCGCGTTGCATCGAATTAAACCACATCATCCACCGCTTGTGCGGGTCCCCGTCAATTCCTTTGAGTTTCAACCTTGCGGCCGTACTCCCCAGGCGGTCAACTTCACGCGTTAGCTTCGTTACTGAACAGCAAGCCGTCCAACAACCAGTTGACATCGTTTAGGGCGTGGACTACCAGGGTATCTAATCCTGTTTGCTCCCCACGCTTTCGTGCATGAGCGTCAGTACAGGTCCAGGGGATTGCCTTCGCCATCGGTGTTCCTCCGCATATCTACGCATTTCACTGCTACACGCGGAATTCCATCCCCCTCTACCGTACTCTAGCCGTGCAGTCACAAGTGCAGTTCCCAGGTTAAGCCCGGGGATTTCACACCTGTCTTGCACAACCGCCTGCGCACGCTTTACGCCCAGTAATTCCGATTAACGCTCGCACCCTACGTATTACCGCGGCTGCTGGCACGTAGTTAGCCGGTGCTTATTCTTCAGGTACCGTCATCCCCCCGAGGTATTAACCCAGAGGATTTCTTCCCTGACAAAAGCAGTTTACAACCCGAAGGCCTTCTTCCTGCACGCGGCATTGCTGGATCAGGCTTGCGCCCATTGTCCAAAATTCCCCACTGCTGCCTCCCGTAGGAGTCTGGGCCGTGTCTCAGTCCCAGTGTGGCTGGTCGTCCTCTCAGACCAACTACAGATCGCAGGCTTGGTAGGCCTTTACCCCACCAACTACCTAATCTGATATCGGCCGCTCCAATAACGCGAGGTCTTGCGATCCCCCGCTTTCACCCGTAGGTCGTATGCGGTATTAATCCGGCTTTCGCCGGGCTATCCCCCATTACTGGGCACGTTCCGATATATTACTCACCCGTTCGCCACTCGCCACCAGGATTGCTCCCGTGCTGCCGTTCGACTTGCATGTGTAAGGCATGCCGCCAGCGTTCAATCTGAGCCAGGATCAAACTCTTCAGTTTAATCTCTGCAATTACAAAACTCATCTCGGAATCGATCGAAGAACAAAGCATAAGCTCTATCCATCTTTCAAATTCATGAGTATCTGGCACAACACTTGCACCAAACACCCACGCTTATCGGCTGTTAATTTTTAAAGAGCATTTCGCTTTGGGCGCCGCTTTCGCTTTGCCGCCTGATCTGCTTTGCTGCTTTGTTTGCAGCGCCGTGATCAGCGAAGAATGCAATTATGGCATGGATTTGAAGCAGTGCGCAAGCCCTGTCGAAAAAAGATCAAAGAAAGTTGCTCGGCGCGGTTTCGAGGCTGTTCTGCCACGGTGCGGCGGCGAGACGCCCATCGAGGAGCCCTGCCCTGTCAGCAGCACCAGAGGGCCTCTCCGCGCAGGGCTTGGCGCGCGCTCTATATATGTATGTGGCGGACGACATCGCATGGAAGGCGCGCGGCGGCCCGATCTGATGCGCGACACTCGGTGGTGGCCGCGCGGATGGTGCGGCGTGTCCTGGCAGCAGGCTCGATGGGCGGGCCTTCATGCCAGGTTGGCGCAAGGAGCGTGGGTGTGGGTGTGCGTTTGTTCTTGAGAGATGCGGTGCTGGCCAGCGGGCAGGAGTTGGAGTTGCCTGAAGGTGCCGCACGCCACGTGCAGGTGCTGCGCCTGCAGCCAGGCGATGCGGTGGTGCTGTTCGATGGACGCGGCGGCGAGTGGTCCGCCCAGGTGGCACGCATGGGGCGGCGCGAGGTGGCCGTGGTCGTCGGGCCGCACCAGGAGGTGCAGCGAGAGTTGCCCATTTCCGTGACGCTGGCCCTGGGCATGCCCACCAACGACCGCATGGACTCACTGGTGGAGAAAGCCACGGAGCTGGGGGTGGCGGCGATTCAGCCACTGGTGTGCGAGCGCTCGGTGTTACGCCTGGACGGCGAGCGGGCAGCCAAAAAGGTGGCGCACTGGCAGTCGGTGGCGGAATCCGCCTGCGAGCAGAGCGGGCGCACACGGGTCCCTGTGATTCACGCCGTGCAGACGCTGAAACACTGGGTGGAGACGGCGGATGCCCGGATGCACCGCGCCTTGCTGAGCTTCGAGCCCAGCCTGTCCGGTGGGCAATGGTTGGCCCAGGGCGAGCGGCTGACGCCGCAGGCAACGCATCCGGGCCTGTGCTTCCTCAGCGGCCCCGAAGGGGGGCTGACCGATGCGGAGGAAAAGCGGGCGCGTGAACTGGACTGGGTACCGGTGGGACTGGGTGCCCGCGTGCTGCGTGCGGACACGGCGCCCTTGATGATGCTGTCGCTGGTCGCAGGGCACGTCGGCTGAGTGCGGGGAGGGGCAGACCGGGCAGCGCCGTCGTGATGCCCGGCGCGCCGCAGCCTCAAGAGGTCAGGATCCGTCTGCGTCTACCTGGGGGGCCTGTTGCGCCCTGGCCGAGCCGGACACCAGGTCGAAGCGGAACAGGCGGCACTCGATGGGGCCGTTGAACATGACGACGCGGCGGCTTTCCTTCAGGCGCATGGCGCTGGGCAGCTTCATGTCGGGGCTGAGCACCCAGGCGGTCCAGCCGCCGTACTGGCGCTTCCAGTGGGAAGCCATGCGGGAGAAGAAGTCGCTGGCGCCCTGCTGGTCGACGAAATCCTCACGGGCGAAGCGCTCGCCGCCGCCATGGCCGGTGCCCTTGGGGTCGATGCGCTCGCCATAGGGCGGGTTGAACATGAGGACGCCGCCTTCGGCCGGGGCCGGGCGCTGCAGGGCATCGGCCGTCTTGAACTCGATGGCGTGCAGCACACCGGCGCGCTCGGCGTTGCGGGTGGCGAAGTCGGTCATGCGGAAGGACACGTCGCCGGTGTAGATGCGCACCGCCGGGGCATGGACGCGCTCGCGGGCCTGCTGCTTGAACTGCTGCCACACGGCCAGGTGGGCCGCGAAGGGGCGCAAGCGCTCGAAGGCGAAGCGGCGCTGCAGGCCGGCGGCGATGCCGCAGGCGATCTGGGCCGCCTCAATGGCGATGGTGCCGGAGCCGCAGCACGGATCGAGCAGGGGACCGTCTTCGGCTCGGCCTTTCCAGCCGGCGGCGGCGAGCATGGCAGCAGCCAGGGTTTCCTTGAGCGGGGCCTCGCCCTTGTCTTCACGCCAGCCACGCTTGAACAGGGCCTCGCCGGAGGTGTCCACATACAGATGCGCGACGTCGCCATCGAGGTGGAGTTGCAGGCTGAGGTCGGGGTGGCGGGTGTCGACGTCGGGGCGCTCGCCGAACTGCTCGCGCAGGTGGTCGCAGACGGCGTCCTTGATGCGCAGGCCGGCAAAGTTCAGGCTTTGCAGCGGGCTGTGGCGGGCAGTGACATCGACGCGCAGGGTGTTGCGGGGGGTGATCCAGTCATCCCACTGGACGCTGCGGGCCAGGTGGTAGAGCTGGTCTTCGCTGGCGTAGGGCCCCAGGGCCACGCGCCACAGCACGCGCTGGGCCAGGCGGCTGTGCAGGTTGAGCAGGAAGACGGCGCGGACCATGGTGGCCGCGAGCTCGCTGGTGAGATCGAAGGACAGGTCGATGGCGCGGCGCTCCTGCGTGGCGGGCGCCACACGCACACCGCCACGCTCGGGGGTGATCTCCAGCGGCAGCGCATGCAGCCAGGGCGAGATCTCCTCGGCCAGCAGGGGCTCGACGCCTGCGGCGCAGGGCAGGAAGAGCATCGGGGTGAGGTCACGGCGCGCGGGCGGTGGGGCCGGGCGGCGCTGGCCACCGGGCGGGCCTGCATCACGGCCGGATCCGGGGCGTCCGGCATCCCGTCCGGCCGGCCGGCCCATGTCGCGGCGGGCCGCGTCGGGGCGGTCTCGGGGGACGCGGACGGGCGGGCCGGGGCGGCGGGGGGGCGTGGAGTTCATGGCGGAAGGATAGCGGGAGGAAGGCCGCACCGCAGCCCCCAGGGTGAGGATGGCGGCGCCAGGGGCGCCGGCGGCGGTCAGAGGTGACCGGGGGCGTCGGCCCGCAGGATGGCGGAGACGTCGGAGCGGAATTCGCGCCGGAACAGCACCCACAGCACGGCCAGGGTGAGCGCCATGAAGATACCCGGCGAGATGAACCAGCCGATGACGGCGAAGGACATGTAATAGGCGCGCAGGCCGTCGGCGAAGCTTTCGGCGGCCAGGCCCATCAAACGGCCGGCGCGGTCGGCGTACTCTTCTCGGTCGGCCACGCCGCTGTCGAAGACGGAGACATTGGGGGCGGCCCCCACCACGATGGCGCCAAAGGAATAGACGCGCATCGACCAGGTGAAGCGGAAGAAGGCATACACGAAGACGACCAGCAAGGTGATGACCTTCAGGTCGAAGATGAGCATGGAGGTGCGCGCAGCGAAGGGCAGGTCCTGCACCAGGACGTTGGCCTTGTCGCTGGTGCCCAGCACCGCCAGCAGACCGCCGAGCACGAGGATGGTGGTGGAGGCCCAGAAGGACGGGCTGGCCGACAGGTTCTGCACCACGGCCGCATCGACGATGCGCTGGTCACGGAAGGTGACCTGGCGCATCCACAGCTTGCGGTAGTGGTTGGTGCTGGCCAGCAGGGTGCGCTGGACCTTGGCGCGCCAGTCGGCAAAGAGGGCATAGCCGATCCAGCCCGTGATGAACAGGGCCAGGGCCGCCCAGTCCTGCCAGGGCAGGACGGCGATGAGGTTGGAGATCAGGTTGGGCAGTTGCGGCATCGGGGCGGCACGGGAGCGGCGGCAGATCAGAGCGATTTGCGCAGGTTGGCCGGGGCGATCTTGAGGGCTTCGCGGTACTTGGCCACGGTGCGGCGCGCGACCTGGATACCCTGCTCTTCGAGCATGCTGCTGAGCTGGCTGTCGGACAGCGGCTTCTTGGCGTCTTCGGCCGAGACGAGCTGCTTGATGAGCGCACGCACGGCCGTGCTGGAGGCGTTGCCGCCGGCCTCGGTGTTGAGCGAGGAGCCGAAGAAGTACTTGAGCTCGAACGTGCCGAATGGCGTGTTCATGTACTTGGCCGTGGTCACGCGCGAGATGGTCGACTCGTGCAGGCCGAGTTCATCGGCGATCTCGCGCAGCACCAGCGGCTTCATGGCGATCTCGCCGTGGCTGAAGAAGTTCTTCTGGCGGTCGACGATGGCGTTGGAGACGCGCAGGATGGTGTCGAAGCGCTGCTGGATGTTCTTGACGAACCAGCGGGCCTCCTGCAGGCGCGAGCTCATGCCGGCATGGCCTTCGGAGGCCGCGCTGCCACGCGGCGCGCGGCTCTGCTTGAGGGCCTGGGCATACAGATCATTGATGCGCAGCTTGGGCATCACGTCGGGGTTGAGCACGACCTTGAAGCCGCGGCCGGACTTCTGCACGATGACATCGGGCACGATGATGTTGGCCTCGGCGCGCGTGAAGGGACGGCCCGGCTTGGGCTCGAGCTGCACGATCAGGGCCTGCGCATCCTTGAGCAGGGCCTCGTCGGCGCCGGTGGCGGCCATGAGCTTCTTGAAATCGCGGCGGGCCAGCAGTTCGAGGTGGCTCTTGCAGATCAGGATGGCGATGGCCTGGGCTTCGCTGCGGGGCTTGGCACGCAGCTGCAGGATCAGGCACTCGGACAAATCAGCTGCACCCACGCCCAGGGGGTCGAGGTTCTGCAGCCAGCGCAGGGCGCAGCGCAGGCGGGAGAGCACTTCTTCGCGCGTGTCCTCGTCGGCATCCTCGGGCAGCAGGGAAGCGGCGATCTCTTCCAGCGGGTCGGCCAGGTAGCCGTCCTCGTTGAGGGACTCGATGAGCATGTCGACCGCGGCCATGTCCTGCGCCGACAGGCGGGTGCCGCGCAGTTGGTGGCGCAGGTGCTCGGCCAGGCTGATGGCGACGCTGTTGCGCTCCAGCGGGTCGAAGTCGTCGTCGTCGTTGTTGCGCGACGGGGTTTCGCGGATGCCGTCGAAGTCGTCGCGCTCGGTGCCGTTTTCCCAGTCGTCGCGCTCGGTGGTGCCCAGATCAGCCGTGTCCAGGCCCGCGCCCTCGGCCGGAGCCTCGCTCTCGGTGGAGGCCGCACTTTCGACGTCGCGGGTCTCTTCACGCTGCAGGCGTTCGGACTGTTGGCGCTCGGTGTCCAGGCTGACCAGGCTGTTGTCGAAACCGCCTTCGTCTTCCGGCTCGAGGAAGGGGTTCTGCTCGAGCATCTGCTCGACCTCTTGATGGAGCTCGAGCGTGGACAGCTGCAGCAGGCGGATGGACTGCTGCAGCTGGGGCGTGAGCGCCAGGTGCTGCGAGAGCCGGAACTGCAAGGAGGGCTTCATGGACTGCCAGTGCCCTTACATGCGGAAGTGCTCGCCCAGGTAGACCTTGCGGACCTCGGCGTTGTGGATGATCTCTGAGGGGCGGCCTTCGGCCAGCACGCGGCCCTCGCTGATGATGTAGGCGCGGTCGCAGATGCCGAGGGTTTCGCGCACGTTGTGGTCTGTGATCAGCACGCCGATGCCACGCCCCTTGAGGAAGCTGATGATGCGCTGGATCTCGATCACGGCGATCGGATCGACGCCTGCGAAGGGCTCGTCGAGCAGGATGAAGCGCGGCTGCGTGGCCAGGGCCCGGGCGATCTCGACGCGGCGGCGCTCACCGCCGGACAGGGCCAGGGAGGGGCTGGTGCGCAGGCGCTCGATGCTCAGATCATGCAGCAGGGTGTTCAGGCGCTGCTCGATCACCGCCGAGGTGAGCGCCTTGCCGCGCTCATCGACCTGGAGCTCGAGCACGGCACGGATGTTTTCTTCGACGTTGAGCTTGCGGAAGATGGACGCCTCTTGCGGCAGGTAGCTCAGGCCCATGCGGGAGCGCTGGTGGATGGGCAGCAGCTCGACGCGCTGGCCGTCGATGTCGATCATGCCGGCGTCGGCGCGCACCAGGCCCACGATCATGTAGAAGCTGGTGGTCTTGCCGGCCCCGTTGGGGCCCAGCAGGCCGACGACCTCACCGGCACCAACCGCGACATGCACGTCGTGGACGACGGTGCGGGCGCCGTAACGCTTCTTGAGGCCCTCGGCGCGCAGCCGGCTGGTGGCGGTGACGGGAGGCGCGGCGTCTGTCATCAGCGGGTGCTTTCGAGGGCGGGTTGCGACAGGTTGCCGGAGGGGGCCAGCCTGGCGCCATCACGCGGCGCGGGGCTGCTGCGCGGAGCGGAAGCCCCGCCATCGTTGCGCGGCGCGATCACGCCGCGCACCCGTCCGCCCGACGAGGCGCCGGAGGTGCCGCCACCGCCGCCTCCGCCGGCCACCTGGAAGACCTCGGTGCGGTTGTCGTAGACGATGCTCTGGCCCACGACCTCGTCGGAGACCGTGGCGCCACTGAGGCGGCGCATCACGGCGCGGCCCTTGAAGTAGACCTTGTCGCCTTGGCCGTCGTATTCGATGCGCTCGGCCTCGCCTTCGATGAATTCATCGACGCCCTCACGGCGCTGGCGGAAGTAGGCGCGGCCACCCGCGCCATTGGTGGCCACGGCGGTCTGCGAACCATCGGCCTGCTGGCGCACCTCGACCTTGGCGGCGCGCAGCACAATGCTGCCCTTGGTGATCTCGACATTGCCCGTGAGCACGTTGACGCGCTGGTTGTCGTCGACCCGGGCGTTGTCGGCCGCGAAATTGAGCGGCTGGAAACGGTCGGACTTGTCGGCCCAGGCCGGCTGGGCAAACAGGGCGCCACCGACGAGCAGTGCCAGCAAGAGAGCCAGGCCAGCGGGGCGGTGACGGGGTTCAGCGGGAGGCAGTGAAAACACGGGCATGCGGCGAGCCGTTATCGGCATGAATTTTGCATTCATTTTAGCCGTGAAGCCTGTGCGTGGACAGGCCTCAAGGGGATGTCCGTGCAAATCCTCCGGAAAAAGCCCCCGCAACACGGGGGCCTGCGGAGGCAGCCGATCAGCCAGCCTTGCGGGCCAGGCCGATCAGGTAGTCGGTGGTGGCCAGGGCCTTGTCGGGTGTGCCGTTGAGCGACACCGACGTGAAGTACCGGCCGGCCACGCCGATGGCGGGCACGCCGTCGATCTTGTAGGCGTCCATCAGGCTGCGGGCCTGGGAAGACTTGGTCTGCAGCGCGAAGGAGTTGTACATGGCCAGGAACTTGGCCTTGTCCACGCCCTGCTTGGCCACCCAGTCGCCGATCAGTTCGGGCTTGTCGAGCTTGAGCTGCTCTTCGTGGATGGCATGGAACACCTTGGCGTGCAGTTGCGGGATCAGACCGAGGGCCTCGATCGCGAAGTACAGGCGCTGATGGGCCGCGAAAGGGTTCTCGCGGAAGGCCACGGGCACGCGCCTGAAGACCACATCGGGCGGCAGCTTGGCGGCCCAGGCGGCCAGCGAGGGCTCGAAGTGGAAGCAGTGGGGGCAGCCGTACCAGAAGAACTCGACGACCTCGACCTTGCCTGCCGGGGCGGACACCGGGGCACGCTGCGAGAGCTTGACGAAGTTGGTGCCTTCGACCGGGGTCTGGGCCTGCGCGGATTGCCAGGGGGCCAGGCCGGTGGCCAGGCCCAGACCTGCCAGGGCGGCGGTCTGCTTGGAAAACTCTCGGCGGTTCATCTGGAGGGTGTCCTTTCTGTTCACTTCTGGACGCGCACCAGTGCCGTGTCGATGCCGCTGCCCGAGAGCTTGACCCGGACTTCTTCAGCCAGTTCCCTCTGAGCGAAAGGCCCCAGGCGCACACGGAACATGGTGCGGCCGTTGACCTCGCGCTCGGAGACGCGGGCTTCCATGCCCATCATCGACAGCTTGGCGCGCTGCTGTTCAGCTTCAGCCGAGTTGCCATAGGCACCGGCCTGCACGTAGAAGCTCAACGCATCAGCGGCCGGGTTGGTGGACACAGCGGGTTCGCTGCCGGACAGGATGGCTGCAGGGTTGCGGGCGGTCGACGCGGGCGCGCTGGCCGGTTTGGCAGGCTCGGACGCCTTGGCCGATGCGGCGGATGCCGGGGCAGACGCCGCATTGGCCGGGTCGGCGGTGACGTCTTCGACGATGGGCTTGGGCACCGGCTTGGGTTTGGCAGGGTTGTTGCCGTACAACGGTGCGTTCGGGTCCCAGTTCTTGTTGTGCTCGGCCTCGGCGGCATCTTGCTCAGCCGTGCGCTGGGGCACCTTGTCGATGAAGGGCAGCGGTACCTTGGTGACGTACAGGGCCACGCCCAGCGCCAGCGCCAGGCCGATCAAGAGGCCCACGATCATGCCGAGGAAGAAGCCTCCGCGTTGCGATTTCATAGAGCGGCGTCCTTTGAAGGGGATCACATTTTGTCCGGGGCACTGACGCCGAGCAGCGCCAGGCCGTTGCGCAGCACCTGGGCGGTGGCTGCCAGCAGCGCAACACGGGCGCGGGTCAGGTCGACATCATCCACCAGGAATCGTTCCGCCGCGTAATAGCTGTGGAAGGCCCCAGCGAGATCGCGCAGGTAGAAGGCCACGTCGTGCGGGGCCAGGCCGGCGGCGGCCTGCGTGAGCATGTCGGGGTATTCGGCCAGCTTGCTCATCAGGGTCAGCTCGCTGGGGGCAGCCAACAGCGCCAGCTGGGCGCCGGGC
The DNA here is from genome assembly GCF_003933735.1 of Aquabacterium soli. Lineage (GTDB taxonomy): Bacteria > Pseudomonadota > Gammaproteobacteria > Burkholderiales > Burkholderiaceae_C > Aquabacterium > Aquabacterium soli. The sequence continues at coordinate 92,548 of NZ_RSED01000005.1, read as the reverse complement.
AGGCTCGCCAAATCGCCACCGCGCTCGGCCGCCCAGTCGCGGATCACCTTGCTCATGCGGGCATGGGCGTACTGGACGTAGAACACCGGGTTCTCGTCGTTGGTCTTGAGGGCCAAGTCGACGTCGAAGGTGAACTCGGTGTCGGCCTTGCGGCTGATCAGGAAGAAGCGCACCGCATCCTTGCTGGTCCACTCGATCAGGTCGCGCAGGGTGACGTAGCTGCCGGCGCGCTTGGAGATCTTGACCTCCTCGCCGTTCTTCATCACGGTGACCATCTTGTGCAGCACGTAGTCGGGCCAGCCCTGGGGGATGCCGACACCGGCCGCCTGCAGGCCGGCGCGCACGCGGGCGATGGTGCCGTGGTGGTCAGAGCCCTGGATGTTCACGCACTGCACGAAGCCGCGCTCCCACTTGGCGATGTGATACGCCACATCGGGCACGAAGTAGGTGTAGCCACCGTCGGACTTGCGCATGACGCGGTCCTTGTCGTCGCCGTAATCGGTGCTGCGCAGCCACAGGGCGCCGCCGTCCTCGAACGTCTTGCCGGCGGCGACCAGCTTGTTCACGGCCGCCTCGACGCGACCCGAGGTGTACAGGCTGGATTCGAGGTAGTAGTTGTCGAAGCGGACGTCGAAGGCCTTGAGATCCAGATCCTGCTCGTGGCGCAGGTAGGCCACGGCGAACTGGCGGATGCCATCCAGATCGTCAGGATCACCGCTGGCGGTGAACTCGCGGTCGTCGGCCTTGACGGTCTTCTTGGCCAGGAAATCGTTGGCGATGTCGGCGATGTAGTCGCCGTTGTAGGCCGATTCGGGCCACTCGGCATCACCAGGTTTGAGGCCCTTGAGGCGCGCCTGGGTGGAACTGGCCAGGGTGGCGATCTGCACGCCGGCATCGTTGTAGTAGAACTCGCGGGTGACCTGCTGACCCTGTGTGGCGAACAGGTTGCACAGGGCGTCGCCCAGCGCGCCCTGGCGGCCGTGGCCCACGTGCAGCGGGCCGGTGGGGTTGGCCGAGACGAACTCGACCAGCACTTTTCGATCGGTGGCAGGCTGGGTGCCGAAGGCCTCGCCCGCGGACAGCACATCCGAGACGATGGACTGCTTGGCCTCGGGCTTGAGGCGCAGGTTGATGAAGCCGGGGCCGGCGATCTCGACGGCCGAGACCCACTGCTGCACAGCCGGCTGGGCCTGCAGGGCCGCGACGAGGGCCGTGGCCAGCTCGCGGGGGTTCTTCTTGAGCGGCTTGGCCAGTTGCATGGCGGCCGTGACGGCCAGGTCGCCATGGGCGGCCTGCTTGGGCGCCTCGAACACGGGGGTGAAGGACGCATCGGCGTCGGGCGCCGCCTGGCGCAAGGCCTCACCCAGGGCCTTCAGGAGATCACGCTTGGCTTGAATCATGGGGGCATTTTACGGGGTGCCCCCAGGCGGGCGCACAAACGTCAGAATGTCACGAAATGCCGGGCGTCGGGCGGGCTTTTCGCGCCATGAAACCCGGGGCGGACGTGGAAAGATGGGGGCTACACGGATCTCGGCCATTCATGGAAGCCATCGACATCGAACTGGGTGCGAGCCGCATCGGCAAGTACCAGCTGATCCGCCGGTTGGGCGAGGGCGCCACCAGCGAGGTCTTCCTGTGCCAGGACGATTTCTTCCAGCGTGACGTGGCGCTCAAGCGCGTGCGCTCGGCCGCGCTGACGGACGCGGTGGATGGCCCGGTCTACGCGCGCTTCTTCGCGGCCGAGGCCGCGCTGGTGGGGCGCCTGCAGCACCCGAACGTGGTGCAGATCTTCGACGCCGTGGCCGACCCGGTGGCGCCGTACCTGGTGATGGAGTACGTGCCGGGCACCACGCTCAAGAGCTTTTGCCGCCCGGACAACCTGCTACCGCTGGAGCTGATCGTCGAAATCGGCTTCAAGTGCGCGATGGCGCTGAGCTACGTGTACAAGCAGGGCCTGATCCACCGTGACGTCAAACCCGCCAACATCCTGGCCATCACCAACGCGCAGGGCCTGGTGACGGACGTGAAGATCACCGACTTCGGCAGCGTGCTGAACCTGCAGGCCGACGCCACGCAGGTGCACCAGGTCGGCTCGCTGGCCTACATGTCGCCCGAGCAGCTCGAAGGCGAGGTGCTGGACAGCCGCGCCGACATCTATTCGCTGGGCGCGGTGCTGTACCACCTGATCGCCGGGCGGCCGCCCTTCGAGGCGAACTCCCAAGCTGTACTGATGAACCAGATCTACAACCAGACCCCCGCCCCGCTGACCGGGATGCGGGCCGGTGTGAACCAGGCCGTGGACGAGGTGCTGCAAAAGGCCCTGGCCAAGGAGCCCAAGGACCGCTACCCGAACTGGGATGCTTTTGCAGAGGCCCTGTCAGACCTGATCGTGAGCCACAAGGTGCCGCGCGGGCACCTGCAGGGCGTGCTGGATTCCGAGCGCTTCAACCTGCTGCGCCAGCTGGACTTCTTCGTGAGCTTCGGCGATGTGGAGCTGTGGGAGGTGGTGCACCGCGCCAAGTGGCAGCGCTTCCCGTTCGGGCACTCGCTGTACAAGCGCGGCGAGGAGGGGCGCACCTTCCACATCATCGCGCAGGGCAGCGTGGAGGTGTTCCGCAACGGCAAGCGCGTGGCGCTGCTGGGCGCGGGCACCTCGGTGGGCGAGATGGCCTACCTGGCGCCCAACCCCGAGCTGCGCCGGCACAGCACCGATGTGATGGTGTCCGAGCCGGCCACGACGATCTCGTTCACGCCGGAGACGCTGGGGCAACTGAGCCCCAACTGCCGGCATCTGTTCGACGAGGCCTTCATCCGCGTGCTGGTGCGGCGCCTGCATGCGGCGCACGAGGCGCTGGCGCATCCGCGTCGGATCATGTAAGGCGCAGCGGGCAGACGCCTTGGCCCGTCAGGCAACGGGACGCCGACGGGCCCACCAGGCCACGGACACCAGGCCCGCCAGGCCCAGGGCCAGCGACCCGGGTTCAGGCACAGCCACCACATGGGCCTGCACGCTGATCGTGCTCAGGTAGATCTGCCCTTCGCCCAGATCGCTTTCAGTGTGATAGATCGATTGCTGGATGTAGACCGGCACGGTGTTGTAGTAGCAGGTGAATGGGTCTTCCGTCTCGCAGTGGTCCAGCACCTGCTCGTCATGGGAGTAGACCAGTTCATAGCCATCAAAGATCTGGATGTACTCCACATTGGCCGACGCGCTCAGTTCGCCGGCCAGCAACGGAGCGACAGACCCCGATTGGTAGTTGTCGATCGAGAAACTGTCACTGCCGCCGTTGCCATTGAAAATCAGGGGGCCTGATTGCGCGTTCAGGCTCACGCTGGCGGGAGACTCCACAGAGTAGCCACCGGTGTAGGTGACGGTGTAGCCTGTGATCGCATAACCAGCCTCCGGCGTGAAATTGAACAGGGCATTGAAGGACCCAGTGCGCGCGTCGGAACCGAAGAACACATAGCTGCTGGCGAAGGCGGCCAAGGTTCCGCCAAAGTCCAGCTTCACACCCTGGCCCACCTGGCTGTACGCTGGCGACACGCCCTGAGGCCCTGTGTAGGTGCTGTCGCTGGTGAACGAGAAGGTGCTCGGATCGAAGTCGATGGTGACCTGGCCCGTGGACCATTGCGTGGACTGGGCCTGGGCCAGCGCGGTCAGGCCGATTGCGAGGGTGGCAACCACACTGCGGCGCGCCAAGGCGCCCCTGCGGGAAAAGGACGTCATGATGGGGCTCCGAAGCGGACATGAATGGGGCTTGACCATATGCCTCCTTGTCACGCCGTCACATCCCTAGCTTCGCTGTCATCCGCCGCATGGGGGCACTGCGTTGAGCTTGAGGCGCCACTGGCGCCCGCCTCACCCGGGCGCTAGACTGACCGCACCACCCTTTTGCACACCACGGAGAGTTCACATGCGCTTGATGATCGCCGCGATGACCCTGGCCCTGACCACCAGCCTGGCCCATGCCGCCGACGCCACCTGCGAAGCCAAGGCGGCCGACAAGAAGCTGGCCGGCGCCGCCAAGACCAGCTTCGTCAAGAAATGCGAGAAGGACACAGCCAAGTCCGCCTGCGCCACCACCGCCGCCGACAAGAAGCTGGCCGGCGCCGCCAAGACCAGCTTCGTCAAGAAATGCGAGAAGGACACAGCCAAGTCCGCCTGCGCCACCACCGCCGCCGACAAGAAGCTGGCCGGCGCCGCCAAGAACAGCTTCATCAAGAAGTGCGAGAAGGATGCCGCAGCCAGCGCAGCCTCAGCCGCCTCGAAGTAAGCCGCACGGGTCAGGCCCTCGGGTCTGACGGGCACAGCGGGCGCCTGCTGATCGGGATGATCAGCGCGCCCACACCCCACGCGCCAGCAGCACGGCCGCCAGCGGGATCAGCATCACCAGGTGCGCCTGCACCATGATCAGCTTGCGCACCTTGCGCACCTCGGCCTCGGGCGGCAGCGCACCGTTCGCATCCAGCGCCTTGCGCCAGCGGATGAAAGCCCGCGTCGGCGCGATCGAGATCAGGCCCACGATCACGAACAGCGTCACCTTGATGTGCAGCAGCGGCTGGTGCCAGTACCACCCGAAACCCTTGACGCCCCAGTAGGTGCGCGCAAAACCCGTGGCCAGCACGGCGATCGCCGCCACCATGTAAATGATGTCCACGCGCGCCAGGCGGCGCACCACGGCGGCGTTGATCCATTCGGGGCGGCACAGCGCGGCCTCGCTGGTGATGAAGACGACGAGGGTGAGGATGGCCACGAAGTGCGCGTAGGCCAGCAGGGATTCAGTCAGCATGGGGACTCCTGGAGGACATGGACCAGTATGACGGGTCACCATACGTGGCCTTGATGAAATCGATCCACAGGCGCAGGCGCACGGGCAGGTGCTTGCGTTGGGCGAAGACAGCATAAATGCCGTTGGGCGGCGCGGCGACATCGTCAAGCACGCTGACCAGGCGGCCCGCACGCACATCGGATTCGACCTCCCACCACGAGCGCCAGGCCAGTCCCAGGCCCTCGAGGCACCAGGCGTGCAGCACTTGGCCGTCGGAGCAATCGAGCTTGGTGGCCGGGCGCACATAAGCCGTCTGCCCGTCCACCGTGAAGGCCCAGCCGCGCGTCTGGCTGGCCTCTGAGCTGAGCGTGAGGCAGTCGTGGCGGCCGATGTCGGCGGGCACCATGGGGCGGCCGTGGCGCGCCAGGTAGTCGGGGCTGGCCACGCACAGGCGACGGTTGTCGGCCAAGCGCACACTGACGAGGCTGGAATCGGGCAGGTCGCCCACGCGCACAGCGCAGTCGAAGCCTTCGTTGACCAGATCGACCAGGCGATCGGCCAGGTTCAGCGAGATGGACACCTCCGGGTGCTGGGCCACGAAGCGCGGCACCAAAGGCGCCACGTGCCGGCGCCCGAAGCCGGCCGGCGCGGTGATGCGCAGGTGGCCGCTGGCCTTCACGCCCCCGGCGCTGACGCTGGCCTCGGCACTGGCCAGGTCGGCCAGCAGGCGGTGGGCATCTTCAAGAAATGCCGCGCCCTCGTGCGTGAGGCTGATGCGCCGGGTGGTGCGCACCAGCAGTTTCACGCCCAGGCGCTCTTCCAGTGCGTCGATGCGGCGGCCGATCACGGCGGGCGCCACGCCCTCGGCGGTGGCCGCGGCGGTGAGGCTGCCCTTGGTGGACACGGCCACGAAGGATTCGATCTGCTTGAGTCGGTCCATGGACCTGGATGCTGCCTGATTTGTGCGCAAAAGTCATGAATCCCATGACTTTTAGCCCCGGTAATGTTCAGCCAAGTATCGAATAAACTGACGGCATGGAAAAGAGGGGCTTGGCCACCGCTGCCAGTTCGGCCGCTCATTTCCCTTCAGACTCCCCTTTTTTGCGACCCATCATCGACGAGGTTCACCCATGACCGCACGCACCACCGTCCATGGCCTGCAAGTGGCCACCGAGCTCTACCGTTTCATCGAAGACAAGGTGCTGCCGGGCACCGGCGTCGACAGCGCCAAATTCTGGGCGGGCTTCGACCAGATCGTCAACGACCTGGCCCCCAAGAACGCTGCCCTGCTGGCCGAGCGCGACCGCATCCAGACCGAGATGGACACCTGGCACGCCGCCAACCCGGGCCCGATCAAGGACTTCGGCGCCTACAAGGCCCACCTGGAAAAGATCGGCTACCTGGTGCCCGTGCCCGGTGACGTCAAGGCCACCACCACCAACGTGGACGCCGAGCTGGCCACGCAGGCCGGCCCGCAGCTGGTCGTGCCCATCCTGAACGCCCGCTACGCCCTGAACGCCGCCAACGCCCGCTGGGGCAGCCTGTACGACGCCCTGTATGGCACCGACGCCATCTCTGAGGCCGACGGCGCTGCCAAGGGCCCCGGCTACAACGAAGTGCGCGGCAACAAGGTCATCGCCTGGGCGCGCAACTTCCTGGACCAGGCCACGCCGCTGGAAGGCGCATCGCACAAGGATTCCACGGGCTACACCGTGGTCGGCGGCAAGCTGGTCGTCGCCCTGGCTGGTGGCAAGACCACCGGCCTGAAGAACCCCGCGCAGTTCCTGGGCTACCAGGGTGATGCCGCCGCTCCTACCAGCGTGCTGCTGGTCAACAACGGCATGCACATCGACATCCAGGTCAACCGCAGCACCCCCATCGGCCAGACCGATGCCGCCGGCGTGTCCGACGTGATCCTGGAATCGGCCGTGTCCACCATCCTGGACCTGGAAGACTCCGTGGCCGCCGTGGACGCCGAGGACAAGGTGCTGGGCTACAGCAACTGGCTGGGCATCCAGCAAGGCACGCTGACCGAGGAAGTCGCCAAGGGCGGCAAGAGCTTCACGCGCGCGCTGAACCCCGACCGCGTCTACACAGGCGCCAATGGCGGCGAAGTGAAGCTGCATGGCCGCTCGTTGATGTTCGTGCGCAACGTGGGCCACCTGATGACCAACCCGGCCATCCTGTGGGGCACCGAGGGCAAGGAGATCCCCGAAGGCATCATGGACGCCGTGGTGACCACCACCATCGCCCTGCACGACCTGCAAGGCCACGGCAAGCTCAATGGCCAGGCCATCAGCAACTCGCGCACCGGCTCGGTCTACATCGTCAAGCCCAAGATGCACGGCCCGGCCGAAGTGGCCTTCGCCGCCGAGCTGTTCGGCCGCGTCGAACAACTGCTGGGCCTGCCCGACAGCACCGTCAAGCTGGGCATCATGGACGAAGAGCGCCGCACCTCGGTCAACCTGAAGGCCTGCATCGTGGCCGCCAAGAGCCGCGTGGCCTTCATCAACACCGGCTTCCTGGACCGCACCGGCGATGAAATGCACACCGCCATGCTGGCCGGCCCGATGATGCGCAAGGGCGACATCAAGAACAGCGCCTGGATCGCCGCCTACGAGCGCCGCAACGTGCTGATCGGCCTGCAGACCGGCCTGCGCGGCCGCGCCCAGATCGGCAAGGGCATGTGGGCCATGCCCGACCTGATGGCCGGCATGCTCGAGCAGAAGATCGCCCACCCCAAGGCCGGTGCCAACACCGCCTGGACGCCGTCGCCCACTGCCGCCACGCTGCACGCCACGCACTACCACCAGGTGAGCGTGGCCGACATCCAGGCCGACATCGAGAAGAACGGCGAAGACCCGCAATCGCTGCTGGACAAGCTGCTGACCATCCCCGTGGTGGAACAGGCCAACTGGTCGGATGCCGACAAGCAGCAGGAGCTGGACAACAACATCCAGGGCATCCTGGGTTACGTGGTGCGCTGGATCGACCAGGGCGTGGGCTGCTCCAAGGTGCCCGACATCCACAACGTGGGCCTGATGGAAGACCGCGCCACGCTGCGCATCTCCAGCCAGCACGTGGCCAACTGGCTGCACCATGGCGTGGTGACCGAAGCGCAAGTGCGCGAGACCTTCACGCGCATGGCCGCCGTGGTGGACAAGCAGAACGCCGCCGACCCGGTCTACAAGCCGCTGGTGGCCAACCCCAACGGCGTGGCCTTCCAGGCCTCGCTGGACCTGGTCTTCAAGGGCAAGGAACAGCCCAGCGGCTACACCGAGCCGCTGCTGCACGCCTGGCGCCTGAAGGCCAAGGCGCAGTAAGCCATCAAACGCCTGGCCAGCCCAGGCGCCGGCGATCGACAAGGCACCCCGCGGGGTGCCTTTTTCATGGCCGCGCACGCTTCGTGCATGGATCTTCGGACTCCACTGCCCGCGAGCTGCCCATGCACCCCCTGCCCTCCGTGGTCGTCATTGGCGCCGGATTCGCCGGCACCACCCTGGTCCGCACGCTGGAGAAGCGCTGGCCCGGCGGGCTGCGCATCACGCTGATCTCGGACGAGAGCTACACCACCTTCAACCCCATGCTGCCCGAGGCCGTGGGCGCCTCGGTGTTCCCGGAGCAGGTGGTGGTGCCCGTGCGCGAGATGCTGCGCGCGGGCCATGGCTGCCGCTTCATCATGGGCAGCGTCACCGCCGTGGACACGGCGCAGCGCACCTTGCGCTGCCACTCCCTGGCAGGTGAGCTGACGATCGCCTACGACCACCTCGTGCTGGCCTTCGGCAACCGCGCCAAGCTGGACATGCTGCCCGGCATGGCCGAGCATGCCCTGCCGCTCAAGACCGTGGGCGACGCCATGCACATCCGCAACTCGGTGCTGCGCCGGCTGGCCCGCATCGAGCTGGAGACCGATCCTGCATTGCGGCGCTGGCTGGGGCACTTCATCGTGATCGGCGGTGGCTTCTCGGGCGTGGAAGTGGCCGGCGAGCTGGTGGACTGCCTGGCCAGCATCCGGCGCTACTACCCGCAGGTGCAGGCCGATGAGCTGCGCATCACCGTGCTTCATGGCACCGAGCGCCTGCTGCCGGAGCTGTCGCCACGGCTGGGCCAGGCCGCCTTGAGCTCGCTCACGCGCCGGGGCGTGACCGTGCGCTTGAAGACGCGGGCCAAGGCGCTGACCGCCCGGGGCGTGACCTTGAGCACCGGCGAGCAGATCGACGGCCAGACGCTGATCTGCACCATCGGTACCGAGACCAACCCGCTGGCGGCGTTGCTGGGGCTGCCCTTGCTGCACGGCCGCATCGCTACCCACCCGGACCTGTCCGTGCAGGAAACGCCCCATGTGTGGGCCCTGGGCGACTGCGCCGCCGTGCCCAACGCGCATGACGGGCAACTCTCGCCGCCGACCGCACAGTTCGCGGTGCGTCAGGCGCAGCATCTGGCCGACAACCTCATCGCGCTGACGCGGGGCCGCCCTGCCAGAGTCTTCAGCCACCGCTCTCGCGGGATGATGGCCTCCATCGGCCACCTCAAGGGCGTGGCCGAGGTGGGCGGCGTGGCCCTGACTGGCTGGCCGGCGTGGCTGGTGTGGCGCGCCTACTACCTGTCGCAGATGCCCTCGTGGGGGCGGCGGCTGCGCGTCTTCCTTGAATGGACCTGGGGCATGTTCCAACCGCCCGACATCACCCACCTGCGCTTCACGCGCAGCCACGAGCAACGCGGCGGGCAGCTGTCGCAGGCGGTGGCCGATGAAGAGCGGGCGGCGCGCCCGGCGCAGGACTGGTCGGCACCGGGCCAGCGCACGGGCACCAGATCCCGGGGTTCACCCCCTCAACCAGGCAGACACCTGGGTGACGGCATGCGAGATAATTTGATAACAATTCTCATTAAGATCGTCTGCGACAGGGGAAGACGCCGATGCCCGACCTCATCCGCGAGTTGCTGCTGCACTACCGGGACCTGTTGCGACACTTGAAACACAAGCTGCGCAACCCCGACGATGCCGCCGACATCGCCCAGACCACCTTCGCCCAGGTCTACCAGCACGCACTGGCCGCGCCAGGCCAAGCCTCGACCATCGAATCCCCCCGGGCGCTGCTGTTCCGCACAGCGCACAACCTGTGCATCGACCAGGCCCGGCATCGACAGGTGGTGGAGGCCTGGTCCGACGAGCGCACAGCCCTCAACCCCCACCCTTCGGCCCCGTCGGCAGAGCACATGGCCGCCTACCGCCAACTGGTGGAACGCGTGGTCGAACTGCTGGCGCAACTGCCGCCCCGCCGCCGCGAGGTCTACCTGCTGTTCCGCGCCCACGGCCACACCCAGGCCGAGATCGCTCAGCGCCTGAACATCACCGAAGCGGCCGTGGCCAAGCATGTGGTGCGGGCCACGCTGGATTGCGCCCGCGCCTTCACCGAACTGGCCGAAGGGCTGCCGGTGCTGATCGAGCCGAACGCCGGCAGCAGAGGCCATCCCATGCTGGCGGAGGAGCGCGCATGAGCCGTGCGAACAGCCTGTCCCTGAGCGCCTCCGAACGCCTGATCGAACACGGGCTCAAGCTGATCGCCAAGGCTGCGGTCGAGCCCCCTGAGGGCGCCGAGCGTGCACGCCAGTCGATGGCCCAGTGGCGTTTGACATCGCCCGCACACGAGGCCGCCGCCATTGAGGCACAGCGCCGCTGGCAGTTGCTGGGCGGCATCGCAACCGATGTGCATGCTCGGTTCGAGCACACCCCGGCGGCGCCCTCGCGTCGGCAAGCACTGCGGGGCCTGGCCGCGTTCGCCGGCTGCACCGTGCTGGCCGGCTCGGCCGGTGGCTGGTACTGGTGGCGCCAACCCGTGTTCGACCAGCGCTATGCCACCGGCACGGCCGAACTGCGCGCGGTGACCCTGCCCGATCTGGCCGGCGCCCCAGGCAGCCGACTCGACCTCAACGCCCGCACCCGCCTGTGGGCACGGCTGTACCGGCACCAGCGTGTGGTCATGCTGGACAAAGGCGAAGCCCGCTTCGACATCAGCCCGGATGCCGCACGGCCCTTCCTGGTCGAGACCCGCGCGGGCAGGATCACGGTGCTGGGCACGGCCTTCACGGTGAAGGACCGCGGTGGCCCGGTGTCCATCCATGTCGAGCATGGACACGTTCGCTTCGAGCCCCGCTCCCAGCCCGGTGAGCCCATGCCGGCCGTGGACCTGCGCGCCGGGCAGGCCCTCACCCTGCGCCCCGGCCAGCCCGCGCAGCTGCGCTCGGCCGTGGACGCCGGCCAGGCCAGCGCCTGGCGTGACGGCTGGCTGGTGTTCGACAACACCCGGCTGGACGAAGCGCTCCCTGCCATCAACGCCCACCGGGCCCAGCCCATCACCCTGGGTGATGGGCGCGTGGGCCGCCTGCCCTTGACCGGTCGCTTCAAGGCAGCGGATTCGGCCAGCCTGCTGGCCGCGCTGCCCGCCATCCTGCCGCTGAGCGTGCAGGTGCAGGCCGATGGACGTGTCGCCTTGCACACCACCACGGGCAGTGCGCCTTGATGAGGGGCACCCTGTCCTGGTTTTTCGCGCTGATCCGTCTCTACAGGTGAATGCCCCGTGTTGCCCGGCCAGCCCAGACCCTGGCCAGCACCACGGACACCTTGGAAAAACGGAGTTCCAGTCCATGCTGTTCACGACACGCAAGCGCCTGCTGACGCTTGCCCTTGCCGGGTGCTTCGGCACCCTGCTCACCGCCCACCATCCCGCTGCGCTGGCTCAGGCGGCCCACCAGGCAGTCGACATCCAGTTGCCAGCGCAGGGTTTGGCCGGCGCGCTGGCCGCGTTGTCCAGCCAGACCGGCGTGCAGATCTTCGCGCCGGGTGATCTGGTCGCAGGCCGGACCGCGCCCGCGGTCTCGGGCCGGATGACACCCCAGCAGGCACTGAACCAGTTGCTCGACGCATCGGGCCTGCGCGCCCAGCCCGGCACGAGCGGCTCATTCACGCTGCACTCCGCACCGCTGGAAGACAGCGCACTGCCGCCCATCAAGGTCCAGGCCCGCGCCATTCTGGAAGAAGCCCAGGGCCCCGTCACCGGCCTGGTGGCCCGCCGCAGCGGCACCGGCACCAAGACCGACACGCCCCTGATCGAGGTGCCACAGTCGATCTCGGTGATCGGCCGCGACGAGCTGGAGGCCCGCGGTGCCCAGACCGTGATGGAGGCCCTGCGCTACGTGCCCGGGGTGGCGGTGGACACCTATGGTGTCGAGACGCGGGGCTCCGAATGGGTGCTGATGCGGGGCTTCGACACCGCGGGCACCAGCGTGCTGATGGACGGACTGCGCATGGCCTCGAGCACCTGGGTCAACTTCCAGAGCGAAACCTATGGCCTGGAGCGCATCGAGGTACTGCGCGGCCCGGCCTCCGTCACCTACGGCCAGGTCGAGGCCGGCGGCACGATCCACCGCATCAGCAAACGCCCCGACGTGAATGCCCCGCGCGAGGTGGTGGTGCAGACCGGCACTTACGGCCGCAAGCAGGTCGCCGCCGATGTGGGCGGCAGTCTCAACGCCGACCACACCGTGCTGTACCGCGTGGTGGGCCTGGCGCTGGACACCGACAACCAGCTCAAGTTCGCCAATGGCGATCGCGGCAGCAATGAGCGGCTGTACCTGGCTCCCTCGTTGATGTGGCGCCCTACAGCCGCCACCACACTGACGCTGCGTGCCGAACGGCTGCACAACGTGACCAAGGGCTTCTCGGTCTACGTGGTGCGCAACAACCAGAACACCGGCCTGCTTCGGGGTGATCCGGATTACCTGCGCTATGCGCAGGAGCAGACGCAGCTGGGCTACCAGCTGGAGCACCATTTCAATGACACCTGGGCGCTGCGGCAAACCGTGCGCAGTGCGCGCTCCACGGTGGACAACCACTACATCAACCAGCTGGGCGGCCCCGTCGGCAACGTGCTGAACCGCAGCGCACGCCACGCCGATGACCACCTGCGCCAGACCTCCGCAGACACCAACGTGCAAGCCCGCTTCGGTCAGGGCCGTGTCACGCACACCGTGCTGGCCGGCCTGGACTGGACCCATGCCCAGGCCGACTACCGCGAATACCACGCCCCTGCCGGCACCACGCCCCCGCTGGACCTTGACAACCCCGTCTATGGCGTGCCCATGCCCACCCCCAGCGTGCTGGCCGCCAGCCAGCTCACGGACACCCGCCAGATGGGTTGGTACCTGCAGAATCAGATCCACATCGACCAGCGCTGGGTGGTCACGCTCGGCGGGCGCGACGACGTCGTCAAGACCAACCTGCATGACCGCCGCAACGAGCTCAAGGATGCCCTGCGCGACCGTGCCTTCAGCGGCCGGGCGGGCCTGACCTACCTGGCCAGCCACGGCGTGGCACCCTACATCAGCTACGCGGAATCCTTCGTGCCTCAGACCCTGAGAACCTCCACTGGAGACCCCTACAAACCCACGCGAGGCAAGCAGTGGGAAGTCGGCCTGAAGGTCCAGCCGCCCAACCAGCAGAGCCTGTTCACCGTCGCCGTGTTCGACCTGCGCAAACGCAACGTCGAGACCTACAACCCCGACACCGACGACTACGGCCAGACCGGCGAGATCCGCTCACGTGGGCTGGAACTGGAGGCCAAGACCGCCGTGATGCGCGGGCTGGACCTGTACGCCGCCTACACCTACAACCATGTGGAGGTGACCCGCAGCGATGACATCGACCTGGGCAAGACGCCCATCCAGGTGCCGCGCCAGATGGCGTCTGTCGGGCTGGACTACGCCTTGGGTGGTGTCCTGCAGGGCCTGAGCTTCGGTGGCGGCGTGCGTTACGTGGGCCAGCGTTACGACAACCCAGAGAACACCCGTGCCACGCCCTCGTTCAGGCTGGTCGACGTGGGTGTGCGCTACGAGCGCGGCCCCTGGCGCTTGGCCTTGAACGTGGCCAACCTGTTCGACAAGCACTACGTGGCGTCACACGCCTATGGCGGCTACTACCCTGGCGCCGAACGCACTGCCACGCTGACCGGCCGCTACCGCTTCTGACGCGGTGCGCCGCTTGCGCCTGACCCGCCAACACGCCGTGCTGGCCCACCGCTGGGCCGGCCTGGCCATGGCCGCCTTCCTGGTGCTCACGAGCCTGACGGGCACGGCGTTGGCCTTCAGGGATGAGCTCGACGCCTGGCTCGCACCGGAGCTGCGCATGGCCAAGGCCGCAGACGCGGACGCAGCCCGCCTTGGCCAAGCCGCACCGATCGACCCTTTCATGCTCAGGGAACGGGCCGAGCGAACCCTGCCACAGGGCGCCAGGCTCGATGGCGTGCAGTTCCGCACCGAGCCAGGCCATGCGGTGATGCTGCGCGCCACAGGCCCAAGTCTGGCTGGCGACGAGGTCTACATCCATCCGCTCGACGGCCGTATCCAGGGCCTGCGCAACAGCCATGCCAACAGCCTGGCACCGGCGCAGCTGATGCCCTTCCTGTTCAAGCTGCACCACTCGCTGGCCATGCCTGGCCACTGGGGCACCTTGCTGCTGGGCCTGGTATCGCTGGTATGGACGATCGACTGCTTCGTGGGGGCCTGGCTGACCTGGCCTCGGGCCCGCCCGGCCTGGCCCCGCTGGCGCCAGGCCTGGCGGGTGAAATGGCGCGCCGGTTGGCAACGCGCCAACCACGATCTTCATCGCGCGGGTGGCCTGTGGCTGTGGGCCGTGCTGCTGATGTTCGCGTGGTCCAGCGTGATGTTCAACCTGCGTGATCCGGTCTACCAGCCCGTGATGGGGCTGGCGTTTCACTTCGACGATTCATGGGGCAGCGTGCCCGCGCGCGCAGCACCGGTCACCCATCCCGGGCTGGATTGGCGCGCCGCCCACCAGGCGGCCCGACGGGTGATGGGCGACATGGCCACACGCCACGGCTTCATCATCGACCACGAAGAACGTCTGCTGCTCAACCGCCACAAGGGTGTTTATATCTACATGGTGCACAGCAGCCTGGACTTGCGCTCCACCATCGGCAACACGGCCGTGATGATCGATGCCGACACGGGCGCCTGGCGTGGGCAATGGCTGCCGACCGGCGGCCCGGCCGGCAACACCGTGAGCAACTGGCTGGGCGCGCTGCACATGGGCCATGTGGGCGGACTGCCTTGGCGCATCGCAGTGGCCATGGCAGGTCTGCTGGTGTGCGGCTTGAGCGTGACCGGCGTGCTGGTCTGGTGGGTGAAGGCGCGTGCGCGGCGTCATCGCCCCAAGCCGCTTGCCAGAAAACCCGCGACAGCCGACAAGACCCGCGCGGCCTGACCAGGGCCTCGTGCGCCCTCAGCCCGCCACGGCCTTCCACGCCGCCAGCGCCAGCACGTCGCGGTACTTCTTTGGTGACGGCATGCCCGTGTTGCCCGCCAGCCAGGCACGGCAGTAGCTCTGCACCGGCCCCATCACCAGCGAAGGCATCACCTCGCAAGGGATGTCGGCCAGTGCGCCGGCCCTGCGGTGCGGCTCGAACCAGGCCAGCAGCGCGAGGTTGCGCTCGCGCGCATGCGCGGCCAGCTCATCGGCCCGCGGGCCACCGGCCACCACGCTGCGCGCCTGGAACAGGAAGCGCGCACGCACGGGCTGCGCCACCACCCAGTCCAGGTAGCCCTGCACCAGGGCCTTGACACCTGCAGGCACATCGCGGGCCTTGCCCAGTTGCGCCTGCACACTGATCGACTGCTCGGCCAGGATGTCGAAGAACAAGGCGGCGATGATGCCCTCCTTGCTGCCGAAGTGGTGGTAGATGCTGCCCACGCTGGCACCACAGCGCTGACGCACCATCTCGATGGACACGGCCTCCAGGCCGCCCTCGGCAAAGCAGGCCAGCGCCGCGTTCAGGATGTCCTGGCGGCGGTCACCCTGGGCGCTGCTGCCCAAGGCTGGATCGACAGTGGCGGTGGATTTGCGGCTTGCCATAGAACATGATTCTAGAATACGATTCTAGTTGCCGTTCCCACTTTTCAATTTTTTGATTCGAGCGCCCATGTCCCCCACATCGCTGCCCGGCCACTCGCTGTACCCGCACCTGCTCACACCACTGGACCTGGGCTTCACCCAGCTCAAGAACCGCGTGCTGATGGGCTCCATGCACACCGGCCTGGAGGATTCACGCGATCTGAGCAAGCTGGCCGCCTACTTCCGCGAGCGCGCCGAGGGCGATGTGGGCCTGATCGTGACGGGCGGCTTCGCGCCCAACATCGCCGGCTGGGCCAAGCCCTTCGCAGGCACGCTTGCCACCTCGGGTGCGGCCAGGCGCCACCAGACGGTGACACGCGCTGTGCACGAGGCCGGCGGCAAGATCGCGCTGCAGATCCTGCACACGGGCCGCTACGCCTACCACCCGTTCGCCGTGGCGCCTTCTCGCATCCAGTCGCCCATCTCGCCGTTCACGCCCTTCGCGCTGTCGGCACGCGGCGTGGAGCGCCAGATCCGCGCCTTCGTGAACTGCGCGCAGAAAGCGCGCGAGGCCGGCTACGACGGCATCGAGATCATGGGCTCGGAGGGCTACTTCATCAACCAGTTCCTGGCGCGCCACACCAACAAGCGCACCGACGAATGGGGCGGGGACTACAGCCAGCGCATGCGCCTGCCGGTGGAGATCATGCAGCGCACACGCGAGGCCGTGGGCCGCGACTTCATCGTCATCTACCGCCTGTCGATGATCGACCTGGTGCCCGATGGATCGACGTGGGACGAGGTGGTGCTGCTGGGCAAGGCCATCGCGCATGCGGGCGCCAACATCATCAACACCGGCATCGGCTGGCACGAGGCCCGCGTACCGACGATCGCCACCAGCGTGCCGCGCGCCGCCTTCGCATGGGTCACGCAGAAGATGAAGGCCGAGCTCAAGGCCGCGGGCATGGACATCCCGCTGGTCACGTCCAACCGCATCAACACGCCCGAGGTGGCCGAGCAGGTGCTGGCCGATGGTTGTGCCGACATGGTGTCGATGGCGCGCCCGCTGCTGGCCGATGCGCACTTCGTCAAGAAGGCGGCGCAAGGCAAGGCCGACGAGATCAACACCTGCATCGCCTGCAACCAGGCCTGCCTGGACCACATCTTCAAGAACAAGCTCACCAGCTGCCTGGTCAACCCGCGCGCCTGCCACGAGACGGAGTTGGTGTTCCACAAGACACCCGCGCGCCGCAAGCTGGCCGTGGTCGGCGCCGGCCCCTCGGGCCTGACGGCTGCCACCCTGCTGGCCGAACGCGGTCACGAGGTGCACCTGTTCGACGCCGCCAGCGAGATCGGCGGCCAGCTCAACATGGCCAAGCAGGTGCCCGGCAAGGAAGAGTTCCACGAGATGATCCGCTACTTCGGCAAGCGGGTGGAACTCACCGGTGTGCACCTGCACCTGGGCACCCACGTGGATGCCGCCGCGCTGCAGGGGTACGACGAAGTCATCGTGGCCACCGGCGTGAACCCGCGCGACCCGAAGATCCCCGGCCAGAACCACCCCAAGGTGCTGAGCTACATCGATGTGCTGCGCCACAAGAAGCCCGTGGGCCAGCGCGTGGCCGTGATCGGCGCCGGCGGCATCGGCTTCGACGTGGCTGAGTTTCTGGTGGCCGACGGCCACTCGGTGACGCTGGACCTGCCCGCCTGGCAGGCCGAATGGGGCGTGACCGACCCGGCCCTGGCGCCTGGTGGCCTCAGCCGCGACAAGCCGCAGGTGACACCCCCCGCACGCCAGGTGACGCTGCTGCAGCGCAAGCGCGGCAAGCTCGGTGGTGGCCTGGGCAAGACCACCGGCTGGATCCACCGCAGCGCCTTGAAGATGAAGGACGTGGAGATGATCGGCGGCGTCAACTACGAGCGCATCGACGACGAAGGCCTGATGGTGACCTATGGCGAGGACCGCAAGGACCCGACCTGGATCGCCTGCGACAACGTGATCCTGTGCGCGGGGCAGGTGCCGCTGCGCGCGCTGGCCGATGAGCTGGGCGCGGCCGGCAAGAAGGTGCACCTGATCGGCGGCGCGCTGGAGGCCGGTGAGCTGGATGCGAAGCGGGCAATCGACCAGGCGGCACGCTTGGCCGCGACCTTGTGAAACTTGCGAGCGGTCAGGGCCACTGAGCGCTTGCAAGCCCCATGCACTCAGGAGGTTCTGGCCACCCACGCCAGCGGCGCATGCCGCATGAACCACCCCACCAGCACCCACGGCCAGGCCGGCACGCAGGCCGTGGCGGGCTCACGCTCGATGGCGGCCACCAGCGCGCGGCAACCGCTGGCCGTGTCGACCATCAACGGCGTCTTGGCCGCCTTGCCGCTGAGCTCGGTCTCGATGTAGCCCGGGAAGATGGTGGTGAGCTTGATGGGCAGGCGCAGCACATCGGCCCGGATGCCTTCAAGCAGCGCGGCGAAGCCCGCCTTGGTGGCCGCATAGGTGCTGAGGTTGCGCGGCAGGCCGCGCATCGCGCTCATCGACGAGATGCCGACCAGGTGGCCGCTGTTCTGCGCGCGGAAGATCTCCATGGCCGCCTCGCACTGCGCCAGCGCGGCGATGAAGTTGGTCTGCGCCGTCTGCAGGTTGGCATCGAAGCGGCCCTTGCCAATGGGCTGCCCCTTGCCCAGCCCTGCATTGACGATGACACGGTCGAGCTGCCCGAACTCGTCCTTGAAGGCGCGGAACACCTCGAACACCTGGGCGTGGTCGTTCACGTCGAGCGCCCGCACGGACACGCGCACACCGGGGTGCTGGCCCTCCAGCTCTGCCTTGAGCGCCAGGAGGCGGTCGGTGCGGCGCGCGCACAAGGCCAGGTGGCGCCGCTGGGCGGCGAACTCGCGGGCCATGCCCTCGCCCAGGCCCGAGCTGGCGCCGGTGATCAGGATGGTCTGTCGCTTGGGCATGTCGTGTCCTTCAAACGCTCACTTCAGGTTCAGGAAGGCCTTGAACGCGGCGACGGTCTGCGCCGGGTCTTCTTCCTGCGGCACATGGCCCAGGCCATCGAACACCACCAGCTGGCTGCCGGCGATGTCCTGCTTGAAGCGTTCGGCGTTGTCGGGCGGGATCAGGCCATCCTTGCTGCCCCACAGGATCAGCGTGGGTTGCTTCACCCCCTTGATCAAACCGGCGTTCTCGCCACCGGGCGATTGCTTGAAGCGCTCGCGCAGCGCGCCACGGTTGCCTTCACGCAAGGTGAGCTCGTAATAGCGCTCGACCAGTTCAGGCGTGACCTTGCCCGGATCACCATAAACATTGCGCACGCTCGATTCGATCATGCGGCGCGGCAGCACGTTGGCGATGATCGGGCGCAGGGCGGGGATGGCCGCCAGCTTGAAGCCGATGGGCACCGAGGTGGCCTTGTACGGGTACCCACCCGAATCGACCAGCACCAGCCTGGCGACGCGCTCAGGATGTGCCTGCGCCGTCATCCACGACACCGAGCCGCCAAAGGAGTTGCCCACCAGCACCACCTTCTTGAGGCCCAGTTGGTCGAACACGTCCTTCATGAAGCCGGTGTAGCGCGTGAGGTGGTAATCGTTGTCGGGCGCGGGGCCGGTCAGGCCGAAGCCCGGCAGGTCGATGCGGATCACGCGGCGCTGGCCCTTGAGGGCCTCGACCCAGCCGTCCCAGGTGTGCAGGCTGGCCGAGGTGCCGTGCAGCAGCACGATGGGCTCGGGGTCGTCCTTCGGGCCTTCATCGCGCAGGTGCACCTGCATGCCCTGCACGCTGATGAACTGCGACGGGGCCGGTGCCCAGCGCGCCTTGAGCGTGTCCACCGGGCGGTCGGGCGCCCAGGACAAGGCCACGCCGCCGGCGATCAACAACACAGCCAGCAGCAACAGGCCGAGCACGGCCTTCAACAATGTCTTCATGTGATCCCTCAGGGGTTGGGGTTGTTGTTCTACAAGCGTCAACGATAGGTCAACAAGGCCTTGTCGCCGCCCTCCAGGTGGGCGTGTTCATTGACCGAGATGAGGTGCAGGCCATCGCGGCCGGCCAGCAGCTTGGTCACGCCGGCATTGGCCAGCGTCCAGTTGATGGTGAAGGCCTGCGCATCGCTCAGGCCCAGCAGGTGCGCGCAGATCACGCTGATGGTGCCGCCGGAGGTGAACACCAGCGTCGTGCCCTTGGGGTTCGTCTGCTTCACGATGTCGTCCAGTGCGGCCACGCAGCGGGCGCGGAAATCGGCCCAGCTTTCGGCGTACTCGTGCGCGAACTCGCCCTCCACCCAGCGCGTCACCGCGCCCTTGAAGAAGCTCTGGAACGCGCGGCGCGGATCGCCCGAGGCGGCCATGTCGCCCATCATCACGAGCTTGTCGACGTAGCGCGGCTCGGACACCTCGATCACGTTCTCGTGGTTGAACTCGTTGACGCCCTGGTGCAGCTCCATGGGCAGATCACAACCCAGGGTCTCCAGGCAGTTGATGGCCGTCTCTTGATGGCGCTTCATGCTGCCGCTGATGATCAGATCAGGCACCACGCCGCGCGCCTTGAGCGCCGCGCCCAGCACGCGCCCCTGCTCGTGCCCCGTGGGCGAAAGCTGGTCGTAATCATTGCTGCCAAACGAAGCCTGGCCGTGGCGGATGAAATAGATGGCACCCATGGTGTGTCTGCCTTGTCAGCCCCGTGCCCGCTTGATCAAACCCTTGCAGCGCCAGTCCAGGTAGTTGGACATGACCCAGAAGTTCTTGAACGCGGGGTTTCGGGTCTGTTTGTGGTGGTAGCGGTAGTAGATCTGCTGCACGATCACGGCCAGGCGGAACAGGCCGTAGACCTCGTAGAAGGCCCATTGCTGGCGGTCGAGCTTGAAGCCGCTCTTGTCCAGGTAGTACTCGACCACCTCTTCGCGGCGCAGCATGCCCGGCAGGTGCGTGGGCTGGCGGCGCGTGGCCTGCAGCAGGGCGTTGTCGTCGGCGTGTACCCAGTAGGCCAGGGCGTTGCCCAGGTCCATCAGCGGGTCGCCCAAGGTGGCCATCTCCCAGTCGAGCACGCCGATCACCCTGGTGGGATCGGTCTCGGCCAGCACCACGTTGTCGAAGCGCCAGTCGTTGTGGATGACGACGTTGGCCACATCATCGGGCGTGCGCTCCTTCAGCCAGGCCATCACGCGTTGGTAGCTGGGCACGTTCCAGGTGCGGGCCTTGGTGTAGCGCTCGCTCCAGCCCTCGATCTGGCGGCGGCAGTAGCCGCTGCCCTTGCCCAGGCTGTCCAGACCGGCGGCTTTCGCGTCCACGCCGTGCAGCTCGATCAGCTTGTCGAGCACGTTCATGCACAGCTTGCGCGTGGTGGCCTGGTCCAGCGCCAGCCCCTTGGGCATGTTCTTGCGCGGGATGATGCCGGCCACCCGCTCCATCACGTAGAACTCGCTGCCGGTGATGGCCTCGTCCGCGCAGTGGCCGATCATGGCCGGCACCACGGGGTAGACGGGCTTCAAGGCCTGCTGCACGCGGAACTCGCGGCCCATGTCGTGCGCGCCCTTGGCCTTGGTGCCCGCCGGTGGGCGGCGCAGGATGTAGTCACCACCTTGACCCATGCCCGGGTACTGCAGGCGGTAGGTCCAGTTGGACGCCCCGCCCGAGAACTGCGTGACCTCGGGCGCGCCCTGCAGCCCCGGCACCTGCTGTTTCAGCCAGGCATCGACGGCAGGCGTGTTCAGCTCTTCGCCGGGGCGCACGCGGCCGCCCCGGTCCTGCACGCTGGAGGAAGTGGCGGCGGTGGTTTGAACCACCACGCTCACTTCATGACCCCGTACTTCATCAGCTCCAGGCGGGCGATCATGCCCTTGTGCACTTCATCCGGGCCATCGGCCAGGCGCAGCGCGCGGGCCTGGTTGAAGAAGGCGGTGAGCGGTGTGTCGTGCGACACGCCCATGCCGCCGTGCAGCTGGATGGCGAAATCGACCACGTTCTGCAGCACGGTGGGCGCCACCACCTTGATGGCGGACACGTCCGTCAACGCCGACATCACGCCCAGGGTATCGATCTTCCAGGCGGCCTGCAGCGTGAGCAGGCGGGCCTGGTCGATGGCCACGCGGGCCTCGGCGATGCGCTCGCGGTTGCCGCCCAGGTTGATCAGCTGCTTCTTGAAGGCCGTGCGATCGATCGCGCGCTTGATGCCCAACTCCAGCGCCTGTTCGGCTGCACCGATGCAGCGCATGCAGTGGTGGATGCGCCCCGGGCCCAGGCGGCCCTGCGCGATCTCGAAGCCCTTGCCCGGTCCCACGATGAAGTTGGCCACCGGCACGCGCACGTTGGTGAAATGCACCTCGCCATGGCCGTGCGGCTCGTCGTACTCGCCGAACACGGGCAGCATGCGCTTGATCTCGACGCCGGGCGTGTCCATGGGCACCAGCACCATCGAGTGCTGGCCATGGCGGCCCCCGTCGGCACTGGGCGTGAGCGCCATGAAGATGCCGATCTTGCAGCGCGGATCACCCACGCCGGACGACCACCACTTCTTGCCGTTGAGCACGATCTGGTCGCCCTCGACCACGGCCGTGGCGGCCATGTTGGTCGCATCGGACGAGGCCACATCGGGCTCGGTCATGAAGAACACGGAGCGGATCTCGCCGGCCAGCAAAGGCTTGAGCCAGCGCTCCTTCTGCTCGGGGCTGCCGTACTTCCACAGCACTTCCATGTTGCCGGTGTCGGGCGCGTTGCAGTTGAAGATCTCGGGCGCCATCATGCTGCGTCCGGTCTCTTCTGCGCTGAAGGCGTACTCCAGCACGCTCAGGCCCGCGCCCAGCGCTGGGTCGGGCATGAACAGGTTCCACAGGCCTTCGGCCCGGGCCTTGGCCTTGAGCTCTTCCACGCGGGGCGGGATGGTCCACTGCGTCCAGTCGCCCCCGTGACGCTGGCCAAGGATCTCCTGCCAATGCTGGGCCTCGACGGGTTCGATGTGGGTCTTGATGAAGGCGCGCACGCGCTCGGCGGTGCTCCTGGCGCGTTCACTGGGCTTGAAATCCATGGCGTCTCCTCAAGGGGTGTCTGACAGTGGCGCGATGCTACGCCCGGGCAGGTCTTGCAGCAAATGATGAATTTTCATCGCAAGCCATGCAGCGCGTGCATGGCCTGACGTGCCCCTCGCGACACGCTGTCGCGCATCCAGCGGTGCACCGGGTCGCCATCGCGGTCGGTGTGCCAGTACATCCAGATCCCCAGGGGCGGCAGGGCCACCGGCAACTCCAGCATCACCACGGGCAGGGCCTCGCACAGGCGCTCTGCATAGGTGCGCGGCAGGGTCAGCAGTGCGTCGCTGGCGGCCACCACATGGGCGGCGGCGAAATAGTGTTGGCAACGCAGGGTGATGCGGCGCTCGCCCTGCCCCAAGGCGCCCCACACGGCCTGCAGCGGGTCGGCTTGGTCTGGCTGCATGCTGACCATCACATGCCCCTGTTGAAAGTAGGCGCTCACATCAAGACCCTTGAGCAAGGCGGGGTGACCGCGCCGCGCCACCACGGCCAGGGCCTCGTCGGCCAGGTGCTCGCCCTTGATGCGGCCCGCCACCCGGCGCTGGCGGTCGATCACCAGGTCGACCTCGCCAAGGATGAGCAGCCTTTCCAGGTCGCCCCGCGGCACCCGCACGCTGGCCAGGCGCACGCCAGGAGCGGTGTCGGCCAGGTGGGCCATCAGCGGCGGCAGGGTGATGGCCTCCATCACGTCGCGCATGCCCAGGCGCAGGGTGATGTCCAGCGTGCGCGGGTCGAAGGTCTCGGCCTGGGCCAGGCAATCCTGCAGGCCGCGCAGGTGGGCGCGCACCTCTTTGATCACGCGGCGCGTGAGCTCGGTGGGCACCATGCGGTTGCCCTGGCGCACGAAGAGCGGGTCGCCCCAGATGCGGCGCAGGCGGGCCAGGGCGTGGCTCACGGCCGGCTGGCTCAGGTGCAGATGCCGGGCGGCACCAGAGATGCCGCCATGCTCGTGCACGGCCTCGAACACGCGGAACAGGTTCAGGTCCAGCCGGGACCAGGGCGAGGGGTTCATGACCCATTATGGAAGAGCACGAACACGGGGATTTGGCCGCTTTGCCACGCCAGGGGCGGCCGGCTCGCGCGATAATGCCGCGTTGCCGGCCTGTGCCGGCGCTATTGGAGCGATCACCTTGGACAGTCACCCTCGGTGACCGCCCACTCCGGCCACCAGGCCATCCCGCCTTGAAGGTGCGGCCCGTCCGCACCACACCACAACAAGAGGCGTGGAGCCGGTGCGCGGACCTGCCGCCTGTGCACATCGCACGGCAGCGGGCCACTTGCGGGAGGGGGCGGACACCCATCACCCCCTCTCAGATCCCAGTGAGCGATGCAGCCTTGAACGCCTGCCGCCCACCCGCCGGAGTTCCCATGCTCAACGTGTTCACGCTGGCCAACGGCCGGCTGTTTCAAGAAGAAATCGACAGCCCCGATGACCTTCCGCCCGTCAACCCCATCTGGGTCGACCTGGAAGATCCCACGCCGGAAGAAAAAGGCTGGATCGCCTCGCGCTTCAACCTGCTGATCCCCCAGGACATCATCGACGACGACCTGGAGGAATCCGCCCGCTTCTACGAAGAAGACGGCGCCATCCACATCCGCTCCGACTTCCTGATCGACGACGACGAGGCCCCCCGCAACGTGCGCGTGGCCTTCATCCTGCACAACAACGTGCTGTTCTCGATCCACCGCGAGGACCTGCCGGTGTTCCGCCTGCTGCGCATGCGCGCCCGCCGCATCCCCGCGCTGATCGAGGACTCGAAGGACGTGCTGCTCAAGCTCTACGACGCCGATGCCGAGTACTCGGCCGATGCGCTCGAGGGCATCTACGACGAGCTGGAGAAGGTCAGCAAGCGCGTGCTGCAGGATGAGGTGAACGACCAGGCGGCCGCCGAGGCCCTGGCCGCCATCGCCCGCCAGGAAGACTTGAACGGCCGCATCCGCCGCAACGTGATGGACACGCGCCGCGCCGTGAGCTTCATGATGCGCGCGCGCATGCTCAGTGCCGAGCAGTTCGAAGAATCGCGCCAGATTTTGCGCGACATCGATTCGCTCGATTCGCACACGGCCTTCCTGTTCGACAAGATCAACTTCCTGATGGATGCGACCGTCGGTTTCATCAACATCAACCAGAACAAGATCATCAAGATCTTCTCGGTGGCGTCGGTGGCCTTCCTGCCGCCCACCCTGATCGCCAGCATCTACGGCATGAACTTCCAGGCCATGCCCGAGCTGAACTGGGCCTGGGGCTACCCCTTCGCGGTGCTGGTGATGATCGCTTCGGCCATCACGCCGTTCTGGTATTTCCGTCGCAAAGGCTGGCTGAACTGAACCCCGCTGCTTCCCTGGCGCGCTTGACGCGCCATCTGCCGCCCGGTCTGGGCCGCGTGATGCTGGGCACCATGCTGGTGGTGCTGAGCTACAGCCTGCTCAACCCTGTGCTGGCCGTGCGCCTGCAGACCGCTGGCGCCAGCAACACGGCCATCGGCCTGGTGGCCATGCTGCCCTTCATCAGCGTGGCGCTGCTGGTGCCACTGGTGCCGCGCCTGTTCGCGCGCATCGGGGTGGGCCAGGCCTACCGCATCGGCCTGGTGCTGGAGCTGGTCGCCTGCCTGGGCTACCTGGTGACCGATGCCTACGTGGCCTGGTGCCTGTTCGGGCTGCTGGCCGGCATCGGTGCGGCCGCGGCCTGGAACGCCACCGAGGCGCTGATCGCGCACAACGTGCCGGCCTCGCATCGCGGGCGCCTCACGGGCCTGTACCAGGCCACGCTGGGTGCGGCCATGGCCGCGGGGCCGCTGCTGCCGGGCGTGACCGGCATCGACTCGCTGCAGGCCAATGGGGTGGCCGCGGCCGCCCTGGCCCTGGCCCTGCTGGTCACGGGGCCGGCCAGCGTGACGGCCCTCAAGGCCATGCACGAGGGTGGCCCCACCATGGGCATCCTGAGCGCGCTGCGTTTTCGGCCCTCGCTGGTGTGGGCCGCCATCGTGGGCGGCGTGTTCGAGGTGGGCCTGGGCTCGGTCACCACGGCGTATGGCTCGCAGACCGGCCTGAACCTGGCCGCGGCCACCTCCATCGCCGGGGCCCTGGGCGTGGGCAGCTTCCTGCTGCAGTACCCCACGGGCTGGCTGGCCGACCACCTGCCGCCGCGCCGGCTGTTCGCCGGGGGCGCGGCCCTGCTGGTGCTCAGTGGCCTGGCCTTCACGCAGGCCACGCACTGGCCGGTGCTGATCTGGGTGTGCGCCATGGCCTGGGGGGCCGTCGGCGGTGCGCTCTACACGCTCAGCATGATCCGCGTGGCGCATGACTTTGCCGACACCTCCGCCCTGGCCGGCACCTCGGCCATGATCGCCGGCTACACGGCCGGCGGGGCGCTGGGACCGCTGGTCAGCGGCTGGGTGTTCGACCACCACGGCGTGGCCGGGCAAGGCCTGTGGCTGGGTGTGCTGGCGCTGAGCCTGCTGCTGATTCAGCTGCGCCGGCCCGCGGTGTCGACCTGAGCGCCACCCGACAGGCGCTCCACCCGCAGCAGATCGGCCAGCACGGCGTGCAGCTGCGCGGCCGGCACCGGCTTGTGCAGCAGCACCGCGCCGCTGGCCTGGGCCTCGCGCAGGCGCTCGGCCGAGGTGTCCCCCGTGACCAGCACCCCGGGGATCGCGCGGCGGGCATGCAGGCGCACCCGCTCGATCACCTCGCGGCCATTGCTGGGCCCCCGCAAGCGGTAATCGGCCAGCACCACCTGGGGCATGAAACGCGCCAGCAGGGCCTCGGCCTCGGGGCCTGACTCGGCCACCTCGCACCAGGCGCCCCACTGCGTGAGCAGGTCGGCCATGGCGCTGCGCACCGCTTCGTCGTCGTCGACCACCAGCACGCGTGCGCCACCCAGATCGCCTTCGTAGGCCAGGGGCGTCGGGGCCGGCATCACGGCATCGCGGCTGCGGGGCAGCACCAACCGGAACACCGAGCCTCGCCCCGGCACCGAGGCCACGGTGACGGAGACGCTCATCGCCCGGGCCAGCCCGTCGACGATGGCCAGCCCCAGGCCCAGGCCCTTGCGGCGGTCGCGCTCGGCATTGCCCAGCTGGTGGAACTCCTGGAAGATCGCTTTCTGCTGGTGGCGGGGAATGCCCACGCCGGTGTCCCACACCTCGATCACCACGCGCTCGCCGCGCGCGCCCCGCAGGCGGCAGCCCACCAGCACCCCGCCCCGCTCGGTGTAGCGCAAGGCATTGCTCAGCAGGTTGCGCACGATGCGCTCGACCAGGGCCAGGTCGGCCAGGGCCACGGCGGGCGTCGGGCGGCTGCGCAGGCTCAGGCCGTGGACCTGCGCCTCGGGGGTGAACTCCTGCACCAGGCGGTCCAGCATGGGTTGCAGCGCGAAGGGGTGCGGGCGGGGCGTCACCACGCCCGCGTCCACCTTGGAGAAATCCAGCAGCGTGCCGAGCATGTCGCAGGCCGCCTGGGCCGAGGCGTCGATCTGGCCCAGCAGGGCCCGCTGACGGCCAGAGAGCCCGGTGCCGGCCAGCGTGCCGGCGAACAGGCCCAGCGCGTGAAGCGGTTGCCGCAGATCGTGGCTGGCCGCGGCCAGGAACACGCCCTTGGCGCGGTTCGCGCCCTCGGCATCGAGCAGGGCGTCTTCGGCCACCTGGCGGGCCTCGACGGCGCGCTGCGTCTGGTCGCGCAGGCGCTCGACCAAGTCGGCGTTGACGAAGCGCAGGTCGATGGACTGGCGCACCGAGCGCGCAGCCTGGTAGCCAAAGCCCAGCATGGTCACCATGTAGGTGAGCGTGGCCAGGCCCATCAGCTGGTCGGCCGGCACACCCGAGCCCAGCAGCACCAGGGCCACCGGCGTCACGCTGGTGATCAGGAAGATGAAGGACAGGGGCAGCACCGCGCAGAACAGCACCATGCCGCCGGCGTTCAGCCCGGCCAGGGCGCCGATCACCAGGTTGGTGGTGTGCGGCTCGGGCGTCTTCATGAACACCCAGGCGAAAAAGCCCCACATCCCGCCCAGCACCAGCGCCACCATCACCAGCAGGCGGGCATGGCGTGTGAAAGCCTGGGGAGATGCTTGTGCCCGAGGGCGCATCCGGTAGACCAGCAGGCCCGCCAAGCCGACCAGACCGGACGCCATCGCCCAGCCAATCACGCGTGGATCGCCCGCCAGCCGGAAGTGCATGCCCGAGAACAGCACGGTGATGACGAGGGTGGCCAGCATGCCGACCGGCATGTTGCGGTTGACCAGGGCCAGTTGCGCCGCCAGGTAGCGCGGCTCGTCGAAGCGCACGAAGCTGGCGAGCTGTTCACGCAGGCGGGCGGCCCGGTCGTCAAACGACATGGTGGTGCACCACGGTGGGCAGGGCGGGAGAGGCGGGATGGACGGATGGCATGGTTCGCACAGCGGTGATCACCACACGGTAGCGCAAGCCGACCCGTCACGGTGGCCCGGCGCCCCCCTTCGTCACGGGGGCGCCACCCAGGCAGGGGTCAGCCCCGGGTCAACCCTGGCGACGGGCCTGCACGGCCGTGCTCAGGATCTCGAGCACGCGCTCGGAATCGTCCCAGCCGATGCAGGCATCGGTGATGCTCTGGCCGTAAGTCAGCTTGGACGGATCGTCCTTGCCTGGCGTGAACTTCTGGGCACCGGCGCACAGGTGGCTTTCCACCATCACGCCGAAGACGCGGCGCGAACCACCGGCCACCTGGCCAGCGATGTCCTCGGCCACCACGACCTGGCGCTCGTGCTGCTTGGAGCTGTTGGCGTGCGAGAAGTCGACCATCAGCGAGGGGTGCAGCTTGGCAGCCTCCAGATCCCTGCATGCGGCGGCCACACTCTCGGCGTCGTAGTTGGGGCCCTTGCCGCCACGCAGGATCACGTGGCAATCGGGGTTGCCCGCCGTCTCGACGATGGCGACCTGGCCGTTCTTGTGCACCGACAGGAAGTGGTGCGGGCGTGCGGCGGCCTGGATGGCGTCGGTGGCGATCTTGATGTTGCCGTCGGTGCCGTTCTTGAAGCCAATGGGCGCGCTCAGGCCCGAGGACAGCTCGCGGTGCACCTGGCTTTCGGTGGTGCGCGCGCCGATGGCGCCCCAGCTGATCAGGTCGCCGATGTACTGCGGCGAGATCACATCGAGGAACTCGCTGCCGGCCGGCATGCCCAGCTGGTTGATCTGCAGCAGCAGGTGGCGCGCCATGCGCAGGCCTTCGTCGATCTTGAAGCTCTCGTCGAGGTAAGGATCGTTGATCAGGCCCTTCCAGCCCACGGTGGTGCGCGGTTTCTCGAAGTACACGCGCATCACGATCTCGAGCGTACCGGCGTACTTTTCGCGGGCTTTCAGCAGCTTGCGGGCGTATTCCACCGCGGCGGCCGGGTCGTGGATCGAGCAGGGGCCGATGATCACCAGCAGTCGGTCGTCCTCGCCGGACACGATCCGGCGGATGGCCCGGCGGGTGTCGGACACCAGGGTCTCGACGGCCGTGCCGCGGATCGGGAAGAAGCGGATCAGGTGCTCTGGCGGCGGCAGGGGCGTGACGTTGCGGATGCGTTCGTCATCGGTC
The DNA here is from genome assembly GCF_003933735.1 of Aquabacterium soli. Classification (GTDB taxonomy): domain Bacteria; phylum Pseudomonadota; class Gammaproteobacteria; order Burkholderiales; family Burkholderiaceae_C; genus Aquabacterium; species Aquabacterium soli. The sequence continues at coordinate 63,296 of NZ_RSED01000005.1, read as the reverse complement.
TTGGAGGTCTTGTCCGCGGGCGGTTCCCAGCCTGCGGAGGCGCTGCTTTGGGTCATGGTGAGGCTTTCGTGAAGGCTCTCGTGGAGGCTTGTTGAAGGGCGGGACGGGGGTTCTGAGGAGGTCGAAAAAAAACCGCCGGGGACTCCGGCGGTCTTCAGGAACTTGTGTGGCGGGCCTACGCGCTTGCCACTCCTGCGCCGGACTGAGGCGGGAGTTGAAAGTACGCAAAATAAAAGCGAGCCGAGTTCATGCCTCCAAATGTAGCACGACTCGGCCGCCCGTGCGCAGCGCGCGGATAGGGAGTTTCGATGGCGTGCATAGTCCTCACAGGGTGCGCATCACGCGCTCGCTGCCATCCTTCAGGGTGCTTTCGGCGCTGGCCACCTGCTCCGGGTTGTCCGGGTGGGCCACCACGGCCCAGCGGCCCTGGCGCAGGTACTGGCGCACCTGCGCGATCACGTGGCCATGGTCCGGCCGCATGGACAGCAGGCCGCCGACCAACAGCCCGAAGGTGGTGCCAAAGCCCGTCATGGCCACCAGGGCGATGCCCGGCGTGGAGCGCACGCCAGGCTGTCCTGCCAGCCACATGACCAGGCACAGCGCCGCGCCCAACAGGAAGCCAATGACACCGGCCAGCACGTGGGCACGGATGATGGTGCTCCAGATGCCCCGGTCCTCGGGCTCCATCTTGCTGGACAGCACATCAGCGCGCGTCCAGTCGCCATCAAGAGGCTCGAGCACCTTCACCTGATCGCTGCCGAAGCCAGAGTTGTGGGTCAGGCGCCGGGCCGCCTGTTCGGCCTGGGCCCGGCCACTGAACACGCCGGCCACTTTGGTGAGCGAGCGTTCGCCGAAAAAAGCGTGCATCAATTGTTGGCTCATGATGACACCTCCATGTGAAAAGCCGTCGGCTGCCTCTGGGGCAGCATGGAGGTCAGCTTAGGGTGGGCAGCAGGGCTTGCAGAGCGGGCAATGCCCCGCCCCGCTGTCGGCGATGCCGGTTTGAGGCGTCGGCAGCCGCTGACAGGCCAGCGACCGGGCCCCAAGTGCGGTCAGACCGGCTCTGTGGGCGCCACCAGCCAATGCAGGCTGAACAGCGCGTCCTCGTCACACCACACCGCCGCGGGCAACAGCCCCGCCTGCAGCGCCAGCGCCTGGAAGCCCGGCACGGTGAACTTGTAGGAGTTCTCGGTGTGGATGGATTCGCCCTGCGCAAAATCGACGGGCTCACCGCACACGTGCACGCGCTGCGCCTTGCGGCTGAGCAGGTGCATCTCGATGCGCTGCAGGCCGGGGTGGTAGTAGGCGTAGTGGTCGAAGGCGTCCAGGTCGAAATCGGCCTCGAGCTCGTGGTTGGCGCGCAGCAGCAGGTTCTTGTTGAACGCCGCCGTGACACCGGCCGCGTCGTTGTAGGCCCGGTGCAGGCGCTCCGGCGCCTTGACCAGGTCGATGCCGATCAGCAGGCCGCCGCCGGCCAGCAAGGTGGCGCACTGGCGCAGGAAGGCCAGGGCCTCGGCCGGATTGAAGTTGCCCAGCGACGAGCCCGGGAAGAAGCCCACGCGGCGCGCGGCGCCCTCGGCCAGCGGCGGCAACGTCATCGGCCCGGAGAAATCACCGGCCAGGGGCTGCACGATCAGGCCCGGGAAATCCGCGCGCAGCAGGGCGGCCTGGCGCTGCAGGTAATCGGCCGAGATGTCGAGCGGCAGGAAGCGCCGGGGCGCCTGCAAGGCCGGCAGCAGCAGGCGGATCTTGGCGAGCGAGCCGGCACCGAACTCCACGATGTCGGCGTGCGGGCCCACCTTGGCGGCGATGTCACCCGCATGGCGGCGCAGCAGCGCGGTTTCGGTGCGGGTGGGGTAGTACTCGTCCAGGTCGCAGATCAGGTCGAACAGGGCCGAGCCGCGCTCGTCGTAGAAGTACTTGGGCGACAGGCTTTTCTGGCGCTGGCGCAGGCCGGCCAGCAGGTCATGGGCGAAGACCGACCGCGCGGGGTGGAGGTCGGGCTGCAGCAATGCGCTCATGGATGAGTCTCCTTGTCGGGTACTGCAGGGGTGGTTTTTCGTGTCAGCGGGATGTCGACGGGGTCATCAGGACGTGGGCGCGCTCATGACGCATCACGCGCCAGCCTCAGGCCGGCGCATTGCCAGCGGGTGGCCGGCGGAAAGAAGTTGCGGTAGGTGGGGCGCAGGTGCCCCGGCGGCGACAGGCGGCTGCCGCCGCGCAGCACGATCTGGTTGACCATGAACTTGCCGTTGTATTCAGCGGCCGCCCCGGGCGTGGGCTGGAAGCCCGGGTAGGCGGTATAGGGTGACGCGGTCCATTCCCAGACCTGGCCGGATCCGCTGGATACGGTGTTCAGCGCGGCTTCCCATTCGAACTCGGTGGGCAGGCGGGCCCCGGCCCAGCGGGCATGGGCATCGGCCTCGTAGAAGCTGAGGTGGCTGACGGGGGCATCGAGGTCCAGGGCCTGCCAGCCGTGCAGGCCGAACACCTGCCACCCCTCGCCACCATCCGATGCCGCACGCCAATAGCCCGGCGCCTCCCAGCCCTGGGCCTGCACGCAGGCCCAGCCATCGCTGAGCCACCAGCGTGCGTCTCGGTAGCCGCCCTCTTCAATGAAGGCCAGGTGCTCGCGCACGGTGACGGGGCGCGCCGCCAACTCAAAGGGCCGCAACCACACGGCGTGGCGGGGCTGCTCGTTGTCGAAGGCGAAGCCCTCACCCTCATGGCCGATGTGGGTGAGGCCACCGCCGAGGCGCAGCCAGGCGGCACCGTTGGGTTCGTCAACCCCACCGCGTGCGCCATGCGACGCGCCCAGCAAGACACCAGCCTCTTGCGCAGGCCGGTACACCGGCCCCAAGGGGTTCAGCGAGAACGCATGCAGGATGTCGGTGAGGATCAGCTCCTGGTGCTGCTGCTCATGGTGCAGCCCCAACTCCAGCGTGCCCACCACCTGCGCCCAGGTGTCCGCATCGGCATCGCGGGCCAGGCGCGCCACGGCCTCGTCCACATGGGTGCGGTAGGCCCACACCTCGTCCAGCGAGGGTCGGCTGAGCACGCCACGCTGTGGGCGCGGATGTCGGGGGCCCAGCGCCTCGTAGTAGGAGTTGAAGAGATAGGCGTAGGTCGGATCGAACACCTGGTAGCCGGGCGCATGGGGCCTGAGCACCAGGGTTTCGAAGAACCAGGTGGTGTGCGCCAGATGCCACTTGGCCGGGCTCGCGTCCGGCATGGATTGCAACTGGTGGTCTTCAACAGACAGTGGCTGCGTGAGCCAGCGGGAGTGAGCCCGCACCGCGGCGAACCGGTCCTGCCATGTGCGACGACAGCCCGGCTCCGCCACGCTCACCACCGGCCCAGATTGCGGATTTCCTGGTCCGCGTCCTGGCGGCGCAGGCTTTCAGCGATCACGCGGCGGGGGTTGGCAGCCAGGCGCTTCGAACGCTTGGACGACGAGCGGCTGTCACGCTCTTCGCCGCGCTGGCCGCCGAGGCCATCGGCGGACACGACGCCGCGTTGGAACTTGCCGAGGTACTGAGGATTGCTGCTGCCCATGCTGGTTCTCCAGGATCACGTTGACGACACGATGAAACCCAGTCTATGGATCGGGGCTCGAGCGGGATGTCAGCGCGGCAAGCGACTCACTGTGAGGAACATCCTACAAAACTTCGCTTGATGCTGCACGGGCACGTCCCCAAGCCGGTGCATGGAAGGGCTATTCCGTGCAGGGGGCATGGCACGGAACTCGCTTCCAGGTGTTCGTCGAAACCTGACCAGTCGGTCAACTTTCAACCCACCATGAACGCTCCGGAGCCGCTCGCCCCCTTGCCCAAGAGCCCGCCCACGCTGGCGGCCGTGCCGCGCACCGGCTCGAGCAGGGCCGCCGTGTCGGTGCGGCAGGCCAGCGTGGTCTACCCGGCTGCAGACACGCCGGTGCGCGCCCTGAACGAAGTGAGCCTGGACATCCAGCCGGGTGAATTCGTGTCTTTGATCGGGCCATCAGGCTGCGGCAAGACCACCCTGCTGCGCGTGATCGCCGACCTGGAGCCCATCACCAGCGGCGAGGTTCTGGTCAATGGCCTGAGCCCCCACGACGCACGCCTGGCACGCGCCTATGGCTACGTGTTCCAGGCGCCGGCCCTGCTGCCCTGGCGCACGGTGCTGTCCAACGTGATGCTGCCGCTGCAGATCCAGGGCAAGCCGCCCGAGACCTGCCGGTCCATCGCGCTGGAACAACTGGCCCGCGTGGGCCTCACCGGCTTCGAGAAGAAGTACCCGTGGCAGCTCTCTGGCGGCATGCAGCAACGCGTGTCCATCGCGCGGGCGCTGGGCTTCGAGCCCAAGCTGCTGATGATGGACGAGCCCTTCGGCGCACTCGACGAGATCACGCGCGACGGCCTCAACGAGCAGCTGCAGCAGCTGTGGTTGCGCGAACAGCGCACGGTGGTGTTCGTGACGCACTCGATCGCCGAGGCGGTGTACCTGTCCACGCGCATCGTGGTGATGTCGCCCCGGCCGGGCCGCATTGTCAAGGTGATCGAATCGACGCTGCCGGCCGAGCGCACGCTGGCCCTGCGCGACACGCCCGAGTTCACCGCGCTGGCGCACGAGGTGCGCGAGGCCCTGGCCGATGGCCACGGGCATTGAGGGCCGCGCCGCGATGAACCCGATGCTGCAGCGTGCCACCCGTCACACCGGCCCGGTGCTGCTGGTGAGCACGCTGCTGCTGGCGCTGTGGTACCTGGGCGCCGTGTGGCTGAACGCCCCTGGCGCCATCGAGCGCGAGCTGCACGGCGGCTGGACCTGGCGTGAGCTGGTGGCGGCCACGTGGTCGCAGCAGCGGCCCGTGCTGCCCGCACCGCACCAGGTGGCGCGTGACCTGTGGTCCAGCCTGGTGGACTGGCCGGTGGGTTCGCCCCGCAACCTGCTCTACCACGCGGGCGTCACGGCCGAGGCCACCCTGGCGGGCTTCGCGATGGGCACGGCGCTGGGCCTGCTGCTGGCCGTGCTGATCGTGCACTCGCGCACGCTGGAGCGCGCGCTGCTGCCCTGGATCGTGGCCTCGCAGACCGTGCCCGTGCTGGCGGTCGCGCCCATCGTGCTGATCGTGCTGGGCAGCCTGGGCTTCACCGGCACCCTGCCCAAGGCCGTGATCGCGATGTACCTGTGCTTCTTCCCCGTGACGGTGGCGATGGTGCAGGGCCTGCGCGCACCGCAGATGATCGAGAACGAACTGATGCACACCTACGCGGCCACGCGGGCTCAGGCCCTGTGGTGGCTGCGCCTGCCAGCCTCCCTGCCCTTCCTGTTTCCGGCCCTGCGGGTGGGCATCGCGGCCGGGCTGGTGGGCGCCATCGTGGCCGAGCTGCCCACCGGCGCACAGGCCGGGTTGGGCGCTCGGCTGCTGACCGGCTCGTACTACGGCAACACGGTGCAGATCTGGTCGGCGCTGCTGATGGCCGCCGTGCTTGGCCTGGTGCTGACCGCCGCGGTGCGCGGCGTGGAAATGCTGGCGCTGGGCCGCCGCACCCAGGCCACGGGAGGCCGCGCATGAGCGCCACCCCGGCCACCGCGCCGCCGCAGATCGCGGTGGGCGCCATCGGCGCGGTGATGGCCCTGGCCCTGCTGCTGCTGTCGCTCAACTTCCCCGTGCTGATGCAGGACGTGGGCGAGGCCGATCCGCTGGCCCCGATGCGCTGGTGGCAGGTGGGCGGCCCGGCGGCCACCCCCACGCTGCTGCTGACGCAAGGCGCCGCCATCGGGGCGCTGCTGCTGTCGGCCCTGTGGGCGCTGTGGTCCACACCCGGCGCGGCACGCACCCTGGGCCTGGTCGCCCTGAGCGGCATCGGCGCGGGGGCACTGCTCGCCATCACCCCCACCGACCAGGTCAGCACGCCGGGCAGTGGCTACTGGCTGGCCACCGCCGCGCTGGCGCTGCTGGCCGTGGTCGGTGTGCGCCGCGTCGCGCGCCTGGCCTTGCCTTCGGCCTTAGGGTCCCTCTCGGCCTGGTTCACGGCCGGTGTGTTCGGGGCCTGGGCCCTGCTGTTCTGGGAACTGCTGGTGACCGGCTTCGGCGTACCGCGCGTGCTGCTGCCGGCCCCATCGGCCATCGCCGTGGCACTGTGGGAGCACGCCGGCACGCTGGGCGGCGACCTGGTGCAGACCGTGCTCAAGGCCGTGCTGGTCGGCTACGTGCTGGGAAGCGGCCTGGGCGTTCTCACCGGCATCGCCATCGACCGGCTGCCTTTCCTGCAGCGCGGCCTGCTGCCCGTGGCCTCGCTGAGCAGCACAGTGCCGCTCGTGGGCGTGGCCCCCATCGCCGTGATGTGGTTCGGCTTCGACTGGCCGTCCAAGGCCGCCGTGGTCACCTTGATGACCTTCTTCCCGGCCCTGATCAGCACGCTGGCCGGCCTGCAGGCCACCGGCAGGCTTGAGCGCGAGCTGATGCACGCCTATGCGGCCGGCTACCAGCGCACGCTGCTCAGCCTGCGGCTGCCCGCGGCCCTGCCCTTCATCTTCAGCGCGCTGAAGGTCAATGCCACGCTGGCCCTGATCGGCGCCATCGTGGCCGAGTTCTTCGGCTCGCCCACGGTGGGCCTGGGCTTTCGCATCTCCACCGAGGCCTCGCGCCTGAACATGCCGCTGGTGTGGGCCGCCATCGTGGTGGCCAGCGTGGTCGGATCCATCCTGTTTGCCCTGCTGGCGGCGCTGGAGCGCCGCGTCAACTTCTGGCACCCCTCGGTGCGCGCCGCGTCATGAGCAGCCCTAGGCTGCGCGGCCTTCCTGTTTCTGGTCCCCCCTTGCTTTGCCCCACACGAAGGAGCCCGTTGATGAACCGTTCGATCACCACACGCCCCAGTCTGTCGCGCCTGCCCGCGCTGTACCACCGCGGGCTGCTCGCGCTGGCCTGCGCGGTGGGCCTGGCATCGCCGGCCGCCCACGCCGCAGAGAAGGTCACGCTGCAACTGAAATGGGTGCCCCAGGCCCAGTTCGCCGGCTACTACGTGGCGCAGGCCAAGGGCTACTACAAGGACGCCGGCCTGGACGTGACCATCAAGCCCGGCGGCCCCGACATCTCGCCCGTGCAGGTGATCGCCGGCAAGTCGGCCGACGTGATCGTGAACTGGATGCCCGATGCGCTGGCCGCACGCGAGGCCGGCGTGCCGCTGGTCAACATCGCCCAGGTGTTCGACAAGTCGGGCCTGATGCTCACTTGCAAGAAGGCCAGCGGCGTGAGCAGCCCGAAGGATTTCAAGGGCAAGACCCTGGGCGTCTGGTACGGCGGCAATGAATACCCCTTCCTGAACTGGATGGGCAAGCTGGGCCTCAAGCCGGGCACCGATGTCACCATCCTCAAGCAGGGCTTCAATGTGGACCCGCTGCTGCAGAACCAGGCCGCCTGCATCTCCACGATGATCTACAACGAGTACTGGCAGGTGATCGACGCGGGCGTGAAGGAAACCGACCTGGTCACCTTCTTCTACCAGGACCAGGGCGTGGCCTCGCTCGAAGACGGCCTGTACGTGCTGGCCAGCAACCTCAAGGACAAGGCCTTCGTGGCCAAGATGGCCAAGTTCCTCAAAGCCAGCTTCAAGGGCTGGAACGATGCCGTGAAGGACCCGGAAGCCGCCGCCAAGATCGTGGTGGCCAACGACACCTCGGGCAGCGCCACCCTGGCCGTGCAGAAGCGCCAGATGGAGAACGTGGCCAAGCTGATCAGCAACGCCAACACGCCCAAGATCGGCTACCTGGACCCGGCCGCGTACGAGCGCACAGTGAAGGTGCTGATGGCCGGTGGCAGCTCGCCCGTGATCAAGAAGGACCCGGGCAAGGCCGCCATGAGCCACCTGGTGTGGGACGCCGCGGCAAAATAAGCGCCCATGCGCACATCCACCTCTGACGGGGCCCGGCCGATGCAGCCCCGCCAGGGGCAGATCCGCCAGGCCAATGAATCGGCCATCCTGCGGGCGGCCGAGCGCGTGTTCGCACGCGCCGGCTTCGAAGGCGCCACGATGGCCGACATCGCGGAAGATGCCGGCCTGCCCAAGGCCAACCTGCACTACTACTTCGGCAGCAAGCGCGATCTGTACCGCGCCGTGCTCGATGCCGTGCTGCACGACTGGCTGTCGCCGCTGGACGCCATCACGCCCGAGGCCGACCCGGCCGATGCCCTGGGCAGCTACATCCGCCTGAAGATGGCCCTGTCGGCCGAGCGGCCCGATGCCTCGCGCGTGTTCGCCAACGAACTGCTGCACGGCGCCCCGGTGGCCGGGCCGGCGCTGCAGACCGGGTTGCGGGCGATGGTGGTGGACAAGGCCCGCGTGATCGATGGCTGGATCGCCGCCGGGCGCATGGCCCCGGTCGACAGCACCCACCTGTTCTTCACGATCTGGGCCGCCACCCAGACCTATGCCGATTTCGACGTGCAGGTGCGCGCCGTGCTGTCGCAGGGCGCGCCCTTGACGGCGGCCGATCAGCAACGTGCCACCCAGCACGTGCTGACCATGGTGCTGCGCGGCTGCGGGCTGGCGCCCTGAGCCAAGCGGGCCGGGTCAGCCCAGCCTCAGCGGCGCTTGCCGCCCACGGCCACCAGCGCGCCACCCACCACGATCACGGCCACGGCGGCCCAGGTCGGAATGGCGACGTCGCGCTTTTCATCGACAGAGAGCTCGATGGGGCCCAATTGGCCCTTGTGCGTTTCCTTGGTGTAGCTGAAGGTGCCCATGGCCAGCGCGATGGCGCCGGCCACCAGCAACACGATCCCGATGATGCGACTTGCGTTCATGATGTGGTCCTTTCTTGGCTGTCCGAAAAAGCTTGGCAGCGGTGAAGACATGGTGGCGCACGGCTGACAGAAGCGCCGTCGGCATCGGCCCAAAGCGCTGTCAGGCAATGCCCACATCGGTGGTGCGGGATCACCGGACCGCCAGCGGCTCTAACATCGGCGCCTCCCTCCCTTCTTTGCATTGCTCAATCCCATGGACCCGGCCTTCGACTGCCAGCGCTGCGGCGCCTGCTGTGCGAGCTTTCGCGTCTCGTTCTACTGGACGGAGGCCCAGGGCGAGCACGACCCGCGGTCACTCGGGGTGCCGGCCGCACTGACCGAGCCTGTCAGCCCCCACCTGCTGTGCATGCAAGGCACCCACGCACGCCAGCCGCACTGCGCAGCCCTTCAAGGCCGGGTCGGCGAGTCGGTGGGCTGCACCATCTATGCCCAGCGCCCCTCCCCCTGCCGCGAGGTGATGCCGGGCGATGCACAGTGCCTCAAGGCCCGGGCCCGGCACGGGCTGCCGACCTGAGCCGGTGCATGCGCAAGCTTTCAGGGCCTCCCAAGCCCCCATTGCCATCTCGGACGGCGCCGTGGAGTTAGGCTGACACCCCGGTGTGATCTGTTCAACACAGGCGGCGCCCCCCGCGCACGAATCACGCCCTCCGAGCGAGACATCGGCCTATGATGGCCTGATCACAAAATAACGCGGGGATGGTGGATGAGACTCTCCATTGCCAACAAGCTGGGACTGAGTTTTTTGCCCGCACTGCTGGCCCTGCTGGCGGTCGGCTGGTTCTTCTACGACCGCCTGGACGACATCGCCGAAGACCGCCGCTGGGTGATCCACACGCTGGAAGTCCTGCAGGAGATCGACCAGGTCAAGGCCCAGCTGGCGCGCACGGAAAGCAGCGTGGCCTCGCAGCGACTGAGCGGGCGCAGCGAATTCCGCCACCGCGCCCGCGAAGCCGCAGCACAGACACGCTCTTCGCTGCAACAGGTGCGCATGCTCACGCGCGACAACCCCGAGCAGCAGGCCCGGGTGGGCAAGGCCGAGGTGGCATTGGGCACCTACCTGGGCGAACTGATCGCCTCCATGGACTCTCCCAGAGACCAGTTGCTGCTCGATCCTGGGCGGCATGAGGACGAAGCATCCCGCAAGGCGCTCGAAGCCGTGGCGAGCGTCGAGCGGGGACTGCTCGAGCAACGCCGGGAGCAGCAGGCCATCACCCTGCAGCGCAGCACCCAGGGTGTGCTGATCAGCACCGGCCTGGCCTGTGTGCTGGTGCTGGTGATCGCCGTGGCCATGGTGCGGGCCATCACGCGTCCCTTGCAGCGGCTGGAAGCCGGCGCCCGGCGGGTGGGCGAGGGCGATTACACCCACCGCGTCGAATCGCACACGCAGGATGAGATCGGCCGCGTGGCCACGGTGTTCAACCGCATGGTCGAGCAGATCGAGCAACGCGAGCGCGCCAGCAACGAGCAGGACTGGGTCAAGTCCGGCCTGGGCGGCTTCACCCCGATCTACCAGGGCGGGCGCTCGCTGGAGGTGGTGTGCGATGCCACGCTGTCGCGGCTGGCCACCTTGCTGGAGTCCCCGTCGATGGTGCTCTACCTGCGCCACGAAGACGACAACGGCGACCCGCACCTGGTGCGCTGCTCGGCCTTCGCCGCGCACGATGCCCCCCAGCGCATCGAACAGCGTGAAGGCCTGGCCGGCCAATGCCTGGCAGAAGGCCGCCTGCTGACGGTGTCGAACCTGCCCGAGACCCACCTGCGCATCGATTCGGCCCTGGGCTCGTCGCGCCCGCGCGAGGTGGTGGTCGCGCCCATCGTGTTCGAATCCCAGGTGCGCGCCGTGCTCGAGGTGGCGCTGCTCAAGCCCCTGACCGGGATCCAGCAGGAGTTCATGCTGCGCTTCTGCGACGACCTTGGCCTCGTGCTCAACACGCTGCAGGCCCGCCAGGCCACCGACGAGGCCCTGCGCACCCAGACCGCGCTGGCCCAGACCCTGGAGCACCAGCGCCAGGCCCTGCAGGAAGGCAACCAGGAGCTGGCGCTGCAGAGCGACCAGTTGCGCGCCTCCGAGCGCCTGGCGCGCGAGCAGCAGGAAGAGCTGCGCCTGGCCAACGAAGAGCAGCACCAGGCCAACAAGGAACTGCGCGAGCTCACCCAGTCGCTCGACCTCAAGGCCCGCCAGCTGTCCGAGACCTCGGCCTTCAAGTCCGAGTTCCTGGCCAACATGTCGCACGAGCTGCGCACACCGCTCAACAGCCTGCTGATCCTGTCCAAGCTGCTGGCTGAAGATGCCGACACGCCTTTGACGCCCAAGCAGCAGCAGTACGCGCGCACCATCCATGAGTCGGGCACCGACCTGCTGCAGCAGATCAACGAGATCCTGGACCTGGCGCGGATCGAATCGGGCAAGGTGCGCGTCGAGCCCCAACCCATGGATTACGCCGAGGTCGTGCGGCTGGCCGAATCGGGGTTCCGCCATGTGGCCAACGCCAAGCAGCTCGATTTCAAGATCGAGCTCGACCCCCAGCTGAGCCCGGGCCTGAACACCGACCCCGGCCGCCTGTGGCAGATCCTGAAGAACCTGCTCTCCAACGCCTTCAAGTTCACCGCCCGCGGCGGCGTCACCCTGCACATCGAGCGCGTGCCCAACCTGGCGCCGGACCAAGCCCGCGTGGCCATGACGGTGTCCGACACCGGCATCGGCATTCCGCCCGAAAAGCAGGCGCTGATCTTCGAGGCCTTCCAGCAGGGCGATTCGGGCATCTCGCGCCAGTACGGCGGCACCGGCCTGGGCCTGTCGATCAGCATGAAGCTGGCACGGCTGCTGGGCGGCACGGTGGCCGTGCGCAGCGAGCCGGGCAAAGGAAGCCGCTTCACGCTCGAGCTGCCCGAAGGCGGCCCCCCGACCGAATCCACCGTGGCACCCGCCAGCGCCCTGGCCAACGGGAATGGGAACGGGAATGGGAATGGCAACGGCGTCGGCGGTGCCGGCGACAGTGCCCTGCCGTCCACCGCCCCCGATGCGGCGGTGCCGCCCCTCAGCCCCATCCACCCGCCCGCCGAGCCCAGGGCACGGCAAAGCCCTGGCGCGCTGGCACCCACGCCCCTGCCGGGCGCCACCGCCCCGGGCAAGACCCTGGATGCAGAACGCCAGGCCCTGGTGGTCGCCACCCGGCAGCAGCCGCTGGTAGGCGCCCTGGGCTCGCTGGCCGCCTCACGCAAGCTGTCGCTGGTGCACGTGCAGCAGGGCGATGCGCTGCTCAACCAGTGCGTGGCGCACGCCCCTGCCCTGGTGGTGCTGGACCTGTCCGATGACTCGGCCACCAGCTGGACCGCCATGAGCCAGCTCAAGCAGGACGCCCGCACGCGCCACATCGGCGTCCACGCCCTGTGCCATCTGGAGCAGAAGCAACGCGCGCTGCGCCTGGGCGCGGCTTCGTGCACCCTGCTGCCACTCGAATCCATCCAGTCGCTGCAGGACACCATCAACGACCGGCTGGACCGGCTCACCCAGCCGCAGCGCAACGTGCTGGTGGTCGAGGACGACGTCACCCAGCGCAACGCCATCCTCGACCTGATCGGCAACGGCGACATCAAGGCCACCGGTGTGGGCTCGGCCGCCGAGGCCCTGCAGTCCATGGACAGCACCCGCATCGACTGCCTGGTGATGGACCTGGGCCTGCCCGACATGGATGGCGGCAAGCTGATGCAGCAGCTCAACGACCGCCTGGGCACCCAGTGCCCGCCCATCATCGTCTACACCGCGCGCCACATGGAGCGCGAGGAAGAGATGGCCTTGATGAAGAACGCCCAGGCGCTGATCGTCAAGGGCGCCAGCTCACCCGAGCGGCTGATCGACGAGCTCACCCTGCTGCTCAGCCGCTGGCCTTCGAAGATCTCGCCGGCCACGCGCGCGCTGATCGACCGCAGCCGCCAGCACGACCCGGTGCTGGCCGGCCGCAAGGTGCTGGTGGTGGACGACGACGTGCGCAACATTTTCGCCATCTCGGCCGCGCTCGAAGTCTATGGCGCGGTGGTTCACCATGCGGAAGGCGGGCTGGAGGGCATCGCGGCCCTGCAGGCCCAGCCGGACACCGAGGTCGTTCTGATGGACGTGATGATGCCGAATGTGGACGGCCTGGAGGCCAGCCGCCGCATCCGCGCCATCCCCGAGTTCGCGTCGCTGCCCATCATCGCCGTGACGGCCAAGGCCATGCCCGGTGACCGCGACACCTGCCTGGAGGCCGGCGCCTCGGATTACCTGTCCAAGCCTGTGGACATGGACCACCTGCGGGCCATGATCCGCGTCTGGCTGGCACGCTGAGCGGACTGCTTTCTGCGGACCACAAAAGACCATCGATGCGCCGAGCATGAGCCTTCCACCCTTCCCGCCACCGCCCCCCGCACCCTCACCGGCCCTGCAGGCCGAGCTGACGGAGTTCGTCAAGGGCATCTCGGCGCTGTGCGGCATCGACTTCACACGCTATCAGCGCTCGGCCCTGCTGCGCCGGTTGATGCCGCGCCTGGACCTGGAGGCCACCGGCACGCTCACTGCCCTGCTGGCCAAGGCCCGCGCCGACCGCGACTGCCTGACGCGCCTGCAGGGCGACATGACCCTGCACGTGACCTCGATGTTTCGCGATGCGACTTTTTTCAAGCTGGTCAGGCACCAGATCGACCTGCTGGCCACCTACCCCAGCCCGCGCCTGTGGGTGGCCGGCTGCTCCAGTGGCGAAGAGCTCTACAGCTACCGCATCCTGCTGCGCGAGGCCGGCCTGGACAAACGCTGCCGCGTCTACGCCACCGACCTCAGCGCCACGGTGCTGGCACGCGCCCAGCAGGGCCTCATCGAACCCTACCAACTGTCAGACCACGAGCAGGCCTACCATGAGGCTGGTGGCCAGGGCAACCTGCTCGACTACTGCCAGTTGCACGACGGGCAACTGCGCTTTCATCCGTCGCTGATCGAAGACGTGGTGTTCAGCGTGCACAACCTTCTCACGGACGGCTCTTTCAATGAATTCCAGTTCATTTCCTGCCGCAATGTGACGATGTACTTTGATGAGATCGGGCAGGAGCAGGCCCACCGACTGCTCCACCAAAGCCTCACACCCCTGGGTCACCTGGGGCTGGGCATTGGAGAGTCGCTGCGACACTCACCTCATCGCGCCGACTACCGGCAGCTGGGGCGGGGGGAGCCGCTGTTCCAGCGGATCCGCTGAAGGCCGCACACATATAAAAAGGGGAAGACCATGGGCCAGCCAAACCAACCCACCGTCAACATCCTGATGGTTGACGACGTGGCCGCCAACCTGCTGTCGCTCGAGGCCATCCTCGAGCCGCTGGGCCAGCGGCTGGTGCGCGCGCAATCAGGCACCGAGGCGCTGCGGCACCTGCTGCACGACGACTTCGCCGTGATCCTGCTGGATGTGCGCATGCCCGACATGAACGGCTTCGAAGCCGCCGCCATGATCCGCAGCCGGCCACGCTCGCGCAGCACGCCCATCATCTTCCTGACGGGCACCGAGAAGAGCGACGACGCCATGTTCGAAGGCTACTCGGCCGGCGCGGTCGACTACCTGATGAAGCCCGCCGCGCCTGCCGTGCTGCGCTCGAAGGTGGAGGTATTCATCGAGCTGGCGGCTGCGCGCATGGCGCTGGAGCAGCAGGTGCGAGAACGCGAACAGGCGGCTCAGGAGCTCCAGCGCCTCAACGACCTGCTGGGCGAGCGCAATGACGAACTGGCCGCCGCCAATGAAGAACTCGATGCCTTCTGCGCGTCCGTGTCACACGACCTGCGCACGCCCCTGTCGCAGATCCTGGGCTTCGCGCAGCTGCTGGACGTGACGGCCGCACAGCGCCTCACCGAGGCCGACCGGCGGCACCTGGACCGCGTCCAGTCCATCGGCAGGCACATGACGCAGATGGTGGCGGATTTCCTGACCTTCGCGCGCCTGGGCCACGTGCCCCTGAGCCGCTCCGACGTCGACATGGACGCCCTGGTGCGCCAGGTGATCGAGGAGCAGACGGACGGCGCGCAAGGCCTGCAGAGCGCCAGCGTCCGGCATGTGGACTGGGCGATCTCGCACCTGCCCAAGGTGGAGGGTGACCGGCACATGCTGGCCCATGTCTGGAGCAACCTGATCTCCAATGCCCTGAAGTATTCGCGCCAGAGCCTGCCGCCGCGCATCGTGATCGATGGTGTGGCCGAGCGCGGCGAGTGCGTCTACTGGATCACCGACAACGGTGTGGGCTTCGATGCCCAGTATGCGCACAAGCTGTTCTCGGCCTTCACGCGCCTGCATGCCGGCACAGCCTACGAAGGCATCGGCATCGGCTTGTCATCGGTCAAGCGCATCGTGGTCAAGCACGGCGGGCGGGTGTGGGCCGAAAGCCAGCCGGGCCGGGGCGCCACCTTCTATTTTGCGCTGCCGTCCGTGGCCGCCGGAGGGGCTACCGTGGCCGCAGGAGCCACCGGGGCCGCCTTGCAGGACACCAGCAACTGCGCCTGAGCGCCGGCATCGTCCAGGTAACTGGCGGCGGTGTTCCACCATTGCGCCGGTTTCAGGTCGCTTTCCATGCCCCCTGACTTCTGCGATTGGCGCAGGGTGTCGTAGCCATGGATGCACTGCTGGGACGCGATGGCCGCCAGACGGCCCGGATCGCGCCCTCGCAGCTCGTAGACTTCGCTGCCATCCGGCGTGGCCAGGCGCTTGATCTGCATCTGCGTGCAGCCCGACAGGGCCACGGGCATGGAGGCGATCAGCAGGAGCATGGCGCGGGCGTTCATGCCGCCAGTATGGCCAGCCGGCAGCGCCCGCATCGCCGGATCAGCGCCCGAAAGCCGGCCCTGCTCCATGGCGCAGACCGCCCGCCTCAGTGCACGTAGGGCGACAGCGCGCGCTGCACCTCGCCGATGAAGCGCCCCTGGTCGAACTCGGTCTTGTTGACCAGCTCGAACAGGCCGCCGCTCAGGCGCTGACGGTCGCGCAGGGTCAGGTCACGGCCAGTGACCACCATGACGGGGATGCGCGCGCTGGCCGGGTCGCCCTTGAGGGCATCGACCACTTCGAAGCCACTGACCTCGGGCATCTCCAGGTCCAGCACGATCAGGTCGGGGTTGAAGCGGCGCGCCAGGCTGATGCCTTCGGAGCCGCCATAGGCGCGCAGCACCACGCAGCCCAGGTGGTTGAGCGGCTCGGCCACGCGCTCGACCGACTGGGCATCGTCGTCGATCACCAGCACCGTGGTGTGGCGTGGCGTGTTGCGCGCCATGCCCAGGTGCTCCAGGCCACGCTTGAGGTCTTCCATGGTCAGGGGCTTTTGCAGCACCAGCGAGACGCCCATCGAGTAGCCCAGCATGCGGCCATCGCCCTCGACCGACACCACCACCACGGGCACCTGGGCCCAGCGCGGGATGGCCTTCATGCGCTGCAGGAACTCCCAGCCGTCCATGCCGGGCAGGCGGATGTCGAGCGTGATCAGCTCGGGCACGAAATGCTCGCTGAGCACCAGCGCGTCCTCGGCCGACAGCGCACGGCGCGTCTGGAAGCCCAGCGATTCGAGCTGCAGGCGCATCATGGTGGCGGCGCGGTCGTCGTCCTCGATGATGAGGGCGGTGGATCGCAAGGTGAGCTGCGGCATCTGCAACTGCTCCAGGTTCTCCTGGTGCGGCTGGGCGGCATGGATGGGCAGCCACACGGTGAAGCGGCTGCCCTGTCCCACCTCGCTGCTCACGGCCACGGCGCCGCCGTGCAGCTCGGCCAGGCGGCGCACCATGGCCAGGCCCAGGCCGGTCCCCTCCTGCGTGCGGCTCTCGGGGCTGGTCACCTGCGAGAAGGGCATGAACAGCAGGTCCAGATCCTGGGGGCGCATGCCGATGCCGGTGTCGCGCACCGACAGCTCGACGAACTCGTGGAAATCGCCCGGCGGCAGCGGCGTGCGGCGGCCACTGGCAAAGCCGGGCACGGCGTTGGCGGCGCGCTCGCGGGGCACCCGGGCCAGCTGCACCGTCACCGAGCCATCGGAAGGCGTGAACTTGACGGCGTTGGACAGCAGGTTGTGCAGGATCTGGCGCACGCGGCGTGAATCGGCCTTGACGTCGTCGTGCACCGAAGGCGAGAGCTCGGTCAGCAGGCGCACGCGCTTGCCGCGGGCCTTGTCGGCCACCACCAGCAGGCTGTCGGCCAGCAGGGCCTGCAGGTCGACCGTCTCGAGCGAGAGCTCCATCTTGCCCGCCTCGATCTTGGACAGGTCGAGGATGTCGTTGATCAGGGACAGCAGGTGGTTGCCGCCCTCGAACACATGGCCCAGGTAGATGCGCTGCTGCTGGCTGAGCTCGCCGGCCATGCCGTCCTTGAGGATCTCGGAGAAGCCGATGATGGCGTTGAGGGGCGTGCGCAGCTCGTGCGACATGCTGGAGAGGAACTCGGACTTGAGCCGGCTGGCTTCTTCGAGCAGCTTGTTCTTGGTGGCGATCTCGCCGTTGACCACCTCCAGCTCGGCGGCCAGACGGCGCGATTGCGTCTCGCGCTGGCGCAGGTCCTGGGCCTGCTGCTCCAGCTCGGCGCGCAGCTGGCGCATGCGCACGTAGTCGGTCACGTCGTCCAGGCGGTGCACCACGCCGACGATGTGGCCCTGAGGATCCCGCAGGGGGCTGTTGTGCGGCGTCCAGTAGTGGGCCTCGAACGTGCCGTCGGACTGCGGCAGATCGCGCTGCAGCAGTTCCATCGCATCAGGCTCGCCGGTGTCCAGCACCTGGCGCACCGAATCCAGCAGGACATCGCCCGCCGGGGCCCCGGGGTGGTAGGGCGCCTGCGGAAAGATCTCGGCCAGAGGGCGGCCCAGCAGGTGTTCGCGCGAGGCGCCCGTGGCGGCCAGGTAGGCCTCGCTCACGGCCACGGCCCGCAGCTCGGTGTCGAACACCAGGTAAAGGCCAGGCAGGCCTTCGAACAGCACCCGGAAGTCGGGGGCAGGGACCGGGACGGCCTGCGCCGGCACCGGCTTGAGCGCACGCGTCATGAACCCACTCCTTGCTCGTTGTTCGCAGCATCATGCACCAACAAGTCATCCACGGCGGCCAGCAGTTGCTGGTAGCGCAAGGGCTTGGAGACATAGGCGGCGCACCCGGCGGCGCGCATGCGCTCTTCATCGCCCTTCATCGCGAAGGCGGTGAGCGCCAGCACCGGGATGCCCCCGGTGCGTTCATCGGACTTGAGGGCGCGCGTGGCCGCCAGGCCGTCCATGCCGGGCAACTGGATGTCCATCAGCACCAGGTCAGGCCGGTGCTCGCGTGCCAATGCCAGCCCCTGCGGCGCATCGCTGGCCTGCAGAAGTGTGTGCCCTGCGCTTTGCAGGATGGCGCCCGCCAGCAGCATGTTGGCGGGCGTGTCTTCGACGATCAGGATGCGTGCCATCAGGCTCCCCCCAGTACCTTCACTCGGTTGTATACGCCGGAGGCGGCGTGGGGGCAAGTCTCCTGAAAGACCTTGTTACCAATCAGGGGTGCGACGAACGCGCCACCGCCTCGGGCGAGGCCACGCCGGGCTGGTGTCCTCCGAACAGCACCGGCAGGTAGCTGACCTGGCGCTGTCGGCCCAGGCGCACCAGCAGGTCCTGCCCACCCGGCAGCAGACGCATCGCGCCATGCCAGGCCAGGCGAGGCAGCAGGGTCAGCACCGGGTACCAGGGCAGGGTGGGCGGCAGGCCGAGCGAGGCCATGCCTTCGGAGCCGACGAACAGTCGCGCCACGCTCAGGTGCCGCGCCCGGTTGAAGCGCCCCTGCAGGCCGGGCAGCCAGCGGTAGTGGCGTGCCAGAGGCTCGTCCATCAGGGAGCGGCCCAGGGCCTGGCTGGTCTCGTCGGGCGGGGCCTGGCTGACGATGTTCTGGTAGATCAGAACCCGGGATTCGTGCTCGTCTTCGGTGAGCAGGGATTCGTCCACGCCCATCACCCAGCCGATGTAGCGCCACAGGTGCATCATGCCCTGCGCATCGCGGCGGGTGGTCACCACGCCGCTCACGCGCAGCGCCATCAGGTGCACCGCGCTGAAGCCCAGGTAGGTGGCCTGCATGTCGACCTGGTTGATGGGCAGGCCCAGGGCGTCGTGGTCCCAGGCCACGCGGCCGGACAGGCTGCGCCGCACGATGGCATGCATCACGCGCACCCGCAGCGTGGTCTTGAAGCCGGGGCTGAAGCGCTCCATGCCGCCCTCGGCCGTGGCATCCACCCACCACGACGTGGTCTCGGCCACGCGGCGCTGGGCTCCGCGTTGCAATGCACCGGTCATCACCAGGGCCTGGTTGATGGCACCGGCCTGGTAACCGGCCATCAGGCCTGCATCGCGCAGCACCAACATGCCGAAGCGGCCGGTGCTGTGGATGTAGCGTGCGCCATCGCGCAGCTTGGCCGGGTCGACCCAGGCGGGGCGTGTTTCCACATGGCGGATGAAGGCGACCAATGGTGCCGGGGAATCGGGCATGCCGTCCACGCCTTGCTCGATGGCCCGCTCAAGCAGCGGACGCCCCGCCGTCATGCCGACCTGGTGCAGCCATTCCACCAACGCATCGGCCGGCGGATCGCCCTGACGCAGGGCGGCCCCCAGGGCATCCCATTGCGCGGGGGTGGCCTCCGGGTCACGCCGGATCAGCAGGCGCACCCCGCGCGCCATGCGGCGGCCGATGGCCGGGTCCGCGCCATGGCGTGACGGCGGTTGCAGAAGGGTCGATGAGGGCAAGGCAGACATGGGGACGTTCTCCGTGGCACCGCGTCAATGCACGGTGCGATGCCCTCATGCTGGGTGCGCGACACCGGCCTGTCATTGGCCGCAGCCACCAACGGGTTGGCCGCTCGCGCGGGCGTCCATGGCCTCGCGCCCCCCGCAAACCCCGGCCGCCGTGCCGCCGTCTTTCGTTACCATCTCAGGTTGATGTACACGCCCAACGACCACCCCGCCCCTTCAAGCGCCATGCCGCCGGCCGGCTTCAGCGCGCCGTTTGCGCGCGTGGTGGCGGACTACGTGGTGGCCCAGGGGCTCGATGCGGCCCCCGTGCACCAGGCCCTCGGCCTGGGCAACGCCCAGTTGAACGACGAGCACCTGCGCGTGCCGAGTGCGCGCCTGGCGCAGGCGCTGGCCGTGGCCGCCCACCTGTGCGGCGATCCGCACGCGCCACTGCGCATCGCCAGCTTCGTGCGGCCGGCCCACCTCGGCTCGCTCGGCTACGCCGTGATGAGCGTGGCCTCCGGCGGTGACGGCCTGGCGCTGTTCGAGCAGCTGCAGGCCCTGCTGTGCACCGAGATCCGCGGGCACCACCAGGTGGTCGGACAGGC
This sequence comes from Aquabacterium soli, assembly GCF_003933735.1. Taxonomy (GTDB): domain Bacteria; phylum Pseudomonadota; class Gammaproteobacteria; order Burkholderiales; family Burkholderiaceae_C; genus Aquabacterium; species Aquabacterium soli. The sequence goes on along the minus strand of NZ_RSED01000005.1, from coordinate 43,184 downwards.
CATCGAGACCCGGCAGGAGTTGTTGGGCCCGGTGCCGCGCAGCACCGAGTTCTGGATCTTCTTCGTGGCCGCACGGCTGGGCTTCGCGCGCTGGGTGTCGGGCCGGGCGCTGGTGCCGGTGCGGCTGGACCTGCCCTGCCCGCCCCCAGCCGATCCCAGGCCGTTGCTGCAGTTCGTGGAAGCGCCGGTGCGCTTCGACATGCCGCAATGCCGCGAGGTGATGCCGGTGGACTGGCTGGCCTGGGCCAACCCCAATGCCGACCCGGCGGTGCACGCGCTGATGAGCTCCCAGGCGGGCCAGCGCCTGCAGGCGCTGCGGCACGATGCCGGCGAGGCCGTGGCCCAGTTGCGCCAGCAGATCGCGCACAGCCTGCGCACGGAAGGCCAGGTCCCGCCGCTGGAGGTGCTGGCGCAACGCCTGGCACAGCCCGGCGCGCCGGGTGCAGCGGCCTCGGCCCGGCAATTGCAGCGCCGGTTGGCCGAGCAGGGCTTGAACTTCAAGTCCCTGGTGGAGCAGGTGCGGCGCGAGCAGGCCCTCAATGACCTGGAGCACACCGACCTGCCACTGGCCGACGTGGCGCGGCGGGCCGGCTATGCCGACACCAGCACCTTCCACCGCGCCGTGCGCCGCTGGACCGACCAGACCCCGCTGGCCGTGCGCGAGCAGGCGCGCCAGCGGATCGGCGCCTCACCGCGCTGACCTCCTCAGGCGGGCTTGCGGGGTGCCGTGCGCACCGGCAGGCACAGCATGGCCGTCAGCAGCGCCAACGTGATGTGGGCCGCGTACAGCCACTTGAAATCACCCAGCGACAGGCTGGCGTGGCCCAGCAGCGCCACCGTGAAGGCCACGCCCATCACCGAACCCACCTGGCGCACCGCCTGGTTGACCGCGCTGCCAATGCCGAAGCGCGCTGGCGGCAGGTGCGCCACCGCCGCGCCCGACAGGGCCGGCAGCACCATGCCCACCCCTGCCCCCGTCAGGAACAGGCCGGGCAGCCAGGTGCGCAGGTAATCGGGCTCGGGGCCGGCCATGGTCCAGAACCACAACCCACCCAGCGCGTAGACCAGGCTGCCGCCCACCAGCAGGCCCCGGTGCCCATGGCGCGCGGCCCAGCGGCCCGACAGGATCGCCACCGGGATCACCAGCAAGGGCCCGGGCGTCACGGCCACGCCGGCCTGCGGCAAGGTGTAGTGCCAGATCTTCGTCATGAAGAAAAAGAAGCCGAAGAACATCATCGCGAAGGCCATGCCGAAGCTCAGCGTGGCCAGGTTGACGAAGCGGTAGGTGCGGTCCTTGAACAGGGTGAGGTCGATGGCCGGCGCGGGCGTGTGCTGCGCCCAGCGCGTGAAGGCCGCCAGCGCCAGCACGCCCGCCGCGATGCTGCCCCACACCTCGCCCGAGCGCCAGCCCAGCGCCTCCGAGCGCACGATGCCCAGCGCCAGCGCGCCCACGCCGACCACCAGCAGCAGCACGCCCGGCACGTCCAGCGGCGCCGCGTTGTCGGGGTTGCGCGATTCGCGCAGCACCTGGGCACCCCGCCACACCGAGAACAGGCCCAGCGGCAGGTTCAGGTAGAAGGCCCAGGGCCAGCCCATGCGGTCCACCACCCACGAGCCCACGCTGGGCCCGAGCGCCGCGGCCAGGCCGCTGACGGCGCCCCACAGGCTCACGGCCACGGCGCGCTTGTCGCTCGGGAAGGCCGCCAGCACGATGGCCAGCGAGGCCGGCGTCAGCAGCGCCGCGCCCACGGCCTGCAGCACGCGCGCCGCGATCAGCCAGCCCACCTCGGGGGCCAGCCCGCACAGCAGTGAGGCCAGCAGGAAGACCAGCACGCCGGTGATGAAGACACGCTTGCGCCCGTGCAGATCGGCCAGGCGCCCGGCGGGCACCAGCAGCGCGGCGTAGACCACGGTGTAGGCGTTGAGCACCCAGGACACATCGGCGCTGGAGGCGGCCGGAAAGCCTGCCCTCAGCGCGCCGAAGGCCGCGAACAGCACGGTGCTGTCCAGCGAGACCAGGAACACGGCGATGCTGGCCAGCAGGAAGGTGGGCCAGGGCGAGGCCGGCGCCGCGTCCGGGATGGGCGGCACCAGCCCGCCGGGCGCCTTGGGCCCGCCAGCGGGGGTGGCGGCGGTGCTCATGCCGCCCCCGGCACGCTCAGGTACACGCCGGGCTCGGCGGCCAGGCCCTGCTTGACTTGGCGGGTCACCGCATCGGCCAGCACTTCCTCGCGGCCGGCCTCCAGCGCGGCCAGCACCTGGGCCGCCACGTCGTCAGGGCTGGCCTTGGGGCCTTGGGCGCCGCGCGCCATGTCGGTGTCCATGAAGGCCACGTGCAGGCCGAGCACCTGGGTGCCCTGCGCGCGCAGCTCGTGCCGCAGGCCATTGGTCATCGACCAGGCCGCCGACTTGGTGGCGCTGTAGGTGCCGAAGGCCGGCATGTTCACCCAGCTCAGCGCGGACAGCACGTTGACGATCGCGCCGCCGCCGTGGCGCGCGAGCACCGGCGCAAAGGCCCGGCTGGTCAGCAATGGGCCGAAGACATTGGTGTCCAGCTCGGCGCGCAAGGCGTCGAACGTTCCCTCGCCCAGGAAGCCCGACGAGCGCGAGATGCCCGCGTTGTTGATCAGCAGGGTCACATCCCCGCATTCACGGGCGGCGGCGGCCACCTGGTCGGCGTGGGTCACGTCCAGTGCGATGGGCACCACGCCGGGCAGCATCACGCTGGACGGATCCCGCGCGGCGGCGTAGACCTTGCGCGCGCCGGCGGCCAGCAGGGCCTTGGCGAATGCCAGGCCCAGGCCGCGGTTGGCGCCGGTGACGAAAGCGACGGAATCCTGGATCTTCATGGGGAGCTCCTTGGCAGGCAATTAATATGACGATCGTCATATTTCAGGGTGAGCCGCAGGACGGCGGCGGTCGGTATGTTCAGTGGGGACGGGTGTCGAAAAAGCGGAGCGGCAGCGTTCAGCCCGAGCGCCCGTGCCCCGGGGCATGGGCATGCAGGAAGGCCCGCGAGGCCTTGAGCACGGCCTTGGACAAGGCCGGATCGTCCACCGCGCGGGCCAGCACCAGCGAGCCGATCAGGCTGCTGACCACGGCCAGGGCCGTGTCATGCGTGGAAGGCTCGGAAGCATTCGCCGGGGCAGCGTCACTGGAAGCCTGGGCCGCCTGCGCTTGCACCAGTGCGATCAGTTCCTTGATGCGGCCCGTGGCGGCACGGCGCACTTCGGGCGCCTGGCGGTGCATCTCGGAGCCCAGCGCGGCCACGGGGCAGCCCTGCTCCACGGCCTTGACGTGGCGGCCGGACAGGTAGCTGTCGATCAGCGCGGCCAGGCCCTGGCCCTGCGGCGCGTCCTGGGCCACCTGCCTCAGGCGGGCCAGGCCGTCGGCCCCTGCATGGTCCGCGGCCTCGGCCAGCAAGGCCGTGCGCGATGGAAAGTGGGCATAGAAGCCGCCATGCGTGAGGCCGGCGGCCTTCATGATGTCGGCCACGCCCGTGCCATCGTAGCCACTGCGGCGGATGGTCTGCGAGGCCGTCTGCACGATGCGCTCGTGCGTGAGTTCCTTGCGGGTGGGAGAGGCGGGCATGGCGAAGGACGTCGATTCGTATGATGGTCATCATATTCCCATCGAGCAGCCTTGCCAGGCGCATGGTCTTGCTCAGCCCAGCATGTCGCGCACGGCCGCCTGATCCTCAGGCGCCAGGGCCATGAACAGCATGCCGATGCGGAAGGCCCCAGGCCCCGTGTACGACGAGTACACCGCCTTGGCGGGCAGGGCCACCTGACGGATGCCACCGGGCAGCGGCAGATCGAACTGCAGCAGGCAGCGCGAGCCGGGTTCGATGGGGCGGGCCGTGATCAGCGACAGGCCCTGCAGGCTGAGATCCTGCACAAGGCCCTGGCGCTCCAGCCCTCCCTTGATCTGCACCTGGACCGGGCAACTCAGGTTGATGCGGTCGTGACGGCGTCGGCTGTCCGTGGGGCTGGCCCCCGGGCGTTGATCGGTGTCTTGAGAGGCCGGCGGCGGTGCGCTGCTCATCATGGAGCGTGTTCCCGTGGCTGCGGGCTGGTGGAGCCGCCCTCAGGATACGCGTGCAGGTGGGCCAGGGTCAACGCCCATGCACCATGTTGATGCCCGCACCCAACGCGTCGGCTTCAGAACGGCGCAGGCAGCATCTTCAGACCCAGCAGCATCACCGAGGCCACCACGTTGACCGTGAAGCCCAGCGCCGCCTGCACATAGAACACGGCCGACAGCACGGGCGCGCCCACGCCGTGCTCGATGAGGGCGGCGATGCCGAAGCACAGCAAGGTGACCACGGCCCAGCGCTTGAGGTAGGTGGGCAGCCACCGGGCCTGGTGCTGGTTGTGGCGCCAGGCCGCCGCGCGCTCCAGCAGGCTGGCGCGGTTCACGTCGCGAAACAGCCAGCCGAAGAACCAGTAGCGGTACAGCAACTGGCGGAAGGTCAGCGCGAGGCGGGTAGGCTCCGAAGGGCCTTCCCCGCCACCGGCCGGGGTTGAAAAGGTGTCCATGGCAAAGCTCCTGCCTGAGCAGCATCTTGCCAAGATGCCAAGAACCTGCCGGCACCAGGGCCGCAATCCCCGCCAGGCGTATCAGGCGTCCTCGTCGTGCTCCGTGCGGCACCAGCCCAGCTTGGGCCAGCCGCCGGCATGGATGCTGCGGCCATAGAGTTGAACAATGTCGAGGGTGGGCATGGGGTTCATGGACTGGCTCCGAGAATGAATGACGATGAAGACGATCGGCCGGTGCGTCCCCGGTTGCATTCATCGTGTCACCCGCGCCGGCCTCGCGGGGCAGGGCTATCACCGACAGCCAGGCCCGCACCCCCGCTGCAGCGTGAACACTGCACGCCCGGCATCCCCCTTGAACACGGGGCGCTTATCATCGATTGCCCTGAATCCTCCGCATCACCGAGCCCCCTCACCATGAGCTACATGCTGTTGATCATCGAGCCCGTCGGCCAGCGTCGCACCCGCACCGAAGCCGAAGGCCGGCAGGCCTACGACAGCATGGTCCGCTTCGGGCAGGGCCTGAAGGAGCGCGGCCTGCTGGTGGCCAGCGAATCGCTGCAGTCGGCCTCGCAGGGCGCCCGGGTTACCGTGCGCGACGGCCGCACCAGCATCGTCGATGGCCCCTTCGCCGAGGCCAAGGAAATGATCGGCGGCTTTTTCCTGCTCGATTGCAGGACACGGGACGAGGCCCTGGCCATCGCCGCCGAATGCCCCGCCGCCCAGTGGTGCACGGTGGAGGTGCGCGGCCTGGGGCCCTGCGCCGACGACCACGGCTGATCAACTCCGCTCGGTCCATCCGCACCTCCACGGAGACGCCAGGGTTTTCACCTAAATCCACTTTGTCGATTTCGCGTCGCGCGCTTCGTCGTGTGGATGAAGGGACACGATGGCGTGTCCGCCCCATCCAACCTCAGGAGCCCACCATGCGCTACATGATCATCGTCAAGGCCACCGCCGAGACCGAAGCCGAAACCGGCTTGCAGACACCCGACGAGGCCCTCATCAAGGCCATGACCGACTACCACGAGCAACTGGCCCAGGCCGGTGTGCTGCTCGATGGCTCGGGCCTCAAGCCCAGCCGCCTGGGCTGGCGCATCACCTTCAGCGACACCGGCGGCGGACAGGACCAGCGCAGCATCACCGACGGCCCCTTCGCTGAAACCAAGGAGCTGGTGGCCGGCTACACCCTGATCCAGGTGCGCTCGCGCGAAGAGGCGCTGGAATGGACGCGGCGCTTTCCCAACCCCGTGGGCGTGGGCCGGGCCGCGCAGATCGAGGTGCGCGAGCTGTACGAGCTGGAGGATTTCGCGCCCAGCGAATCCCTCGACCGCCTGCGCGAGATGGGCGTGGGCGGCGCCTGAGCGCGCCCTCCAAGGAGAACCCCATGCTCAAGTCCATCGCCCTGATCCTCGCCGTGGCCCTGGCCGCGCTGCTGCTGTACGCCGCCACCCGCCCCGACACCTTCGCCGTTCAGCGCAGCGCCCTCATCCAGGCCAGCCCCGACAAGCTCTTCCCGCTCATCAACGACCTGCACCAGTTCAACACCTGGAACCCCTACGCCCGCAAGGACCCGGCCATGCGCATCGACTACCGCGGCCCGGCCAGCGGCCCCGGTGCCGCCTTCGATTTCAGCGGCAACAAGGATGCGGGCAAGGGCAGCATCGAGGTCACCGGCGGCCAGGCGCCGACCCGGGTCGACATGAGGCTGGACATGGTCGAACCCTTCGAAGGCCACAACCAGATCGCGTTCACGCTCACCCCGCAGGGCCAGGCCACGCAGGTCACCTGGGCCATGCACGGCCCCAGCCCCTACCTGTCCAAGGTGATCGGCATCTTCCTGGACATGGACCACATGATCGGCCGCGATTTCGAGGCCGGCCTGGCGCGGCTCAAGGCCACGGCCGAAACCCGCTGACCTGCAGCTTCACACCTTTCAAATCACCTCACGGAGCACCCCCATGGCCCAACAGATCTTCGTCAACCTGCCCGTCAAGGACCTTGAGCGCAGCAAGGCCTTCTTCGCCCACCTGGGCTACAGCTTCAACCCGCAGTTCACCAGCGAGCAGGCCGCCTGCATGGTGATCAGCGACACCATCTACGCGATGCTGCTGGTCGAGCCCTACTTCCAGACCTTCACCAAGAAGCCGGTCTCGGATGCGAAAAAGGCCACCGAGGTGCTGCTGTGCCTGTCGTGCGAGAGCCGCGAGCACGTGGACACGCTGGTCGCCAAGGCCCTGGAGGCCGGCGGCGCCGCGCCCGTGGACAAGCAGGACCACGGCTTCATGTACGGCCACGGCTTCGAGGACCTGGACGGACACCAGTGGGAGCTGATGTACATGGACATGAGCGCCATGCCTGCGCAGCCCTGAGCCGATGACCGTGCGCACCACGGACACCCACCGCGCCATCGACACCGTCTGGCGCATCGAGTCCGCCAAGATCATCGCCGGGGTGGCCCGCGTGGTGCGCGACATCGGCCTGGCCGAAGAACTCGCGCAGGACGCCCTGGTCAGCGCGCTGGAGCACTGGCCCCAGGCCGGCGTGCCCGACAACCCCGGCGCCTGGCTGATGGCCACGGCCAAGAACAAGGCGCTCGACCGCCTGCGCCGCGACAAGTCGCTGGGCGCCAAGCTCGAGCAGATCGGCCAGGACCTGCAGGCACAGGAGGCCCTGACCGTGCCCGACTTCGTGGATGCGCTGGATGCCGCACGCGCCGACCAGATCGGCGACGACCTGCTGCGCCTGATCTTCACCGCCTGCCACCCGGTGCTGCCCACCGAGGCGCGCGTGGCGCTCACGCTCAAGCTGCTGGGCGGTCTGAGCACGGCCGAGATCGCCCGCGCCTTCCTGGTGCCCGAGCCCACGGTGGCCCAGCGCATCGTGCGGGCCAAGCGTGCGCTCACGGCCGCGCAGGTGCCTTTCGAACTGCCACGTGGCGAAGCCCTGGGCGAGCGCCTGGCCTCCGTGCTGGAGGTGGTCTACCTGGTCTTCAACGAGGGCTACACCGCCACCTCGGGCGACGACTGGATGCGCCCCGCCCTGTGCGATGAAGCCTTGCGCCTGGGCCGCATGCTCACCGGCCTGGCCCCGCACGAGCCCGAGGTGCACGGCCTGGCCGCGCTGATGGAACTGCAGGCCTCGCGCAGCCCCGCCCGCACCGACGCGCAAGGCCGCCCCGTGCTGCTGATGGCGCAGGACCGCGCACGCTGGGATCACCTGCTGATCCGCCGGGGGCTGGCCGCGCTGGAGCGTGCGGAGCAGCTGTGCCAGGCTCAGGCGCGCCCGCTGGGCCCGTATGCGCTGCAAGCGTCCATCGCCGCCTGCCATGCACGCGCCACCACGGCCGAGGCCACCGACTGGACCCGCATCGCCGCGCTGTACGATGCACTGGCGCAGACCATGCCTTCGCCCGTGATCGAACTCAACCGCGCGGTGGCCGTCAGCATGGCCTTCGGGCCACAGGCCGGTCTGGAGATCCTGGATGCGCTTCGCGCCAACCCGGCGCTCAAGAACTACCCATGGCTGCCCAGCGCGCGCGGCGACATGCTGGCGCGCCTGGGCCGCCATGACGAGGCCCGCAGCGAGTTCGAGCACGCAGCCGCGCTCACGCAGAACACACGCGAACGCGAACTGCTGCTTGCCAGAGCAAACGGCCAAGGCTGAGACATGGCCATCCTCAGGCCCGTCCCTGCACGGTCTGAACGCGCCTGTCCACCCGAACCCCGCTGTGGCAAGATCGGCGCATTGCCCGGCGCGAGGCGCTCGAACGCCCGCCCGCAACATGCCATCCATCTCACGCCGGGGAGGCCCTGTGAGCGACAAATACCTGTCCGTGGCCGAATGGAAGAAGTTCTCCAAAGGCCGTGACCTCAAGGACGCCGCGCTGCTCAAGGCGCTGGAAGCGTTCGACAAGGCCGAACGCGCCAGTGCCGACCTGCGCTTGAAGTCGCTGGACGAACTCGAGAAGCAGGCCGCCGCCCTGCTCAAGACAGCCAAGAGCGACAAGGCCCTGGCCACCCAGATGGCCGACATGGACAAAGCCCTCAAGGCGCAGCGCAAAACCATTGAACTGGCCGCCAAGGAGGCCAAGGCCCCCGCCGACGACGACGAGAATGAAGACAGCCCCGCCCTGCTGACCACGATGATGGTCCCCCTGCTGCGGCAGTTGCGCAAGGGCGAGGTGGTGATGCCGACCCTGATCGCACTGAGCAGCAAGGAGGCAGCGCTGCTGATATCGCGCAGGCCGATCTCGCCCGGCAAACGCAAGCTGCTGAACGAAGCGCTGGGCCTTTCGAGTGGCCTCAAGTACCTGATGGGCGAGTGCGTGTTCGAGGAAGAGGCCTATACCTTCGTCGTGCCGACCCAGGCCGCAGGCTTGGCCAAGCGGCTCAAGCAGGCACTGCTCAAGCAGACCGGCCTGCGCCTGAAAGTGCGCGTACGGGGGGAGGATGGCGATGACGAAGACGGTGATGCCGAAGGCACTGACCCCGACAACCAGGCCGACACATCGGGCAAGACCGCACGCAACGCCGACGCGGTCTCGGCCACATCCCAGACAGCCTCCGTCACGGCCGACCAGCTCACCGCGGCCATGAACAAGCTGGCACCTCAGATCAAGGCGGCGATCACCGGCACCCCTGCACTCAAGGCCTCGCTGCTGGCACCCGTGGCCGCCTTCCAGGAGCACCTCAAGGCGGGGCGACTGGACCAGGCAGGCGCCGAGTTCAAGCGCCTGGCGGCCTTGCTGACATCCGGCGCATCGGCCACCCCCTCCACATCGTCAGCCTCCTCCAGAGAGGCCCCTGCCAAGCAGGCTCAGGCCAGCGCGACAAATCTGGAACAAGCCCTGGGCGGCTGGACCAGGGCACGCACCGCCGCGCTGGCCCAGTTGCTGGCCCTTGAAAAGGCCATCCGCGGCATGAACGATCCCGAGGGCGACGCCGCCATCATCCTGGTCAAGGCCATCCAGGCCAACCTCACAGCGCGGCCAGCCACGCGCCAGGCCGTCGCGGAACTTGAGCGCTACATCACCACCGACGACATCATCGACGAAGCACAAGGCCCCAATGGTTTCGGCCTCACTGTCGAACTGCGCCGCCCCCTGCTGGCCGCGCTGACAGGCCTTCGCTCCGCCCTGCCCGCCTGACCGACACCCTCACAAGCCACCGCCATGGGCAAAAACACAGAAGGCAGTGCGCTCAAGCGCGTGCTCAACCGCAGCCTGGGTTACACCGAAATGGTGTCATGGGCATCGAAGGAAACCGTCGACCTCGACGACAGCTACAAGCGCCTGCTCGCGGTCTACGACAGCATCCCCGATTTCCAGGATGCCTGGGGCGACCTGAAAAAGCGCCACGATGCACTCACTGCCAAGCTGCGCGAACTGGAGACCACGCACGTCACCAACGCGCCCCATCCCCGCACGGACCACCAGCGCAAGATCGAAGCACAGATCATCGAAGCAAAGAAGCTCAAGACCGATGCAGAGAAGGAAACAGCGACTCAACGAAACAAGGCGCTCAAAACCTGCGCGATGGTGCGCACACCCGCTGGCGCCAGCGATGCCCAGGCCGCGCGATTGAGCCTGCAGCGAGACAAATTGACCAAACTGCTGCCCAAGACAGGTCTCACGCTCGATTCATTCGACAAGGCAGAGCAAGCGCAGAAGGAACTCGACAAGCTCGCCAAAGACATCGTGGCCGAAATCGCCGCGCGTCAATGCTTTGAGCAACGCCTGGCCGAGGTGAGCGCGGCGCTCAATGCTGCTGCCGGCAAGCTGAATGGCGCCGCTGACAGCCATCTGCGCGGCCTGCTGGCCGCCGCCCGCACCAAGGGTACCAATGCCACCCAGGCCGCCGGCTGGAAACAAGCCACGACCGATCTCCACGCCGTGGCCGCGAAGACCACCCAGGCCGTGACTTATGTCCAGCAGCATGACCGTCTGTCCAAGCTGGCCGCCAACTACACCACCGCCGCACCGACCCAGACCGCTCGCCTCAACCAGCTGATCACCGATGCAGTTGCGCTGGCCGCAGGCCACGATTACGCCGGCGCCGCGCTGAAACTCGACGACTTCGAAACCGACCCTCACACGCAAGACGTTCAAGCCTTCTACAGCCGCCTCAAAACCTTCCGCCTCCACACGCGCTCCATCATGGGCCTGCTGGAGAAGAAGGGCATTCCCAACGTCCCGGCGAACCTCAAAGCCAACAACGAACTCGCGGCCATCAAGAACACCTGCATCGGCAACGCCGTACCAGCCAACTACCAGGCCGCCGCCACGGCGCTCGGCCTCTTCGAGCAGCGCCTGGCCGACAGCCACGCCTACGCGCTGCGCTACAGTGAACTGGATGCGTTCAAGGCGTCTCCTGCATTCGCTCTGCTGGACGCCGTGGACAAGGCCGCGCTCACCACGGCGATGACGTCAGCCAAGACCCTGGCCGACGGCAACCCCGGCAACCCGGCACAGGCCCTGGCCTGCCTGCAGCCTCCCGCCATCGACCTGAACAAGGTGGCCAAGCCAGCCACCGCGTCCAAGCTGGCCAGCCAGGCCAGCGCCCTGCATGCGAAGCTGGCTGTGGCGGCGCCAGGCGAAGCGCCCACCGTGCATGTCAAGACCTTGCTCGACAGCGCCAACGCCGAACTGTTGTCCAAGAAGTTCGACATCGCGGAAGGACTGTTCAATGCCTTGCTGCCCATCGCTCGGTCCGCGCTGGCCTATGCCGAACGGCTCAAGGAGACTCGCACGGCCATCGCCGCCGTCGTGGCGCCCGGCAAACCCGATGTGCTCAAGCCCGCCACCGACAAGGCCGCCACCCAGGACTATGCCGGCGCGCTGGCATTGCTGGACACCGGCTTGACAACGCTCGCCGCGTTCGAAGGCTACCAGGCCCGCCTGGACGAAGCGACCCAGCTCAAAGCTGCACTGCCCTCCACTGCCACCGAGGCACTGGCCCAGCTCGACGACCTGATGAAGGACGCCGACGCCCTGGCCAAGAGCAGTGCCTACGCTGATGCCCAGGCCGTGCTGGCATCCGCCGCCAACCTGCCGGAACTGGCCGGCCCCCACAAGGACGTCTCCACCTACCTCGACCTCCGCCAGGCACTGGACAGGCCCTACACCAGCGCGCACGGTGGCCTGCCCCTGCCCGAGGCCAAGGCCTTCCTGCAGACCTTCTGGACCGAGGCCGCCACGCTGGCAGGCCAGCACAAGTACAAAGATGCATTGCAGAAACTGCAGACCTTGCAGGGCCACATCGCGCCCGCGCGCAGCTTCACCGCGGATCGCAGCGGTGGCCTGGCGGTCAACAAAAGCCTCGCCGATCTCGAGGCCGCCGGCAAGAGCGTGTACACGGGCACGGACAAGGCCGATCTGGCCACCCTGCTGACCAAGGCCGATGTCGAGGCCAAGAAGGGTGACTTCGCCAAGGCGCTGGCCGAGCTGGCTGCGTTTCGCGCCAAGGCACGTGGCCTGTGCGCCACGGCCGCAACGAACCACGACACCAACGACGGCTCCACCAACGTGCATCCCCACAGCGTGGCCAAGCACCTCAACGTGACGGATGCAGACAAGGAGACGCGCGTCACGACAGGCGTGCCGCCGCCGCCGACTCAGGCCGCCTCCAGCTTCGACGATGCCGAGAGCTGGATGGCTGCGCGCGAGGCCGCACTGGATGCTGGGAAATCCCGATCAGGCCCCAACCTCACCGATGTGAACCCGCACGTTCCGGACAAGACCACGCTCATCATCCACATCGAACACAACCGTCCCATCGGCTCGGCCATGATCGGGGTGCAACAAAAGACGGCACCCAAGCAGGCCGGCCCCAACAAAGGCGAACTGGGCGGCAACAACACCTATGAACGGGCCGTCAAGTTCACGGGTTACACACGTTCGACATCCATCTTCCGCTTCGATGCCAACGAGGGTGCCACAGGCAAATGGGTGATGCTCACACAGTATCCCTACACTGACGATTGGGACGCCGAGCGCGGGTGCTACACCGCCCCGATGCCCCTCACCTGACCAAGCTCATCCCACTCATCCATAGTCCTGCCATGAAGATCAGCAATCCCATGATCAAGTTCTACCTGGACCACATCATCCAGGTCTACTTCGTCGACCACCATGAGATGCCGGAGGATCTCGGCGAATTCGACAGTTGCATCGAGACAGCGCGCCGCAGCGCGCTGTCGACTGGCGAACTGCCCTGGCTGTTCCTGGGCCTGCAGCATTTGATCAACGACCCCCAGGTTGACCTGAGCTCCTACAGCAGGGGCGGCTTCCCCCTAGAGGCCACCGATGTCCGGGACATCATCGTTCACACGCTCAACGTACTGAACGCCCCAGGCGGCATCTCACCCCCGGTCATCCCAATCACGCTGGACAACATGACAGGCGACGCCTGGGCAGCGTACCGGGCCGAATGGGACACACCATCCTGATCCAGATGCCCTGCAGGCTCAGGACACCCACCACGACACCGCCAGGAACGGCCGCTCGCCCTGCGGCAGCGACACGGTGATGTCACCGCGCCCGCACATCGGCCCGCAGCGCTGCCCCAGGTAGCGCACCCGCACCGTGGACAAGGCCTCGCCCGTGGCCTGCAGGCGCACCATGGCGCGGCCGTTCTCGATCCAGTCCAGCAGCAACTGCTGCCCCTGGCTGTCGAGGGCGGTGCCGGCCACCTCGGCGCAGGCCCCAGGGCCCTTGGGCGGCGACACGGCCGACAGCAAGGCCGCGGCGCGGCCACTGCCCACACGCGCCGCGCGCTCGGCGTCGGTGCGCATCTCGGCGGGGCGAGCCGCCTCTGCCGCCTCCAGGTCCGCACGGGACAGCATCACCGTCGCGCCATCCACCACCACCGACACGCAAGGCAGCGGCATGTCGCGCCGCAATGCCACCACGCGGGTTTCATCCACATTGACCCCCGAGGGCGGACGCGTGACATCGGCCTGGCTCAGGGTGGCGGTCATCAACACAAGGGTGGTCAGGATGCGGCTGCGCACGGGGGTTCTCCTGCAGGTTGAACGGCGGGCGCCATGGCATCGGTGCGGCACCCCGCCGCATTGTCGATCAAGCGATCACCCCTTTTGCTTCGATGCCGCAGGTCGCCAGGCCATGCGCATGTAGTGGGTGCCACCGGCCAGTTCGTCGAGCATCTGGGCCAGGCGCTTGTGCTGCGTCGCGGTCTGCTTGGCGCCGGTGATCCAGCCCAGGTAGTCGTTGCGCTGGTAGGGCGGCCGTGCCTCATAGGCCGGCAGCAGGCCACGCTCGTGCAGCGCCTCGCGCACCCACGTGGGCATGGGGTTCCTGGCGCGGGTCAGGCGGTGAGCGCCTGGGTGAGCGGTAGCGGCATGGGCCATGGCGTGCCTCCGCATGGGCGGTTGAGGGGATGGCCGCATCATCCCGCGCACCGTCTGCCCCCGTGGCGGCAAGGGTCACGCGGGCTGACGCCCGCGAAAGCACGGCTTGAGCCCGCACTGGCGCGCGCTGGTCCAGAAGATCGCACTCCACTCCAGCGGGTTCAAGGGCAGGTCCCGGTTGAAGAACAGCGCTCCCCCATCGATCAGGCGCCAGCCATGCAGGCGCACCCCGGCGCTGGGCAACTGCTGGGAGGCATCGGGCAGGCCATGTCGCTGCTCCAGGCTGGCCAGCGCCTTCCAGTGCGACCACCAAGGCACGTTGACGGCTGCGCGGTTGAGCCGCCCGTCCTTGAAGTAGAAGGCCAGGCTCATGGCGCCGTGGCCATTGAGGGAGTGCACGTCGGCAAAGCAGCTGCGGTCATCGAGGTATTCACCGGGCCGGTTGTCGTAGCACCGAAAGCTCAGCATCGGGAAGCGCTGGCGCAGGTCCGCCTCGGTCCACGACTGGGACAGGTCCGTGAACCGCAGCCGGATGTCGGGCCGGTCTTCCGTCAGGTAGAGCCGGTACTCGCGCGCATGCTGCGGGTGGGTCATCACCAGGATGGCGGCCAGCAAGGCCAGCAGCAACGCGCCCAGCCAGGCGATGGACACCCAACTGGTGCCGCGGTCGGCGCCATGGCCACCCGGTTGCTGGTGCGCGTGTGTATCGGTCGCAGTGCCCATGTCTGGAATCCCCCGTTTTGTGTTGGTGTGACTGTAGCGTGTCGCACGCCCAAGGCCCTGCTGGCTGTCGGGAGTCGCTCGCCGTTCAGAATCAGGTGACACCATGGCCTGACGCGTCCCGACTGGCCCGGGGCCGGCCTGAGCAGCACAAGGAGCGCCTGTGGCCCAGACACGCAACGCAAGATCAGCAGACATCCCCTCCGCGCCGCAGGCCAGCCCTCCCCGGACGCGCCACATCCCGCATGAACACATCGCCCTCGTGCTGCAAGGCGGCGGGGCCCTGGGCGCCTACCAGGCCGGCGTGTTCGAGGTCATGGCCGCCAACCTGCCGCGCGAGCCGCACTGGGTGGCCGGCATCTCCATCGGCGCCATCAACGCGGCGCTGATCGCCGGCAACCCGCCCGAGCGCCGCGTCGAACGGCTGCGCGAGTTCTGGCACCGGGTGTCCTCCGGCGTGGTGGGCGTCTCGCCGCTGATCGACGAGCAGCGTTCGGCCTTCCACCAGCTCAGCTCGGCTTTCACCGCCGCCTTTGGTGTCAACGGCTTCTTCAGGCCCCGCCTGATCCCGCCGCTGATGCACCCCGACGGCACGCTGGAGGCCATCAGCGTCTACGACACCACGCCGCTGCGCAGCACCCTCGAATCACTGATCGATTTCGACCTGATCAACGAGCAGCGCATCCGCCTGTCGCTGGGTGCCGTCAACGTGCGCACCGGCAACAGCATCTACTTCGACAACACGCAGCAGCGGATCGGCCCGGAGCACGTGATGGCCAGTGGCGCGCTGCCGCCGGCCTTCCCGCCGGTGGAGGTCGATGGCGAGCTGTACTGGGACGGCGGCATCGTTTCCAACACGCCATTGCAGTACGTGCTGGACAACCACCGCAAGGGCCGCCTGCTGGTGGCCCAGGTGGACCTGTTCAGCGCACGCGGCGACGTGCCCGCCACGCTGGGCGCGGCCATGGCGCGGCAGAAGGAGATCGTCTACTCCAGCCGCACGCGCTTCAACACCGATCGCGCCGCCGAGCACCAGCGCGACCACATGGCCCTTCGCAAGCTGATCGAGCGCCTGCCCGCCGAGTTCCGCGACGACCCGCTGCTGCAGCGCCTGACCGGGCGGGGCTGCCAGGACCACATCGACATCGTCCACCTGATCTACCGCCACAGCCGCTTCGAGCTCGAATCGAGCGACTACGAGTTCTCGCGCGCCACGGTGGAGCAGCACTGGGAGGCCGGCCAGCAGGACATGCAGACCACACTGGACCACCCCGAGTGGCTCAACAAGACCGACCAGGGCGATGGCGTGACGGTCTACGACCTGACCCACGACCACCGCAACCTGGTGGCCAACCACCCCTGACCCTCTTCTCACCCCAAGCAAAGGAAGTCCATCATGCTGCTCAAGGACAAGCACGCCTTCATCACCGGATCGGCCAGCGGCATCGGCCGCGAGATCGCCGAGGTGTTCGCCCGTGAAGGCGCCAAGGTCGTCATCGCCGACCTCAACAAGGAGGCGGCCGACAAGACGGCCGCCGAATTCAAGGCCAAGGGCGCCCAGGCCCTGGGCGTGGCGGTCGACGTGACCAGCGAGGAACAGGTCGACCAGGCCGTGAAGGCCGCGACGGATGCCTTCGGCCCGGTGGACATCCTGGTCAGCAACGCCGGCATCCAGATCGTGCACCCGGTCGAGGAGTTCTCCTTCAGCGACTGGAAGAAGATGCTGGCCATCCACCTCGATGGCGCCTTCCTGACCACGCGCGCGGCGCTCAAGAGCATGTATGCCTCGGGCCGGGGCGGCTCGGTGATCTACATGGGCTCGGTGCACAGCAAGGAGGCCTCGGTGCTCAAGGCGCCCTACGTCACCGCCAAGCACGGCCTGATCGGCCTGTGCAAGACGGTGGCCAAGGAAGGCGCCAAGCACAATGTGCGTGCCAACGTGATCTGCCCGGGCTTCGTGCGCACACCGCTGGTCGACAAGCAGATCCCCGAGCAGGCCAAGACGCTGGGCATCAGCGAGGACGACGTCATCAAGAAGGTGATGCTCAAGGAGACGGTGGACGGCGAGTTCACCACCACGGACGACGTGGCCCAGGTGGCGCTGATGTTCGCCTCCTTCCCGACCAACGCGCTGACCGGGCAATCGCTGGTGGTCAGCCACGGCTGGTTCATGCAGTGAGCGCATGAGCTTGCGGGCCGGGCGCCGCCTTATGCGGTGCCCGAATACCCCTCGACAGACATGTGCGTTGGCCCCAGGCAGGCTCGGGCCTAAGGTGGATGGGCATCACCATCCGCCGGAGACCCGCGATGAGCCAGACCCTCGATGACGTCCTGAGCGCCAACCAGCACTACGCCGAGAATTTCGGCGACAAGGGCGCCCTGCCGCTGCCACCGGGCCGGCGCTTCGCCATCCTGACCTGCATGGATGCGCGCCTGGACCCGGCCAAGTACGCCGGCCTGGCCGAGGGCGATGCCCATGTGATCCGCAACGCGGGCGGGCGCGCCAGCGACGATGCGATCCGATCGCTGGTGATCTCGCACAAGCTGCTGGGCACGCTGGAGTACTTCGTCGTGCACCACAGCGATTGCGGCATGCTGCTGTTCAGCGACGACATCATCTCGGGCCTGCTTGAAAAGAGCCTGGACACCGCCGTGATCGACGAGAACGGCTGGCGCGATGTGGGGCACGGACCGGGCTCGGCCGCCGGACGGTACGTGAAATGGCTGACCATCGGCGATCCGCACCAGGCCGTGGTGGACGACGTGCGCCGCATCCGCGAGCACCCCCTGGTGGCACCGGAGATCCCTATCCACGGCTACATCTACGATGTGAAGACTGGGCGGCTGATGGAGGTGCCCAGTGCCCGTGAAGCAGGACGGCCTCGCCTTTGACAGGAAGGCTCAGCCGCCCACCATCTGCCTGACCTTGCCCACCAGGGTCTCCATGGGGAAGGGCTTGGTGATCATGTCCATGCCCTGCTCCAGGAAGCCGCTGGACAAAGCGGCGTTCTCGGCATAGCCGGTCATGAACAGCACCTTCAGGTCCGGCCGGCGCACGCGTGCGGCATCGGCCACCTGGCGGCCATTGAGGCCGGGCAGGCCGATGTCCGTCACCAGCAGGTCCACGCGGTCGAGCTCGCGCATCAGCAGGTCCAGGCCGTTGGGGCCGTCATCGGCCTGCAGGGTGCGATAGCCCAGCTCCTTGAGCAGGTCCACCACCAGTTGGCGGACCACGGGCTCGTCCTCGATCACCAGCACGGTCTGGCCCTGTCCGGCCTCATGGGCCGGCAGGTCGCCTACCAACTCGACCTCCAGGTCTTCTTCGAGCAGGTGGCGCGGCAGCAGCAGCCTGACGGTCGTGCCCTTGCCCAGTTCGCTGTCGATCTTGGCGACCCCTTCGGACTGCTGCGCAAAGCCGTAGATCATCGACAGGCCCAGGCCTGTGCCCTGCCCCAGTGGCTTGGTGGTGAAGAAGGGGTCGAAGGCCTTGGCCAGCGTGGAGGCCGACATGCCGGTGCCCGTGTCGGTCACGGCGATGCAGACGTACTGGCCGGGGCGCACGTCGAGCGAGCGGTCAGGCTGGCTGGCGGTGATGTCGGCGTTGTTGGTCTCGATGGTGAGCAGACCGCCTTCGGGCATGGCGTCCCGCGCGTTGATGCACAGGTTGAGGATCGCGTTCTCGAGCTGGTTGGGATCGCACAGCGTGGTCCACAGCTCGGGGTTGAGGTCCAGCTTCAGGCGCACGCGCTCGCCCAGGGTGCGGCGCAGCAGGTCTTCCATGGACAGCACCAGTGGGTTGACCTGCGTGGATTTGGGCGCCAGTGGCTGGCGTCGCGAGAACGCCAGCAGGCGGTGCGTGAGCGCGGCTGCGCGGTTGGCCGAGTTCATGCCCGCGGTCAGGGGCCGCTCCAGCTCACTGGTACGCCCCTGCTCGACAAAGCGCCGAATCACGCTGAAGGCGCCGGTGATGCCCTGCAGCAGGTTGTTGAAATCGTGGGCGATGCCGCCGGTGAGTTGGCCCACGGCCTCCATCTTCTGGGATTGGCGCAGCGCTTCCTGCGTCTCCTGCAGCTGCGCCTGGTGCTCGCGCTCGGCGGTGACATCCCGGCCGGCGCCCACGATCAGCGAGCCGCCGGGCTCGGGCGCCAGCGTCCACGAGATCCAGCGCCATAGCCCTTCGCGCGTGCGCACCCGGTTGTCGAGGCTGACCGGGCGGCCATGCAGGCGCATGTGCGCCAGCGCCTTGGCCACCATGTCCTGGTCTTCCGGGTGCACCAGGTCAGCGTAGCCCATGCTCATCAGCTGTGCGGTGTCGTGGCCCAGCACGCGGTTCCACGATGGCGACAGGCGGATCGGCCGCCCGTCGGGGTCGGCGATCACCAGCAGGTCTTCGCTCAGGTCCCAGACGCGGTCGCGCTCGCGGGTGCGTTCCTCGACGCGCGCCTCCAGCGTCTCCTTGGCGCGCTGCGTGTCCTGGAACAGGCGGGCGTTGTCGATGGCGATGGCCGCCTGCGCGGCCAGGCTGGCCACGATGGGCTCGCTGCGCTCGGTGAACACCCCCACCTCGGGGTGGCCGAAGAACAAGCCACCGATGACTTCGCCCGTGCGAGAGACCACGGGCACCGCCAGGTAGCTGCGCACGGGCAGGTGGCCCTTGGGCAGGCCGTTGTGCGGCGGGTTCTGGGCGTGGCGCGGATCGCGCGTGATGTCTTCGGAGCGGACGATGCCCTCGCCATTGAAGGTCGGCGCGAACACCTTGGTGTTGCGCGGCATGCCGAAATTGAAATCCGAGGCCTTGGCACCGGCCAGGGCGAAGAGCATGTAGCTGGCGCCGGCCTCGTCGAGCACGTTGTAGAAGAAGGCGCCGAACTGTGCGCCCGTGAGCTCGGTGCCCACATCGACGGCGCGCTGCACCAGCGTGGACAGCGACAGGTCGGAGGCCAGCCCGGCGCCGAAGCGGTTGAGGGTTTCGAGCATGTGGCGCTCTTCGCGCAGCGCCTCTTCGGCCCGCAAGCGCTCGACCGCGTCCCAGGTGCGGGCCGCCACGTCCTCGACCAGCGCGACATCGTCGCGGCTCCAGTGGCGGGGCTCGCGGTAGCACACGCAGAAGGCGCCGAGCAGGGCCCCGTCGCGGATCAGGGGCACGGCGATCAGGGCGCGCACCATGAATTCGCCCAGGGCCGAGCCAGCGTTTTCCTCATCACCCGCGGCATCGGTGTAGTACGCGGTCTGGCCACGGCGCAGGCGTGCAGCCACCCCGGCCCCGATCGCCCCCATCGGCAGGGTGTCGGGCAAGGGCGTCACCCCGACCACGTAGTCGGTCTCCCGGGTCATCAGGCCTTCGGCATCCTTGACCTGCCAGTAGCCGACACGGCTGGCGCCCAGGTGCTGGCAGACGGCCTCGACCGCCGTGTCCATGATGGCGCGCGGCGCGTTGACCAGGCGCATGCGGTCGGCCAGGTTCAGCAGGAAGGCGTGGCGGGCCTGCGCCGCCTTGCGGTCGGTGATGTCGATGGCCGTGCCCACGGCGCGCACGCAGCGGCCCGCTGCATCGAAGATGCCCTTGCCCTTGGCCGCGACCCAGCGCACCACGCCGTCTTCCTTGCCGATGGTGCGGTACTCGACGTCGTACACGCTGCGCAGCACCGGGTCCAGCGCAGAGGCGAAGGCCTCGGTGGTGGACTGGATGTCATCGGGGTGCAGGCAGGCGTAGAAATCCTCCATGGTCACTGGCTGCCCGGCGCCGATGCCGAACATGGCCCGGGTGCGGTCGGTCCAGGTCAGCACATCGGCCGCGACGTCCAGGTCCCAGGTGCCGATCTCGGCCGCATCGGTGGCCAGTTCCAGGATCTCGCGGCGCAGCTGGCTGTTGCGCGCCTCGGTGCGGTCACGCAGCACCTTCACGAAGCCGATGACCTGGTGTTGATCGTTGCGCAGCGGGGTCATCTGGCCGGAGGCCCAGAAGCGGGTGCCGTCGCGGCGCACGCGCCAGCTCTCATCCTGCGCAAAGCCCTTGTCCAGCGCGATGGCGCGCTCGCGCTCGATGCGCTGGGCGGCCACGTCTTCGGGGGTGAAGAAGCGGTGCACGGTCTGGCCCAGCATCTCGGTTTCGGTCCAGCCCAGGACGCGGGTGGCGCCCTCGTTCCAGCTGGTGACCAGGCCGTCGAGGTCCAGGCTGATCACGGCGTAGTCGGTCGCGCTGTTGATGATCTGGCGGTGACGGGCCTCGGCCTCGCGCAACGCCTGCTGGGTGGCGGCATCGGGGCGGGGCGGGAAATCCGGTCGGGCGCTGTCGCTCAAGGGCACACCTGTCATGAGGCAAATTCAGGGACTGCGCCAGAGGATACAGGCTTTCAAGAGCCCGGTTTGTGTCGTCCAATACGGGCATGGACCATCCCGACGACGACACCGAGCAGCGCCTGATCGCGCTGGAAATCAAGGCCGGCTTCACCGAAGACCTGCTGGACCACCTGAACCAGGTGATCGTGCGCCAGCAGCAGCAGATCGACCTGCTGGTGCGCGAGGTGTCGGACCTGCGCCGCCAGGGCCCCGAAGAAGGCGGCGGCGCCACCTTCCGCAGCCTGCGGGACGAGCTGCCGCCGCACTATTGAAGGTGCCGTGCGAGGCCGGAGCCCGCCCTCACGTCTCAAGTTGAATGCCCGGCATACCGATAACCGTCATTCCACACCGCGCAGATGCGCCGGGAGAAGGTTTTGGCTGCAGTCATCGATGCCCTGGATCACACCTTGCCCCAGCGGGCAGGTGTTGACACCACCACCCTGGCCCGCCGGGCCATGCCCCGCAAGACACTCCAGGGCCTCTCGCTCAACGCCAAGATCTGCCTGGCCGCCTCGGCGTGCACCATCGCCAGCCTGCTGATCACCGGCGTGGCCGTGGGCCTGCAGAGCAGCAGCGCGGCCGAGGAATCGGCCAAGCAGAGCGTGCGCGCCACGGGCCAGTACGCCGCCAGCCAGGTGCAGTCGGATCTGCAGTCCACCTTCAAGGCCATCGGGGCCCTGGCCAGCGCCCTGCAGGTGGCCCGCAGCGCCGACAACCCGCCGCCGCGTGACCAGCTCGACGCCACGCTCAAGCGCCTGCTCGAGCAGCACAGCCCCTGGCTGGCCTCCTATTCGCTGTGGGAGCCCAACGCGCTGGACGGCAAGGACGCCGAACACGTGAGCAAGGGCCCGCAGGACGATGCCACGGGCCGCTTCATCTCCTACTGGAACCGCGGCAGCGGCGACATCAAGGTCGAGCCCCTGCTGGACTACGAGAAGGCCGGCGCCAACGACTGGTACGACATCCCCCGCCGCACCGGCAAGACCACCCTGGTCGAGCCCTACCTCTACAAGGTGGGTGGCAAGGATGTGCTGATCACCTCGCTGGTCACGCCGATCCAGGTGGGCGGCAAGTTCGTCGGCATCGTGGGCGTGGACTACCTGCTCGACGGCCTGCAGAAGGCATTGGCCGAGGTCAAGAGCCTGGACGGCGCCGAGGTGCAGCTGATCTCTGCTGGCGGCAAGTACGTCAGCCACCCCGATGCCAAGAAGATCGGGGCCGATGCGGCCGACCTGTCGCCCGAGGCACTCGACGCCGTGCGCCAGGGCAAGACCTACGAGTACACCGACAACACTGGCCATGTGCGCGTGCTGACGCCGGTGCGCCCGGACGCTGACGCCCAGCCCTGGGCCCTGTGCATCCACTACACCGAGGCCGCCGCCCAGGCGCCCGCCCGCGCCATGATGGCCCTGGTGGCCGGCATCGCGCTGGTCTGCGCCCTGCTGGCCGTGGGTGCCCTGCTGGCCGTCGTGACCACGCTGACCCGACCGGTGCGCGAACTGGCCACCACGATGGATGCCCTGGCCGGCGGCCAGAGCAACCTGCGGGTGGAGTTGCCCGTGCGTGGCAGCGACGAGCTGGCCCACATCTCGCGATCGTTCAACCAGTTCGTGGGCAAGCTGCGCGGTGCCTTCGAAGACGTGCGCAGCACCAGCGGCGCGGTCGATGGCGCGGCCGGCGAGATCTCCGTGGGCAACGCCGACCTGTCGGCACGCACCGAGCAGCAGGCCAGCAACCTGGAAGAGATCTCCGCCTCCATGGTGCAGCTCTCGCAAGGCGTGCAAAGCAGCGCCCAGACTTCCCGCCAGGCCGACACCCTGTCGCGCCAGGCCGCTGAGACGGCCCAGCGCAGCCAGAGCGTGATGCAGGATGCCATCACCGCGATGGAAGAGGTGGGTACCTCCAGCAAGCGCATCGCCGACATCACCGCGGTGATCGACGGCATCGCCTTCCAGACCAACATCCTGGCGCTCAATGCCGCGGTGGAAGCAGCCCGCGCGGGTGAGCAGGGCCGCGGCTTCGCGGTGGTGGCCTCGGAAGTGCGCACGCTGGCGCAGCGCGCCGGCACGGCCGCCAAGGACATCAAGTCGCTGATCGGTGAATCATCGGCCCGGGTCGAGGTGGGCACCGAGCGCATCAAGGTCTCGGGCAGCGCCCTGGCCGAACTGGTCACCTTGGTGGGAGACGTGTCCGGCCTGATCAACACCATCAGCCACTCCAGCGTGGAACAGGCCCAGGGCATCGCCCATGTCGAAGTGGCCATCGGCCAGCTCGACAGCATGACGCAGCAGAACGCCGCGCTGGTGGAGGAAGCCGCCGCGGCCGCCGCTTCGCTCAAGCAGCAGACCCAGCGCATGACGGGCACGCTGGCCGAGTTCATCTGACAAGGCCTTGGCACGCCGGCATGGCGCGCTCAGGGCGCTGGTGTCAGGCAGGCACCAGCGCCCGCAGATCCACCACAGCCTCTCCTCCGAAATCCGCAGACAGCAGGTAGTCGATCAGCTTGTGGGCCACGGCCTCGGGCGATTCCAGCTGGCCCTCGCGCTTCATCGCCTCGAAGCGCTCGCGCAGCGGGAAATCGTCGTCGCTGGCCGCGCGGATGTCCGCCTGCATCCCGGTGTCGATCACGCCGGGCGCCACACTGGCGATGCGCAGGCCGGGCACCTCGTCGAGCTGGCTGGCGCGGGCATGCATGTCCAGCGCCGCCTTGGTGCTGCAGTACACGCCCCAGCCCGCATAAGGATGGCGTGCCGCCCCACTGGAGACATGCAGCACGTGCTGCTGCACCCCATCCGGTGTGGCCGCCACCAGGGCGTTGGCCAGCAGCAGCGGCGCGGTCACGTTCAGCGCCACGGCGCGGGACAGGTGGGCTGCGTCCAGGATGCCCACCGCCCCCATGGGCTGCACCACCCCGGCGTTGTTGACCAGCAGCACACGTTGCGCCCCCTCGACGAAGCGAGCCAGCGCGCCGGTCTGCAACCAGGCCTGCAGGTGCGCAGTGTCCGACAGGTCCAGCGGGGTCTGCTGCAACAGGGCCGCATGGCGCTGTGCCAGCCCGTCATTCACGGCACGGGCCAGCCCCAGCACCGCGATGCCTCTGCCCAGCAGATCGGCCGCGACCGCTTCGCCCAGCCCACGGCTGTGCCCGGTGACGATGGCTTTGGTGGTAGGCAGGATGCTCATCTGATGACGCGGCGCAAAGTGGTGACGGTCGATTCTGCGCCGCGCTCCACCCGCCCCGCGCACGCCCTGGCCCGGAAACCTCGGTTCCGGCAGGGCAATGCCGTGGGCACTCAGCCCTGGCCGAGCTGCGCCCGCAGGTCGGCCACCTGCTGACGCAGGGCCTGGTTCTCGGCGCTCAGATCGGCCACCCGCAGGCGCAAGGTGGCCAGCTCGTCATGGGCGGCGGTCTCCGCTTCAGAGACTGGGGCATCGGCCTCGTCCTTGGGCTTGCGCTTGGCCTCGCGCACGCGCTTGGCCGCCTGCTTGAGCTCGTCGGCGCCTGCCGCGGCCGCTGCCACCTGCTCCTCGGCCGGCAGGCTGGCCACCGCCGCCGCCGCGTTGATGGAGATGGCGCCCGAGCGCACCGCGGCCACCACCTCGGGCGCGGCCTGCTTCTGGATCTTCTCGATCATCACCACCTGGCTGCTGCTCAGGCGCGCGGCCCGGGCGATGGCCTCGCGGCTGTTGAGCGGCGGGGTGGGGGGCACATCGGTGGCGGGTGCACGGCCCGGCTCCGCGCTGTCCGGAGAGGCCAGCGCAGAGGCTTCCCAGGGCGCTTCTCCCACAACGGCGGCATCAGCCGCTCCAACGGGCGGCGCGGCCTGACCTTCCAGGATCTGCGCGCGCCGCTCGGCCAGGATCTCCTTCTTGCGCAGCGCCAGCACGCCCCGCTGGAAATCGGACACGCTGCGCCGGCCCAGGTGCTGGTCGATCATCCACAGGTGCACGTCGTCCATCGACTTGAAGCGCGTGTTCTGCACCGTCTGGAACGGCAGGCCGTGCTTGGTGCAGATGCCGTGGCGGTTGTGGCCGTCCACCAGCACATCGCCCCACAGCACCAGCGCATCGCGGCAGCCTTCGGCCAGGATGCTGCGCTCCAGCGCGTCGTGCTCCTCCGGGGTCAGCGGGTCGATGTAGGCTTTCAGTTCTTCGTTGACGACGATGTTCATGGGGCAGCAGCACAGCAAGGGCGGAAAAGCCGGCGGATTCTAATGAATCAATGGTCGGGGGGCTGCCCCACCCACAGGCGGTGGGGTCCCGGCCCCTGGTCGCCCAGCTGGTCCAGTGGGTTGCGCAGCCGGCACCGGTCGATCGACAGGCAACCGCAGCCGATGCAGTCGTCCAGCGTGTCGCGCAGGCGCTTGAGCTGGGCCATGCGCTCGTCCAGCTCGGCGCGCCAGGTGCTGGACAGGCGCTCCCAATCGGCCCGGGTGGGCGCGGCCGTGGCCGGCAGGGTGGACAGGACCACCTCGATGTCGGCCAGCGAGATGCCCACGCGCTGCGCCACCCGGATGAAGGCCACGCGGCGCAGCACATCGCGTGAGTAACGCCGCTGGTTGCCGCTGGTGCGGTGGCTGTGGATCAGCCCGCGCGATTCATAAAAGTGCAGGGTGGACACGGGCACACCGCTGCGGCGCGCCACCTCGCCGACAGGCAGCTGCGCTGGAAAGCCCAGGTCTTCAAGCGTGGTGGCCTTGCGGGTCATGTGTCATCCAACAAAATACTTGACCTCAACTTTACTTGAGGTTTCACACTCGCGGCCAGCGTGCGGGATCTGTCATCCCCGCACCCGCAACCGAGAGAAAGCGCCATGACCCGAGACCCCTTCGCGGCCACCGCCCCCCTGGCCGATGCCCTCCATGCCCCGTTCCAGCCCGCTGTGCTGCGCGTGGACAGGTTCACCGTGCCTGCCGACAATCTGCGGCCCTTCCTGAACCGCATGAAGCGCACCCAGCGCACCTTGCGCACGCTCGATGGCTGCCTGCGCGCCCTGCTGCTCACGCAGACCGGTGGCGCCAGCAACCACAACGTGGTCGCGCTGGTGGAGTGGAGCGATGCCGCGGCGGCAGAGGCCGCCCTGGCCTTTATGCGCCAACGCTTCGAGGAGACCGGCTTCGATCCGGCCACCTTCGCGCGCGAACTGGGTGTGCAGGCGGATCTGGGCTTCTACCAACCGGTCTGATGCCCCTGTGGGCGTGTCCCGGTGACGCCACGCCACACCTACCCACCTTGAGGGGTGGACGCGGATGCCCTCGCGACGGAAGATGGGCGTCCATCAGGTCACGCGCAGCAAGGACACTCCATGTACCCCGGTGAACGCTTCAACAGCTTCACGCACCTGGCAGGCGCCCTGCTGGCGGTGGCGGGCTCCGCCGCGCTGGTGGCGCAGGCCATTCCTACCGGCGACACCTGGAAGATCCTCGGCGTGAGCGTGTTCGGGCTGACGATGGTGCTGCTGTACGCGGCCTCCACCCTGTACCACAGCCTGCGCGGGCCGGCCAAGCAGTTCTGGGCCAAGATGGACCACTGCGCCATCTACCTCTTGATCGCGGGCACCTACACGCCGTTCGCGCTGATCGGCCTGCAAGGCGTGTGGCGCTGGGCCCTGCTGTCGGCCATCTGGGCCCTGGCAGTGATAGGCATCGCCAAGGAGCTCTGGCTGGGGCGCGAGAAGGTGCCCTCCGTGCCCCTGTACCTGCTGATGGGCTGGCTGGGCATCACGGCCGTGGTGCCGCTGGCGCACAGCCTGTCCGCCGAAGGCCTGATGTGGCTGCTGGCGGGCGGCCTGTTCTACACGGTGGGCGTGATCTTCTACGCCATGGACGGCCGCTGGCGCCATTCACATGGCGTGTGGCACCTGTTCGTGCTGGGCGGCACCGCCAGCCACTACGTGACCGTGATGCGCTTCCTGGTCTGAGGCTTCTCAGGTTGGCGGATTGGCGGCGGCACCGGGGCGGCCAAACCACTTCACGCGTGCGCCATGCGGCAAGGCGTCCACCGGGCGGATGAGCTGCCGCTGCAGGAGTTCGTCCACCGCACCAGTGGCCGCCTCCAGCGGCACATCCTCGTCCAGCAGGGCCAGTAGATCGGCCAGCGGCGTGTAGCCCGTCATCATCAGCAGCAAGCGCTGCTCCTGCCGGCTGAGGCCGCTGTCGGGCTTCAGCACGGCCACGCGCCCCTCGTCGGTGCGCTCGAAAACGGTGTCGTGCAAGCGATCGTCCATGGTGTCCTCACATGGTTCGCGCCACCAACCCGGTCAGGCCGGTGGCAAGTGCATGCCCGGCTTGTGGCCTGGATGCGGAAATGGCTGCCAGCACCCACTTTATGACAAGCCAGCGACTTCCAGGCGATGCCCCGCGAAAGACCAAGCCCTTGCTTGACGTGCCTCAAAAGAGGCCCGCCTGGCAGAGGGGCTGACGCCATTTAGGACAAAGTGTTAGGATACAACGCGGGCACGCGGCTGCTTCGCTCACCCAGCCCGCACTGTCAACCTGTTTCCAAGGAAGCCGAATGGCCAAGGAAGAACTGATCGAAATGTCCGGCGTCGTCGAGGAAATCCTCCCGGATTCCCGCTACATCGTCCTGCTGGACAACGGTCACAAACTGATCGCCTACACCTCGGGCAAGATGCGCAAGAACCACATCCGCATCCTGGCCGGCGACAACGTGTCGCTCGAACTCTCGCCCTACGACCTGACCAAGGGCCGCATCACTTTCCGCCATCTGGCACAGCGCGGCCCCGGCCCGGGCGCCCCGGCCAGCGGTGGCGGCAATTTCCGCCGCCGCTGAACATCCAGACGGCTCATGGACAGACAAGGCACCGCGAGGTGCCTTTGTCGTTCAGGGCTGCAGGCAACAGGGCTGCTCAGACCGCTCCGGCACGCGCCAGCATCGCGTGCAACAGCACGTTGCACCCGGCTTCCAGGTGTTCGGCCTTCGCGTCCTCGATCTCGTTGTGGCTGATGCCGTCCTTGCAGGGCACGAAAATCATGCCCGCCGGTGCCAGGCGCGCCACGTAGACGGCATCGTGCCCCGCCCCAGACACCGTGGGCATGTTCGAGTAACCCAGGGTCTGCGTGGCCTGGCGCACCGCCGCCACGCAGCCGGCCTCGAAAGGCACGGCAGGGTAGTGCGACACCTCCTGCACCTCCACGCTCAGGCCTGTCTTCGCCGCCACCTGCGCGCAATAGGCCCGGATCTCGGCGTCCATCTGGTCCAGCAACTCGTTGCTGACATTGCGCAGGTCCATCGAGAACTTCACGCGTCCGGGGATCACGTTGCGGCTGTTGGGGTGCACCTGCACCATGCCCACGGTGCCGCGCCCGTGCGGCTGGTGGCGCATGGCCACGGCCACCACCTCCTGCATGATCTTCGTGGCCACCTGCAGCGCGTCCTGGCGCAGGCCCATGGGCGTGGGGCCGGCGTGCGCCTCCATGCCGGTCACGGTGCAGTCGTACCAGCGGATGCCCAGCACAGCCTCGACCACGCCGATGGTGATGTCGTGGTCCTCCAGCACGGGGCCCTGCTCGATGTGGGCCTCGAAGTAGGCGCCCACGGGGTGGTCGCCGGGCACCTGCTCGCCTACGTAGCCGATGGCGGTGAGCTCGTCCTTCACCGTCTTGCCATCGACGTCCTGCGCGGCATAGGCCGTCTCCAGGCTGAAGGCCTTGGCGAACACGCCCGAGCCCATCATCACGGGCACGAAGCGCGAGCCTTCCTCATTGGTCCAGAAGGCCACCTCGATGGGCGCCTCGGTCTGGATGCCGCGCTCGTTGAGCGTGCGCACCACCTCCAGGCCGGCCAGCACGCCGTAGTTGCCGTCGAACTTGCCGCCGGTGGGCTGGGTGTCGATGTGGCTGCCGGTCATGATGGGCGGCAGCGCGTCGTTGGTACCGGCGCGGCGCATGAAGACGTTGCCGATCTGGTCGATGGTGATGGACATGCCGGCCTCGCGCGCCCACTGCACGACCAGGTCACGGCCTTGCCGGTCCAACTCGGTCAAGGCCAGCCGGCACACACCGCCTTTGGGCGTGGCGCCGATCTCGGCCAGGGTCATCAGCGATTGCCACAGGCGCGAACCGTTGACGCGCAGGGCGCTCACGTCGGGCTTGATGACGGGAACTTCGAGTGTGCTCATGTCGATCTCCTCGTGACTCAGTGGCTCAAGCAGCCATCGCGCGGTGCACCGAACTGGGCGCCGACAGCGCCGCCTTGCGCGACAGCGCATCGAACACCGGCCCGAAGGCCGGGCGCTTCACGTAGCGACCCTGCCCTGGCGCCACCCGCAGGTCGCCCTGAACATAGGCCAGCCGGCCATTGCTCAGCGTGTGCGATGCCACGCCCGTCACCATGCGCCCTTCGAAGATGTTGAAGTCGTTCTTCGAGAACTGCGTGGCGGCTGACAAGGTCTTGGTCGCGGCCGGGTCCCACACCACCAGGTCGGCATCGGCGCCCAAGGCCACGCAGCCCTTGCGCGGATAGATGTTGAACAATTTGGCGGTGTTGGCGGAGGTGATGGCCACGAACTCGCTGGGCGTGAGCCGCCCGGTGTTCACGCCCGCATCCCAGACCACGCTCAGGCGCTCTTCCACGCCGCCGCAGCCATTGGGGATCTTGCTGAAATCCAGCTGGCCGGCCGCCTTCTGCGCGGCGCAGAAGGTGCAGTGGTCGGTGGCCGTGGTGTGCAGGTGGCCGGCCTGCAGGCCGCGCCACAAGGCGGCCTGGTGCTCAGGCGCGCGGAAGGGCGGGCTCATCACGTGCGCGGCGGCGAACGCGAAATCCGGATCACGGTAGACGCTGTCGTCGATCACCAGGTGGCCGGCCAGCACCTCGCCGTACACGCGCTGGCCGCGTGCTCGGGCGCGGGCGATGGCTTCGGCCGCCTCGGCACAGGACACGTGCACCACGTAGATCGGCACATTGAGCACATCGGCGATCGCAATGGCGCGCTGCGCAGCCTCGGCCTCCACAGCAGGCGGGCGCGACAGCGGGTGCGCCTCGGGCCCGAGGATGCCCTTGGCCTTCATCTCCTGCTGCAGCAGGAAGACCAGCTCGCCGTTCTCGGCGTGCACCGTGGGCATGGCGCCCAGTTCGAGTGAGCGCTTGAAGCTGTTCACCAGCGTCTCGTCGTCGGCCATGATGGCGTTCTTGTAGGCCATGAAGTGCTTGAAGCTGTTCACGCCTTCGTCCTGCACCAGCGTGCCCATGTCGGCGTGCACGCTGTCGCTCCACCAGGTGATGGCCACGTGGAAGCTGTAGTCGGCCGCGGCCTTCTCGGCCCAGCCGCGCCAGGTGCGGTAGGCGTCCATCAGCGGCTGCTTCGGATCGGGGATCACGAAGTCGATGATGCTGGTGGTGCCGCCGGCCAGGCCCGCGGCCGTGCCGGTGAAGAAGTCGTCCTGCGTGACCGTGCCCATGAAAGGCAGCTGCATGTGGGTGTGCGGGTCGATGCCACCGGGCATCACGTACTGGCCGCCAGCGTCGATCACGGTGGCGCCGGGCGGGGCTTGCAGGCCCTCGCCCACGGCGGCAATCACGCCATCGACGCACAGCACATCGGCGCGCTGCTCGCGGTCGGCATTGACGACGGTGCCGCCACGGATCAGGACAGGGGGGAGTGGGCTCATGGCGAGTCTCCTGTGGGGACTGGAGAAGTGGACACGCCCCGGGTGGGGCCGGTTCGCAACGGGGTCAGGCCGGCGCAGCCTCCGACGTGGCGCGCTGGTTCACCTCGGCCATCGGGTTGTTCGGGTGGGCCGTCCAGTTCAGGGGTTCGGCCTTCACGGGCTCGCCGGTGCGCAGGTCCAGCTCACCGGGCATCAGGCTGCGCAGGTTGATCGCGCCTTCCACCGGGCACACCGACACGCACAGGTTGCAGCCCACGCACTCTTCTTCCTTGACCTCGAAGTGGCGCACGCCGTCCTTCTTGGCGGTGATGGCCTGGTGCGAGGTGTCCTCGCAGACCACGTGGCAGCGGCCGCACTCGATGCACTTGTCCTGGTCGATCACGGCCTTGGACACGTGGTTGAGGTTCAGGAACTTCCAGTCGGTCACCGTGGGCACGGCGCGGCCCACGATCTGATCGACCGACGTGAAGCCCATCTCGTCCATGTAGTTGCCCAAGCCATCGGCCATGTCCTGCACGATCTTGAAGCCATGCACCATCGCGGCCGTGCACACCTGCACGGTGCCCGCACCCAGGGCGATGAAATCCAGTGCATCGCGCCAGGTGCCCACGCCGCCGATGCCCGAGATGGGGATGCCCGCCGTCTCGGCCGTGCGCGCGATCTCGGCCACCATGTTCAGCGCGATGGGCTTGACGGCCGGGCCGCAGTAGCCACCGTGCGAGCCCATGCCGCCGGTGCTCGGCACCATCGTCAGCGAATACGGATCGACGCCCATGATCGAGTTGATCGTGTTGATCAGCGACACCGCGTCGGCCCCGCCGCGCACCGCCGCCATCGCCGGCTGGCGGATGTCGGTGATGTTGGGCGTGAGCTTCACGATCACCGGCATGCGGCTGTAGTGCTTGCACCATTCGGTGACCATCTGGATGTACTCGGGCACCTGCCCCACGGCAGCGCCCATGCCGCGCTCGCTCATGCCGTGCGGGCAGCCGAAGTTCAGCTCGATGCCATCGGCACCGGTGTCCTCCACCATCGGCAGGATGCGTTTCCACGAGGCCTCGTTGCAGGGCACCATCAGCGAGACCACCATCGCGCGGTCAGGCCAGTCACGCTTGACCTGCGTGATCTCGCGCAGGTTCAGGTCGAGCGGCCGGTCGGTGATCAGCTCGATGTTGTTGAAGCCCATGACCCGCCTGTCGTGCGACAGCAGCGTGGTGTAGCGCGGCCCGCTCACGTTGACCACGGCCGGGTCTTCGCCCAGCGTCTTCCACACGACACCGCCCCAGCCCGCCTCGAAAGCGCGGACCACGTTGTAGGCCTTGTCGGTGGGCGGCGCAGAGGCCAGCCAGAAGGGGTTCGGCGTCTTGATGCCGACGAAGGTGGTGCTCAGATCAGCCATGGTGGGGACTCCTGGTGGATCGGCTCAAGCCAGGGCGGCCAGCGCCGCCTGCTTGCTCAGTTGGAAGTGGATGGCCTTGGCGGCCTGCTTGCCGTCCTCCACCGCCTCGACGGTGAGGTCGCGTCCGCCGGCGCGGCAATCGCCACCGGCCCATACGCCGGGCAGCGAGGTCTGCCCCATGTCGTTCACGGCCAGGCGGCCATCCTGCAGCGCGAAGCCCGCATCCGCTGCCCAGGCCGATTCCTCGAAGCGCTGGCCGATGGCCTTGAGCACCATGTCGGCGGCCAGCACCTCCTGCTCGCCCGTGGGCTTCACGCGGCCATCGACCAGGTGCTGGTGCGACAGCGTGATGCCATTCACGTGGCCATCGACCGACTGCAGCGCAGCGGGCGCCAGCCAGTGGCGGATGGTCACGCCGTTGGTCTGCGCCCACTGCTGCTCGTCACGCGAGGCGGACATGGCCTCGGGCCCGCGGCGGTAGACCATGGTCACTTCTTCCGCGCCCAGCAGCTTGGCCTGCACGGCCGCGTCCACCGCCGTCATGCCGCCACCGATCACCACCACGCGGCGGCCGATGGGCAAGGTGGACAGGTCAGGCGTCTGGCGCAGTTCCGCAATGAAATCCACCGCGTTGCGCACGCCCTTCAGCGCGTACTCATCAGGCAGACCCAGCTGGTTCACCGCGCCCAGACCCAGGCCCAGGAACACCGCGTCGTATTGCGCGCGCAGTTCTTCCAGCTGCGCCGCGCTGCTCAAGCGCCAGCCCGGCTGCACCGTGATGCCGCCGATCGACAGCAGCCAGCGGATCTCGCGCTGCGCGAAATCGCCCGCCGTCTTGTACGAGGCCAGGCCGTATTCATTGAGCCCGCCCGCCTTCTCGTGCGCATCCAGGATCACCACCTCGTGGCCCTGGCGTGCCAGCGTGTGGGCGCAGGCCAGGCCTGCCGGCCCGGCGCCCACCACAGCGATGCGCCGGCCCGTGGGGGCCGCCCGCGTGAACAGCGGCGCCACGCCCTCGGCCATCGCGGCCTCGACCGCATGGCGCTGCAATCGCCCGATCTCGATGGGCTTGCCCTGCTCGGTGTTGCGCACGCAGACCTGCTCGCACAGCTCTTCCGTGGGGCACACCCTGGCGCACATGCCGCCCAGCGGGTTGGCCTCCAGGATGGCCCTGGCCGCACCGCGCAGGTTGCCATCGGCGATGCGGTGGATGAAGGTGGGCACGTCGATGCCGGTCGGGCAGGCCGTCTGGCAGGGCGCGTCATAGCAGTACAGACATCGCTCGGCCTCGATCACCGCCTGGGCGGCTGTGAGCGGCGGGGTGGCATCGCCGAAACGGGCGGTGTAGTCGGCAGGCGGCAGACGGCCGGCCTGGACGTCAGGGAGGGGGCACTCAGACACGCTGACTCTCCTGTTGGCAGGAACTTGACCAAATGGTCAGGTTTTCAACAGAAGCTGTAGCGCAAACCGTGCCAGCTTTTCACAGGCGCTGATGCCCCAAGTGCGTGCGGTTCGGCGGACACGCCTGCGTTGCGCGCCGCGCCGCTGACAGACCCGCGTCAGCTTGACCCAACTCAGCCCCCAAGCGTCGCCTCCGCGACAAAGCCCCGGGCCCGTCTGCTCTACAGTGCAGCACAGACGCCCCAGCCGCCAACGACATCCCTGCAGGAGCCGGCCATGAAGACCCTGAGCGAGCAACTGGCCCAGTACGCCAGCTACCACCGCGACCGCCGCAACATCCTCACCCACTTCGTCGGCATCCCCATGATCGTGCTCTCGGTGAGCACCTTGCTGGCGCGCCCCGTGCTGGGGCAGCTGCCGCTGGGCCCCTGGGGGCCGCTCGCGCTCACCCCGTCACTGCTGGTCGCGCTCCTGGCAGGCCTCTACTACCTGCGCCTGGATCTCCGTTACGGCCTGGTGATGGCGCTGTGGCTGGCCGCCTCGAACCACGCCGGCCGGCTGCTGGCCGAGCAAGGCACCGCCCTGTGGCTGGGCAGCGGCCTGGGCCTCTTCGCCGTCGGCTGGGCGATCCAGTTCATCGGCCATGCCTGGGAAGGCCGCAAGCCCGCTTTTGTCGATGATCTGATCGGCCTGGCCATGGGGCCGCTGTTCGTGGTGGCCGAAGCCGGCTTCCTGCTGGGCCTGCGCCGGGACGTGCTCTGCGACGTGCAGGACCGCACCGGCGGCGTGCGCTGACCCCACGGCGCTCCCCCGTCATCCCCGCCCCGGTGCCCATGAAAAAGGGGCCCGGAGGCCCCTTTCTGCGCCATGCGCTGATCATGCCGGCAACGCTCGTCAAGCGCCCTGCTGCGCCTTGGCCTGCGCCAGCAGCGTATCGGCATCGCTCACCTTGAACGCACCACCGTCTTCCAGGTTCAGCGCAGTCACCACACCGTCCTTGACCAGCATCGAATAGCGCAGCGAACGCAGGCCCAGGCCCTTGGCGCTCAAGTCCAGCGTCAAACCCGTGGCCTTGGCGAAGTCCGCACTGCCATCGGCCATGAAGCGCACCCGGCCATCGGCTTTGAGCTCACGCGCCCAGGCGCCCATCACGAAGGCATCGTTCACCGACACGCACCAGATCTCGTCGACCCCAGCCGCCTTGAAGGCCGCCGCCTGGTCGATGTAGCCGGGCGCATGGCGCGCCGAGCAGGTGGGCGTGAACGCACCCGGCAGCCCGAAGATGGCCACCGTCTTGCCGGCCGTGGCCTGCGCGATGTCGAAGGCGTTGGGGCCCAGGCTGCAGCCATTGCCTTCCACCTCGACATACTCGAACAACGTGCCGCCGGGCAGCTTGTCGCCTTGCTTGATCATCTGAAACTCCGTTGAAAAGCGTCTGCTGACCACAGCGATGCAAGAAGCAGGCGCACAAAGAAAAACCGGCTGCCAGTATCACTGACAGCCGGTTCGGCCTGCAGGGGCATGGCGCTAAAGCCATTGACCTGCGGTGCGTTTGATCAGACCTGGGTCAGACCGTTTGTGCCTTCTCGACCAGACGGGTCACGACCCAGTTCTTGGTCTTGGACAGCGGACGGCTTTCCGTGATCTCGACCACGTCGCCGATGTGGAACTCATTGTTCTCATCGTGAGCGTGGTACTTGCGCGAGTGCGCAACGATCTTGCCGTAGAGCTCGTGCTTGGAACGGCGCTCGACCTGGACCGTGACGGTCTTGGCGCGGGCGTCGGACACCACTTTGCCCACGAGGGTGCGGGTAACCTTGACCTTGGTCGCGGTTTGAGCTTCCGTCATTTGGCGGCTCCTTGCTTCTTCTCGGTCAGGATCGTCCGGGCACGAGCGATCTCGCGACGGGTCTTCTTGAGCACCGAGTGGTCGTTGAGCTGCTGGGTCGCACGCTGCATGCGCAGGTTGAAGTGCGACTTCAGCAGTTCCTTGATTTCAGTTTCCAATGCGGCCACATCCTTGGCGCGCAGTTCAGAGGCTTTCGCCATGTCTTTCTCCTTGCGCGTCAGTTAGATGCCGAACTCGCGGCCCACGAAGGTCGTGGACAGCGGGAGCTTGGCAGCGGCGAGTTTGAAGGCTTCGCGAGCGAGTTCTTCGGGCACGCCCTGGATCTCGTAGAGCACCTTGCCGGGCTGGATTTCAGCCACGTAGTACTCGACGTTACCCTTGCCGTTACCCATACGCACTTCAGCCGGCTTCTGCGAAATTGGCTTGTCCGGGAAGATGCGGATGAAGATGCGACCACCACGCTTGACGTGGCGGGAGATCGCACGACGGGCTGCTTCGATCTGGCGAGCCGTGATGCGACCACGCTCGGTGGCCTTCAGGCCGAAATCGCCGAAGGACACGTCGGCGCCACGGGTGGCGACACCCGTGTTGCGGCCTTTGTGCTCCTTGCGGAACTTGCGACGATTAGGTTGCAACATGTTTATTCTCCTTTGGCCTCGGCGGCAGGCGCGGCCTTGCGGACACGCTTGGCACCGGCGCCAGCATCGGCGGCTGCCGCGGCAGGCTTGTCGCTGCCATCGGCGGGTGCACCGTCAGCGCGGGGAGCGCCACGGCCAGGACCACCACGCGGGGGGCCACGACGGTCGTTCGGACGGTCACCACGGGGACCGCGGCGGTTGCGGCGGTCGTCTTCGCGGTCATCACCCTTGAGCACCGGAGCCTCGCCATTGGCCAGGCGGTCACCACGGTAGACCCACACCTTCACGCCGATGATGCCGTAGGTCGTCTTGGCTTCGGAGAAGCCATAGTCGATGTCGGCCTTCAGGGTGTGAAGGGGCACGCGGCCTTCGCGGTACCACTCGGTACGGGCGATTTCGATGCCGTTCAGACGGCCACCGGACATGATCTTGATGCCCTGGGCGCCCAGGCGCATCGCGTTCTGCATCGCGCGCTTCATGGCGCGGCGGAACATGATGCGCTTTTCCAGCTGCTGCGTGATCGAGTCGGCGATCAGTTGGGCATCGACTTCAGGCTTGCGCACTTCTTCGATGTTGACCGACACCGGCACGTTCAGGCGCTTGGCCAGTTCGAGCTTCAGGTTCTCGATGTCCTCGCCCTTCTTGCCGATCACCACGCCCGGACGAGCCGAGAAAATGGTGATGCGGGCGCTCTTGGCGGGGCGCTCGATCAAGATGCGCGACACGGCCGCGTTCTTGAGCTTCTTCTTCAGGAATTCGCGGACTTCCAGGTCTTCAGCCAGCATCGAGGCGAAATTGCGGTTGGTGGCGTACCAACGCGATGCCCAGTTGCGGGTGACGGCCAAGCGGAAGCCGGTTGGGTGGATTTTTTGTCCCATAGTCAGCCTCTGCTTAGTTGCCCACGGTCACATAGATGTGGCAGGTCGGCTTGCTGATGCGGTTGCCACGGCCCTTTGCGCGGGCGGTGAAACGCTTCAACGTGGTGCCTTGCTCCACATAAATGGTCTTGACCTTCAGTTCGTCGATGTCAGCGCCGTCATTGTGCTCGGCGTTCGCGATCGCGGACTCCAGGGCCTTCTTGATGATGCCGGCAGCCTTCTTCTGAGTGAAGTTCAGGATGTTGAGGGCCTGGTCGACCTTCTTGCCACGGATCAGGTCCGCCACCAGCCGACCCTTGTCGACCGACAGACGAACACCGCGAACGATTGCTTTGGTTTCCATCGTCGCTGCTCCTTACTTCTTGGCTTTCTTGTCGCCTGGGTGACCCTTGAATGCACGGGTCAGGGCGAACTCGCCGAGCTTGTGGCCAACCATCTGGTCCGTCACGTACACGGGCACGTGCTGCTTGCCGTTGTGGACGGCAATGGTCAGGCCGATGAACTCGGGCAGGATGGTGGAACGACGCGACCAGGTCTTGACTGGCTTTTTGTCCTTCGTGGCCACTGCCTTCTCGACCTTGGCCGAGAGGTGGTGGTCAATGAACGGACCCTTTTTAAGAGAACGAGCCATAGCAGCCTACCTCTTACTTTTTGCGACGCGACACAATGAAGGTCTGCGTGCGCTTGTTGTTGCGGGTGCGATAGCCCTTGGTCATCGTGTTCCAAGGCGACACGGGGACCTGACCTTCGCCAGTGCGGCCTTCGCCACCACCGTGCGGGTGATCCACCGGGTTCATGGCCACGCCGCGGACGGTCGGGCGAATGCCCTTCCAGCGGATGGCGCCGGCCTTGCCGTACTGACGCAGGCTATGCTCTTCGTTGCTCACTTCACCGAGGGTGGCGCGGCATTCGATGTGGACGCGGCGGACTTCACCGGAGCGCAGGCGAACCTGGGCGTAGGTGCCTTCGCGGGCCATCAGCACGGCAGAGGTGCCGGCCGAACGCGCGATCTGACCACCCTTGCCGGGCAGCAGTTCGATGTTGTGGATCGTCGAGCCCACAGGGATGTTGCGGATGGGCAGCGTGTTGCCAGCCTTGATCGGCGCTTCCGAGCCGCTCAGCAGGGTGGAACCCACTTCCAGGCCACGGGGGGCGATGATGTAGCGACGCTCACCGTCGGCATAGCACACCAGGGCGATGTGAGCCGTGCGGTTGGGGTCGTACTCGATGCGCTCGACCTTGGCAGGAATGCCGTCCTTGTTGCGCACGAAGTCGACCACGCGGTAGTGGTGCTTGTGACCACCGCCCTTGTGGCGAATCGTGATGTGACCGTTGTTGTTGCGGCCAGCATTTTGCTTCTGGGGCTCAAGCAGCGAAGCCTCGGGCTTGCCCTTGTGCAGGTGCTTGTGCACCACCTTGACCACGCCACGGCGGCCAGGCGAGGTAGGTTTGACTTTGACGACAGCCATGATTACGCGGCCTCCCCGGAGAAGTTCAGCTCCTGACCGTCCTTGAGGGCCACATAGGCCTTCTTGGCGTGGTCGCGACGGCCGATGCGGCCACCGAAGCGCTTGACTTTGCCCTTCTGGTTCAGGACTTGCACGGACTTCACTTCGACCTTGAACAGCAGCTCGACAGCGGCCTTGATCTCGGGCTTGGTGGCATCGCGCAGCACCTTGAACAGCACTTGGCCGCGATCTTCAGCGGCGGCCGTGGCCTTCTCCGAAATGATCGGAGCGACCAGCACCTTCAGCAGGCGGGCTTCATCGAATT
Organism: Aquabacterium soli; assembly: GCF_003933735.1. Taxonomy (GTDB): domain Bacteria; phylum Pseudomonadota; class Gammaproteobacteria; order Burkholderiales; family Burkholderiaceae_C; genus Aquabacterium; species Aquabacterium soli. The sequence continues at coordinate 4,654 of NZ_RSED01000005.1, read as the reverse complement.
TGTTGAGGGTGCTCATGCGAACAACTCCTGCAGCTTGTCGATCGCACCCTTGGTCACGAGCACCTTCTTGTAGTGCACCAGCGACAGGGGATCGGCGTAACGGGGCTCGACAACCAGCACATTGGGCAGGTTGCGCGCGGCCAGGAACAGGTTCTCGTCGATTTCTTCGGCGATCACCAGCACGTGGTCGAGCTGGAGGGCCTTCAGCTTGGCGGCCAGCAGCTTGGTCTTGGGCGCTTCCAGCACGATCGGATCGATCACTGCCAGACGGCCTTCGCGGGCGAGCTGCGAGAAGATCGCAGCGACGCCAGCGCGGTACTGCTTCTTGTTGACCTTGTGCGTGAAGTTTTCGTCAGGGCTGTTCGGGAAAATCCGACCACCCCCACGCCACAGCGGCGAGGACGACATACCGGCGCGGGCGCGGCCCGTGCCTTTTTGACGCCACGGCTTCTTCGTGGTGTGCTTGACGGTTTCGCGGTCCTTCTGGGCGCGGGTGCCTTGGCGGGCGTTGGCCTGGTAGGCCACGACCACCTGGTGCACCAGGGCTTCGTTGTATTCGCGACCGAACACGTCGTCGGAGGCTTCGATCTTCGAAGCGACCTGACCTTGTTCGTTCAGGAGCTCAAGCTGTGCCATCACTGGGCTCCTTTCTTGATCTTGGCCTTGACGGCCGGACGCACGGTGACGAAGCCACCCTTGGAGCCGGGAACGGCGCCGCGGACGAGCAGCAGTTGACGGGCTTCGTCAACGCGCACGACGTCCAGGTTCTGCGTGGTCACGGTTTCGTCGCCACGGTGGCCCGACATCTTCTTGCCGGGGAACACGCGACCAGGATCCTGCGCCATCGAGATGGAGCCAGGAACGTTGTGCGAACGCGAGTTACCGTGGGAGGCGCGCTGCGAACCGAAGTTGTGGCGCTTGATGGTCCCGGTGAAGCCCTTACCGATCGAGGTGCCTTGCACGTCGATCTTCTGGCCGGCCTGGAACAGGGCTGCGGGAGCGATGGTGGCTCCAGCCTTGTACTCGGCAGCGACCTCGGGGGTCACGCGGAATTCCTTGCTGACTTCGCCGGCTTCGACGCCAGCCTTGGCCAGGTGACCAGCTTCGGGCTTGGTCACTCGGGATGCCTTGCGGGCACCGTACACCAGCTGAACAGCGGTGTAGCCGTCGGTCTCAACGGTTTTGACCTGGGTCACGCGGTTGTTGGACACGTCGAGCACTGTCACAGGCACGGCATCGCCGTCGTCTGTGTAGATGCGCATCATGCCCACCTTGCGGCCCAGCAATCCGAGACGATTGCTAAGACTCATGGTTCTTCTCCAGCCCCTATGGGGCCTTTTACACAATCCCGACAACGATTGGCCGGGGTGATTGGGTCTTCTCGCACCGAATGCAAAGCCTGGCCAAGCGGCCATAGACTATCCACCCAATACGGGAAAGCCTGCGATCCTATCAGATCGGCAGGCCAGGCGCAAGCGCTGCGCTTAAAAATGATGCAGGTGGATCAGGCCGGTGAGAAGGATTGAGGGCCGAACGCCAGCCCGAGCCGCGCCGCTTCGACCACCGCCTGCGTGCGGGTGTTCACACCCAGACGGGCAAAGATCCCCTCCAGGTGCGTCTTGACCGTCGATGGCGCCATGTCGAGCTCACGGCCGATGGCCTTGTTGGACTTGCCCTCGGCCAGCAGGCGCAGCACGGCCATCTGCCTTGAAGTGAGGCCCAGGGGCTCGCGAGCACGGGCACTGCCTGAGGGCATGGGCATCACAGGGGCCTGCAGCACCTCGGCCAGCATCGGCTTCAACACCCGCCAATCGGCGGCCCTGGGGACGTAGCCGCAAGCACCAGCCTCGGCGGCCTCGACGACGGTGCGGGCGCACTCATCGGCCGAGATCACGATCACAGGCACCGCCGGAGCCAGCCCCCGCAGGCGCCGGAGTGTGTCGATGCCCCGGCTGTCGGGCAAGGAAAGGTTCAGCAGCACCAGCGAGAACCCGGGATGCCCGGACAGCACCTCACGCGCCTGTGACAAGGACCCCACGCCCTGCATCTTCACGTGCGGCCATGCCTGGCTGATCAGCAGCGACAGCCCCTCACGCAGCAGTGCGTGGCCCTCCACCAGCAAGCAAGCCGCGACGTTCATGGACAGCCCCTTGATGATCCGCAGTGAAACGATCATACCCGCCGCCCTCCCCACCCTCGGCCTTTTGGCCGATACGGCGAACAGGCCCGGCAACGGATGTCAAGTCTCGCGGCATCACACGCTGCCCCATGGTGTCATGCGCAGTCTATTTATCAGGAAGGCCCAACCCATGAAGATCCGATTGATGAGCACCGCGCTGGCGGTATCCGTGCTGCTTGCTGCCTGCGGCGGCGGGGGCGGCGGCAAACCCAGTGGCCCCGCCGGCTCCAATGCCACCATCAGCGGCACGGCCGCTGCGGGCCTGCCCCTGGTCGGCAGCGTCACCATCAAGGATGCCAACGGCGCCTCCCGCACCGTCAGCATCGGCGCCAACGGCGCCTATACAGTGGACACCACCGGACTGGCCGCCCCCTTCCTGCTGCGGGCCACAGGCACCGCGGGCGGCGCCACCTACGTGGTGCACTCGGCGGCCACGTCTGCCGACGTCAACGGCAACATCAACATCACGCCGCTGACCGACCTGATCCTGTCCAACGTCGCCGGTCAGATCGCCACCAACTATTTCGACAGCGGCAGCTTCGGCAACCTGAGCGCGTCGCAGCTGAACACCGAGGCCGCCAAACTCAAGGAAAAACTGCTGCCGGTGCTGCAGGCCATGGGCGTGGACACCGCCACCGACCTGCTGCGCGCGCAATTCACCCCGCTGAGCAGCCCACTGGACAAGGCACTGGACGCCATCAGCGTCTCCTACGACACCAGCACGAACATCGCCACGCTCACCAACGTGCTCACGCAAGAGAGCATCACCGACGACATCGCCACACCGGCCGCGCAGGAGCCCTCACCCATCACCATGAGCGACACCAGCAACCTGGGCACCGCCGCCGACGACATCCCGCTGATCCGCGCCGCGCTGGCCAGCTTCACCGCCGCCTTCAGCACCTCGCTGCCCACCGTGGCCACGGTCAAGAGCCACCTCACCGGCGGCTTCCTGGACCTGGACCAGGACCGTGACGCCATGGCCTCGGAGATGGCCGGTGACAGCAGCAACATCGGCATCCAGCTCACCGACGTCAGCATCAACCACATCGACTACACCGACACCGCCAGCCCGGTGGCCGACATCAGTTTCCTCGTGAAGAGCGCCAGCGGTGCCGTGCTGGACCGCGAGCAGCACTTCAAGCTCAAGAAGATCGACGGCACCTGGAAGCTGCACGGCAACCAGCGCGTGCTCGACATCTCGGCCCACGTGCACACGGTGAAGTCGCACTACGGCAGTGGTGGGTACACCTCGGAATGCCGCGGCTCGGGCCTCGAGTTCTGGATCGAAGACATGGACGACGCCAACAGCACCGACATCGCGCACATCGTGGTGACGGGCCCGGGTCTGCCGGACCATGGCATCCGCTACGACCGGCCCAGCGAAGGCGGCCCATGGCAGATGGTCGAGACCGGGCAATCGGGCACCTGGTACCGGCTGGCCACCACCTGCAACGACAAGGGATACCCCAGTGCCGACCTGAGCGATGAGCAGATCGCCGCCATCAAGGACAACGCCAGCTACACGCTGACCATGTACGACAACAAGGACGAGGTCATCACGTCGCAGGGCGACAACGGCGTCTACCGCATGAGCATGGCCGCACGCCCGCTGACCTACACGGAACTGAGCGCCTCCACGGCCTTCCCGAGCATCACCTCGCCCGCCACGTTCGCGGCCTTCCTGTCGTCGGGCACGTTCACCGACCCGGTGATCGCTGGCGGCAACATGAACCCGCTGGGCGAAGGCTGGGTGTATGTGGCGGCCAGCTACAGCGGTGGCGAACTGTCCGCCGAGAGCAACGTGACCTCGGGGGCCAACGGCACGTTCAGCCGCACCTTCTCGCTGCCGGCTGGGTCCGGCTATCTGTGGCGCAAGGAGATCCGCGTCGAAACCCGTGACGCAGGCCTGCGCCACCTGATGACGCAATACGTCTGGATGAGTCCGGAGCTGTGAGCCCAGATCAGCCCCGCGCCACGGGGCATGAAAAAAGGCCGCTTCACAGCGGCCTTTTTCTTTGGCTTGTCACACCAGGCGGGTTGAATCACCTGGCGCGGCGGCCCTGCATCACTGCAGCTTGATTTCGACGTCCACGCCAGCCGGCAGGTCGAGCTTCATCAGGGCGTCGACCGTCTTGTCGGTCGGGTCCACGATGTCCATCAGACGCTGGTGGGTGCGGATTTCGAACTGGTCGCGCGAGGTCTTGTTGACGTGCGGCGAACGCAGGATGTCGAAACGCTGCAGGCGTGTCGGCAGGGGCACGGGGCCCTTGACGATGGCGCCCGTGCGCTTGGCGGTTTCGACGATCTCGGCCGAAGACTGGTCGATCAGCTTGTAATCGAACGCCTTCAGGCGGATGCGGATCTTTTGATTGGCGGCCATGACGGCTCCTAAGCAAGAAAGAACAAGCCCGCGACCGGCCCCTCAGGGCTGGTCGCAGGAACACGTCACAGATCAGTCGAGGATCTTGGCCA
>NZ_RSED01000049.1 GCF_003933735.1 Aquabacterium soli | reverse complement strand
ATACGACCAGTTAGGCTGGTGAACGAAGGCGCGGCTTTGAAACTAATATGTGAGTTCATGCTTGGGATGGAGAGGCAACGGTAAACCACCACAAAGCAATACTCACAAAAAAGGCTGGTATGCCGAATGCGGTTGCAGCACCAATCCATCCTGGGTCATAGCCGCGAGAGAACATAGACCATCCGATGTAGAGGGCAACTGGGATGAGGCCGGCGACTAGTAGGCTTAGAAGATTGAGCAGTCCGAGCATGCGCAGTATGACCCAGACAAGTCCTCCGTAGAAGATGCTGAGAACGCAGTAAAGCAAGGTGAAGTGAATGGAGCCTCGTGTCAAAGCAATAACAAGCTCGGATGTTGGGAGCTCCCACATACGCCGTGCGGCAAAAAGTGACCCCATGATGAATCCAGGGATTGCTGCCAGAGAGGCATAAAACACACCGGGAAAGAATTTTGGCATGCTGAAAAGCCTAACGCAATTTAGGCTGGTGACAGATGCTTTGGCGGATATGCCTGCACAAAATTCTTTTGGGATTTGAACAAGATTCAACCTGGCGCTCCCTGGAAACGTAGAAATTCCCGCGCCTCGGCTTGGGCCGATTGCGGTGCACTAGGGTTGTTCGCGACGCGTTGCAGTGCCTGCAACCATCGCTGCCGGCTGCCTTCTTGCTGTGCATTCAACAATCTATTTGCCATCCAGCAGGTTAGCGCCGTCGGGGCTCTGGTGAGAGATTCTTCAAGGTGCCCCTCGTAACCGAAGATGCCCTCCATTTCGTGCACTAAAGGTCCAGGGCTGCCCATGTCCGCATCAGGGTAGCGTTCGATCAATGCAAGCATTGCTGGCACTGCTAGCTCTTTGTCCGGAAGTTTGCTGAAGCCTGCTAAGACGTGATTCAGTTGATCCACACAATCGCCGTACTCGTCAGGTTTGACCTGTTGGAGTTGATTGATAACATGCTCGATCTGATTTTGCATGCGACGTACTCGATGGTGTTTTGATGAGGCCTAACGCCGGCGTTAACAGGCGGCTGCCAGCGAAGCTGGAAGACGTCCTGTTGAACAACTTGTTAGGCTGGACAGCGAAGTAGAGGGCGTGGAGAACACCACAGCCCTGCTGCCGTTGAAGTTGCTGCTGGCTTGCATGCGTGCTTCCTTGATGTTTGCCAGAGAGTTTGCCAGACGCCTCAGGCTGCTGGAAGTGATCGAATGATCAGCGATTGCTTGCCGATGGCGCGTGGCACTTGGGCGCCGCGCGGTGGTGCGCTGACTGCCGAAGGACAGGCATCCGGACAAGACAATGGCCGGTGGCACTTTGGCGCTGCTGATTGGTCTCTGTGCATCTCGCTACGTCTTTAGAACGGGCCATTGTCCTGTTGCCGCCCACCATATAAGAGCGGCAATAAGCGAGGCGACGACGCCGAGAACGAAGCCAAAGAGCCGTTCCTTGTTGCGCTCTTTGGGTGAGTTGACTCTGTCGAAGCTTTCAACAAGGGCCCCTAGTTGGGTTCGAAGTGCCTTGTTAATTTCGAGACTTTCGGCAAGCGAATCTGGAACGGCTTCGTGAGCTGCCTCCATTCGCGCAAATGCAATTTCCTGCTCAACCTGCTGGCGTTCGAACGCCATTTCCTTCATTCGCCCCATCCTTGTTCCCTTTAGTATCTCTTCTTGCATCGCCTCAATAGGAGNGCGCAGCACGGAGGGCACCCACAAGCGGAGCTTGTGGGCGTCGGCTTGACCAAACAGTTAGGCTGGTGCCGGAAGCTTCATGCTTGTGAGTTGCCATGGCCTGCAGACTATTCATTCATTGAATGGGCATGGCTTTCGCCTAATTTGTTCGAAGTGGTGGACGCGGCAAAGAGCGCTGTACTTAATGTGACCACGTGAGCAATGATCGGCTTTGCATGGCGATGACAGGTCCTCTGGACCCAGTTGCGAATAGAATGCCAAATCGCTTTCAAGAGTTATTGCATCGGCCTTGGCCTTGCGAGCAGACATTTCTTCTTGGCTGATGAGCCGAGAGCCCGACTTCCATGGCTCATTGGTAGTTGCTTCTTTTCCTTGTCGGGAATGAAGAAGCCAAAGCTTAAGGGCGTACTCGGGGGCAACGCCTGCCATGTGAGCAACGATCTTGCAGTCAGGATCAGAAAGGTACGCAAAGCGATCTTCATCAAGGGTAATTGTCCATCCGGAGGGCGCATGCGTGAGCCATGTATCCGGGTGCTCGTCATCCCGAACCGCAAGTTCTGCAATGATTTGCTGCATACGGTCGACCGATGGAGTGTCTTCGCTACCTCCCCATCGAGTTTCTACATAGTATTGAGGCTGAGACATAAGTGCTAGCGAGGAAAAGGCCTAACGCCCGCGGT
>NZ_RSED01000048.1 GCF_003933735.1 Aquabacterium soli | reverse complement strand
TCGGGATTTCCTGGCCAGACAGGGCTGAACCCACCCAGGCACCCCCCAACGGGTGCCTTTTTTCTAGGTGTTTCGCATTGCCTGGCCTTGCGGCATCTTCCAGAATCGCTCCCTGATATTCAAAAACAAGGGAGCGAGCCATGACCTGGCCCACCCGCGCCACCGCCCTCAAGGCGGTGCTGTGCCTTGCCCAGGCCGCGCTGCTGATGGGCTGCTCGGGCCTGCGCCCCTACAGCGAGGTGCGCCACAAGCAGGCCACCGCTGCGCAAACCGCCTGGAAGGCGGTTGACCTGCCCGCCCTGGTGGCCACCGAGCGCACCAACCTCGATCAGTTGCTGGCCACCGAACTGGCCACGCAAGACAAGCTGGCCAGCAGCATCCGCGACCACCGGCTGCGCCACATCATGGGCGCCGAGCCTCTGACCTACACCCTGCTTGAACCCATCAAGGCTGATCTGAAACGCCTGGTGGGCGATGCAGATGCCTTTGCCCAGTCGCGCCAGGCCTTGCAGGTGCAACGCACGCAGTCAGCGCAGCGTCTGGCCGTGCTGAAGGATGAGTTTGCCGCCAAACGCCTGCCCATGCCCAGTTGCACCGAAGCGGCCGGCACCGCCACGCCCGGCGCCTTGAGCCAGTGGCGACAGGGCGCCTCGGCCCTTGATGCCGCCGAGCTGGATGTCGTGCTGGAGCAACTGCGCAGGGTGTGCGCCACCAGTGATGGCAGCGACGACACCTTGATCGCCGCGGTGTACCAGCCCCTGGGCGGCCAGATGGCCGAGGCGGTGCAGCGCTACCAGGCCGATGCACAGGCCCTGGCGCAACGCCGGCAACAGGCGGCACAGGCTGACGCCCGGTATGCACAGGCACTCGCTGCCTACCAAGCCGCCGTGGCCGCGGGCCAGTCTGATCCCAAAGCCGCCCCGGCCATGGCCGAAGCCGCGCAAGCGCTGCAGAAGGTGGTTGATGCCCTGGATGGCAGCAAGAACGCCTGGGCTGACGAGGTCATCTCACGAGAGCGCCTGCGCCAGCTCGATGGCTTTTTGCAGACCGTGACCGACGGCCTGGACAATGACGGCCTCTGGGCCCATGAAGGCGCCAGCCGCGCTGCCGTGGCCCTGGTGATCCTGCCTGGCCTGATGGACGACGCCCGAGAGGCCGCCGCCCGCCACCGGCGCCCCTTGGCTGTGCCTTTGCTGATCCGCCGTGACATCGAGGCCCTGAAGCTGCAGGCGGCCCAACGCGACATCGCCACCCAGCAGGCCGAGCTGCGCCTGAGCCGTGAACTGATCGATGCCCTGAGCCAGCAGGCCCATCAACTGTGGCTGGCGCAGCGCGAGCTCATGCAAGACGGCACCGCTGCTGGCACCCCTGATCTGCGCAAGCTGCACACCGTTCCCCTGGCCGAGGCCTTGGCCGACACCAAGACCACGCCCGGGCAGAAAGAAGCCTTGTACAGCGCCACCGGGCGCTACCTGGACAGCCTCAAGCGCCTGGAAGCGCGCCGCCACAAGCTGGAGCTGCGGCGCATTGCCCAGGCGCATGAACGCCGCCTGGCCTACGCCGAGATCAACACACTGCAGTGGAAGGCACTGATCGACGTGTCGGTGAGCCAGGTGGCCGATGTGAGCGCTGGCGGCGTGCAGGCCGGCCACGTGGCCGCCTTGCTGAACACCGTGGGGCTGCTGTGGATCGGCCACGGCGTGAACAACCCCTGATCCCCCTTCAAGGAAGCCACCATGACTCAACGATCGATCGCGTTGCCGACCTTCATCGTGCTTCTGGGTTGCATGGCCGGCTGCGGCAGCACCCCGCAGGCCGCGCTGGACCAGGCCAACCACGGCGCAGCGCTCACTGCAGCGCTTGAAGGCCAGCTTCAAGCCTTGCGGGCGGCACAGGCCCATGTGGCGCAAAGCCGGCTGGGCAGCATCCGCCGACTGAGCACCAGCGCGGCCAGCTTCGATGCCGATGCCGCTTTTGACGAGCGCGTGCAGAAAGCGGCCAACAAGCCCGCCCATGCCCAGCTGTTCAACGCCCTGAAAGACCTGAGCGACAGCCGCGCCAAGGATGAAGAAGCCTTGCTGGCCACGCTGGCGCAGGCGGATGCCGCCTACGCCAAGCTGCTGGCGCCAGCGCCTGATCCAAGCGGGCAACTGCAAGCCACGCGGCAGGCCTTGATGGCGCTGAGCGAACAACTCAGCGTGAAAGAACGCCTGGCCTTGTCTGCTCAGTTCGCCAAAACGGTGCGTCGCGCCGTGAAAGACCAGAAAGAAGAAGGAGCCACACCATGAGTGACCCGACCAAGCCAGACGCCAGCGTTGATTTCCGCAAGCGCTCGGCTTGTACGCCTGAAGAAGCCTTGAGATACCTGAGCGTTTACTTCGCCACGGTGGATCTGGTGTCAGAGGCGCTGGGCAAGTTCCAGATTCTGGCGGCGGATGCCACCACGGTGAGTCAGCGCAGCCTGTATCGGGCCAAGGCGCTGGAGGCAGAGCGGGACTTGGAGTTGCTTAAGAACCAGCGAAGGGCGTTCTTGCAGGAGGAGGCGGCGATCAGGCCGCCGAGTGAGGCGGTGGTGGCTGAGAGCGAGAAGAGGGCGCAAGCCCTGGCGAATGTGGCGGCCAAGGAGGCGAAGGCTACGTCAGTGGTGAAGCTGCTAGGGGAGGGAATTACGGCTTTTACAAGATTAGGCGACACAGCGGGTCGATTGATCGTTGAAACGCAAGCCGTGTAAGCTGCTTAAGACCGTGAATGCGGGGGTGTTAAATAAGCCTCCATGCTTAAACTGACACACATGCAAAAAGACGCCAAAAT
>NZ_RSED01000047.1 GCF_003933735.1 Aquabacterium soli | reverse complement strand
GCGCCGGTTAACCTGGGCGTTGAAGGTGCAGAAAAACCTTCAACTTGGCCCATGACGTGCTTGGTTTCCTTGCAGGAGGAAACCCGTCATGGCCCGATTCAAACCTGTGCGCAGCGGCTTGGTGCTGCTTCCGGTGGACTTCGATAAACAGATCCAGCCTGGCAGCTTTGAATATGCGCTGTGCCATCTGATCGACCACGATCTGGACCTGCAGCCGCTGAGATCGAGGATCTGCAATGACGATGGTGGCGCACCGGCCTATGATCCGGCCGTGCTGCTCAAGATCGTTCTGCTGGCCTACAGCCGAGGCATCGTCAGCAGCCGCAAGATGGAGGCTGCGTGCCGGGAGAACATCGTCTTCATGGCCGTCAGCGGTGACAGCCAGCCCCACAGTACGACATTGGCGGCCTTCGTGGCCGAGCTGGGCGATGAGGCTGCCAAGCTCTTTGCCCAGGTGCTGTACCTGTGTGATGCACAAGGGCTCATTGGTCGGGAAATGTTTGCCATCGATGGCGTCAAGCTGCCGGCCAATGCATCCAAGCGCAAGAGCGGCACCCGCGCCGACTTCGTTCGCCGGCTGAGCAAGCTGGAGCAGCAGACACAGGGCATGATCCGCGCGCATCGCCAAGCCGATGCCCTGCCAGATGGCGAGGCACAGCGCGAAGCTCGCAAGCTGGAGCGCTTGCAGCAACAAGCCCGGCAGATGCAGCGCTGGCTGAGCGAACACCCCGATGACAAGCGAGGCGCCAAGGGGCGCACCGTGATGTCCAACCTCACCGACAACGACTCAGCCAAGATGGCCACCGACAAAGGTGTCATCCAGGGCTACACTGGCGTGGCAGCCGTCGATGAAAAGGCACAGGTCATCATTGATGCTCAGGCCTTTGGCACCGGATCCGAACAAGGTCTGCTTGCACCAGTCGTAGATGCGACCGACGCCTGGCGCAACGAGCAAACCGTGATCACAGCCGATGCCGGTTACCACTCCAAGGATGGCCTGCAGCATCTGCACGACAAGGGGATCACTGCCTTCGTGGCCGACAACGGATATCGGCAGCGTGACCCTGCCTACGCCGAACAGGAGCACTACCGTGACCGTCCCGATCCGCTGCATGACAAGAGCACCAAGGAGCGCTCGATCAAGCTGTTCACGCCCGAAGACTTCCATCTGGACAAGGACAACGGCATCTGCATTTGCCCGGCAGGCAAGCGCCTGTACGGAAACGGCTCGCAGTGCGTCATCAACGGCATGATGGCCGTGAAGTTCCAAGGTGCGCAGCGCGACTGCATGCCCTGCGAACTGCGACATCGCTGCCTGCGAACGCCTGAGAACACCAAGACCCGTCAGGTCGCCTTCTTCTCTGGAAAGGTGCCCAGCGACAAGCCAGACTTGCTGGCGCGCATGAGGCAACTCATTGACAGCGCCTTGGGCAAGCTGATGATCGCCAAACGCTTCGCCACCGTCGAGCCGGTGTTTGCGAATCTGCGCCACAACAAGGCGATCAAACGCTTCACCTTGAGGGGAACAGCCAAGGTCAACACGCAATGGAAGTTGTATGCTCTGGCTNAGGTCAACACGCAATGGAAGTTGTATGCTCTGGCTCACAACATCGAGAAACTCGCAGGGAGCAGGTATGCGATGTGAATATCGCGGGCCAGGGGGCCTGCAAGTGCCTCGCGCGCGCCATCAGGCGCCGTATTCATTCTCAGCACCCACAGTCAACATGCACCAGTCCAAGATCAACATCTTGGCCGCTGGCGCCTGCGCGGACTGGGTATTCCTGCCTCGTTAGGCCCAACTTAATTCTGCGCGAATGAAGCTTTTTATCGCTGCTCTGCTGCTGATCTTCTTGGTAGTGCTCGCATCTCTTTCCGGGATATGGCCTATCGCCTACTTTTCCTCAGCTGCATATATTGGATACGCCGCGCTCGAGGTCATCATTCGAACAAAGTACTCTTTTGCAAGTCGGCGCTGGCCCACAGCACCAACGCAGCGGGTTCGAGCCAGAGTTGAAGACACTGAGGACATTGATGATGGATCGTCAACGCGCACGCTTAAAGTGCGTTATCGCTACGAAGTAAATGGCATAGCCTATCAAGGGCAGCAGCTCCGATTTCCATTTGGCATTGTTCCATCGGTCGAAACAATGCCTTCTCAAGCCAAGCAAATCAACGGCAAGAGATCTCTTGCACGCTACCATCCACAAAAGCCGGAAATTAGCGTGCTGCAACCAGGCCTATCTTTGCTGGATGGCATCGCACTCACTGTATTCTTCCTATGCGCCTTTCCTCTAACCTTCGCCTTGCTCATGCTAGGCGTCAACGCACTTTCTTAGGAATCTGGCGCGTTATGAATGCACCTCCAATAGCAAAAGAAGCGCGCGTTTCTGCGAGCCAAGCACCTGTCACCAGCCTAACAATTTGGTCAAGCCGACGCCCACAAGCTCCGCTTGTGGGTGCCCTCCGTGCTTCGCACTCCGGCGCGGCTTACCGCGAGCGTTGAGGCTGCAGAAAAACTTCCCAGGAGGAGCGCAGTGTTGTCATCGCAGAAAAATCGACCTCTCAGAACGACCCAGGATCGACGATCTCATTGCCGGGAGTGGTTCAAGGACCCCGTAAAACGACCGCGTAGCGCGAGCGCGGGAGTTTTTCTGCAGCCTCGTTAGGCCACACATGAACAAACAGTTTTGGCCATTCGTACTGCTGATCTCCGTGGGTGCGTGTCTAGGAGCAACCATTGCAAGAGTCACCGGAGCGGAGTCATGGCTGGACGCGAAGCTATATATCGTTGCCGGAGCTGCAATAGGTGGCCTAGCGCAACATCTCATCAATGCCATACGCTCAAGCAAAAATGGCCGCTAAATTCATCAATCGCGCACCTGCCATTAGCCTAACCGTTTGGTCAAGC
>NZ_RSED01000046.1 GCF_003933735.1 Aquabacterium soli | reverse complement strand
CTCAAGACCCTGTTCATGCTCGGCAACCTATGGATGGTGAGGGGCAAACTGATGGCTGGCGCAGCATGAGTGCGTGCAAAAAACAGGGCACAGAGGTTCTTGCAAGGTCCGCAGGCTGTTTGAGGCAGGTTTGGCGTCCGGTTCGACTCGACATCGATGCCGCCAGAGAACATGCTGATGTCTTCACGTCGTCAAGCGCTTCCCAAACGAGTTGTTCAGACCATCCTTAGGCATTGCTGCAACCCTTTCGACTCCTGCGTATATTCGTCAACAACACCAACTATTCCATTTCAAATCGGCTACTCAGTCCAGTCCTATTTTGGGAAGTAATTGCGGTCGTTCGCGACCGACTGCTTTGCGACGGCCCATCACCCAAAAACGTGGCAGGCGCTGGTGAAGCCCTTGGACAAAGAAGTACCGCCCTTGAGTTCGAAGCTAAACCCCTAGGTTCGCAGCCCCAAAAGGCAATGCATGATCCAGTAGTCCTTCTCGACCAACGTCGGATCAAGGCTGCGCTCGTCAGCGACCACTGTAGGCAGGTCACCGAAGTCCTTGTGGTCATGCAGAGACTCAGGCACTCAACCAACCTCTGGTGCGCTCGCGGGTGGCCACAGAGCCGAACGTCGAGAGCTCGCGTTTGAGCTTGTCGGGGTCAAACGATGGCAGCTTGCTCTGTGCTTGCCGCAAAACTGCATCACGATCCTCAGCCAACTGCTCCAGGTTGTTGAGCAGATCGACAAACAAGAACTCACTCCGGCGTGAGCCTGGCCCGGCTCTGCTCGGCATACTCAGACCAGCAGGTGATTCAACGAAATAGAGTCAGTGATCATGGAATAGGGCTCTCAAGTAGTCAGCGAGCCTAGCGTGATGTTCGCAGAGACTCTAGTGATCCGGAACGTTGGAGTCGAAACACGGCCCCCTGTGGAGACGTGGCAAGAAACTCAATTTTTACAGGGCCGGATCAATAGGGTCGACGGCGCTCGGCCCGTCCAGCGTTTGAAGGCCCGCCGGAAATTGGCCGGATCGTTGTAGCCCAGCGTGTAAGCGATCTCCTGCACGCTCAGCTTGCCTGCTTGCAGGTATTGCATAGCCAGATGCTCGCGCACCTCATCCAAGATCTGCTGAAAGGATGTGCCTTCAGCCACCAGGCGGCGGTGTAGGGTGCGCGGGGTGAGATGGAACTGGCGGGCCACCACCTGAAGGGAAGGAAAGCCATGTTGGCGCGTCAGCAGGTTACGGCGCACCTGGATGCTCAAGGCCGCGTTCACATCGCGCTTGTCCAACTCTTCACGGCACAGGCGTGCAGCATCATCGAAGCTGGCCGGGTCAGCCGAGCTCAGCGGCAAGTCCATGGCTGCATCCGGCAACACCAGACCGCACCAGTCTTGGCTGTAACGCACCTCGCAACCAAACATGTCCCGGGCCAGATCTGCATACGCAGGCTCGACCTGTTTGAAGCACACACGTCGCACCTGACAAGTGCCCAAGGTGATCTGGTCAATCAGGTTCTTGATGGTCAACAAGATGGCTTCGCTGACCACGAGATCCAGCCCGTCGAGTGGGCGGGCCACAGGAAAGCCCACCCATACCTCGTCACCCTGAACCCGCTGCGTGACCGTCACCAGTGTGGTACGCAGCGGCAAGAAGCTCTCCAGCAGCGACACAACCTGACGCAAGGTGCTGCTGCTCAAGGCCGCGTAACCCAGCCTGCCGTGAGTGTTGATGCGCAGGCGCTCCCCCACGAGCAGGCCAAGAGCGGGCTCCTTTGCGGCGCCCAAGGCCGCATGCATCAACTTCAGAAAGGGCACGAAGCCCAAGCCCCGGTGGCCGTCGGCCAAGTCCGCCATTTGCAGATCGGCTGCCGCAAGCACCTGTAATGACCCAGCGGTTTCTGCACAGGTCAAGCTGCTAAAGCATAAGCCTCAGCAGGGGTTCGCATACCCAGCGCTTGGTGTGGGCGCTGGTTGTTGTAGAAGCCGATCCAGTCGCCAATGGCCCGACTGGCGTGTTGCAAGGTCTCGAATCGCTGGCGATGAGCGCACTGCTCCTTGAACGTTCGAATCACACGCTCGACCATGCCGTTCTGTTCGGGGCAGTATGGCGTGATGAACTCCTGCTGCAAGCCATAGCTTTTGACCAGCGACGTGTAGCTTCGGCTGGTGAAGACCAGGCCATTGTCCGAGCGTAAAAGGAACGGCTTGTCGACCTTGCCCAAGCAGCCATACCGAGCAATCAAGGCCTGCTCCAGGGCTGACTCGGCTGTTTTGGACTTCCCGCTGCGGCTCAAGTGCCAGCCCAGCAACTCGCGGGTATGGCAGTCGATCACCAACGCCAGACTGGCCCATCCATCGCGGCCTGTCCAGACACGGCACAGGTCCGTGGCCCAACGCTCGTTCGGAGCCTTGGCGACCGAGGGCAGCGCCTGGATCCTGGGCCTGAAGCCGATGGGCCGCTTCTTGACCTGCCAGCCCATGATCTGGAACACGCGCTGCACGGTGTTCTTGTTCATGCCTAGCAAGCCAGCCACGGTGCGGTAGCCGAACGATGGCTGGTCTTCAATCATCGCCTTGATCGGTTCGGCGAACCGTTCCTGGACCTTAGGCGGCGCCTTGGTGGGGCGGTAATAGACCGTCCGGCGAGCCACATTAAACCACTGACACAGTTTGACCAGGCTGACCGTGACACCCTCGTCTTTCAATCCCTGCTGAACCTTGAGGATCATTTCTCNTCGCCGTAGGCCTGCTGCAGCTCACCGAGCTGCTTCTCGTACTGCTCCTTGACCTCCAGCGGTTTGGAGCGCAACGCGTTCTCCATTCCCCGCTTGCCCTCGTCGACCCACTGCTCCACTTCGGAGGGGTTGAGGTCAAAGGCCCGGCTGGCCTCTGAGACCGTCGTCTTGCCTTGAATGATGTCCAAGACCAGGGCGGTCTTACGCTTGGCCGTCCAGCGCTTG
>NZ_RSED01000045.1 GCF_003933735.1 Aquabacterium soli | reverse complement strand
GGCTTGACCAAACGGTTAGGCGCTGCGCGAAGGCACCCTGGCTTACCTGTCAGTTGAAGATACGCCGACGAAGATTGCATTTGCGCCGTTTTCAATTGCGCACCTCCATCAGCCGTTTGATTTCTTGAGCAGTGAAAAGCGCGAAGCGATTTGCTTTGAAGTCAGTGGAGTTGATAACCAATCGCTGAACAATGATGCTGGCTCCCTGACCTAGCGGAAGCAGGATATGCTCGGCACCTTCGCGAATTGCACCCCTTGCAACGTGAACGAAATCAGCATCGGTATCTGGTGGTTCAACGGACTCAACAGCCACTTCTACTTGGCCTGAATCATTGAGATGCATTAGCGCATCGTAGATGACGACATAGCTGCCGCCGCTAGCGGCTTGGTTAATCTTTTTGACGCTGAGCTTCATATGGAGAGGCCTAACGCCCGCGTTAACAGGCGAATGCCAGCGAAGCTGGTAGACGTCCTGTTGAACAAAAGGTTAGGCTATTAGCAGACGCTAGAGTCATTGAATTCATGATTCATAGAGCGCGTGGCTCGAAGACAAGATCTGACCGGCATGTGAGAACTCTATGTCAGGGGCCGATGTGAAAGTAGATACGCCACAGCATAAATGTAGATAGCGAGCCACCAGCAAAAGCGCTTACTGCGGTAGCAGGAACTGTGCGAGCTTTGCCAATTGCAAGTAGAGCTATACCAACTAAGGACGAGATTGCCAAAACGTGTGCAGCAGCGATGACAAGGATCATTCCGCTAATAACAAGGGCCCATGCCGAGCCGCTCGGACCGGAGAAGCTAATTATTCCCGTTAATGCAAAGCATCCTGCGATTAATAAAAGTGATCCCCATACACCAGCGATGGATAGCCATTGAAAGTACTTGAGCATGTCCAATGCCTAACGCCTTAGTTCAGAGGCGCCGCGCTTGGCCTGGCCGAAGCGATGCGAACATGTAGGCGTCCTCTGGAACGACCCGTTAGGCAGAGCCCAACGCCGAAGGCACTGCGGTTGAAGGCGGCACTGGTTTTAAGCTCATAGCCACCGCGAGCAACACGAAGGCGGCAGCGTGTGGCCCGCGGCCAATTTGTGTTGGAGGTAGCGAGCGATTGACGCGCGCGGCCTGCACCTGACATTTTGTTTTCGTTCATGCTGAGCCCTTTGCGGACCAAGAACAGCGGCATTGGCTGATGCTCCATTGGAGCATATTCGCAAGTCCCGCAAGCTGCGGCCTAACGCCAATAGGTAAGGGGCGCGAGCGTGGTTGGCCCGAAGCGATGCCATATGTCAAGCGTCCCCTTGACCGTACCGTTAGGCTTCGCCGCAAGCACTATTGCGTGTGCGCGGCATACACCCTGATTTGACTGTTGCATCACGCTCGGGCCTTTCCGTTGGCGCTTGAATCGATTGAGCCAGCATGACCAACCGGGACCTGACAGCTACACCATTATTCTACGGCTTGGCGGTCAGGTCCCGGCTGCTTTCTGCTTCCGCTTGCGAGCACGGCTGATGGCTGTGGCGATGATTGAGGCGAGCAGAACAGTTGGCCAGATGAAAAGCCCAGCAATTTCTCCGACGCGGCGCGAGGAATCAAAATCCGTACCAAATACAACGCCGACAACGGCACCAGCCGCGACTCCAAGAATCGAAAATAGGGCAAGCCACCTGATGAATGTCAGCATGAATTTCCTTATGTGCAGTGGTTTGATTTATCCAACGAATAGCTATATGCTTGTTTTGTGGGAGCCTAACGAGGCTGCAGAAAAACTCCCGCGCTCGCGCTACGCGGTCGTTTTACGGGGTCCTTGAACCACTCCCGGCAATGAGATCGTCGATCCTGGGTCGTTCTGAGAGGTCGATTTTTCTGCGATGACAACACTGCGCTCCTCCTGGGAAGTTTTTCTGCAGCCTCAACGCCCTAGTTCAGGGGCGCCCATAAGGCGTTGCCGAAGCGAAGCCCTTTGTCAGGCGTCCCCTGGAACGCCCAGTTAGGCAGGTGGCAGATGCGAGTGTCTTTGCGTAGTCCATGGCGTTACGCCTAGATTTTTGGCTTGGGCTGCTATTAGCTGGATTGCAAAGGGTGATCTTGAGGCCACTGCCCATTGAGTAGAAGCCATGTTTTGGATATCGGCTTACGGTGGCCTGAGAACTCATCATTGATCGCGATTCGCAAAGACTCAGATTGCAAGGTTTTAGGATCGGTAGGGAATGCAAAAAGACAGTCTTGGTTCACTGCGATAGCGGCAAGTTCGGTCTGGCCAAATTGAGCAGCCAGACTTTCATGAAAGTTGCCTAGGAGCAAGCCTCCCGCCGGCGCCATCCAGTTACCCCTTGAGCAACCGATTACGGTTCCGTCAATCAGGGTGGCTGCGCCAAATTCAAACTGTTGCTCTTGCCATGCTCGTGCAAGGTTCTGCGCCGCTTGCTCAAACGCGCTACCTTCATCTAGCCCCAGAGCTCCCAGGTCTTCGGGTCGGACGTTCCTCACGCTACCTTGACCGTCAAAAACAAGGATGATGAATACATCCCGGCCTACTTGCCACGAGATCAATGAGTCAGGGGTTGTGTGGTCTACCCAGCTTTTGGGTACCACATATGGATAGATTTGCTCGATTGTGCCGTCTGCCACAGATTTTCCTTAGTGAAGCCTAACGCTCGCGGTAAGCCGCGCCGGAGTGCGAAGCACGGAGGGCACCCGCAAGCGCAGCTTGTGGGCGTCGGCTTGACCAAACAGTTAGGCTGGTGACAGAGGAATGGCTTGTTGAAGTGGTCATGGCTTTTGGAGGAGCGCCTCAAGTTCTTTGAAGTGTCTTGAGCGCGATATCCCTTCGCTTCCGGACGTCGCGCATGAAGCACACCAGCCAGCTCGACCTGCGGCTACGCTTAGCATTCGCAATTGAACTGGCTTTGCCGATGCAATGGCTGAATAGTGCTGAAGCGCTACCGCCGCGAAGTCACGGTCTAGAGGCCAACCCAACTTATTGGCTTCAATTTCTAAGGTTTCGAATAGTGGCTTGGTTTGATCTACTGTGGCACAAGCGGCGAGCAGTCGAGCTATTGCTTCAACTGGCTCGGGATCTGCGCCGTCTTTGATTTGAGCGATTTTTTCGGAGTCAAGAAGCGTCATTTTGAAGAGCCTAACGCCCGCGTTAACAGGCGGCTGCCAGCGAAGCTGGTAGACGTCCTGTTGAACAACCAGTTAGGCCGCCACGCGAAGCCACTGTGTTGAGCTCGTTTAATGAAGGTATGCCTTGCTGCATTTGAGCGCTCATTTCCGTGGCGATCCAATGGATGCTGAGCTTGGTGCCTGTGGTGGTACAGCCGAGATCGTTTGCCGCGCAGTGGAAACTTCGACGATTGGTTTGACAGCACTGAAGCCACAAACACTGCTAATTGCACCCGCGGAGAATGCGGCGAGACTTCCGGCGACCAGCGCAGACGTCCACCAGAAGAACTTCATGTGTGAGCGAGGCTGAAAACCACGCTCGGGGAACTGCTCGTTGTACAAAGTGTATTGAGTTGCATATGCAGTGCAAAACGCGGCAACGCAGAAGACTAGGCCCAGAAGGAAAAAGCCTGCAGGTAAAACAAAGCTACCGGCAGATGGGCTGATTGCCTTGGAGTTGCCAACAAAGGTGAGCAGAGCCACTACTGCGCCACCGTTGACTAATAGCAGTGCTTTCAGGCCCTCTGTCGCTAAGCCGACCATGGACTTGAAGGTTTCAATCGCCTTTGCTTCACTCATGTTTGGAGGCCTAACGCCTGCGGTAAGCCGCAC
>NZ_RSED01000044.1 GCF_003933735.1 Aquabacterium soli | reverse complement strand
ATTTTGGCGTCTTTTTGCATGGTGTTTGAAGTGTAAATGCCCTCGCCAGGGGGTGCCACAATGTGAAGCCCGGGGATTGCCATGCTTTTTACGTGCGTTGGGGTTCGCCCCAGGGCGTGCCGGCCGAACTTTGCATCGGCATGGGTAACAATCCCGGGCTTGATCAGGATGTGAAGCGGAGAACCAATTGAAGAGCGATCCCAGCAACCCTCAGTCATTTTCATCGAATGCCCGCTCGCGCCGAGTCAAACTGTTTGCCGGCTACATCGATGATCTGTATGCCAAGGGTGCGTTTTCCAAGAAGATCAAAATCCTGGATATTGGCGGCACGGTGGCTTTCTGGGAAATGAACGCGGCCCATCTGCCCGTGGACAAGATCGAGCTGGTGGAGGTGGTGAACCTGCCCCCCGTGAACGAGGAAACCCGCGAGATCAACGGCCTGAAGGTGCAGGCTTACGCTGGCAATGCCTTGAACGCCGCATCGCTGCGCTCAAGCTCCTACGACATCGTTCACAGCAACTCCGTGATCGAGCACGTGGGCAATTACGCCGCACAGCGGGTGTTTGCCCAGAACGTGACCAAGCTGGCACGTTTCCACTTCATCCAGACGCCCTGCCGCCTGTTCCCGATCGAGCCGCATTTCTATTTCCCGTTCTTCCCTGTCCTGCCGCTGAGCCTGCGCACTTATCTGCACCACAACTTCCATCTGGGATTCATGCCGAAAGAGGCCTCTTGGGTACAGGCCCGGATCAACTGCGAAGAAACCCGGCTGATGACCCGCAAAGAGCTGCAGGGGGTATTCGAGGGCAGCACCATCCTGGCTGAGAAATTCCTGTTTCTCAAGAAATCCTGGATGGTGACCAACATGGCGAAGGCTTGAGCAGGCCTTTGTCCATGCCAACTCGGCCCAGAGTGCTGCTGGTCCACAACGCGTACCAGCAGCGCGGCGGCGAAGACAGCGTTCTGGAATCCGAAATGGCCCTGCTGCGACAGCAAGGCCATGAGGTGGCCCTGTACCACCGCAGCAATGACGACATCCAGGCCATGTCCAAGCCTGAGCTGCTGGCCAATACCCTGTGGTCCCGCCAGACAGTGCGCGACATCCACGATTGGGCCGCCCGCTTCAAGCCCGACGTGATCCACGTGCACAACACGTTGCCGCTGGTGTCGCCCTCGGTGTACTGGGGCGCGGCGGATGTGGGCGTGCCGGTGGTGCAGACCCTGCACAATTACCGCCTGGCCTGCCTGGATGCCACCTTCCTGCGCGAAGGCCGCATCTGCGAAGACTGCCTGGGCAAGGTGCCGTGGCGCGGCGTGGTGCATGGGTGCTACCGGGGGTCGGCGCTCCATTCGGGTGCGATGGCGTCCATGTTGGTGATGCACCGGGCCATCGGCACTTACCGCCGCAAGGTGACGCGCTACATCGCGCTGAGCGAGTTCGGGCGCGCCAAGTTGACCCAGGCCGGCCTGCCGGCAGAGCGCATCAGTGTGAAGCCCAATTTCCTGGAGTGGCGCGACCAGCCTGACTGGAGCAACCGGGACGGTGGCCTGTTCGTGGGCCGGCTCAGCCCGGAAAAGGGCGTGGACGTGCTGCTGCAGGCCTTGGCGCGCCTGCCCTCCCCCAATGTGCGGGTGGTGGGAGGAGGCCCTCTGGAGGGCCAGGTTCATCACCAGCTGGGGCCCAACGCGTTGGGGTTCCAGCCGCTGCCGCAGGTGATGGCGCTGATGCAATCGGCGGCGTTCATGGTGCTGCCCAGCCTCTGGTACGAGGGGTTTCCACGCACCATCGTGGAGGCTTTTGCCAATGGCACCCCCGTGGTGGCCAGCCGCCTGGGCGCCATGGCCGAGGTGATCGAAGACGGTGTGACCGGGCTGCTGTTCACGCCGGGCGACGTGCCGGACCTGACCGCCAAGCTGGCCTGGGCCTTGTCGCACCCGCAGGACATGCTGGCCATGGGCCGGGCCGCCAGGCGCCGCTATGAAACACACTACTCGCCCGATGTGAACCACGCCCAGTTGTTGTCTATTTACAGCCAGGCCATCACGGAACATCATGCAGATGGGGGAAGTTCCTGAGGGTTATCCGTGGGAACTTCATTGAACTATAGGTAACAATCTCGGGCGCCTATTCTTGGCCCGATTCAAGACGGGCGGCAGTCCAGCCATGTCCACCACGATTTCCACTCCTTCCACGGCCTCAGCGGCGCAGCAGGGTCCTGCGGTCGAATACCCGATAGGGGCGCTGGGCCTGCTGGCATTCGGCTTCCTGCTGCTGTACATCCCCACTTACATCACCTTGGCCGAGGGCACCTGGTCAACGGATGAGCAAGGCCATGGTCCGATGATCCTGGGCGCGTGCGCCTGGCTACTCTGGACGATGCGCGAAAAGATCTTTGCCGGCCCGGCCAGACCGGCGCCGGTGGCCGGATTCGTTTGCCTGCTCACCGGCACCGTGCTGTATGCCATCAGCCGTTCGCAGCAGGTCATCGAGGTCGAGGGCTTTTCTCAGATCCCGGTGCTGATCGGTTGCCTGCTGCTGCTGCGCGGCTGGAGCGGTGTGCGCACAGCCTGGTTCCCCCTGTTCTTCCTGCTCTTCATGGTGCCCTTGCCTGGCGCCCTGGTGCAGGCCATGACGCTGCCGCTCAAGGCCGTGGTGTCCTACGTGGCAGAGAACCTGCTGTACTGGGCTGGCTACCCCATCGGCCGCACGGGCGTGATGCTGACGATCGGGCCTTACCAGTTGCTGGTGGCAGACGCCTGCTCGGGCTTGAACTCGCTGTNACGGGCGTGATGCTGACGATCGGGCCTTACCAGTTGCTGGTGGCAGACGCCTGCTCGGGCTTGAACTCGCTGTTCACGCTCGAGGCCCTGGGCCTGCTGTACATGAACGTCATGAACTACAAGTCCAAAGCGCGTAACGTGGCCCTGGCGATCATGATCATCCCGATTTCCTTCGTGTCCAACGTGACGCGGGTACTCACACTGGTGCTGATCACGTATTACTTCGGCGACCAAGTGGGCCAGGGTTTTGCGCACAATTTCGCAGGCATGGTCCTGTTCACTGTGGCCCTGGTGTTGACCTATGGTTTCGACCGGCTTCTGGCCGCCCGTTTTGACAAGGAGCCCCGCCATGCCGCCGCTCAAGCTTAAGCAGATTCCGAGGATCCTGTTCGTGGCGGCCGCCGTGATGGTGGCCGGGGCGGCCGCCTCCATGGCCCTCAAGCCCACCCGCATGACAGCCGACGACCGGCCACCGTTGAGAGTGGAAGCCTTGTTGCCGTCCAGTTTTGGTGACTGGCAAACAGACCAGCACACCGCCGTGGTCACGCCCGACCCGACTTTGTCTGCCAAGCTGGATGCGCTGTACTCGGAGACCTTCAACCGCACCTACGTGAACAGCAAGGGCCAGCGCATCATGCTGTCGATCGCCTACGGGCGTAATCAGAACTCGCAGTCCACTGCGGCGCACCGGCCAGAGTTCTGTTACGTGGCACAGGGTTTCAACATCAAGCACGAAGGCTTTTCTACCTTGAACCTGCCTGGGCATCAGCCCCTCAAGGTGGCGCGCCTGCTGGCCGACCTGGACAACCGGATCGAACCCATCACCTACTGGGTAACCCTGGACGACAAGGCCATCATGCCCGGCGTTGAGCGCAAATTGACGCAATTGCAATATGGCTTGCGTGGTTTGATTGCCGATGGAATGCTGGTTCGGGTGTCTTCTTTGGTCAATAGCCGGCAACAACTCGACTATTCTTTGCACGATCAGTTCCTGGCCGACATGGAAGCGGCCATTCCCGGCGGGTTCAAATCCCGGTTCTTCGGCTCCTGAGACATTCTGACCTTATGACCTCCCAACGCAAAGTTGCCCTGATCACCGGCGTGACCGGCC
>NZ_RSED01000043.1 GCF_003933735.1 Aquabacterium soli | reverse complement strand
GCCGGTGCCGGCGGCAGGCGTTGCGTTCTGAGGGGTGCCCGCCGTCAGCGTGAGCGTCTCGGGCCCTTCACTGATGGCATCAGGCACGGTCGGCACACGCACAACGATCGCATCGGCGGGCGTATTGACCGGCACATTCACGGTGATGGAACCGTTCGGCGAAGGCGTCACGGTCTGGAAGGTCTGGCCGCCGTCCAGCGACACTTGCACGGGGCCAGTATCGGTTCCCACCGTGGCGCTGCCGCTGCTCAATTGCAGCACCACCTGGGTGGCCGCCGTCGTAGGCGGGTTGCTGAGCGTGATCTGGAAGTCGAGGTTGCCGCCTTCGGTGACGATGGGGCTGCTCACGCCACTCACGGTAGGCTCAGGCGTTGGGGCCGTGAAGAACAGGGGTTGCGCGACCACGGTCGGCACTTCTGGTGCCAAGCGCTCGGTCCCAAACTCAAAATTCAGTTGGGTGACGGACTCACTGACACGGTCCACACGCAGGCCGGGTGTCAGACCGCCTTCGCCGCCGCCGGTCAGGCCGGCCGCCGGGGCTTCGTCACCGCGCTCCACAGCGGCGATGTCCCGATCGATGTCGGACACAGGCGCCACCGGCTTGACCTCGGCCACCTTGCCCTTGGGGTTGGTGATCTGAACGATGCCGTCCTGGGTGGTGATGATCTGCTCGCCAGGCTTCACGCTGTCGCCCACCTGCAGCGGCTTGAGCTTGCCGTTGGGCAGCTTCACGAATGCAGAGCCCCACAGGCCGGTGACGGTTCCGGAAGGCGACTTGGAAAGAATGGGCATGGCAGATCCTGTCTGTGACGTGATTGGCGACGAATGTAACTCGTCGTTATCGCGCTAAAACAGTCTCGAATCCCCTAATCAGGTGTAATGGATCACACCTGAAGGCCATAAATCCCCAAGTAAGGCATCCCCAAGATGTGACAAACATCACATCCTCTGGTTTTACACAGCCTGTCCTGAAGGAATTTCGGACAGGCACACATCCGCGCCTGCAACCCACTCAATCAAGTGGTCACACCCTCACAATCCACATTGTGAAATCAACGGCTGGCGCGAGCCAGGATCTCGGCGATGTACGCCTCACCGTCAAAGGGCTGGCCAGAGCGCTGAGAGGCCCAGACCATCTGCCCCAGCGCTTCCATCACCTCGTGATGCGCTTCATGCAGGGATGATCGGCGGTGCGCCAGACGCTCTACCGCGGCCTTGATGCCGCGGGGCTGGTCGATGCTGGTCTGTTCGGTGATCGACAGGTGCATCGACAGGTGCAGGAAGGGGTTGGTGCGCCCTTCCTCCACCAGGAACTGGGCGGCAATGGCCGTCTCCACGTCGGACAGGTCCTCGTGGTACTCGGGATGCTGGGTGATCCAGTCCACGGCCAGGGCTTCCAGCGGCGTGAGCGGCTGCACCGCCTGATGCTTGGCCCAGGCGCCGCAGAAAAACCGCCGCACCTCTTCCTGGCTGGGAGCAAACATGGCCGATCCCGCTTTGCGTGGCCTCAGACGGCCAGCAGTTCCACTTCGAACAGCAGCGTTGCGTTGGGGGGAATCACGCCGCCAGCGCCGCGAGCACCGTAACCCAGTTCGGGCGGGATGGTCAGCACGCGGGTACCGCCCACCTTCATGCCCTGCACACCCTCGTCCCAGCCGCGGATCACATGGCCGGCGCCCAGGGGGAATTCGAAGGGGTCGTTGCGGTCCTTGCTGGAATCGAACTTGGCGCCCTTGACGCCGTTGTCGAACAACCAGCCGGTGTAGTGCACGGACACGTAGGCGCCCGCCTTGGCTTCGTCACCGCCGCCCTCGACGGTGTCTTCGTATTGCAGGCCGGAGGTCGTTGTCGTGGGCATGGCAGCTCCTAAAAGTGTCTCGGAAGGAAAAGAGGCCCGAGTCTAACTGCCCGCCCGATTCGGGGGGCGCACACCGATGGATGCCCCCGGTGTCATGCCCGTGAAATGTCGGATTCCTAGAGTGCGCGGGCGTCGATCCAACACCACAGCTTCACCGGAGTCCAACCGTGCCCACGTTCATCCGTTCCACAGCCGCCCTGATCCTGGCCGCCTGCATGCCACTGGGCGCCAGCGCCGCGGGCCTCGACCTGTCGCGCTACAGCCTGACGCAGACCCTTGCCCTGCCCACCTCCACCGCGTCCGAATCCTCTGCCATCACCTGGAACTGGGACAACGACCATCTCTACGTGGTCGGCGACGAGGGTGAGTACATCACCGAGGTGACCCGCAGCGGCACCGTGGTGAGCAGCATGCGCCTGAGCGGCTTCGACGACACCGAAGCGCTGACCTACATAGGCAACGGCCAGTTCGTGGTCGGTGAAGAGCGCATCCAGGACGTCTACAAGCTGAGCTACCAGGCAGGCGGCACGGCATCGCGCGGTTCGCTGGCCACCGTGTCGCTGGGTGCGACCGTGGGCAATGTGGGCCTGGAAGGCCTCTCGTACGACCGCGCCAGCGGGCAGTTCGTGACCGTGAAGGAAAAGGGCCCGCAGTTTGTCGGCCTGGGCAGCATCAACTTCAGCAACGGCACGCACACCGTGGGTAGCCTGTTCACGCCCAGCCTGGGCGTAGCTGATCTCTCGGACGTGCAGACGCTCAGCGGCTTCGTGGGCACCAGCTACGCCGGCAACCTGCTGATCATCAGCCAGGAATCGCGCAGCCTGCTGGAAGTCACGCGCGCCGGCGTGGTGGTCAGCTCGTTCGACTTCAGCAGCATCTCGGACACGGCCGAGGGCGTGACCATCGCCAGCGACGGCACGATCTACCTGACCGACGAGACACCCAACATCTACGTGCTGACCGCCGCCGTGCCAGAGCCCGAGACCTTTGCCCTGATGTTCAGCGGCCTGGCCGTGCTGGGCGCCGTCGCCGCCCGCCGCCGTCACGCCTGACGCGCCTCTTCCACCCTTTGCACACATCCCAGCAGGACATTGCCATGAAGTTCATCAAGATCGCCGCCATCGCGGCCGCCGCCATCGCCTCCACCGCCGCTCAGGCCCAGGTCGTCATCACCGAATGGATGTACAAGGGCGGCGTCGGCGAGTTCATCGAATTCACCAACATCGGCAGCACGGCCATCGATTTCAGCCACTGGAGCTACGACGACGACTCGCGCATCGCAGGCGTGTTTTCGCTGGCCGGCCTGGGCACCGTGGCCGCCGGCGAATCGGTCATCATCACCGAAACCGATGCCGACGTGTTCCGCACCGACTGGGGCCTGTCGGCCAGCGTCAAGGTGCTGGGCGATTACACCAACAACCTGGGCAACGGCGACGAAATCAACCTCTACAACGGCACTCAGCTGGCAGACCGCCTGACCTTCGGCACCAGCCCGAAGACCGACAACCGCAGCGGCCATGCCACCACCCTGGCGGCGCTGGGCGCCAACGACGTGAGCCTGTGGACGCTGTCGTCGGTGGGGGATGTGGAAGGGTCCTGGCGTTCGGTGGCCGGCACCATCGGCAGCCCTGGCCAGACCTCGTTCGCACCGGCCGTGCCCGAACCCGAGACCTACGCGATGATGGTCGCCGGCCTGTGCGTGGTCGGCTCGATGGCCCGCCGCCGTCGCGGCTG
The DNA here is from genome assembly GCF_003933735.1 of Aquabacterium soli. Classification (GTDB taxonomy): domain Bacteria; phylum Pseudomonadota; class Gammaproteobacteria; order Burkholderiales; family Burkholderiaceae_C; genus Aquabacterium; species Aquabacterium soli. Next base: position 1,332 of record NZ_RSED01000043.1, on the reverse strand, counting down.
AGGCCTCGCAACGCCAGCGTGCGCCGCTTCCAGGGTCAGATCGACATGAGTTGGCGCACGCCGTCGGCTTCCATGCTGCTGCCGCGGCCACGCTGGATGATCTCGCCACGCTCCATCACCAGATACTGGTCGGCCAGCTCGGCGGCGAAATCGTAGAACTGCTCGACCAGCACCACGGCCATCTTCTGGCCGTTCAGGCCTTCATCGGCCAGCTTGCGGATGGCGCGGCCGATGTCCTTGATGATGCTGGGCTGGATACCTTNGCCAGCTTGCGGATGGCGCGGCCGATGTCCTTGATGATGCTGGGCTGGATACCTTCGGTCGGCTCGTCCAGGATCAGCAGCTTGGGGCCGGCCGCCAGCGCGCGGGCGATGGCCAGCTGCTGCTGCTGCCCGCCCGACAAGTCACCGCCACGGCGGTGCATCATCTGCTTGAGCACCGGGAACAGCTCGAACAGCTGCTCGGGGAACGGCGTGCTGCCCGGCTTGCTGGCCAGTCCCATCTGCAGGTTCTCGGCTACCGTGAGGCGCCCGAAGATCTCGCGGCCCTGGGGCACATAGCCCACGCCCAGACGCACCCGCTCATAGGGCTTGAGCTTGTCGATGCCCTGCCCGTCCAGCTTGATCGCGCCTGACTTGATGGGCACCAGGCCCATCAGGCTCTTGAGCAACGTGGTCTTGCCCACGCCATTGCGGCCCAGCACCACGGTGACCTCGCCCACCTTGGCCTCGAAGCCCAGGCCGCGCAGGATGTGCGAGCCGCCGTAGTACTGGTTGACTTGTTCGACGTTCAGCATTGCTTATCTACCCAGGTAAACCTCGACGACCTTGTCGTTGGCCTGCACTTGCGCCAGCGTGCCTTCGGCCAGCACCGAGCCCTCGTGCAGCACGGTCACCTTCTTCTTGTCGGCGGTGCTGCCACGCGTGGTCAGCTCGTTGATGAACTTCATGTCGTGCTCCACCACCACCAGCGAATGCGCGCCTTCGAGCGACAGGAACAGCTCGGCCGTGCGCTCGGTCTCTTCATCGGTCATGCCGGCCACGGGTTCGTCCAGCAGCAACAGCTTGGGATCCTGCATCAGCAGCATGCCGATCTCCAGCCACTGCTTTTGCCCGTGCGAGAGTAGGCCAGCCGTGCGCTGGGCATGGTCCTTGAGGTGGATCAGCTTGAGCATCTCGGCGATGCGGTCCAGCTGGGCGCTGCTCAGCTTGAAGAACACGGACGACAGCGCCCGGCGATCGGCCTTGAGCGAGAGCTCCAGGTTCTCGAACACGCTGAGCTGCTCGAACACCGTGGGCTTCTGGAACTTGCGGCCGATGCCCGCCTGCGCGA
>NZ_RSED01000042.1 GCF_003933735.1 Aquabacterium soli | reverse complement strand
GGCCGGTCACGCCGGTGATCAAAGCAATTTTCTTCACGACAAAATCCCATTAAGTTCTACTAGCACCCAGCATTCGCACACGCGGGCCAGGACTCATTGCACCAAATAGATCGTTCAAGAATCGTTCCTGAAGATCGTACTCATCTGAAATGTTCGTACCGATTGATGAAACTCTGACTAATAGCCCATCGGGGGTTACAAGTTTTGCACCATATCTAAGCAAAACATATTTCTGGTCAATTCCCCGATTGGCCACTTGATCACCAACCACCACCCAATAGGTAATCGGCTCATTCCTTCCACCAGCTTTGGCTGTCAAATGCCGAACCTTTACAGATTCATCAGCCACCCTGATATCGACATCGCTCACCGGCCCCACCGCAAACCCTTGTGCGGCGTAGCAAACCTCAGGAAAATGCACTTGCAAACCTTCACTTTGGTTGGCTCCATACGCCAATGAAAGCATCACTCGCTGTCCTTGCCCGTTGACATAGGTTCTAGATAGCACATCCGTGTATATCTTTGAAAGGGTCTCTTGCTGCTCGGGATTGGCTATAACTACCGGTTGCTTATCATCAATACGCCATTCCCCAAATTTTTGAGGAATCACAGATTCTAGGCTCGCCTCAGGCAATACAACCCGTCTGGGATCCTTTTGGCCCAATTGATGGGCCACAATTGCGGTAGACGCAAAAACAAAAAAAAGCGCTACAGCTTTTTTAAAGAAAGCCTGCTTCACCATCACTCCTTGAATTGATTTAGAACAGACCCAAGATAATTATTTCCACCCAGCTTCAAAGATTTTTCAAGGGCAACAAATTCCGCGGCTTTTGTTCGCCCCACCCTGGCTACGGCGACTGAGGCTCGGCATTTGGCCGCAATAACACGGGCGTCAGCTCCGTACGTAGCCGCAGGAGTGTCCACAACCACGTACTCAAATTTATTGAGCAATTCATTTATCAAGATGTCAAAATTCCGCCCCTGGATAAGTTCCAGTGGATTGGGAGGAATTACACCTACCGGCATTAAAAAAAGACTCTGTAAAGCCGGAATCGGGCGAACAACATTGGATTCGGCCCGACCTGACAAAATACCGCTGAGCCCAACGCCATTACTATCCAATCCAAATATCTCGTGCTGCCTCGGCGTGCGCATGTCCGCATCGACGAGTAATGTTCTGCTTCCCAGCTGACTGAATGCAACCGCCAAATTAGCAGCGAAATATGATTTCCCATCACCAACGCCAGCACTACACACTGCAATGGCCGACCTAGTTGGCGTCGAGTTTAGGCCATTCAACAGTTTCGAGCGGACATCTCGAAAGAACTCGGCTGGATCGCTGAAGGGTTCATTGGCGACGACCAACTCTTCACTTATGGATTCACCAGCAGAGGCCGCGTAGGGATAATGGAACTGTTGGGCTAATGCCCAAAGCACGTCACCCTTCTCCACAAATCCAAGGGCTACAGCGGCCTCTCCGAACTTAACCCCGTTCTCACGCTGATAGGTAACAATTTTCTCGACTTGATCGGGGCTCAAGTTATTCGTCTCGGCAATAATTTGCCCAATTGAGCGATCTACCGGCAATGCGGAATTGTTTGCGTTGTCCATCTTGTAAGCTTTTTACTTAGAACCGATCAACTCGGGCAATGCACGATTAGAAATCTTCGGAATATTGGATGCCGGGAGGATTCGACGCTTGCCGGCCTTGGTCAAAGAAGGCGGCATATGTCCAAGCAGTTCATTGCCCGCGATTTGAAGCAAGTCGTCATCCACTCTGATTCTTCTATCGAAGAATTCGATCAGTAAAGTAACACCAAGCGCCAGCAAAACACCCAGGAATATGGAAACCACCAAGAAAATAAGGAACTTGGGCGAAGAGTGAGATGGTGGCGGACTAGCCACCTTCAAAACGCCCACATTTGTCTGATTGCTTTGTCCTTCAAGAGCAGTCTGATTCAGCCGCATCGCAACAAGATCGTAGGATTTCTGCGCGTTATCGACATCGCTATACAGCACACCGGCCTCATCACGCTGCTCTTTAAGCTTGAGTAACTTCTCTCTTTGAGCTTCTAATGCCGCGCGGACTTGAGCTTCCCGCTGCTGGTTGACTGCGCTGGTGGTCCGAACACTGGAATTCACACTACCTGTTTCATACACAAGCCGGGCCTTGAGTTCCGCAATGCTGGCTTGCAGTTGAACAACCTGAGGATGAGATGCTCCCAAGGTAGCACTGAGCTCTTTCAATTTGGCCTCTTGCCGCGAAATGTCAGTGCGAAGCCCTGCCACAACCATACTGCTGAGTACTTCCGAGGTGTCACTGCCGGCTTTGGAGGCCCGACTAGTAGCATCTGCAGTTTGCGTTTGAAGTGCAACAAGCTGAGCGGACAACTCATTGAGACGATTGGTCTCCACGTCGAAGCGCTCATCGGTAGCAATAATGCCATTCTTCTTCTGATAAGCGGAAAGCGCTGCACGTGCCTTTTCCAACTTATCTCTAGCCTGTTTGGCTTGCTCATCAAACATACGGCTGAACTGCCGTGCTGGCTCAACACGCAACTCAAGCGTAGTATCAATATAGCCTTGCACGAAAGCATTTACCACCGCTGACGCAAACCTCGGGTCAGCGGCTGTGTAACTCACATTGATAACGCTAGATTCCCTGGAGGGCTTAATATCCAAATTTTTGAGGAAGAGATCAGACAACCACGATTCGAAAACACCTTGGCCTTCTGTTGCCTCCTCCCATTGGGCACGCATTTGAGGACTATCTTCAAGACGCAAATATCTTATCGCTTTTTGCGCCACCCGTTCACTCATGATGACATCGATCTGGGTGGCCACATAGCTTGGCATCAAGACGCCTTGCATAACCATCCCAGATATTGGGTCTGGCGACTTCGAATCAATCACAACAGCAGCGGTGGCCGTGTATTGCTTCGGCAACACAAAAACCAAAGTCAAACCTAACAACACCACCACTGCAGCAATGGACAGAAGCAAAATCTTCCGAGCCAATAGGATGGAAAATAACTGTTTAATTGTCATCATTTACCCTCAAGGAGGAAGCAAACTCTTGTTATCTTGAAAGACATAACTAGAAAACCTGTCCGAAATGCCTAACCATTATTTAGCCATTCACAGGCATTGTTTTTTTGTTTTTAAAAAACAACCCTAAAAATGAGTCAGCCCCAATAGTCAACATTGTCGCAACCATGAATAGCAATATTCCAGCAAAGTTATGCACAAAACCCTGACCAACAGCATCCCCGAAGTAATATGTGACCAAAACAAGAGCGATCACCCTGATTACATTAGAAATAAACGAAATTGGCAGAATCGCAATAGCCAACATAATGTTTCTCAGCTTGTTGGTGTGCTGCACTACACTCATGTAAAAGACACCAATTGCCTCCAGCGCAAATAGAGAATTCAGTCCTGCGCAGGCGTCAGCTACCAGCAACTGATAGGGACCAATTGTCAAGGTCACACCCGCACGGCCAATTGGATATCCGGCCTTGTACATGATTTGCTCGGCAACCACGGAAACTGCATTTTTGAGAGGCCCTGTTATGGCATCAACCAAGGGACCTGGCAAAGGAACAACAAAAATAATGAAAAACAAGGGAAACCACATGTGCTTTAAGCCTCTTAGACCTCTGTAAAATAAGATCAAAGAAGAAAACACTAATATCTGAGAGCCAGCATCCAACATCAAGATATCTTGAGATCGGCCCACCAAATAGGACAGCAATCCAATCGCCATGAGAAGCGATGCCAACAAGGGACTGCTCGCATAAGGCGCATCGATTAATGAAGGCCATCTTTGCCATGCTAGCCACATGGTTAAAGCCAGCATGATTGGGCCATGGCCTTGGCCTACGATGTTCCAAACATTCTGATCCAGCGCTATGTAAGTGGGAACGTACATAGCCAAGAGCCCAGCGGCTAAGAGGAGCAACTGGGGGATGGATGGCACGATGGTGGCGCGTGAGGCGCTCCGAATCGGAGATGAAGCCGGGGTCACTTGGGTACTCATGCGTAGGCAGACTAGATCATGCAAGACAAGTTCCAACTTAGGGCGACGCAAGTCCGCCACACCACTCAAACGAGTGTACGGTGCGCTTGTGACGGTTCTAGGCTGAAAGGAAATCGTTTCTTTGTGTAGCTCACCGACGGTGCATGCGCAGCCCGATCAAGCCCAAACCAGCTAAAGCCATGCCCCACGATGGGAGCTCGGGCACAGCGGTAATAGCAGTGATAGAAAACTGCGCTGATGTTCGTCCTGGAAATGCTGCTCCACCTGTCATGGTGCTGTAAGCACTGAGTCCTGTCTGGAGTACATAGTCGCCTTTAAAAAGGGTTAAGTATTTTTTGTAATCGCGACTCGGTATGCCAGACTCACCGACATAGCCAGTGGATGCCCAGATAATTCTTCCATCCTTGTCAGCGAGGTTAAAATAAAAGTCCTCGTCTCGAAAATCTCCTATGATGCTACTCATTTGGAGGACAACTTCTGTTTCGGTCGTCACGGCGAAACAATATCGTACTGCGGTATGCGCTGCGCCCTCGCCTTCAACGTTAAAAGGATATGCAGGGCTACCAGCAACGTTAACATCTGCAATGCTGGAAAAATATAATCCATCTCCATCTGCTCTGAATTCTTGGCTGGCGACGCCCTGAGCAAAACTAGACGCCTCTGGAAGCTCTAAGCTCATTCCCACTGATAAAGTACTCTGCGAAGTTGTTGTACTATCCTCCTTCCCATAATCCTTTTTTATAACTTGACCAGCACCGAGGTCAAATGCTTTTATCTGTCCATTTATATCAACACTTCGCACCAAGCTTTGTGCGGTGAAAATATTGGTCATAGAATAGGCCGGCGCAACAAGAATCCCTTCAAGGCCCATAAAAATCAAAAAGAAATGGGAAAACACTCCCTTGCCAGGCAGTAAAAAAAATTGATGAAATGGTTTCCCATGCATAGCCGCCCCTTATTAGTCAAAAAATGACCACCTAAAACATCGAGCCGTATATTTAATGCATTCGCCCTCAAAAACCATCGCGAATCGTAAATTTGGTCGCTGAATGTAAATTTCCGCTTGCGGTCTTTAGATTGCATGCCTGCATTTGCTCTTGATTATTGTAGGGAATGTTGTATCCACCGAATTATTTTAAAGCTTGTAAGCAAGCACGCGCTTAGAGATCAATTAACTAAGCACTCAATCGTGGATGTAACAGCCGGAGACAGCTAGGCATTGGAAGCTGCGGTAGACAGAGATGCCCGCCAACTCAGAAGGCTTGGCCAGCCAGCCACCTGCAGAACAGGTTCAAGGGGCGGCTAACCACTCAGCGTGTAAGCTTGGTAGCAGTGACTACCCAGCAGCTAGCTCAGGGGGAGCCAGACACATCATCTTGTCTGGCCAGGAAATCCCGA
>NZ_RSED01000041.1 GCF_003933735.1 Aquabacterium soli | reverse complement strand
AATTTTGAATCGGCGCCAACATCCTAGCAGGATTACTAGGATGGTCCGCTCACCCAGCCCTGCATGAGCCAGTCTTTTTTCAGAGAGGAATGTGATTCATGTCGCTGCGGCTACTTCTCCAGTGCGGACGGATGGCGGGCGACTCCACCTTGGATAGCATACCCGATAACGTCGGAACAACAGTTCGTCGGGTGGGCAAGAAGGTACCGGCCTCATCACGATAATGCTGAGATGACCCTGCGCTCAGACCTAATACGCTTACTGAACCAGTCGCACAAAGAAACTTGGTCGACTTTTTCCAAAGTTCGTACCGATGCCTCCTTGTATGGCCTAAAGAAAGCCACCACTGACAAGTGGAAGACGCCCGGAGAGCCCGCCTTTGTCTCAAACCTTCTCGAGCATCCCATTGCGGACCGGCACCTTCGCCACATCATTGACAGACACCTGGGCCCACTAGGCTTGTCAAACGGTGCCCCTCTGGTGTCTGGCATCTTCATCCATCAAAAGCCGAAAATTAAGATGTACCGGCGCCCTGGTCACATCGAGTTGGGAGACCTTTTGATGGTGCGGCATCACTTCCAGACAGGAGTAGCGACGCCCCAAGGCCGAGCATTCCTGGTTCAAGCCAAGAGTTCGAGCAAGCCTGGAACGGGGTCACTCACCGGCAAGGAGGCGCAACAGTTTGACCTCTATTCGGACTGGACAACGCCATTCACCTTTCCGCACAAGGAAATCGGACCACCGCCCGACAAGTCGTCACGCTGGATTCTTTCCAAAGGTCCAGGTGCAGTCACACAGACGGGCTTCTATGGCATCGTCTCAAACGAATCTACGCCAGCGGGCTTCCCGGAAGCATGTGCCTGGGCGGCCGCGTTGGCCTCCCCAGCGCCCCCGCTTTCAACGCCATCGGTTACGGCATCAATGTCGCTGGCTGAACTCTACGAAGGCTTTCTCCTCGGCACACTAGGACGCCCCTGGGACATAGCCCCAGCCAACACAGACCACTGGTCTTCATTCGTAGCGGCATGCCTGGGCGCATCAGCGGGGTGGAAGCACTACCCAGTCAAGCGCTTGGGTCATACCGGTGCAACTGCCCTGCCCCGCCGACGCGACTTGCTCGCCTTCCTGAGTTTCATGAGTCTCTCTGAGGTCGACTACAACTTTGCCTACGCATCCCTAGTCAACCTCGACTTAGCCGAGCTGGCACGATTTATTAAGCCTCAAGCGCGTGAGTGGCTGGAAAGCCTCAAGCACTCTGAGAGTGATGGGGACGAGCCTCCTTCCGATATCGAGTATCAGGAGCCATGGCGTACGCCGCAAGGACCCTCCATCATCTACGTGGCAACGTTCGGCAACGCCCCCTTGGATGACGCGCCTTCAGGAGAAGCTCCGGAGACCCCAGACACGCCAGCTGCCGAGTCGCCACGACAGCATCCAGATTGGGGACAGTGGGGATGACCGGTAATCCAGAGGGGAAAACAACTCCAGCCCAGGAACAAGTGCCCAGCACAGCCCCCAGCATACATAGTCCAAGTTCGCACTTCGTCGGATACTTCCACTGCTAGGCGCTCAATGCCACATCTTTCGTTTCAGTGTTCTAGCAGTACACAGCCGCTCAATCACTGGTCTGCTGCGAGCGCCTAAATCCGTGTCCTGAGCAAACTTGGATATAGTGCACCTCCGGGTAGGTGAGGTCTCCAAGATGAGAAAATGCATCTGCTATCAGTGCACAAAATCCCATATCCACTCATTCCGACCCAGGGGTCGGCAACTGCCCGTCACTAGAACGCGGTAGACAGCAATCATTCAGGGGAATCTATGGCCGATGAAATGGACAGCGAAACCGTTGGCGCGTGGCTCTTGGCTCACTCAAAGAGCCTTGATGCCGTGACCGGCGCTGGACGGCTTGAGAACATTCAATACGCCGGCAAGACGGGGCGTCTGTACAACCTTCTCCGGCGTAATGTTCAAGGAGAATCCACTCCTACGATTGAAGCCAGTACGGTGACAAAAATATGCCAGATAAATGGCATTGACCGCTCGGCACGAGAATCTGGATTACAGCGACTGCAGAGCGAGGGGCGCATCGACCTAGCGAAGAATGGTGGGGTTGCCGTGCTAGGGGCAACTGCATCTGCAGTCCTAGAAACGACAGCAGCCATATTCGAATCCGTCAACCCAACCAACGATGAACGGGCGGTACTTCATCTATCCGAGAAGGTCGCCGAGCGGCCGGCGGCCAGGAACGAAATCGTTCAATACGTTTCAGGGAACTTTGGCATTACCACCCAAGGTGCCAGCGAGCTGATTGACATCTGCAAGTCGACGGCCATTCTCGACCAGGCCGAAGACCGAGGCCACGCAATCGTCTTCAACAACAACACGTTCCGCAGCGGTCAATATGCGACAAAGGCCTATTGGCTGATGGGCTCGCTCAACAACGCAGAGCAGAGCAAGTTGCAGGAGCTTAAAGCCCGAATAGCCGCCAAGGGCACCGTCCTGGACTCGGATGCGCATCAGATTCTCGGCACTGACCTCTACAAACGGCTCATTGGCGTTGGACTTTTCGACCGGCTGGAAGTGAGCAACAGCCATGAAGCAGTCGGATACCTGACATCTCCAGACGCCTTCCAGAAGTTCGGACGCCCGTTCGAGGATGACCCTGTCGATGACGCGAAGGCACTCCTTGCCTCATTGACCTACGGCATGACCAGGAGTTCTGACTCCCGCGGCCACATCAAGATGCCTCGTGCGCTGCTTCGCAACCTCATCGAGGGCTACGAGGTGGGTGGGCAATGGGGCGCAAGGGCTATCGGGGAAGACTACAAAGAGCTTGAACGCCGACAAGTGATTCAGGTCACAGAGAAGGCGGCGAATCGATACTCTATGCGCCTACTGAAGAAGGACGTGGGCGAATTGGCACTGACCATCATCAATGGAAACGTGCCAGCTTCTGAAGCAATTTTGATGGACGGGGCTGCGGCCAGTACATTCAAAGGTCCGGGCCAAACCCGCAAGGAAATCCGTGAAAAGCACACCGTCAACGATTCGAGATTCCTCGTCGACGCGCTCGACAGACTTCGCAGCGGAGGCTGACATGGCACCAACCAAAGGCCCGATGCTTGAAGAACTGGTGCGCGCCTACTTCGCGCGTCAAGGCTTCTACGTTCTGCGCTCTGTCCCCTTCCGATTCGAAGGTGAGGATGTCACTGATGTCGATGTCTGGCTCTATGGTCGACAGGCTGCGAGCTCTCGCATTCGCGGCATCGTGGATGTCAAGAACAAGCGCTCACCCAAGGCTTTCGAACGCGTCCTTTGGGTCAAAGGCTTGCAGGCAGTCATCAACTGTGACCGCGCCATCATCGCCACGACTGATACAAACTCGTCGCTGGTGAAGTTCGCGCAGGCTCAGAAGATTGCTGTGCTCTCCAAGAATTTCCTGGACCGCCTTGGCAAGAAGCTCGAAGTAGGGGAAAGGCTGACGCTTGAGCAGTTTTTAGAGTGCATACATGCCTATGCTGCGCAGAAGCAGGACGGGGACTGGATTTCCGTTGTCAGTGAAGCTAAGTCTGCTGTAGCAAGCGTTGGGGGCTTCCCGGCGTTCAACAAAGCGATGCTTGCCTTCAGATTCTTCGCCAGCCGAGCAGAGGTTCGCACTCAGCACCGTGACATCGCCGTGCGCTGTGCATTGCTGACAGCGGGGTTGGCCTGTATCGCGCTGGATTCGGCACTGGAGAAGTTCGTCTTTGAGGAGGGGGAGCGCCGATACGCCGGCATCGTTGAAGGCGTCACGTACGGAGATGGCGGCGACGGACGCATGAGGCAGAGCATCGATGTCGCACTTGCAGCCTTGGCTGAAGGCATGCAGAACGGCCGCGCCATAGCTGCGCAAGCGCGCGAGCAGCTTACCAAGCGTCTGGCAGGGGTTCGGGCGGACATCGTCGCAGAACATTTCGCCCGTGAGCACAACGCACAACATCTGTTTCCCGTAGCGAAGGAGTTTGACGACTACGCGCATGACGTAACGCCCCTGTCGAACCGGACGCTCTCAATCGAAGCAAGAGCAATACTTGGGGTCTTCGCCGACTTCTGCGGCGTTAGTCGCACGGTCCTACCCATTGCTGTGCAAGATGCCGGTGTTGGAACCCCTGCTGTGGCTCAGACAGAAGGCCCGGGGGCTGCTTCCGTTTCGCCAACTCTCCCCGCGGAAAGCGCCTTGGTTTCGGCTCAGCCGGCCGAGGGTGAATCCAACGAGGATGGTTTGCTGCCGAACCAACGACCGCTTATCTAAGCCAAGCGCCCTAGCTCTTCGTCGGAAAAGCGGTAGCCAACGTGCTACCGTTTTCTCCTATGCAGCAAACAAAGCGCCACCACTATGTCCCGAAAGCCTATCTAAAGGCTTTCTGTGACCCCACAGGCCGCCTGCTGGTCTACCGGAAGGACCAGCCTGGCAAGGTTCTGCCGATGACACCAGACGCGACGCAGTTTCGCAGGTACTACTACTCACAGCCCATGCCAAACGGTGGGCAAGACAACAACCAGCTCGAAGCCTTTTTCTCGTCGATTGAGGGGAAATGGCCACCTGTGGTCACGTCCCTTCGCAAGCGAGGAGAAGTGAGTGTTCAGCTCATGACGGACATCTTTGAGTTCATGGCGCTGCAGTTCGCGCGGGTACCCGCTCGCCGAGACTTGGTCGAAGCGTCCCTTGCACAGACCGTTAAGACACAGTTGAAGGCCTTAGACGCCAGGGGTGAACTCCCTCCACCCCCTTCTGAACTACCGAACATCCTCGAGGAGGTGGTAGTTGCCATTGACCCTCATCAGAGCATCCATGCCATGGCCACGGTGATGAGGGGAATGGGAGAACTGTTCAACCACATCGGACTCGTTGTCATCCACAACGGGACGCCCACCCCATTCCTGAGCAGCGACAACCCAGTCATCTGGTTTGACCCATCGTTGCCGTTCGACAAGCAACTACCTTACACCGTGAACCTCGACGGAGGGGATATTTGCTTCTTCTTCCCGGTTAGCCCGACGATGGCCATCTTGGGCACCCGCGAGCAATCCGCCTCGTACAGCCAGAACGGCCTCACACACCAGGAAGCACCGCACGAAGAGTGGGTGAAGGCGATGAATACGCAGATATCGCGATTTGCCTATGAGGCAGTCATAGCTTGCTCGCCAAGCCAAGAAGATGTAGTTCGCCAGTTCGCTGACGCGTCACCCGTTCTGGAGTCCACCACGATTCCAACTGCTAGCGGATTCATATCGGTCAGCCGTCAAGTCTTCGGCAAACGGACTACAAAACCAAAGTGGGAAGGTCTTGAAAACTCATGATGATGGGTCAAGCAAGGGCCGCCCGCATGGGTCATATCTAGCCCACCTAGACGCTTGTAGAAAAGGTTGATTCACCTAGTTAAATCCACCTTGCGTGGACGATGGAGGTTTAGCGGCTAAACCTGCGCCCGCCACGGAAGCCCCCAAGAAGCCAGAGTTCTCTTCTGATGTAGCAATCAACCTCTCGCCTATTGCCCTGAGCAACTGCTTTCGCATAGCTGGGTCGGCGGATTGAACAGCATGCGAGATACCGTCGGCAAGCACATCAACCATCTCTTGCTCGTCCTTCCGACAGTACGCGGCAACCAGGTCAAAGTCGTTCCGTGCTGGACTAAGCAAATCCTCCCCAAGGCTCACTCGAAGACCTGGGAGAGAGAGGTAGCTGCTCGTGTAGCCGTAGTCGACATCAGAGAACGCATAGTCGACTCGGACGCCCACAAGACCGGATTGGCCAGCTGCACCGTTCAGCCGCAAGAGGTCGCCAGGTTCCGGGGCATAGCAAATCATGTCTGACAGGACCTGCGCATCATCTTGGAACAAGTCCAGCTTCGCGACGGCCTCCCGCCATGCTGTATTCACAGAGTTCTTCAGGTTGAAGGGATGGTCGTTCTCCTTCCCAATCTTCGCAGCATGTCGAGCAAAGTCCTTTTCCGTGGGAGCGTGAACGCCCAGCATGGGCAAAACTCGTCGACCGAACGCATGACCATCAAATGCGTTCAGGTTCGACATGGAGAACTGTATGACTCCAATGCCAGGGTGGCGCTCGTCCCAAACTGGCTCATCCGACTCCAGCCGCGCCCCCCTGAAGCAAGACACCAGCAGTTGGTCCAACGGCGTGAACACCTCGTGAAAGTAGAAGGAGCCGATTACCAACGTCGTGCTGTTGGAAGCCTCTCGCTCCGGCTCTGGCTCATCCCCTTCGAATAGGTCTGCATCCTGCTGAAGAATCGCAAAGACCTGCGGGCCAGGCGTCCTATCGGAAACGTCAAACCTCTTCAGGAAGAGCGAAAGCACTGCCCCCATGGGCTGGTACTCAGGCCTGTTGTACGCCTCCCAGTCCGCCCCCTTCGCTACAGCGTCCGCCAGGACCTTGTCCAACTTCTTGGGCACCTGTTGAGCGGCCTTCTCGTTGTTCCAGAACTGACGTTTGCTCAACGTTGCGACTTCTCGAGCCACACGCCACATCGCATTGCGTACTTGGCCAATCGAGAAATGGTTTCGCAGCGCGCTTCGGACAATGCTCTCTACAGTTGCCTGCTCCTCAGCTTGCATGCGCATGCCGTGCTGCTCAAGCTGTTCTCGAAGGTACTCCAAGCAGCTCTCTGTCGCGCAGGCGACCCAAAGCAGCATCGCTTGCTGCACATCGCTTATGTGCTGATTTTCAGCAATGCCTATTGCGTGAGAGAAGGAACCCGTTGCGTGTGGAAGCATCCTGAAAGCCGAGTGCTCATGGCTGAACAGAAGCTCGCTGCTATCCCCCAGGAAGAATCCCGACACTGGGTAGACAACATATGGCTGAGCATGGAGATTCTTTATCAAGAACTCCCGCTCATTCCTGGATTCACAGCACGGGTCGTCTCCGCCGTAGGTGAACTTGAAGTCACCTCCTTGTGCAAGCGCCTGACCACTCCAATCATTGATAGCCTCGAGCAAAAGAAGCTTGTCCGCTGACACACGACTGTAGTCAAGCGTACGACCTTGCCCCTGCCTATCCACGTATTCCTGGCTAAGCTGCTTGAGGCGAACCTGGCTTTGAGATTTCGACGACTTCATAGCCGCAATTTCAACACAGGCTTATCCATGCCTTCGCAGAATTAGCAGCTAACTCAACTTCGACTGTGGACGGTCTCGCCTGTTTTCAGTCCTCTTCGGGACATGACAGGGCACTGAAGGGTAGAGTCGGAAAGCGCTTGCGTACGGCCGCCCCTGTGTGATGACGAATGACCTCGCGGGTCACTCGCTGTCCGCGCCGATCCAAATCTGAGCCACTGTGCCGATCCAATATTGAGCCAGGGCTGTTAGCCGACCAAAGGATGGTCAACTGTGGATAAGTGTAGAGTCGTGCCTCGTTTTGAATCCTCCGGTCGCCATGGTTAAACACGAAGGGGGAAGCCGCGCAGCGCCTTCCCCCTTTGCTTTGAATGTCAGGCCTTGACCTCTGCAGCTGCCTGCATCCGAGACTGCTCTCGTGCCTTGATGCGCTTCTTGGCGGTGCTGGAGCTGTGCAGGAAGCGATGCGACTCGTTGCCCGTCTCCAGGATGTGGCAGTGGTGCGTGAG
>NZ_RSED01000040.1 GCF_003933735.1 Aquabacterium soli | reverse complement strand
CCCGCAAGGCCAGCGCAATGCGTGGGTGCCTTTAGATCCAAGCTTCAAGCAGTATGACAACGTACAAGGGGCTGGCGTGTCGGCCAATGTGCATCTCAATGCTGCCGCTGCAATTTCCGCCACGACCCAAGGAGCGGTGCTGAATGAGGCAGAGGGATGGATATCCGGTGTCAATGCTGCCGCGCTGACGAATGTCATTGATGGTTATGAGTCCGCGTTGGGTGCTTACATCAATGCCAATGAAGTGCGTGGAAGCTTTGGCAACGTGATCGGCCGCAAGATCATCCCCGTCATCAAGAATTCCCTTTTGTCGATGACGCTGCCGTATGGCGTTATTCAGTTGACTTCGGCCTCGCCATCCGTCTACCCCACGCTGCAGCACAAATTCACCTACAAGCTGTATGCGAGCGCATATGACAAATACGAAGACGTGCCCTTGCTCGAATTCTCAGAAAAAACAACGCAACTCTCGGGGAAGCGCCTTTCAATCACGTATGCGCCAGCTTCACAGGCAGATATGGATGTCATCAATAGCTATATGCCGGCACGTCATGCGGATGGGTCTGGTATTTCTCCATCCGAAGTGCCTCAAAGCCTGCCGGCCTACTTGATCAGGTTGAAAGCTCAGATTCGTGTGAACGGACAGGTTGCTGCGCAGTCTTCCCAAATCGTCTCGATGGGCATCAACTTGTACAGTTCAGGGGGGTTTACGCGCTTTGACGATATTTCGAATTGGGATCTGACCTCGGAGGAAAGCAATGTGGCTGGTCAGACCACCGCCATCGGTTTAAATATGGCGGGTTTGTCGGGGGCGCAAGTGGCTGAACTCAAAGACAGAATGGCCAGGACCAAAGCCAAGCTCTCGTCGGGTGATCATGCTGGCCTGGGGGTTGAAGAAATGGCAAGCGATTTGCTGACCACGGCCATCTGGAGCTGGTTCGCTTCAGCGGATGCACATTCGAGGGTGGTTCAAAGAGATGGGCGCATGGTTGAGTTTTCCGGTTTAAGCTATGGCCTGTTTCATACCATTGTGAATCCGCTGGAAAGCTGGGGTGTCGTTCGTCAGGCGAAGTTCTCGGGCCTGAATTTCGACATCGGGCATGTTCGATACCTGGGTTGGAGCGCTGACAACGATAAGGCCGGATGGGTCAATTTCAACAAGTTGCGCGGACGCTTCATGAGTGCGTTGGAACATGCGGTTCCGGAGCGTCTTTTCAGCGATGTCGCCTCTTGCAATGCTCGTGGAACGACCTCCCCAAAGCCCAATCTGCCTGCATGCTCGGAAGGTATCAGTGCTGTGAGTGCGATTGCAACTGCCGCCAAGGCAGGGCAGAAAATCTTCTCGATCAACTCGACAGTCTATGCAAACAACCCTGGCATCGTTCAACAGCGCTTGTCGGCTCACAGTGTTGAAACGCGTGCAAAAATCCAGGCTGCCTTGGACGCTGGCCAAGAAGTCATGATTCATGAGCGGCCCATCAGCAAAGATGGATGGGTGGGCGCAGGCTACACGGTGATTGATCCGGAAACTGGTGCTGGTGGCTATCTCATTGAAGGAGGCTCCAATGGCGCATGGTGGTCCGGTCTGTTCGCCGGTGTTTCGGTTGGGGCCACGATTGCGTTGATCGGCTTGCTGGTTGCCAATGCCTTGACCGGCACTGGCTTGGCCTTGGCTGCCGGGCTGTTTGGCAGTGTGATTGTGGCTGTGATGGCCGCGCTCATACTGGCCGTCATCATCAATCAGATTCTGATTTCCTACTACACCGATGATGCCAGTGCCTCGTGCTTCTGGGGAGGATTCGGGCTCGGAAATGCTGCGGGGGGACTCGTCCCAGGGCAATCGTACGTCACTGCGGTCATCAACTTCATCATGGCGGTTGTGTTCAGCAAGGGGGTCTCCGGGGACACATATGACTCCTGCAGCAAATAGCATATGTACCGATGGCCATCTGTGGCAGCTGGCTTTTATTGAGCGCAGGGCAGAATTTCGCTGACGATGGGTTTTTAATGCGGACCGCAGGCTGCTTGGAGCTGGGTAATGTCTGAGTTTGATCAAGCTATATACATTGCTGCATGCGTCTTGGCGGTGATTTCTGTGTACGTTCGTGTAGTGATGCACAAGCCCGCCGCGGCCATGTGGCTGATCAAGGCGGCCCTGCTGGTATTGATTGCCGGTATATGCCTGACCTGATAGGCATTGCGCTCTGCCCGCGGCGTGTCGGCGAATGGATCGATATCGATTCGTTTCCGAAGCACACCAAATTCACTCAAGGATCTGTCGATGAAGCACTTGCCCGTGCTGAATCGCTGAGTGCTCGCGCTCACCCTTTGCCTCGTGTCCTGGATGGTAAGTACCCAGCTGGTGCCTATGTCATAGTGCGCGTTGTCATGTGGCATTGCAAGTTCAGGATGCCGTGCCGTGCTACTGGATGAGTCTTGTGCGGCAGTCATGGCGCCACTGACGATACTGAAATGCTCTGGATGTTGTCGGCATATTGGCCTCGTTCATCATGGTCTCTTTCGGTGAGGCCGATGCGGCCCGCGAACGGATTGTCAGCGCTTCTTGTGATGGATATTTCCCGTCGAGGCGGATAGCAGAATGAGGTGGTCGCTACTTCCATTGTTTTTACTGGGCTTGTATTGGGTTGTCTCAGGCATGCTGAAGTGGAAGTCGATGCGCTCTGCCGCCGTCAACCGGAGCACGCTGCCGGTCGTAGCGTGCAACTCCAGACTGCAGGAAATCGTGCGCCGGAGCCGCTTCAGATGGGTGGAATATGTGCCATGCATTACCTACACCTACCGTGTTGATGGTGTCGATATTCAAGGCAGCCGCATCTATCTCGCAGGTGAGATCAGTCATACATCCCGCGAGAAGATACTTCAGTTCATTGAGCATCTGGCGCCCATGGCCGTCCATGTCAAAAGCGATGATCCTCAGGATGCGGTCTTGATTCCCAAACCATCAGATGCTTGGAGAGCTTCGGTGAGAGGAACTTTCGGGAGCGGCGCCGTGCTGGTGATGGCCACAACAGTGCTTTTCTTCCTGCTCCGCTGAATCCGCTAGGCGGGGCTGACCATCCAGTGGACGGCACCTCGCTGCGAGCCCTGTTGCCGGTTCATGATGTCGCAACAGGCATACTGCGCTGTTCATTGGGTCTAGCCGTGCGAACTAGGATCGGCGGGTGTCGCGGCGGCGGCCTGTTCTCAGGGTTGATATGCCTCTTTTTGCCCCTTTTTTTGAGTTGAAGTCCTGGCCGCGCTTCGTGGTCGTTCTTTTTTTAATCACCTGGCTTGCGATCGGTGGCTACTGTTGGATCTATTGGGGTGAAATGAGTTTTGGGGTAAAGGTGCTTTTTTCGGTGTTGGAGATGTTTTTTGCCCCAGATCTGAATGCCACGCTCAGAATTCTGAAAGGAGGGGCTCCTTGAGATTCCAGAAGATATTTGAATGATAGATTGAGGGGCGCATCAAACTTCGTGTGGCTGATGGCGTGGGTGGAGTTGGTGCGTATCGGGTTTTGCACTTCCCCCTTCTGGTGGCCTACTCATTGCTGGAGTGGCGCAATGAGGGGCTGTCCGGTAAATGAAGATTTACCCTCGCCGTTTTTTACTCGTCATGCTGGTGCTGGCCACGATTGCCGCAGCCAAGCTCAAATGTGGGTTGCGTTGGATAGTATGAATAATCTTTATCGTGCGATCGCCGTATTTCCCGTCCTGCTCCTTGGGATTCTTGCTCAGGATAAAGGGTTTTTTGTAACCTTCGGCCTGAGTATTTTGGTCGCAGCATGCATCTTCTTTCCGCCGGAGCGTTACTCGGGCATCTTTGCCGGGAAAAAGAAGTGGGTGGTTACCTTGGGTGTTGTCGTTCTGTTCGTGGTTTTCGTGGCGGAAGCGAATATCGCGAAGAGTGCCTGAGCATGCCCGCGGCGTGTCGGCGAACGAATCGATATCGATTCGTTTCCGCAGGACACCAGATGCACTCAAGGATCTGTCGGTGAAGCACTTGAGTCTCGTGCGACAGTCACGGACGCCGCTGACGATACTGAAATGGTCCGGATGTTGGCAGCGCATTGGCCTCGTTCATCATGATCTCTTTCGGTGAGACCGATGTGACCAGCGAACGGGTTGTCAGCGCGCGTCTCTGGGGAGCCATGATGGCGCCCCGTGGCAGGGCTGATTCTGCAGGGACTGCTGAAGCTGAGCCTGCATGGTTACCTATGGAGCATGGCCATGCTCTTTGTTCTGAATGCCGGCGTGAGTACGGGGTGGGTGACGGACTCGTTCCACCTCTTGGAGCCCCAACGTGGCGGATCGATTCCTCTGAAGTACCCTCCGCCACGTGATCGTCAGGTAGAAATTCAGGCGCAAGAAATCTTGAGCGCAAGATTCGCCGAGATTGGCCGCAGACCGCGACCTTCTTCTTGCTACCCCGT
Organism: Aquabacterium soli; assembly: GCF_003933735.1. Taxonomy (GTDB): domain Bacteria; phylum Pseudomonadota; class Gammaproteobacteria; order Burkholderiales; family Burkholderiaceae_C; genus Aquabacterium; species Aquabacterium soli. The sequence continues at coordinate 5,850 of NZ_RSED01000040.1, read as the reverse complement.
GCTGCAGACAGCCTCGAAACGGTATGAAAGCCAGGAGGGTTCCTGTGCCGATGTCATGGCTGCGGTCCAGCTGCTGGACCGTGCCAGCAATGCGGCCCACGGGCTATCGGCTTCAGCTCCGGCTGGCCCCCTGGATGCCAGGTGAACTCTGGGGTGCGTGACGTTGGTGTAGATCTCTTCCATTGAAGGTGCGGCTGTGCGAAGCCGCCATCCCTTTGCGCTCGTCCGCTGTGGTGGACACCCCTAAATGGGGAGGCGCGATCCTGGTGGCCCTGGGCTACATTCCTCACCATAAATTTGGGCTGTGCCACCGCCGGTGGCCACCACATGACATTCAGGGATACGTTGATGAAGCACTTGTCTGTGCTGAGCCGCTGCTTGCTCGCGCTCACCCTTTGCTTGGCCTCGTGGATGGTCAGCGCCCAGTTGGCGCCCATGCCGCAGAAGGCCCTGCAGTGGCTTCAATCCCAGGTGCAGTCCAGCGGCATCCTGGCTGGCGTCAACAACTCCGTGGGGACGCCTTTGCAAGCCCGTGCAGAGGTGGTCCAGACACTCCGTGCAGTGGCCACCACACCTGTGGCGATGGCCAGCGGTGTCCTGTCTGAGAACGCAACCGACACTGAACTGCTGTCTCGTCGCATCCTCTCGGGTGTGGATGGAGGATTGGCCGTCAACGATCTGCTAACGCAGTTGTCCGCCCGCCAGGCGGCCGACGGATCCGTCGGCGCGCATGAGAGTGAAGTCGGCAACGCGCTGGACACAGCCTGGGCGCTGCAAGCCTGGAAGGCTGCTGGCCAGGCTAACGCGGCCCCAGCCGTCAAGGCCCGTGCCTTCCTGGTTTCGCAAGTGGGGGCTGATGGTCAATGGTTGCCGCCCAAAGGCACGCCGGTGCCGGGGGCCTCGGAGCGCCTGCACGCCCAAGCCATGATCAGCCTGGGCTTGCAGACAGGCACAGAGTCGACCAGCCTGAGCGCGGTGGCCCGCCTCACCGATGCCTTGATCGGCCAGCAGATGGCCGATGGCAGCTGGGGTGCCGACGCGCTGCTGACGGCGCGTGTGCTGGAGGCCGTGGCTTCCGCCAAGGACGCTCCGGATGTCCGCTCCAAGGCCCTGCACTACCTGGAAACACGGCAGGCGGCCGATGGCAGCTGGGATGGTGATGCCTACATCACGGCAGTGGCCCTGCGCGGCATGACCGTCCAGCCCTCGGTCACCTTGCCCGAGAGCTCGGGCGGCGGTGTTTCTCCACCCGCATCCGCCACCACCAGCAGCATCACGGCGATCGTGGTGGATGGCGGCAATGCGCAGCCCCTGCGCGGCGTGACCGCATCCGTGACCACGGTGCCTGCAGCGGGCGGTGTCAGCACGGCCGCGGGCGCGGCGGCCTCGGACGACGCCGGCCTCTTCAAGATCGCAGGCTTGGCTGCGGGCAGCTATCGCCTGCAGTTCAGCCGCGCAGGCTACGACACGCGGTCTTTCGACATCCAGGTGGGCGCAGGTCAACTGGTCAATTTTGGCCAGGTGGCGCTGGCCGCCACCGCCACCTCGGGCATCGTGTCCGGGGTGGTGAGCAAACAGTCTGATGGGCAGCCCTTGTCTGGTGTGGCCATCAGCCTGGTGACTTCTGCCGGTACGCGTGCAGTCAACACCGACAGCCAGGGACGTTTCGAGTTCTCGGGTGTGCAGCCGGGCTCGCTGAGCATTTCCGCCACCGTCACCGGCTATCAAACGGCTTCAGGCACTGCCACGGTGGTGGCGGGGCAGCGTCTCGATTTCTCTCCGGCCTTGCTCGCTTCGGGTCAGCAGGGCGGCACCAATGCCACCTACAAGGCCAAGGTCGTCTCCGCCTTGTCCGACACCCCCTTGCCAGGCGCGAAGATCACGCTGTCAGCGCAGCCTTCCGGTGCCACCCTCAGCGGTGTGGCTGGCGCCGATGGCCAGGTCAATATCGCCGGCCTGGTGGCAGGCGAGTATGCGTTGACCTGCGAACTGCCTGGCTACAAGACGGTGAGCCAGCGCTTCGTGCTGCCTCCCAACACGAGTGTGGATGGCGGCACCATCCGCCTGGGCGTGGTCCTCAACACGGTGGACGTGTCCGGGCGCGTCAGCAATGACAAGGGTGTGGCCATCGCTGGTGCGGTGGTGCAGGTGTTCAATGCAGACAGCGCGGCCATCACGGTGACCACGGGGGCCGATGGCCGCTACGGTGTGTCGGGCGTGCAGCCAGGAGCGCTGCGGATCCGCGTGTCGGGCTCGGGGTATCTGGCCAAGGAAGCCGTACTGAGCGTGGGTTCCGGACAGGTGTCACAGGACTTCGTCCTGCAGTACGCGGCGCCGGCCAACCCTCTGCTCAAGGTCGCTGCGACGATGCCTGCTGCCCCTGTGGCCCAGGGCGCGCAAGCCCTTGTGGCGGCCCGCTTGACGAATGACGGCACCGCGGCCGCCACGGTCGCCGTCCATCTTGATGTGCTCGACCTTCAGGGCGGTTTCATTGGTGCGGGCACAGCCTTGGGCGCTGGCGGTATCCCTCAGGCTCAGTTCGTGGTGAGCGCGGGCCAGGGCGCAGATGTGCCGTTGGCATGGAACGTGGTGGGCGTGACGCCAGGGGCCTACAAGGCCTGGGTGCGCGTCTTCGATGCAGCATCCGGTGCCTTGCTCGCGCAGGCAACGGGGCCGATCAGCGTGGCACCTGGCGCGCAACTGCCTGATCTGGTGGTCCAGAGCGTCAGCCGTGGATCGGCCGTGTCCGATGCCAGCCAGTACACCGTCCAGGGCGCACTGAAGGTGCTCCTGGGCAACCGTGGCAACGCGCCTGCTGTGGGTGGGTTCGCCGTAATGGCCTTCAGCGATACCAATGGCAATGGTTCCTATGACGATGGCATCGACCAGGTGCTGGGACGCCTGCAGGTGACCCAGGCTTTGCCAGTTGGCGATCAGGTCGAGCTGGGTGTGCCGGTGGCCGGCCGCCTGCCTTTCCGTGATGCACCTGTGCATGTCCTGGTGGACAGCGACAAGGTGGTGGTCGAGAGCGACGAGGGCAACAACCTTGGTTGGTCTGCCGAGGGCGCACGGCTGCAGCCGCAGATCGGCACCTTCAAGCCCAAGCTGAAGTGGCACTGGAAGACATCGGCCAGCCACCAGTATTTCGACCGGGTTGAGATGGCGCCTGTCGTGGGACGCATCATCGACACCAATGGTGATGGTCGCATTGACGCTTCTGATGCCACGATGGTGGCGTTCGTGGCACACATCAGCAAGGGCGGCGAGGGCGTCATCCATGTGGTTCGGGGCGACACGGGCAAGGAGGTGCTGGCCATCCGTGATACCAACAGCCCCATTGGGGGTGTAGGGGGCGTGGCGCTGGCCGATCTGGATGCTGATGGTCGCCCCGAGATCGTGGCCATGGGCAACAACGGCAGCCTGCGTGTCTACCGAAATGACGGTACCCGGGTCTGGATCTCCGCCGCAGTGGGGCCATCGTCCCCCTGGGCCGCGCCCGTGGTGGCCGATCTGGATGGCGATGGTCAACCGGAAATCGTGGCCTGGCGCACGGTGTTCAACCGCGATGGCTCAGTCAAGTGGACGGCCAACACCAGCAACTGGGGTGGCAGCGCCCACAGCTCTTCCCTCCCCATCGTGGCCGATCTGTTCGGCACCGGCAAGCAGAACATCATCATTGGCGCCACCGTGTTCAACCACGACGGTACGGTGCTGTGGAACAAGAACAAGGACTGCTTCACCGCCGTCGCCGACTTCGACCGCGATGGTTTGCCGGAAGTGGTTTGCGTGTCTTCCGGCCGCGTTGAGCTGTACAGCCGTGATGGCACCTTGCGTTGGGGAACATCGCTGCCAGGTGGGGGCTATGGTGGACCACCGACCGTGGCTGATTTCGATGGCGATGGTGTGCCCGAAATCGGCATCGCAGGCAGCTCGCTCTATGTGGCCCTGAAATCCAACGGCATCGTCCACTGGACCAAGCCAATCCAGGACAATTCATCGTCGACCACGGGTTCCACCGTCTTTGACTTCGATGGAGATGGCCGTGCCGAAGTGCTGTATTCCGATGAGGTCAAGGTCCGAGTCTTTGCCGGCAAGGATGGCCAGGTCCTCTGGGAGATCCCGCATGAGTCCGTGACGTCGCTGGAATACCCGCTGGTGGTCGACCTGAACGGCGATGGCCATGCCGAGATGGTCACCGTGGGTTCTGGCTCTACCTACAACGGTGTCCGCGTCTTCGAGGATGAGAATAACTCCTGGGTGAATGTCCGCGAGGTGTGGAACCAGCATGCCTACAGCATCACCAACATCAACGATGACCTGACGGTTCCCCGTCAGCCTCAACCCTCCTGGCTGGCGCACAACACCTTCCGCCTGAACACCACGCCGGGTCGTTCGCCGACGGCCGTGGCCGATGGCACGGCCGGCGGGCTGCACATCGAAGTCAAGCTCTCCGGTGAGTCCTTGGTGCATGTCCGTATCGGCAATGCAGGCAGTCTGGCATTGCCCGCCAACACGGGCGTGGCGCTTTATACCGAATCCGCCTCCGGTGGGCGTACCTTGCTGTCTGTGAAGGAGCTGGGGCAGGCTCTTGAAGGCGGTCGGTTCATCGATCTCAACTGGGCGGCTCAAGCCCTCGGCCAGGCCGGCCGCCTCGTGGTGGTGCTCGATGACGACGGCACTGGCAAGTCCCGCTATTCGGATTTCGACCGCAGCAACAACACGGTCAGCCTGGATCTGCAGGGCGTGCCCGTTGCCTTGGGGCTGGCGGTCAGCACGGACAAGCCCTCGTACGAGGCAGACCAGCCGGTGATCGTGTCGGCTCGCCTGAGCAATGTCAGCGACACGCCTGCCCCCGGCGCGCGTGTCAGGCTGTCGGTGGTGGCGCCCGATGGACGGGTCATCGCCGTGCTGGGCGAGTTCACCACGACGCAGATCGGTGCAAGGGCAGTTGCGGACACCCCGGCGGTGTGGAACTCCGCGCAATGGCTGGCAGCACCGGGCTACCTGGCCCGGGCACAATTGCTCAACGGTGCTGGTGATGTGGTCAGCGAGCATGTCTCTGCCTTCGCCATCACGGCAGGCCCTGAGGGCACGCAGGTTCGCGCCACCATCAGAACGGATCGCCTGACCTACGGCCCCAGCGACACGGTGGCGGTGACCGACCGTGTGAACAACAACAGCCTGAACGCCGTGCTCGAATCGCTCACGGCCCAGACGAGCATCACGGCGCCCAATGGTGCATTGGTGTGGAGTTCATCGCAGGCCATCGAGCAACTGGTGGCGGGTGCGGGCAAGGAGTTGTCCTTCCGGGTGCCGTTGACCATGGCCGCAGGGACCTACACGGCACGCCTGTCGGTGAGCAACGCACAAGGTGCCGTGGTCGCGACTGCGCAGTCCGTCTTCACGGTGGAATCGACCGCAGTGAGTGGTCAGGGTGTCACGGGCGCACTGACCGTCGCGGGTTCTCCTGTGGCGTCTGGTGATGCCGTGGCTTTGAGCTGGCAGGTTCGCAACCAGGGCAATGGTGCCATCGATCCTGCCCAGGTCTTCATCCGCCTGGTCGATCCCGAGGCCGGCACGGAAGTGGCCAAACTGAATGCAGGCGCCATCGCACTGCCTGCCGGGCAGTCCCGTGCAGCCTCGCTGAGCTGGACCACGCCCGCCACACTGGTCGACAAGACCCTGGTGGCGGTGCTGACGGCGCAGGTGGGCACGGCGAGCATCGACCTGGCGCAGGCCAGCTTCGTGGTCACCAAGCCGCCGGTCAAGCTGGACGTGGCGCAGGACATCAAGGCTGGCGCGGGTGGCGCGGCCAAGGTGCTGGTGCTGTACGACTGCGAGCCCGACCTG
>NZ_RSED01000004.1 GCF_003933735.1 Aquabacterium soli | reverse complement strand
TCGTTGACATTGGCCACGGCGGCGGTGGCGGCGCTGTTGACCGCCTCCGCCGTGCCGCCAGCGTCTGTGTACAGGGCGCGCACGGTGATGGCCTGGCCCACATCGGCCTGGGTCAGGGTGTAGGTGTTGCCGGTGACGCCTGTGGCCACGCCGTTGCGCAGCCATTGGTAGGAGACGCTGCCCATGCCGTCCGCATCGGCCAGGGTGTTCGAGGCCGTCAGGNGTTGCGCAGCCATTGGTAGGAGACGCTGCCCATGCCGTCCGCATCGGCCAGGGTGTTCGAGGCCGTCAGGGTCTGGCCCTGTGTGGGCGTGCCGCTGATGCTCACGCTGCCCGTGGGTGCGTCGTTCACGGCGGTGATCGTGATCTCCGCGGTGGCGGTGGCGCTGGTCGTGTAGCCATCGGTGGCCACCACGGTGATGAAGCGCGTGGTGGTGTCGGGTGCCTCGGACAGGTTGTTGTAGGTGATGCTGCGCAGCACCTGCTGGTAGCGGGCCAGGGTGTCTGTGCCGCTGAGCGTGAGCACGCCGGTGCCGCTGTCGTAGCTGGCCGTGATGCTGGTGCCCGTGGTGGTGGCGGCTAGGGATTCGAGCACACCGTTCATCGGGTTGGTCAGCGTCACCGTCATGCCCGTGAGCTGGGTGCTGTCGCTGTCGGCGATGCTGGCATCCACATCGGCGATGGCGACCGGGCCGCCGTTCTCCACGAAGGTCTTGCTGCTGTCAGGGCCGGTGGCGCCGGTGCTGTTGTTGGGGTCCAGGTCGACCACGGTCGCGGCCGGCGGCGTGTAGGTGATGTTCAACTGCGGGCGCCACGCCACCGTGCCGTTCTCGGAGCTGGCGATGATCCACTCGTTGCCGTCGAACTTGATCACCCAGCCCAGGTTGTCGGCGCCATTGGACCAGGCCTGCAAGGTGTCTTCCAGGCCGGTGAAGGTGCGGTAGCCGGGCGAACTGGCGTCCACGCTGCTGTCGGCCGAACTGCTGGCCTCCACGTTGTTGAACTGCACCCCGCTGCCCAGGCCGCTCCAGATGCTCGACTCATCCCAGTTCAGGCCGAGGACGCGGTGCAGGGCAGGGTTCTGCGTGCCATCTTCGATGGCATAGACCGTCAGCGATGCCGAGGTGATGACCGAACCGTACGGGATCTGCCCGGGGCCATTGCCGAAGATGCTGTCGAAGCGGATCAGCCCTTGCTCCGTGCTGCTGCCCGAGCCGTCGAAGCTGATCGTCGTGTTGTTGCCCTGGCTGGTGTTCGTGCCGTTGCGGACATAGGTGTCCTGCGTGCCGGTGTAGCCGTCCACGCCTTGCTGGATGCCCACGCTGACCGCCCCCGGCGAAGGGTTGGTCACCGTGATGGACGCGTCGCGCGGGGTTGCGGCCACGCCCAGCGAATCGACCAGGGCGAAGCGCACCGTGCGGGTGGTGGTCGACGGGGTGGTGCCGTTGGTGTTCTGGTAGGTGATGTTCGAGGCGAGGGCGCCCACGGCCGCCGCGGTGGCATTGGCGTTGAGCGTGATCACCAGCGCGGAGCCCGACGTGCCGCCTGTCCATGTGCCGATGACCACGCCACCGTAGGTGACGTTGCTGCCGCTGCGGCCGATCTGGCCAGCGCCCGAGCCCTGGTGGAGGATGCCCAGCACATCCTGGGCAGCGGTGGAGCCGCCTGTGAAGGAGATGGTCAGCGTGCCGCCGTCGAAGCCGACCAGATCGCTGTCGGTGATCGTGGCCGCGTAGCCCTGGTCGATCACGCGCACGCCATCGCCCTTGACGTAGGCCAGCGTGTCGCCGCCCACGTTGTTCAGCGCCGTCTTGTTGAAACGGTTCCAGACGTAGGTGAAGTTCTGGCGGTAGGTCTCGCCGGTGGCGCCATCGAGCTGTGTGACCGTGCCCCAGCTGCTGCCATTCCAGGCCACGAAGTTCAGGTCCGAACCGCTGTCCTGCACCCCCATCATGATGGTGTTGGTGTACGGGTCCGTGTAGAGCTTGGTGATGTAGGGCGTGTCCGTGCCGCCCATGCTCGGGCCCGTCAGCTCGCCCGACCAGCCACCGCCGTTGGTCCAGGTCTGGTAGAACACATTGGGGCCGGTGTTCTTGCTGTAGGCCACCAGCAGGTCGCCCGACTTGGCCTCGAAGGCCACGCTGGCCGTCATGGGACGGTCGGTCAGCGCCGGGGCCGTGGTCGTCAGCAGGGTCTGCCCGCTCCAGGTGCTGCCGTTCCACACCGCGGCCCACACGTTGTTGGTCGAGGTCTGCGCCACGATGGCGATGCGGTTGCTGGTGGGGTCAGACGCCACGGCGGTGGCATTGAGCTCGGCCGTGCCGCTCACGCCGGCCGCGGCCGCGATGCTGCTTTCCGCGCTCCAGGTGCTGCCGTTCCAGATGCGGTACTGCACCGTCGGCACGTTGGTGGCTCCGTCGTAGAACACCAGTGCGCGGCCGCTCTGGCTCTCGTACGCCACGTCGATCTCGAAGTACTGCTTGGCGTTGTCGCTGCCCAGGGTCTGGGCGTTGCCCCAGCTGCTGCCGTTCCACACGATGGCGAACTGGTTGTTCGACGCCAGGCTGGTCTCGACCACCAGCACCATTTCATCGGAGAGGGGGTTGGCCGCCAGCTTCATCTGGTAGGGCTCGCCCGAGACCGGCGCGGTGATGGTGTTGACGGCCGACCAGCTGGTACCGTTCCACACCGCGTACGACAGGCCCGTGGTGCCCGTGTTGCCGTTGTCCCAGACCAGGATGGCGTCGCCGCTGGTGCTTTCGTAGGCCACGGCGAAGCTGTTGTACTGTGACGCTGCGGCGGCGGGCGAGGCCAGGGGCAGGGTCAGCGGCGCGGTCCACTTGCTGCCGTCCCAGACCAGTGCGAGGATCTTGCCCGACACATCGGCCGAGCCGATCATGATGACTTCGTTGCGGGTGGGCGCCTCGGCCGCCAGCATCATCGTGATGTCGTCGGTGGTGTTGATGCCGGTGACGGCGGGCAATGAGAAGCTGGTGCCGCTCCAGGTGGCGTACCAGCTGTAGAGCTGGTCGTTCACGTTCCAGATCACCTTGCCGCGCGTGCCCGTGGCCGAGGCCACCACCATCATCGCTGCCGAGAACTCCGAGACATTGGGAGAGCTGCTCTCCGCATTGGCCACCGCGGTGATGTAGTGGCCGGCCGCCACCGCGGGCAGTTCGATGCTGAAGCTGGCGTCGCCCGTGCTGGCGGTGGTGGTGATGGTGACCGACCCCAGGTACACCCGGCCTTCACCGTAACCGCTGGCATCGGCCGTGGGGCTGCTGAAGAAGTCGATCGTCACGGTCCGGGCCACCGCGTTGCCCTCGAAAGAGCCGGTCACGGTGGTGGTCGTGCCGTTGGTGATGGCGGTGGTGATGACGGGGGTGTTGCGCGCGTCGTTGAGCGAGTTGGCGGTCACGCCATCGTTGCCCACGTCGATGCCGAGGCCGCCGTTGCCATAGATCGAGTTGCGGTAGACCAGGTTGTTCGAGCCCGACGCGATGACGACGCCTGCCCCTGTGTTGCCCGCGATGATGTTGCCCTCGCCAGCGTTCTTGCCCCCCACCTGCACGTTGCTGGCCGCGATGTAGACGCCCGCGCCGCCGTTGCCCAGCAGCGTCGTGCCATCGCTGCCCACACCGATGTAGTTGCCCAGGATGTAGTGGATGTCGGTGGCCGTGGTGTTGACGCTGATGCCGTGGCCCGTGTTGCCCGAGATGATGTTGCGTGCGGCCGCGGTGCTGCCGCCGATCGTGACGGCGTCATTGGTCTGGATGTTGATGCCGGCGCCGCCATTGGCCAGGGCGGCCGTGCCCGTGGCGTTCAGGCCGATGATGTTGCCGGTGACGGTGGTGTCCCCATCGCGGATGTCCAGGCCGGTCGAGGTGTTGCCCGAGATCACGTTGCCGGTGATCGTGGTGCTGCCGGTGTCGTCCTTATAGATGCCCACGCCGCCGCCCGCCAGCGCAGCCGTGCCCGTGGCATTGGTGCCGATGTAGTTGCCCTGGATGGTGGTGGTGCCGGTGGTGGTGAGCCAGATGTTGCGGGTGGCAAAGCCCGAGATCACATTGCCGGCGCCAGCGGCCGAACCGCCGATCATGACGTTGGTGGAGCTGGTCTCCACCATGATGCCGTAGTCGGCCTTGTTGGCCATCACGGCGGTGCCGGCGGCATTGGTGCCGATGTAGTTGCCCTGGATGACCGCGTTGTTCGATCCGCTGCCCAGGTAGATGTTGTAGGTGGTGCCGTTGCCCGAGATGACGTTGCGGTCGGCCGCCGTGGTGCCGCCGATGGTGGTGTTGGCACCCAGGTTGTAGACACCGTAGGCGTCGTTGCGCTTGGCGGCGCCCGCGTCGCTGCCATCGGCGTTGAGGCTGCCGATGTAGTTGCCGACCAGGGTGTTGCCGTTGGAGTTGGCCGCGATGTAGACGCCGTAGCTGGTGAAGTCGCGGATCACCAGGCCACGGATCGTGGTGCCGTCGGCGGTGCCGGACAGCTCCAGGCCGGTGGCCCTGGCACCGGCGCCATCCAGCACGATCAGCGGATGGCCGGCAGCACCAGTGCCCGGCTGCGTGCTGCCATCGATCAGCACCGCGTCGGTGATGGTCGGCATCACGGCGTAGGGCGTGATCGTGTACTCGCCGTAGGTGCCCGCCGCGCCCGTGATGTTGAAGGCGATGGTGTCGGCGCCCGCGTTGGCATTGGCCTGCGTGATGGCCCAGCGCAAGGTGCCGGCGGTGGTGGCCGCGGCGGCGCTGTCGGCGGTGGACGTGACGGTGTAGGTGGCCAGCACGCCGTACCAGCTGGGCTGCTGCCACAGGCCGAACAGCGCCTGCGCGTCGATCTGGCCCTGGTGGTATTCCAGCGCCCAGTCGCCGCCCAGCACGGCCGAGCCCGTCAGATCGTCGCTGGCGGCCACGTCGGCGCCGGTGAGCAGGGACAGGTCACCGATCAGCGCCCGGCCATCCACGCCAGAGGCCAGGTCGCAGCCGTAGAGCATCAGGTCGGCGTCGCTGGTCAGCGCGGCGCCCCAGGTGGTGACATCCTGGGCGCGGCTCTGCAGGGCGGCCAGGTCCAGGCGGGTGTTGCCCAGGGTCAGGCCCTCGGCGTTGCCGTGGCTGATGATGTGCACGGCACTGTAGGGCCCGTGGGCCTGTGCCAGTGTCTGGGTGATGACCTCGATGCCGTCCTGTTCCACGCCGATGGTGACGATGTCCAGCGCACGGCCCTGGGCCTGCTGGGCTTGCAGATCGGCGATCAGCGTGTCGGCATGCTCGATGCCCAGGTCGACGAACACGATTTCGCGAAGGCCCGTGCTGGCGTCCGTGGTGCTGGCGCTCTGCGCGGTGTCCTGGGCCTTGAGCGGTGCGCTGGTGTTCTGCGTGCCTGCCATGGCCGCGTATTGCAGGCTGGCGGCCGAAACCGGTGTGGGCACGGTGGTCTGTGCGCCGCTGGGAGCCATGCCGCCGGCAGCCCACACCGAAGCCTCGGCTGAAAAGAGCAGCCTGGGTTCGAGTTCTTCGATCTCGGCGCGGGGCTGGGATCGGTTGGGTTGCCTGGGGCGTTGGCGGCGCACGAATACTCCTGGTGTCGCCTTGGCAAGAACGATCGGTTGGGGCGGCCAACAGGCCCCGGCACGGAGACAGCGCGACCTTCCTATTTTCCCAGGAAGGCTGATCGGGCTCCGTGTAATAAGCCACGGAAAGCCTGCTTGTTTACGTCAAACAACCGTTTACGTCATGTGTCGTCACGTCATGCGATGTCCGGGTAGAGCGATTCAGCCTGTCGAGGCTCCTCGAAGATGAGCTCCGCTTCGGCATTCTCTGCAGCCTCCATGCTCTCGTCTTCAGGGCTGTCTTCGCCATCGGGATCTCCCCCGGTGGACAGCACGGGAAGGGGGTCCATGTTGCGCCACACCGGCGTGGTCACCAGCAGGCTGGTCAGCAAGGTGGCGCCACGTGCGGCCCACCACACGGCGCCGACCGACAGCACGGTGCCGGTGGTCTGCAAGGTGGTGGGCGTGAACTCCATGAGGGTGGGCAGATCGGCCGAGGCCGCGGCCGCCAGCCGTCCGAGCGCGGAGGCGATGTGCACAGTGCCCTCGCCACCCAGGGCGATGTTGACCGGCGCGAGCAGGAGGGGGCCGCCTTGCTGGACGCCGGTGAGGCCCAGGCCGGGCACCAGCGCATTGACGGTGTGGAACGCCGTGTCCAGCCAGCCTTGGCCTGCGCCGCCCAGCCCCCCGGTGTAGAGGGCTCGCGCGGGCCCGTACGGCGTCTGGTCGCTTGGCGCGCCTGCTCCTGCACCGGGGTAGCCCCACTGGCCACGGTCCGTTTGGTGGACGGTATCGCCCAGCGAGGGCTGTGATGCATCGCCTGATCCCTGCCCCTCGGGCTGTGCAGGGGTACTGGTGGATGGCGCGCCCGGGGCGTGCCCGTCGCCGCCAGCGCCTCCGCTGTGGCCTGTGCCGGGCGCGTCGGTGGTCGGTGGCGTGATGACCGGCAGCGTTGGCATGGCCGGGCCGGTGGTGGGCGGCTGCACGGGTGTTGCCGGGCCTCCGGTGCCGCCCCCAGGGGCGGCCTGCACCGTCAGCCGAACGGTGGCGATGTTGCTCTGGCCCATGCCGTCATCGGCCATGTAGGTGAAGCTGTCATGGCCGCTGAAGCCGGCGCGCGGGGTGTAGAGCCAGCTGCCGTCGGCCTGCAGGCTCAGGGTGCCCTGGCCGGGCCCCTGCACCAGCTGAGGCGTGAGCGGGCGCAACTCGGGAGCCCGTGCCTGCGCCAACAGTTGAGTGCTGTCCATGCGCAAGGGGGTGCCATAGGCCATGGCCCATCCGTGGTCCACCACCGTGGGCGCGTCATAGACCTCGGTGATCGCGATGGTCGTGGCCACACTGGCGCTGCGTGCCCCGCCGGGGCCCGTGTGCCCCTGGTCGTCCACGAGCAGGGTGAGGGTGTCGGAAGGGGGCGGCAGATCGTGGTCGATCAGGTAGCCCAGCGTGCCGCCTTGCAGGCCATCGAGCAAGGCGTTGATCTGCGCGATGCTGCCGGTCAGTTGCAGCGTGGCCGTGCCCGATCCGCTCACGGCCACCCCCGTGCTGCCGGCGCCGATGCTCAGCGTGCCGTGTCCTACGGACAGCGTCACCCGCACCTGGCCCGTGCCCGCATCGGGATCGGCCACCCACAGGCCCGTGCCGTGCAGCACCAATGGCACCTGCTCCGTGGCCGTGAGCCCGGTGGGCAACTGCGCGGTCGGGGCGTCGTTGCGGTCGGTGAGCTGGATGGTGAAACTCTGGCTGCTGCTCGATCCGTCGATGCCGGTGGCGACCACGGTGATCGTGTGGCTGGCAGCGGATTCGAAGTCGAGCAAGGCGCCGTTGGCCACGGTGACCACGCCCGTGATGGCATCGATGGTGAAGCGCCCACCGGCGTTGTCGCTCAGGTCATAGGTGACGGTGTTGTGCGTGCCATCGGCATCGGTGGCTTGCGCGGTGATGCCCGTCAGCGCACCGTTGGCGGCGTTCTCTGGCAACTGGTTCACGGTGGCGTCCACGTCGCTCACGGGGCCTACCGCGAAATCGTTCACATCCGTGACCTGGATGGTGAAGCTGCGGCTGCTGGTCGAGCCATCGGTGCCGGTGGCCAGCACCGTGATGGTGTGGGACGTGGCGGATTCGAAATCCAGCAGGGTGCCATTGGCCACGGTGACCACGCCGGTGGCCGCATCGATGACGAAGCGGCCGCCCGCGTTGTTGCTCAGGGTGTAGGTGACGGCGTTGTTCGTGCTGTCCTGGTCCACCGCGCGTCCGGTGATGCCCACGGTGGTGCCCGAGGCCGCGTTCTCGGCCACCTGGTTGGCGGTGGCATCGCTGTCGCTGACCGGGCCCACCGGAAACTCGTCGACATCGAGCAGGTTGATGACGAAGCTCTGGCTGCTGGTGGAGCCGTCGCTGCTGGTGGCCAGCACGGTGATGGTGTGGCTGCTGGTGGACTCGTGGTCCAGCAGGGCGCCGTTGAGCACGCGCACCACGCCTGTGGCGGCGTCGATGCTGAAACGCCCGCCTGCATCCTGGCTCAGGCTGTAGGTGATGGTGCTGTTCGTGGCATCCAAGTCCACGGCATGGGCGGTGAGTCCGACCAGGCTGCCGTTGCTCGCATTCTCGACCACCTGGTTGATGGCGGCATCGGTGTCGCTGACGACGCCGACGGCATGTTCGTTCACGTCCGTGATGCCCATCGTGAAGTTCTGGCTGCTGGTGGAGCCATCGCTGCTGGTGGCCAGCACGGTGATGGTGTGCGAGGTGGCGGCTTCGAAATCCAGCAGCGATGCGTTGGCCACGGTGACCACGCCGGTGCTGGCATTGATGGTGAAGCGCCCGCCGGCGTTGTCGCTCAGCGAGTAGGTGATGGTGTTGTTGCTGCCGTCTGCATCGGTGGCATGCGCCGTGATGCCCACCACCGTGCCGTTGGCCGCGTTCTCCGCGACGGTGTTGGCGGCACCGTTCACATCGCCCACCGGGCCGACCGCGGATTCATTGACATCGGTGATGCTGATCGTGAAGCTGTGGCTGCTGACCGATCCGTCGCTGCCCGTGGCCTGCACGATGATCAGGTGCAATGTGGCGGCCTCGAAGTTCAGCTTGCTGCCGTCCAGCACGGTGACCACGCCGGTGCTTGCGTCGATGGTGAAGCGGCCGCCCGCATTGTCGTAGAGCAAGTAGGTGACGGTGTTGTCGCTGCCGTCTGGGTCGACCGCCTGGGCGGTGATGCCCACGGTGCTGCCATTGGTGGCGTTCTCGGCCACCTGGTTGGCTGCGGCGTTGCTGTCATTCACGGCGCCCACAGCGAACTCGTTGACATCTGAAATGCCGACGGTGAAGCTCTGGCTGCTGGTCGATNGTGGCGGCCTCGAAGTTCAGCTTGCTGCCGTCCAGCACGGTGACCACGCCGGTGCTTGCGTCGATGGTGAAGCGGCCGCCCGCATTGTCGTAGAGCAAGTAGGTGACGGTGTTGTCGCTGCCGTCTGGGTCGACCGCCTGGGCGGTGATGCCCACGGTGCTGCCATTGGTGGCGTTCTCGGCCACCTGGTTGGCTGCGGCGTTGCTGTCATTCACGGCGCCCACAGCGAACTCGTTGACATCTGAAATGCCGACGGTGAAGCTCTGGCTGCTGGTCGATCCATCGCTGCTGGTGGCCAGCACGGTGATGCTGTGCGACGTGGTGGATTCGAAATCCAGGCTCGATCCATCGGCCACGCGGACCACGCCGGTGACGGCATCGATGCTGAAACGGCCCCCGGCGCTGTCGCTGAGCGTGTAGGTGACGGTGTTGGGGCTGCCATCCAGGTCCACCGCATGGGCGGTGATGCCCACCAGGGAGCCATTGGTGGCGTTCTCGGCCACCTGGTTGGGCCTGGCGTCCTGGTCCGTCACAGGCCCCACCGGGAACTCGCTGACATCGGCGATCTCGATGGTGAAGCTTTGGCTGCTGGTGGAGCCATCACTGCTGGTGGCCACCACGGTGATGTCGTGCGAGGCATCGGCTTCGAAATCGAGCAGCGAACCATTGGCCACGGTGACCACGCCTGTGGTGGCATCGATGGTGAAGCGGCCCCCCGCGTTGTCGCTGAGCGAGTAGGTGACGGTGTGGTTGGTGCCGTCGGCATCCACTGCGCGGGCGGTAACGCCCACGGCGGTGCCGGTGGCGGCATTTTCTGCGACCTGGTTGGGCGTGGCATCGACATCGCCCACGGCGCCCACGTCGTACTCATTGACGTCGAGGATGTCGATCGTGAAGCTCTGGCTGCTGGTGGAGCCGTCGCTGCTGCTGGCCAGTACCGTGATCGTGTGGGACGCTGCCGTCTCGTAATCCAGCAGCGCGCTGTTGGCCACCGTCACCACGCCGGTGGTGGCGTCGATGGCGAAACGCCCGCCGGCGTTGTCGCTCAGCGTGTAGGTGACGGTGTTGTTGGTGGCGTCGGCATCGCTGGCCTGGGCCGTGATGCCGACCAGGCTGCCGTCCACCGCATCTTCCGAGACCTGGTTGGCGGCCGGGTTGACATCGCTGACCGACCCGACGTTGAACTCGTTCTGGTCGATCAGCGTGATGGTGAAGCTGCGCGAGGTGCTGCTGCCGTCGGTGCTGGTGGCCACCACCGTGATGTTGTGGCTGGCCGTGGCTTCGCGGTCCAGCAGGCTGCCGTTGGCCACGGTGACCACGCCAGTGAGCGCATCGATGGTGAAGCGTCCGCCCGCGTTGTTCGACAGCGAATAGCTCACCGTGTCGATCACGTCCGGGTCGATGGCCGAGGCGGTGATGCCCACCGTGGTGCCTGCGGTCGCATTTTCGATCACGCTGTTCGCGCCCGCGCCCGCGTCCACGTCCACGTCCGACACCGGTCCCACACCGGCTTCACTGCCATCGGTGATGTCGATGGTGAAGTTCTGGCTGCTGCTGGAGCCATCGCTGCTGGTGGCCTGCACGGTGATGGTGTGCGAGGCGGTGGTCTCGAAATCCAGCAGCGAGGCGTCCAGCACCGTCACCACGCCGGTGCTGGCGTTGATGGTGAAGCGGCCACCGGCGTTGTCCGTGAGCGTGTAGGTGACGGCGTTGTTGGTGCCATCTGCATCGGTGGCCCGGGCAGTGATGCCCACGTCGTCGCCGTTCGAGGCGTTCTCGTTGACCTCGTTGGGCGAAGCGTCCACGTCGCTGACACTCCCGACAGCGTGCTCGTTCACGTCCGTGATGGCGATGGTGAAGCTCTGGCTGCTGCTGGAGCCATCGCTGCTGGTGGCCAGCACGGTGATGCTGTGCGAGGCGGCGGCTTCGAAATCCAGCAGCGCTCCGTTGGCCACGGTGACCACCNNCCGTTGGCCACGGTGACCACCCCGGTGCTGGCGTTGATGGTGAAGCGCCCACCCGCGTTGTCGCTCAGCGAGTAGGTGATGGTGTGGTTGCTGCCATCGGCGTCCGAGGCTTGGGCGGTGATGCCCACGGTGCTGCCGTTGGTGGCGTTCTCGGCCACGGCGTTGGCCGCGGCGTTGGCATCGGTCACGCTGCCCACGTTGAATTCGTCCACATCGGCAATGTTGATGACGAAGCTCTGGCTGCTGGTGGAGCCGTCGCTGCTGGTGGCCAGCACGGTGATGCTGTGCGAGGTGGCCGCCTCGTAGTTGAGCGGGGAGCCGTTGGCCACGGTGACAACGCCGGTGCTGGCATTGATGGTGAAGCGCCCACCCGCGTTGTTGCTCAGCGAGTAGGAGACGGTGTTGTTGCTGCCATCCGTATCGGTGGCGCGGGCGGTGAGGCCGACGGTGCTGCCGTTGGCGGCGTTCTCGGCCACCTGGTTGGCCGCGGCGTTGGCATCGCTCACCGATCCGACGGTGAACTCGTTGACGTCGGTGAGGTTGATGGTGAAGCTCTGGCTGCTGGTGGAGCCGTCGCTGCTGGTGGCCAGCACCGTGATGCTGTGCGAGGTGGCGGCTTCGTAATTGAGCAAGGTGCCGTTGGCCACGGTGACCACGCCGGTGCTGGCATTGATGGTGAAGCGCCCGCCTGCGTTGTTGCTCAGCGAGTAGCTGATGGTGTTGTTGCTGGCATCAAGATCCGAGGCCTGGGCCGTGATGCCCACGGTGCTGCCATTGGCCGCGTTCTCGGCCACGGTGTTGGCTGCGGCGTTGGCGTCGCTCACAGCCCCGACGGCGAACTCGTTGACGTCGGTGAGGTTGATGGTGAAGCCCTGGCTGCTGGTGGAGCCGTCGCTGCTGGTGGCCAGCACGGTGATGCTGTGCGAGGTGGCCGCCTCGTAGTTCAGAAGGGTGCCGTTGGCCAGGGTGACCACGCCGGTGCTGGCGTTGATCGTGAATCGCCCGCCCGCGTTGTTGCTTAACGAATAGGTGATGGTGTTGTTGCTGCCATCCGGGTCCGCGNGCCACGGTGTTGGCTGCGGCGTTGGCGTCGCTCACAGCCCCGACGGCGAACTCGTTGACGTCGGTGAGGTTGATGGTGAAGCCCTGGCTGCTGGTGGAGCCGTCGCTGCTGGTGGCCAGCACGGTGATGCTGTGCGAGGTGGCCGCCTCGTAGTTCAGAAGGGTGCCGTTGGCCAGGGTGACCACGCCGGTGCTGGCGTTGATCGTGAATCGCCCGCCCGCGTTGTTGCTTAACGAATAGGTGATGGTGTTGTTGCTGCCATCCGGGTCCGCGGCCTGGGCGGTGATGCCCACGGTGCTGCCATTGGCCGCGTTCTCGGCCACCTGGTTGGCCGCGGCATTGGCATCGCTCACCGGCCCGACATCGAACTCGTCCACATCGGTCACGGTGACGGACAGCGCCTGCGTGTCGGTGAGCGTGCCGTCGGTGACCTGCACGATCACGTCATAGACGTTGTTGCCGCCCGCGTCCGTCGGCGCCTCGAAATCGGGTGCGGTGATGAAGCGCAGCACGCCGGTGCTGCTGTCGATGGTGAAGCGGGCCGCATCGGCCCCACCGGCGATGCTGTAGACCAGCCCCCCACTGTCCACGTCCGTGGCCGTGATGGTCGTGACCGCGGTGCCGTTCTCGCCGATGCTGATGCTGGCCGATGTGCCGCCGCTGTTGCTGGTGATCACGGGCGCGTCGTTGACGGCGGTCACGCCCACGCTGCGCGTGGCGGCGTTGCTGGCGGCACCGCTGGTGTCCGTCACCGTGAAGCTGACCGTGCGCGCGGCAGTGGACGGGTTCTCGCTGCTGTTGCTGTAGGTGATGCTGCGCAGTGCCGTCTGGTACTGGGCCACGGTGGCCGAGCCGCTCAGGGTGAGCGTGCCGGTGCTGGCGTTCCAGCTGCCGCTGATGCCGTTCTGGTTGGTGAAGGACAGCAGGTCCTGCCCATTGGCGTAGTTGCCGGTGATGCGGACCGTGGCGCCATTGAGGTTGGCGCTGTCCGCATCGCTCACGCTCAAACCGCTGTCCACGGCGACGGCGCTGCCGTTCTCTGTGAAGCCGCTGCTGCCTCCAGAGGTTGACACCACCGGCGCATCGTTCACCGCAGTGATGGCGATGCTGCGCGTGGCGGCCGTGCTGGCAAGGGCGCCGTCGGTCACGGTGAAGCTCACGGTGCGCGCGGCCGTGGATGGGTTGTCGCTGCTGTTGGTGTAGGTGATGCTGCGCAGCGCGGCCTGGTACTGGGCCACGGTGGCCGCGCCGCTCAGCGTGAGGGTGCCGGTGCTGGCGTCCCACAGGCCGGTGATGCCGTTCTGGGCCAGGAAGCTCAGCAGGTCCTGGCCATTGACGTAGTTGCCGGTGATCCGCACCGTGGCGCCGGTCAGGTTGGCGTTGTCCGCGTCGCTTACCGTCACGCCGCTGTCGACCACGGCGGCGCCGGCGTTCTCCGTGTAGCCCAGTGAGCTGCCCGTGGTCGTGACCGTGGGCGCGTCGTTGACGGCGGTGACGGTGAGCGTCGAAGTGGCCGAGGCGCTCTGGCCGTAGGTGTCCGTGACGGTGATGGTCAGGGTGCGGGTGGCGGTATCGGGGTTGTCCGACAGGTTGTTGTAGGTGATGCTGCGCAGCACCTGCTGGTACTTGGCCAGGGTGTCCGTGCCGCTCAGGGTGAGCACGCCGGTGGCGCTGTTGTAGTTGGCGGTGATGTTGGTGCCGGTGGTGGTGGCCGCCAGCACCTCGGACGTGCCGTTCGGGCGGTTGTTTAGCGTCACCGTCATGCCGCTCATGTTGGTGGAGTTGCCCGCCGTGATGGTCGCATCGTTGTCTGCGATGCGGGCCGGCGTGCCTTCGGTGAAGCCGCCGCTGTAGTTGTTGCCGGCGGCGCCGGAGCTGTTGTTTGCGTCCAGGTCCATGCCCGGTGGCGTGGGCGTGATGTAGGTGACCGAGAGCTTCGGCTGGTTGGTTGCCGCCTCCGAGCTGTTGAAGGTGTTGTTCGATGAGTTGTAGGCGCTGGTGATCATCCAGCCGTTGTTGGTGGCGGTGCCGTCTGCCCAGGCCTGCAGGGTGCTGATCAGGCCACCGTCGGTGAAGCTCTTGTAGGCATTGGCCGTGCCACGCGAGGTGACGGAGCCATCGGCCGTCGAGACCTTCTCGCTGTCGATGCCGCTGCCCAGGGAGTTCCAGGTCGAGGCCTCGGTCCATCCCGTGGTCACCCGGTAGAGCTCCAGTGTGTAGTCGCTGCCCCAGCCGCCGATGCTCGTGGCGTACAGACTCAGTGAGACATTCGTGATGATCGAGCCTGGCGGGATCTGGCCGGGGCCCGTGCCGATGATGTTGTCGAAACGGATCAGGACCTGGCTTTCGCTCTGAACGAGTGCCCGCCCGGCCACCATCGAGGTCTTGTCACCGTTGTTCGCGCTGCCGGACAGCATCTCCAGGTAGGTGTCTTGCGTGCCGGTGTAGCCGCCCACGCCTTGCTGGAAGGTGACGGTGGCCAGCGTGTGCTCCCATGACGTGGCCGAGAGTGCCGCGGCTTCGATCGCGCCGTGACGGTATTCCAGTTCCCAGTTGCCGCCCAGGACCGCCGCACCGGTGAGGTCGGTGCTGGCGGCGACGTCCGCACCGGACAGCAGGGCCAGCTCGTTCACCAGGGCCTGCCCAGCATGGCTGGAGGCCAGGTTGCAGCCGTACAGCAGCAGGTCCCCATCGGCGGCCATGGCGGCCGACCACGCGGCGATGTCCTGCATGTAGGTGGACAGGGAGGCACCATCCAGCCGCGCGGTGCCGATGGCCAGTCCCTGTTCGTCGCCGTGGCTGAACACGTGCACGGCCTGGACATCCTGGTAGCCCGCCAGTGTGTCGGTGATCACGCGCAGGCCGTCTTCACCAGGCATGATCTGGACGATCTCGATGGCGCGGCCGGTGGCCTGGTCGTTGCGCAGGCCGTCCACCAGGTCCTGGGCGCCGTCGACGCTCATGTCCACGAAGGCCAGTTCCTGCCCTGTGACCTGCTGGGCCAGCGGCGCGGCCGTGGCCTGGCTGGGCTCGGTGCCACCCTCTTGTGCGGCAGGGGCTGGCGCGACCTGGGCGCTGGTGATGGCCGAGGCGCCGGCATCGTTCTGCAAGGGCCCCAGTGGCGGCAGCACCCCGGCCACATCCGACGAGAACAGCAGGCGCGGCTCAAGCTCCTCGATGAGAAGTCGAGCGTGTCGGGGCATCGGCGCTGGGCGTCGGGGCTTTCTGTCCAAAAAGGCCTCACCTGACAGGCGGCCTAACTGTCTGGCCGCCGTTGTCAGGAATTGTCCATTTGCGCCCCGTTATACGGCCGTGGAACAGGCCTTCAAATCATGCGTAATTCACGCCTGATGACGCTGCCCCTCTCTGCCAGGGCCGGCGTTCATCAGTCCCAACCCCTATTACGCCATCCCCCACGGTGCCGGCCATCGTGGCGTCCATTGTCAAAACGGGCGTCGATCACGACGCCAGGGCGGTACCCGACCATGGACACCGGAGAGGGCGCCATGACCACGGGCGCCTGCATCATCACGGGGGCCTGCTGCCCCGGGGCGGCCACGGCCGGCGTGACGGTCAGCTGGACCGGGATGGTGCGGCCCGGCTCACTGCCCATCTGGGTGGAATACTGCTGGCCGTTGACCTCGTAGACCACGTCGTAGGCGACGACCTGGTTCTGGTAGGCGGTCTGCTGACTGCAGCGGCGCACGGTCTGCGTGCCGCCGGGACGGCCGTCGGTCTCGATGTGGTTGCCCAGCACGGCGCCGCCCATCAGGCCGACACCGGTGGCGATGGCGTTGCCGGCACCCTTGCCCACGGCATTGCCCAGCGCCGCACCGGCGATGGCCCCGATGATGGCGCCGGCGCCGCTGCTGCGCGCCGGCGTGGCCTGCAGTTCGTCATAGCAGGCCTGGGTGGGCACGGCCACCTGGGCCACCACCGGCGTGCTGGAGATCACGCGGGCGTTGAGCGTGGTGACGGCGGAGGAGGGGCTGCCGATGATGGTGCCCACGGCGGGGCCTGCCCACACCGAGGCAGTGGACAGCGCGGCCAGTGCGGCCACGGTGAGTTGAAGAGGGCGGTAGGACATGCTCGGCTCCAGGCGGGTGGTTTGGACGGTCCCGCCATTCCTTAACGCGTCCATTGCACCGCATGCCGACACCTGCTGTGTGTCCGCTCTGTAAAGATGGGTGAAAGGCGGTGCTCTAAAAATGAGCGCATGGCCTTAAAATCCGTGGTTTCGTCCGACTGAACGACCACGACCATGTCCAAAACCGCCAAGCCTGCCAAGGCCCTCGTCAAGGCAGCGCCCGTCAAGGCCGCTGTCACCGCCAAGGCCGCGAAGCCCGCCGCCGAGCCGCAAAAAATCAAGAAAGTCGTCCTGGCCTACTCCGGCGGCCTGGACACCTCCATCATCCTGAAGTGGCTGCAGGACGAGTACAACTGCGAAGTGGTCACCTTCACCGCCGACATCGGCCAGGGCGAAGAGATCGAGCCCGCACGCGCCAAGGCCATCAAGCTGGGCATCAAGCCCGAGAACATCTTCATCGAAGACCTGCGCGAAGAGTTCGTGCGTGACTACGTGTTCCCCATGTTCCGCGCCAACGCGCTGTACGAAGGTGAATACCTGCTGGGCACCTCCATCGCCCGCCCGCTGATCGCCAAGCGCCTGATCGAGATCGCCAAGAAGACCAAGGGCGACGCCATCAGCCACGGTGCCACCGGCAAGGGCAACGACCAGGTCCGCTTCGAGCTCGGCGCCTACGCGCTCCTGCCAGGCGTGAAGGTGATCGCCCCCTGGCGCGAGTGGGACCTGCTGAGCCGCGAAAAGCTGCTGGCCTACGCCGATGCGCACAAGATCCCCGTGGACTTCAAGAAGCGCAAGGGCGGCGCCCCTTACTCGATGGACGCCAACCTGCTGCACATCAGCTACGAAGGCGGCGTGCTCGAGGATCCGAACTTCGAGCCTGAAGCCAACATGTGGCGCCTGACGGTGTCGCCCGAGAAGGCGCCCAGCAAGCCCCAGGTGATCGAGCTGACCTACGCCAAGGGTGACGTGGTCGCCATCGACGGCGTGAAGCTGTCGCCGGCCCAGGTGCTGACCAAGCTGAACGAGATCGGCGGCAAGCACGGCATCGGCCGCCTGGACAAGGTCGAGAACCGCTACGTGGGCATGAAGAGCCGCGGCTGCTACGAAACCCCGGGCGGCACCATCCTGCTGTCGGGCCACCGCGCCATCGAGTCGATCACGCTGGACCGCGAAGTGCTGTCCCTCAAGGACGACCTGATGCCCCGCTATGCCCGCCTGATCTACAACGGCTACTGGTTCAGCCCCGAGCGCGAGCTGCTGCAGGGCCTGATCGACGCCAGCCAGGCCACCGTGAACGGCAAGGTGCGCCTGAAGCTGTACAAGGGCACGATCATGTGCGTGGGCCGCGAATCGGCCACCGACAGCCTGTTCGACGCCAAGATCTCGACCTTCGACGACGACGGCGGCGCCTACAACCAGGCCGACGCGGCCGGCTTCATCAAGCTGAACGCGCTGCGCCTGCGCATCGGTGCCAACGTGCAGGCCAAGCGCCTGGCCGCGGCCAAGGGTGCCAAGCCTGCTGCCAGGGGCAAGAAGGTGGCCAAGCCCGCTGCGGCTCCCAAGGCCGCCACGGCGTCGCTGCTGAAGGCCGTGCCTGCGCCCAAGAAGGCTGCCGCACCCCGCAAGCCGGCTGCCCGCAAGGCCGCCTGATCCTGCGCTCGAGTTGACAGGGGCCTTCCGGCCCTTGTCTCTTTCTGTCTTTTCATCGCCATCATTCACAGACCATGAGCATCACCTCCACCCTGGCCGGCACGGTCGGCACCCAGGCCAATGTGTACTTCGACGGCAAGTGCGTGTCGCACACCGTGACCCTGGCCGACGGCACCCGCAAGTCCGTCGGCGTGATCCTGCCCGCCACCTTGACCTTCAACACCGGCGCGCCCGAGATCATGGAAACCGTGGCCGGCAAGGCGACCATCAAGCTGGCTGGCGCTGCCGACTGGCAGACCTATGGCCCGGGCGAAAGCTTCAACGTGCCAGGCAATTCGTCCTTCGAGATCGAGGTCGAAGGCGAGGCGTATCACTACATCTGCCATTTCGGTTGATGATGCATCAGGCGCCTGTGAAGGCGCCCCGTGTTCATTGCGATGACGGACAAAGGGGCTCAGCGATGGGCCCCTTTGCTCGTCTGGCCCGCGTCCAGGCCATCCAGGCTCCCACGCAGGCCAGGGCCAGGCTGGCGGGTTCTGGCACAGGGCTCAGCAGATAGGCTCGCTGCACGCCGTTGTAGAGTCCCGAGCCCACGATCTGGCCAGCTTCGTTGATCGAGGTGGCATCCGACAGCACCCAGCCACTGCCTGCATCGATCAGGTCGTTGAGGTTCAGCATGCCCGTCGCGTGGCTGTAGAAGAACGCGTTGTGGATCGATCCGTCGGCCAGCGTCGAGGCACCGACCACCTCGCCGCGCTCGTTCAGGCTGGCGCCGCTGCTCCAGTTGCCGCCCAGCGAGCCGATGCTCCGGACCACGCCGTTCTCGTAGAGGAAAGCCGATGTCCTGGTCGACCCTGCGAAGCGCGCGGACCCCGTGACGACCCCTGCATTGTTGATGTCGGCACCTGCGCCGAGAGGGACCTGCCCTTGCGCGTCGCGCAGGATGGTCAGTATGCCGTTGTCGTACACGAAGGGTGTCAAGGACGTTTCGGTGCTGCCTCGTCCGGTGACCGCTCCGTGGTCGTTGATGGCCGATGCCTCGCTGCTGGTGCTGCCGTTGCCGGCAGGGATCGCGACCATGCTGCCGTGCTGGTAGATGAAGGCCGTTCCTACTGCATCGCCGGGATCGGACGTTCCCACGACCTGAGCGGCGTGGTTGATGCCATTGGCATAGGTGGACGCGCCACCCAGGGTGCCCAGGTCGGTGACCGTGCCCTGGCTGTACAGGAAGCCCCGTGGCTGGAACGGCGAGCCGCCAGGCACGAAGGTGGTGCCGACGATCTGATTGAGGTTGTTGATGGCGTTGCCCCGGCTGTTGTCGCCCGGCAGCCCCAGGTCGGTCATCGTGCCGTTCTGGTAGATGAAGGCGCGGTGCTGCACATTGCCTGCCAGCGACGACTGGCCAGTGATCACGCCGTGGTCGTTGATCGATGCCGCGGCGCTGTAGTCGCCACCCAGCGTGCCCAGGGCTGTCACTGTGTAGCTCGTGGCCTGGGCATGAGCAAGGCTGAGCATCAACACGCCAGCCATGGCGGATCTGGTCAAGCGGCTGATCGTCATGGGCGTTCCCCTTGGTGTGGTGATGCGCCCGGTGGGCGACGTGCGGGGCGAGTATGGCCCTGGCCCTGCACGCATGACACCCCAACAACTAGGGGCCATGGGCGGTTTACACAACCACCGGCTCTGGCTCCAGCCTGATGCCAAAGCGTCCGTAGACACTTTCTTGAATCGCCTTCGCCAAGGTGACCACCTCTGCCCCACTGGCGCCCCCCCGGTTCACCAGCACCAAGGCCTGCTTTTCATAGACGCCGGCGCGTCCGATGGACTTGCCCTTCCAACCACAGGCATCGATCATCCAGCCGGCGGCCAGCTTGAAGGTCCCGTCGGGCATGGGGTAGTGCACGATCTCCGGATCGCGGTTGATGATGTCGCGGCACTGCTCGGGCGTGACCACCGGGTTCTTGAAGAAGCTGCCGGCATTGCCGATCACGGCCGGGTCAGGCAGCTTGACGCTGCGTATGCCGCACACCCAGTCGAAGATCTGCCGGGCATCGGGCGCGGTGATGCCCGTTTCGGCGATCTTGCGTTCGAGCTCCAGGTAGCCCAGCACGGGTTGCCAGGGGCGCGGCAGGCGCAGGCGCACGCGCGTGATCACGCCCTTGCCGGCCAGATGCCGCTTGAAAATGCTGTCGCGGTAGCCAAAGGCGCAGTGCTGTGAATGCAGCGTCACCGAGCGGCCGGTGATCAGATCGACCGCGTCCAGCGATTCGAAGCGGTCTTTCAGTTCAATGCCGTAGGCGCCGATGTTCTGCACCGGCGCAGCGCCCACCGTGCCGGGAATCAAGGCCATGTTCTCCAGGCCGGGCAGGCCGTTGTCCAGCGTCCATTGCACGGTCTCGTGCCAGGATTCGCCTGCGCCCACCTCGATGATCCAGGCGTCGTCCCTGGTTTCAAGCACGCGCCTGCCCATCACTTCGACCTTGAGCACGCAGGCCCGAACATCCTGCGTGAGCACCAGGTTGCTGCCGCCGCCCAGGATGAACTTGGGCGCCAGGCCCAGGGCAGGGTCGTCGACCACCCGGCGAACGTCGGATTCACTGGTGATGCGCACCAGCGCCTGGGCGTTGGATGGCAACCCGAAGGTGTTGTACTGCTTGAGATTGGCGCCGTGTTCCACGGCCAGGGGCGTGTGCATGGCAGAATTTTCGCAGACAAAGGAGAACACCCATGCCCAGTTTTGACACCAAGCTCGACCCGAACATCGAATCCGTCGGCAACGCCGTGGACACCACCGCCAAGGAAATCGGCACGCGATTCGACTTCAAGGGCACCAGCGCTGCCGTCGAATTCAAGAAAAAGGAAAAAGAAGTCATCATCCTCGGCGACAGCGATTTCCAGATCGACCAGGTCCGTGACGTGCTCTTCAACAAGCTGACCAAGCAGAAGGTCGACATCCGTTTCATGGACATCGGCAAGGTCGAGAAGATCGGCGGCGACAAGGTCAAGCAGGTGCTCAAGATCAAGGCCGGCATCGAGAGCGAGCTGGCCAAGAAGATCGTCAAGATCATCAAGGACAGCAAGATGAAGGTCAATGCCAGCATCCAGGGCGAGGAGGTGCGCATTCAGGGCACCAAGCGAGACGACCTGCAGGCGGCCATGGCGCTGCTGCGCAAGGAAATCGATGACGTGCCGCTGAGCTTCGACAACTTCCGCGATTGATCGCGGCGGGGCAGGGAAGGGCCAGGCGTGTTGCCTGTGCCTTCGTGCCCGACCATACAACGACACACCAGGGGATCATCACCATGAAGCAGGCCACGTCGCCTTGTCATCCGGCCTATGAGCAAGCGCCAGCCAGGCGCTTGATGCCTTGGTTTGTGGTCAGCCTGCTGGCGCTGGGCATGGCCTCGGCCCAGGCCCAGAGCGTCGCCATGACCGGCGGCATGGGCAGCCGGGCGCTGCTGGTCATCAATGGCGGCCAGCCGAAGGCCCTGGCCGCAGGCGACACCCACCTGGGCGTCAAGGTTCTGTCGGTTACTTCCGAGCAGGCCGTGGTCGACATCGGCGGCAAGCGCCAGACAGTGCGCCTGGGCGAAGGCCCGGTCAGTGTGGGCGGCAGCGGTGGTGGAGGGGGCGGTGGCAGCCAGATCGTGCTGGCGGCCGGCCGCGGAGGGCACTTCTTCACCTTGGGCTCCATCAACGGTCGCTCGGTGAACTTCGTTGTCGACACGGGTGCGACGCTGGTGGCGATGAGTGCAGCCGAAGCGCAGCGCATCGGCCTGAAATACGAACACGGGCAGCCGGGCTACAGCAGCACGGCCAACGGTGTGATACGCGCCTACAGGATCAAGCTGAACAGCGTCCGCATCGGGGATGTGGAGCTCCAGAACGTCGAGGCTTCCGTGTCCGAGGGGTCGATGCCCTATGTGCTGCTGGGCAACAGCTTTCTCTCGCGCTTTCAGATGAAGCGCGAAAACGACACGATGACCTTGGTCAAGCGGTATTGAGCTGGCACGGGGGGGGTGTTCTGCTGTGCGGTTCAATGTTCTGCTTAATGGTGCATTAAGACGTTGGCATTGATCCGTAGAACCGCTAGGTGATCGTTGATTCCATTGCTGCTATCATCCGCCGCGTTGAAAGCACAGGAATCGGCCGCCCATGGCGTTGAAGTATCTTAATGTTCTGCAATGCAGAACATTATCCTGATTCTGGATGTTTCTGAACGCTGACAGCGCCGGCATCGGGCCGGTGCACGCCCACGAGGACTTTGTATGCTCAATGCGTTTCTCTACGATGGTCTGCGCACGCCCTTCGGACGTCATGCAGGCGCCCTGGCGCGTGTGCGCCCGGATGATCTGGTCGCCGAGGTGATCAAGGCCCTGGTGGCCCGTTCTCCCTGGGATGCCGCCCAGATCGAAGACGTCATCCTGGGATGCACCAACCAGGCGGGTGAAGATTCGCGCAACGTGGCCCGCAACGCCGCGCTGGCGGCAGGCCTGCCCGTGAGCGTGCCCGGCCAGACGGTGAACCGCCTGTGCGCCAGCGGGCTGGCCGCGGTGATCGACGCGGCCCGCGCCATCACCTGTGGGGAAGGCAGCCTCTACCTGGCCGGCGGTGTGGAGAGCATGAGCCGCGCGCCCTTCGTGATGGCCAAGGCTGAATCGGCCTTCAGCCGCGACATCAAGGTCTACGACACCACCATCGGCTCGCGCTTTCCGAACCCGCGCGTGACGGCCGAATACGGCAACCACTCCATGCCCGAAACGGGCGACAACGTCGCGCATGACCTGGGCATCACCCGCGTCGAGGCCGACACCTTCGCCGCCGCCTCGCAGGCCAAGTTCGCCAGGGCCCAGGCCGAGGGCTTCTTCAAGGGCGAGATCCACGCCATCGACGTGCCCACCGGCCGCAAGACGCCGCCGCTGCACGTGGACACCGACGAGCACCCGCGTGCCGAATCCACGCTGGAAACACTGGGCAAGCTGCGCCCGCTGTTTGAAGGCGGCGTGGTCACGGCTGGCAATGCCTCCGGCATCAACGATGGGGCCGCAGCGCTGCTGATCGGCAGCCGCGAGATCGGTGAATCGGTGGGCGCCAAGCCGCTGGCGCGCCTGGTCTCGGCTGCCGCCGCTGGCGTGGCACCGCGCGTGATGGGCCTGGGCCCGGTCGAGGCGATCCAGAAGGCCGTGGCGCGCGCGGGCCTCACGCTGGCCGACATGGACATCATCGAGATCAACGAAGCCTTTGCCAGCCAGGTGCTGGGCTGCCTCAAGCAGTTGAACGTGGCCTTCGACGATCCGCGCGTCAACCCCAACGGTGGCGCCATCGCCGTGGGCCACCCGCTGGGCGCCTCGGGCGCGCGGCTTGCCCTGACCGTGGCGCGTGAACTGCAGCGCCGCCAGGGCCGCTATGCCGTGGTCAGCCTGTGCATCGGCGTGGGGCAGGGCCTGGCGCTGGTGCTCGAACGCGTCTGAACGCCATCCACCGCTGCCGCCTTCGCATCCACACGCATCTTCAAGATTCCCTGAGAAAGACACACACCATGAGCTCGTCTTCCAAAGCCTCCTTCCACTGGGACGACCCCTTCATGCTCTCCGAGCAGCTCACCTCCGAAGAGCGCCAGGTGCAACAGGCCGCCTATGACTACTCGCAAGGCCGCCTGCTGCCGCGCGTGCGCGATTCCTTCCGCAATGAGCAGACCGACGCCAGCATCTTCCGCGAGATGGGTGAGCTGGGTCTCTTGGGGGCCACGATTCCTTCGCAGTACGGCGGTGCGGACCTCAACTACGTTTGCTACGGCCTGGTCGCCCGCGAGGTGGAGCGCGTGGATTCGGGCTACCGCTCGATGATGAGCGTGCAGTCGTCGCTGGTGATGGTGCCCAGCAACGAGTTCGGCACCGAGGCGCAGAAGCAGAAGTACCTGCCCCGGCTTGCCAGTGGCGAATGGATTGGCTGCTTCGGCCTGACCGAGCCCAACCACGGCTCGGATCCCGGCGGCATGATCACCCGCGCGCGCAGCGTGCCTGGCGGTTATGAGCTGAGCGGCGCCAAGATGTGGATCACCAACTCGCCGATTGCCGATGTGTTCGTGGTCTGGGCCAAGAACGATGCGGGCAAGATCCGCGGCTTCATCCTGGAAAAAGGCTGGAAGGGCCTGAGCGCTCCGGCCATCCACGGCAAGGTGGGCCTGCGCACCTCCGTCACCGGCGAGATCGTGATGGACAAGGTCTTCGTGCCGGCCGAGAACGAGCTGGAAGTCGAAGGCCTCAAGGGCCCCTTCACGTGCCTGAACAGCGCGCGCTACGGCATCTCCTGGGGCGCGATGGGCGCCGCCGAGTTCTGCTGGCAGGCCGCGCGCCAGTACACGCTGGATCGCATCCAGTTCG
Organism: Aquabacterium soli; assembly: GCF_003933735.1. Lineage (GTDB taxonomy): Bacteria > Pseudomonadota > Gammaproteobacteria > Burkholderiales > Burkholderiaceae_C > Aquabacterium > Aquabacterium soli. The sequence continues at coordinate 339,839 of NZ_RSED01000004.1, read as the reverse complement.
GCCGCCCGCTGGCCGCCAACCAGCTGATCCAGAAGAAGCTGGCCGACATGCAGACCGAGATCGCGCTGGGCCTGCAAGGCTCGCTTCGCCTGGGCCGCATGAAGGACGAAGGCATCGCCGCACCCGAGATCACCTCGCTGATGAAGCGCAACAACTGCGGCAAGGCGCTGGACATCGCCCGCGTGGCGCGCGACATGCACGGCGGCAACGGCATCAGCGATGAATACGGCGTGATTCGCCATGTCGTGAACCTGGAGGTGGTCAACACCTACGAAGGCACGCATGATGTGCACGCGCTGATCCTGGGCCGCGCCCAGACCGGCATCCAGGCCTTCAGTGCCTGAGCGAAAGGACCCTCCATGGATCTGCAATTCACCCCGGAACAAGAGGCCTTCAGGCAAGAGATGCGCACCTGGGTGCGCGCCAACCTGCCGGCCGACATTTCGCACAAGGTGCACAACGCCCTGCGCCTGAGCAAGGACGACATGCAGCGCTGGGCCAAGATCCTGGGCGCCAAAGGCCTGCACGGCTACGGCTGGCCCAAGGAGTTCGGCGGCCCCGGCTGGGACGCCATCCAGCGCCACATCTTCGAGGAAGAATGCGCCATGGCCGGCAGCCCGCGCATCGTGCCCTTCGGCCCGGTGATGGTGGCGCCCGTGATCATGGCCTTCGGCTCGCCTGAGCAGCACCAGCGCTTTTTGCCCGGCATCATGAGCGGCGAGGTGTGGTGGAGCCAGGGCTACAGCGAGCCGGGCTCCGGCTCCGACCTGGCTTCCGTGAAGACCCGTGCCGAGCGCCAGGGCAACAAGTACATCGTCAACGGCCAGAAGACCTGGACCACGCTGGGCCAGTACGGCGACTGGATCTTCTGCCTGGTGCGCACGAACAGCGAAGTCAAGCCACAGGCCGGCATCTCCTTCCTGCTGATCGACATGAAGTCGCCTGGCGTGACCGTGCGCCCCATCATCACGATGGATGGCGAGCATGAAGTCAACGAGGTGTTCTTCGACAACGTCGAGGTGCCTGCCGAGAATCTGGTCGGCCAGGAGAACCAGGGCTGGACCTACGCCAAGTACCTGCTGGCGCACGAGCGCACCAACATCGCCGATGTGAACCGTGCCAAGCGCGAGCTGGAGCGCGTCAAGCGCATCGCCCGTGCCGAAGGCGTGTACGACGACGCCCGCTTCCGTGACCAAATCGCCTTGCTGGAAGTCGACGTGATCGCGCTGGAGATGATGGTGCTGCGCGTGCTGAGCGCCGAGCACGGCGGCAAGAAGGCACTCGATGTGGCCGGCCTGCTCAAGGTGCGCGGCAGCGAGATCCAGCAGCGCTACAGCGAGCTGATGATGCTGGCCGCAGGCCCCACCTCGCAGGTCTTCCTGCAGGAGGCCATGGAAGCCGGCTGGCAGGGCGACCAGTTCGCCGGCGGCTTCCCGGGCGGCAACCTGACCGCGGCCCCGCTGGCGGCCACCTACCTGAACTACCGCAAGACCACCATCTACGGCGGCTCCAACGAAGTGCAGCGCAACATCGTGGCGCAGACCCTGCTGGGCTGACCCGCCACCAACGAGGCAAGACACCATGGATTTCGATTTCACTTCTGATCAGGAACAGCTGCGCGATGTGGTGCGCCGCTGGGTGGACAAGGACTACGACATCGAGCACCGCCGCGCGCTGGTCAAGGCCGGCGGGCATGCTGGTGCCGATGCGAGCGGTGCGTGGCAATCGCTGGCCGAGCTGGGCCTGCTGGGCCTGGCCGTGACCGGCGAGCACGGCGGCATGGACATGGGCCCCGTGGAGGCCATGGTCGTGATGGAAGAGCTGGGCCGCGGCCTGGTGATCTCGCCCTACGCCGGCGCCGCGCTGATGGGCGCTGGCGTGCTGCGCGACCATGCTCCTTCAGAGCTGCAGGCTGCCTGGCTGCCGCGTGTTGCTGAAGGCACGGCCCGTGTCATCCCGGCGCTGCAGGAGCGCGGTGCGCGTTATCGCTTGAGCCACGTCAGCGCTACCGCGCAGAAGGGTGCCGATGGTGCCTGGCGCGTGAGCGGCGTGAAGAACCTGGTGGCCATCGGCGGTGACGACGGTGTGGCCGAGGCCTATGTGGTGCCAGCCCGCGTGAGCGGTGCCGTGGACGCGCCTGAAGGCATCGCCCTGTTCCTGGTGGAGCGTGGCGCCTCGGGCCTCAAGGCCCAGCCCTATGCGCTGCTCGATGGCTCGCGCGCTGCCGAACTGACCTTCGACAGCGCACCCGCGGCTCTGATCGCCGAGCAAGGCTTCGCCCCGCTGGAGCACATGGTCGACATCGGCATCGCTGCGCTGTGCGCCGAGGGCGTGGGCGCGATGGAAAGCCTGCTGGCGCTGACGGTGGATTACATGAACACCCGCAAGCAGTTCAACGTGCTGATCAGCAGCTTCCAGGCCCTGCGCCACCGCGCATCCGACATGAAGATGCAGTTGGAGCTGGCCCGCTCGATGAGCTATTACGCCACGCTCAAGCTCACGGCCCCGGCCGATGAGCGCCGCCGCGCGCTGGCACAGGCCAAGGTGCAGCTGGGCCAATCCATGCGCTTCGTGGCGCAGCAGGCCGTGCAGCTGCATGGTGGCATCGGCGTGACCGAAGAGTACGCCGCTGGCCACTTCTTCAAGCGCCTGACGGTGATGGAGCTGAGCCTGGGCGACACGATGCACCACCTGGGCGAGGTGTCGGCCCGCATGCAGGACAGCGCGGGCGTGTTCGCCTGATCCTCGCGGTCCGGCGGCCTGAGCGTCAGGCCGCTACCGCGGTTTCGGCGGCCGTCAAGGGCCTGTCGACCATCGCCAGCAACTCCACCGGGTCGTGCGCGCAGAACAGCGTCACCTCCCGGCCATGGTCGCGCTTGAGCTCTCGCAGGCGGCGCTGGTTGGCCAGGCGTTGGGTGCTGTCCATCTGCACCAGCGACTGGAAGATCCGCAGGCCCGCCGGGCAGTGCGGATCTTCGTCCATCTCTCCGCGGAAGAAGTAGGCGTCGCCACAGTGCAGCAGCCAGCCGTCACCGGTGCGCACCGCCACGCCCGTGTGGCCGCGTGTGTGGCCGGTCAGTGGCACCAGCAGCACCTCTTCATCCGTATCGGGCAGGGCACGCACCGCGTCGAAGCCCATCCAGGTGTCGCCGTTCACGTTGTGGGAGGCCCACTGCGGGCCGTGCGCCCATTGCGCCGGGATGTAGCGGCTCTTCTCATGCAGGGTGGGGCGCTCCAGCGCGGCCTGCAGTTCGGGCGCGTGCACGTGCACCTGGGCCAGCGGGAAATCGCCCAGGCCGCCCGCGTGGTCCAGGTCCAGGTGAGTGGGCACCAGGTGCCGCACATCGCCCGGGTCCAGGCCCAGCGCGCGGATCTGATGCAGCGCGGTCTCTTCCATCAGCAGGCGGGGGCGCACCACGGCGTTGAACGCCGCGCCCAGCCGGGCAGGGTTGGCCACATCGCCCGTGCCCAGGCCTGTGTCCACCAGGATCAGGCTGTTGCGCCCCTCGATCAGCAGGCAGTGGCAGCACAGGGTGGCCGGTGCCAGCCACCCCCCTTCCCCATGGATCAGGCGGCGGCCCAGCGGGCACATCGACCCGCAATCGAGGTGGTGGACTTTCAACATGCGCTCCGCGCTGTCAGGGAAAGCCCATCATCGCAGCACAATGGCGTTTTTGCCAGAAAGTCCCAGGCCTGCCCATGCCGCCACGCTCCAGACTGCCCGCCGGGCATGCCCCCCTGTCCCAGATCCTCTTCGCCCAGGGCTTCGGCGCCCGCCGCGAGTGCGATGGCCTCATCCTCAATGGCCTGGTCAAGGTCGACGGCGCGGTGGTGGACGACCCTGATGCCGCCTTCCCGGAAGACCGGCTGGCGCTGGAGATCGAAGGCCAGCCCTGGGTGACGCATGTCAAGGCGCTGGTGATGCTGCACAAGCCGGCCGGCTACGAATGCTCGCTCAAGCCCGGCGCCTGGCCCGGCGTGCACAACCTGCTGCCCGTGGCGCTGCGCCGCCGCGGCCTCCAGCCTGTGGGCCGGCTGGACCAGGACACCACCGGCCTGCTGCTGATGACCGACGACGGCCCCCTGCTGCACAAGCTGACCTCGCCCAAGCACCATGTGCCCAAGGTGTATGAGGTGACCTGCAAGCACCCGGTGAGTGACGGGCAGTTGCAGCAGTTGATGGCGGGGGTTGTGCTGGACGACGACCCATCGCCTGTGAAGGCCGATGCGGCCGAGCGGGTGGACGCGATCGGCGAAACCCACTTGCGCCTGACCCTGGTGCAGGGCAAGTACCACCAGGTCAAGCGCATGGTGGCGGCGGTGAGCAACCGGGTGGAGGCACTGCACCGCAGCAGTGTCGGCCAGCTCGAACTGCCGGCCGATCTGGCCCCGGGGCAGTGGCGCTGGGTGGAGGATCCCGCTGTGGTGTTGCCTCCCAAGCCGTGAGGCTTGGACCTTGGAAGCCTCCCCATGCAAATCGAAAAACGTTGCATAAATTGCAAGTTACAAGGTAAATCGTGATTTTTGTCACGCAGAACCGCTGAAACGGTTTGATGGATGACATCAAGCCCGCTGAGGTCTTGTCGATGATTCGATTGGCGTGTCCTTACACGCCATAACCACATCGCAAGGAGTCATCGTGAGCAGATTCAGTTCTCGTTTCTTCAAGCCCCTGTTGAGGGCACTTGCCTCGGTTTCCGCCTTGTGGCTTGGGGCGTCTGCCTCGGTCCACGCACAAACCACCGTGCAGGTGGCGCAAGGCTGGCTGGCTGGCCAGCAAGCATCGGGGGTGAGGCAGTTCCTCGGCATTCCCTACGGCCAGGCGCCCACGGGCGCCCTGCGCTGGAAAGCACCCCAGCCCGCACCTGCCTGGACCGGCACGCGCAACGCCACGCAGTTCGGCTCGGCCTGCCCGCAGTACCCAGGCTTGTTCGCCGAGGCGTCGGTCAACGAGGACTGTCTCAGCCTGAATGTCTATGCGCCGCCCGCATCGGCCCAAGGGCCGCGCCCGGTGATCGTCTGGGTGCACGGAGGTGCCTTCCAGGTGGGCACGGGCGCCCAGTACGACGCCAGCATCATGGCGCTCAAGACCGACGCCGTGGTCGTCACCATCAACTACCGGCTGGGTGCTTTCGGCTTTCTGACCACTTCCGGCATGGCCGGGGAGGGCCCAGGCGTCAACTTCGGCTTGCAGGACCAGTGGCTGGCGCTGCGCTGGGTCAAGCAGAACATTGCGGCGTTCGGCGGTGATGCCTCGCGGGTGACGCTGGCCGGGCAGTCGTCCGGCGGCACCTCGGGTTGCCTGGCACTGGCCTCGCCCAAGGCGCGCGGCCTTTTCCACCGGGTGATCATGCAGAGCGCCTCGTGCGGCATCGCGTCCAAGCCGCTGGCCACCGCGCGCACTTATGGCGATGCGCTGGCCGACCGCCTGGGCTGCGCCGCGGGCGGGGGGCAGATGGCCTGCCTGCGCGCCAAATCAGTGGAGGACATCCTGGCCGTGTCGCCCCTGTACGAAGACTCGGTCACCAAGTTCGACATCTGGTCGGCCACCGACGACGGCGTGACTCTGCCGATGGCACCGCTCAAGGCCATGGCCCTTGGCCGAGTCAACCGCGTGCCGGTGATGGTGGGTGCCAACCGTGATGAAGGCCGTGGTTTCATCCTGCCCTTGTTCCATCTGGGGTATGGCCGCGAGCTGACACAGGCCGACTACGACAGCGTGGCCGGCTACCTGCTGGGCAGCGCGGCGCCGGTCTACACCAGCCTGTACAGCGCCGCCAACTACGGCAGCGTGGACGTGGCGGCCTCATCGCTGATCACCGACAAGGTGTTCAGCTGCGTGGCCAACCGCATGGCGCACTCGCTGTCGAAGGTGACACCCACCTACGCCTTCGAGTTCGCCGACCGCACGGCACCGCAGTTCGCGCCTGATCCGTTCATCGACTGGCTGGCCTTCCATGGTGGCGATCTGCAGTACGTGTTCCAGTCCACCGTGGCGGGCATCCCGCAGGATCCCCTGAACGCACAGCAGCAGGCCCTGGGCGACCAGATGCTGCGCTACTGGAAGGCGTTCATCGCGACCGGCAACCCGAACAACACGGTGGGCCCGGCCCCGCTGCCAGCCAGCCCCTGGCCGGCCTTCAATGTGCTGAGTTCGCCTTACCAGCGCCTCGAAGCGACGGGCATCAGCACGAAGAGCTTCGGTGTCTTCCAGGCCGAGCACCGTTGCCTGGCATGGTCGCTGGAAGGGCTTTTCTGATCAGCGGCTGATCCGATCGGGCCATGCTTGCGTGGTCTGATCGGGTTCTCGGGCGTGAAACCTGCTTTGAAGATGGCCTGATCCGGATGGCGCTTCGGCGCACACCGGCGGCCCTGGGCAGTATTGGTGTGGGTCTGCCGGCACATGTCCGGCGTTGTCCCTCAGCCATGCCCCAGGAGCCACCATGTCCCTCTGGAACAAGACCGCCGCCCGTCTGCGGGTGCTCACCCTCGTACTCATCGTTGCCACCATCGCCCCGACACTGGCCAGTGCGGGAGGCTTCTTCAAGGACGAGCGATTCTTCGGCCCGCCCACGCCTGCGCCCAAGGTCCTGATCATCTCGATGTTCGCGCCGGAAGGCCAGGTCTGGCTCGACAAGCTCGGCCCGTGGCGCGAGCACAAGGTGCCTGGCCTTTCACCCGACTACCCCGTGGTGCGCTGCAACCGCGCCGAGGTCTGCGTGATGACCACCGGCATGGGCCACACCAACGCCGCCGCGTCCACCATGGCGCTGGTGCTCTCGCGCAGCTTCGATCTGTCGCGCACCTACTTCCTGATCGCGGGCATCGCTGGCATCAACCCCGAGTACGGCACCGTGGGCTCTGTGGCCTGGGCGCGCTACCTGGTCGACTTCGGGATCCAGTGGGAGATCGATGCGCGCGAGATCCCGGCCGAGTGGCCCGGCGGCTACCTGGGCATCAACACCAGGCATCCCAAGGACAAACCGCCGCTGGACTACAAGACCGAGGTCTTCCAGCTCGATGAGGCCCTGCTGCAGAAGGCGTATGCCCTGTCCAGGGGCGTGACGCTGAGCGATGGCGCGCAGGCCCAGGCCGCGCGTGCCAAGTTCCCGGCCGCGCCTGCCAACCAGCCGCCCACCGTGCTTCAGTGCGACACGCTGGCCGGCGACACCTGGTTCTCCGGCACGGCCCTGGGTGAGCGCGCCACCGAGTGGACGAAGATCGTGACGGATGGCAAGGGCGTGTACTGCACCACCCAGCAGGAAGACAACGCCACGTACGAGGCCCTCAAGCGCGGCGCAGCCCTTAAGCTGCTGGACCTCAAGCGCGTGGCTGTGCTGCGCGGTGGTTCGGATTTCGACCGGCCCTATCCCGGGCAGAGCAGTGCCGACAACCTGGTCAACTACGCCGACCAGGGCGGTTTCGTGATCACGCTCAACAACCTGTTCCTGGCTGGCAACCCGCTGGTGCAGGCCATTTCGAAGAACTGGGCGGCTTGGCGCAACGGCGTGCCACGCTGAGTGATGCAAGCTAGATCAGGCGCTGCAGCACCATCCGGTTGCGGCCACCGTGCTTGGCGCGGTAGAGGGCCTGGTCGGCCGCTTCGATCACGGTGCGGCTGTCGCGTGCGGGTGTGGCGATGCAACTGGCCACCCCCACGCTCACGGTGACCACTGGCGATGTCTCCGACGCGCCATGGGGCAGGCGCAGGTTCTCGATCGCCAGCCGCACACGTTCGGCCGCCTGGCTGGCCTGGACTGCGTCTGCCTGCGGCAGCACCGCGATGAACTCCTCGCCCCCGAAGCGCGCGACCACGTCGACAGGGCGGCGAAGGCTGTCCTTGAGTGCCTGGGCCACCTGTTGCAGGCAGGTGTCTCCGGCCTGGTGCCCATAAAAATCGTTGTATTTCTTGAAGTGGTCCACATCGAGCAGGATCACGGCGAATTCGTCACCCTGGTGGGCCGAGCGGCGCCACGCCTGTTCCAAATACTCCTGAACATGGTGCCGGTTGAAGACCCCTGTCAGGCCGTCCACACGAGAGATGCGCTGCAGTTGTTCGTGGGCATTGTCGAGTTGCTGGAGCAGGTGCCGGCGCCGCAGCGACAGCAGGAAGCGTCGGCGTTCATCACGCTCCAGCGCGTAGTTGGCCATCAGGGTGAAGAAGGCCGCGAACAGCAAAAGGGCCGCGATGGCGGGCATCAGCCTGGGTTCTGGCGTGGGGATCATCACGGCACACCACAGGTGCATGGCCATGATGGCGATGGAGGCGGTCACTGCATACCAAAAGCGCAGGCGTTGCACCACATTGCCGTAGGCCAGCACCACCAGAAAGCCCACGTGGTAGTAGGCGCTGCCCACACTCTGGGTGATGGACAGGATGTAGGCCACGCTGGCCGCGGCACTCACGCTGCTGACCAGCACGATGCTCTCGATCACGGCCTGCGGGAACCGGCGCAGCACCAATTCAGACCACAGCGCGCCGAACCCCAGGACCAGCAAGGCCATGGGGGTGAACAATCCCAGGCGCACCTGCACGGCTTGCTGCAACACGTCGGGGGCCACCAGCCAGTCGGCCAGCAAGAAGCCATTGAAGACGAGCAAGGAGAGCATCCCGCTGATCAGCAGGTGGCGCAGACGCTTCTGCGCGCCATGCTGTTGGAACTCGCTCTCCAGCCCCCGGGTGAACCTCATCCAGCGAAAGCCCCTGGTCAGCAACTGCCCGGCCAGGGTGGCCTGGGGGTGCTCCTGGGGATCGGCATGGTCGGGCAGTGACGGAATGCTTTGGGGAGCCTCGGGCATGGGCAGGTCCAGGCGCGCGGTGGTCATGGTGCCTCCGCCACGGCAGGGCATGCCGTCGAGGGCACCACCTGGTTGCGCCCTTGCGATTTGGCCTGGTAGAGGGCCGCATCCGACGCAGCAATCAGTGCGGGAGGCCCCTCATCGCATGTCTGTGGCTGGAAGGATGCCACCCCGATGCTGATGGTGACCTGTGCCGCCGTGGATGAGGCTGCATGGGGCAAGCCCAGTTGTTGAACGCCCGCGCGGACGCGCTCTGCGGCGGCCACGGCCTGAGGCAGGGCCGTGTCGTGCAGCACCGCGACGAACTCCTCACCACCGAAACGGGCCACCAGATCCCCTGGGCGCCTCAGTTGCCTTTTCAGCAAGGCGGCGATCTGCTGCAGGCAGGTGTCTCCCCGGGGGTGGCCATAGTGGTCGTTGTAGGCCTTGAAGTGGTCCACATCCATCATCAGGAGCGCGATCGCCTGGCCGCCTCGTCGTGCACGCTGCCACAGCTGTGCCAGGAACTCGTCGAAGTGGCGGCGGTTGGCCAGATCGGTCAGCGCGTCGAAGCGCGACATGCGCTCAAGCCGGCGATTGGCCTTGCCCAGCGCCTCCAGCAGGTGGTGCTCCTGGCCTTGCATCAACCAGTTGGTGCGGTCTTCATGCTCTAGCCAGTAGCTGCTGTAGAGCGTGAACACGGCTGTTGACACCAGCACCAGCATCAGCGCCGACATGATGTGCCAGTCGGGTTGTGGCATCAGCATGAGGCTGACCACAAAAATGCCCAGCACCATGGCGTCGATCAGCAGGGCTTTCCAGAAGGGCGTGCGGATCACGCTGCCATTGAACAGCACCACCATGACCAGCGCGACGAGGTAGGGGGCGGCCAGCCGGTCATGGCTCTGCAGGCAGAGCACGGCAGTGATGATGGCGGCCAGCACGCTCATGCCAACCACGGTCCATTCTCTGCTGCGGGGGGTGAACCGATCGGTCAGCAGCAGGCCGACCCCGTTGATGGTGGAGAAGAAGAACACGCGCAGCCCCACGGCCAGGGCGAACTGGTCCGGCACGATCATCCAGTCCGTCACCAGCATGAGGTTGAACAGCACCAGCAGCCAGAGGCCGCCTCGCTCCAGGGTGCGACGTCGTTCGGGCGCCTTGTCGCGCTGGTAGGCCGCTTCCAGGGCAGGCGGGAAGCTCAGCCAGGCGTGGCCCTGCGCCAGTGTCTTGTCCAGCGAGGCTTTGAAAGGATCCTCTGCCTCGCCCGTCCCCCAGAACACGGAATCGCCGTCCGACATCGGCGCGGACGGCGTGGTGAGGGGCGCAGCAAAGGGCTTGGACGTTGGAGATTCCACCGACTCAGTATCGGTTGTCTCCGTGTGCGATGTAGGGTTGGGAGGCGTTCAGAGGTGGTCAGTCGGCTTAAAAATTCGCTTCAGGCGACTTTGCGTGAGGAATGTCTCAACCGGCCGGCCGCGCTTGTGCTGGTGTGCGTGGTGCCTTGGCCTCGATCAGCAGGTAGCCGCCCGTGGCCAGCAGCAAGGGCAGGAGGTAATACAGAGCCCGGTACACCAGAACGGCGGCCAGCACCGTCGCCTCCGGCAGGCGTGAGGCCAGCACCGTGACGAAGACCGCCTCCACCACCCCCAAGCCGGCGGGCAAGCGGGCCACCACCCCGGCCACCGCCGCCACCAGCGAGGTGCCCAGCACCACGCCATAGGGCACGGCCCCACGGAACAGCAGGTAGAGCACGACCGAGATGGCCAGCCAGTTGGCGCACGACAGCGCCAGTTGCACGCCGGCCATGCCCAGGCTGGGCAGGTGCACCTTGTGGCCCCGGACCGTGAAGCTGCGGCGTGTGGACCAACCGCACAGTGCCAGATACCCCGCCACCAGCAGCCACAAGGCGGCACCGAGGCCTTGAAGGGCCAGACCGCTCACATGCCAGTCGGCCGGCACAGGCAGCAGGCGGAACAGGAACACCCCGCCCGCCAGCACGCCATAGCCCAGCCAGTTGGTGAAGATGCTCATGGTCAGCACGCGGCCGATCTGTCCACCCCGCAGACCCAGGCGCGCGTACAGCCGGTAGCGGATGCCCAGGCCGCCGACCAACATGCCCAGGTTGAGGTTGAAGGCGTAGCTCACGGCGGTGACGCTCAACACGCGCCACCAGGCGAGCTTGTGACCGATCCAGGCACGGCCGATCAGGTCGTAGCTGGCATACAGCAGGTAGCTCAGGGCTGAGAAGCCTGCTGCGGCGGCCACGACGTCCAGGGGCATGGAGCGCAAGGCCACCAGCACGGCTTGCCAGTCCACGCGGCGTGCGGCCCATGCCAGCAGCCCCACCACCGCGAGGGCGAAGACGATGCCCAGCCATCGGGTCCACCGTTTGGCGGGAGTGCTGTCCTGTTGATCCTCGGACGCTCCATCGTCGTCCAGACCATCTGCAGGCACCGGGTCGGGTCGGTGTGCTGGCACCGCGTGTGGAGCGGCCGCGGCACTGGGCAGAGGGCGGGCCATCATTGCGCTGCTCCACGCGAGGCCAGGCGAGTGGGCGCCAAGCGCCGCCATGACCAGGCGCGCGCGTCCGCATCCGCAGGCGCGCTGGTGATCACTGCTGTTTCTGCTGCGGGCACCACCGATGGGCGGTGAGCGGGTAGCTGAGCCATCCAGCGTGGAAAGTGCCGCACGATGTGAAAGACCAGGGCGCCCACGCCCAGACGCCACCACCAGCGCTGCGCCACCGTGTGCTCTTTGCTCACGTGCACACAGCTGTTGTGCAGCAGCGGCATCAGCTTGTCGCGCAACTGGGCATTGAAGTGCTGGTCACGGATCACCAGGTTGGCTTCGAGGTTCAGCGACAGACTCAGCGGATCCAGGTTGCTGGAGCCGATGGTCGACCATTCGTCGTCTACCAGTGCCACCTTGCCGTGCATGGGCCGGTCGCAGTACTCGTGGATCTGCACGCCCGCGTCGATCAGGCGGCCATAGACCATGCGGGCTGCCCAGGTGGCTGCGGCCACGTCAGGCTGTCCTTGCAGGATCAGGTGCACGCGCACACCGCGTTGGGCAGCACGCTGGAGGCTTTTGAGCAGGCGATAGCCCGGGAAGAAATACGCGTTGGCGATGATCACCTCGCGCTGGGCGCTCTGCAGTGCCATGCGGTAGTGGCGTTCGATGTCGTCGCGGTGCTTCTGATTGTCTCGCGTCACCAGCCGGGCCTGTGCGTGGCCTGCGCTGTCGCAAGGCCTGGGGGCCAGAGCCTGCAGCGGCTTGTCAGGCCACTGCTCCTTGGCGGCCTGGGCGATGGTGCGTTGGGCCTCCAGGCGCAACTGTTCGACAATGGGGCCGCGGGCTTCCACCGAATAATCCTGCTTGGCCTCGGCACCGAAGTCCGCGAGGTGATCGGCCGAGTAATTGATGCCGCCGATGAAACCGACCTCGCCATCGACCACCACGATCTTGCGGTGCAGACGGCGGAACAGCTTGAGGCGGCGTGACAGCTTGGGCGGGGGGTCGAAGACGTGCAGGCGGGCGCCGGCTTCGGTCAGCGTGTTCACGAACTGAGCCGACAAGGTCGGTGAACCGAAACCATCCACGGTCACATCGACGCGGACACCGCGCTGCGCGGCGCGCAGCAGCACGTCGTGCAAGGCCAGCCCTACCTTGTCCTCAAAGAGGATGAAGGTCTCGATCAACACCTCATGCCTGGCGCTTTCGATGGCGGCGAACACAGCGGGGAAGAATTCTTCACCGTTCTCCAGCAGGCGCAACTGGTTGCCGCTGGTCCAGCCCTCGTCCAGACGGCGTGCCAGGTGGTTGCCGCGTACCGCGGGGGTTTTTCGTGGCGCAGAAGCGTCTTTGGTTGGTGGTGTAGTGTTCACAGCGATACCTCCGCGGCCAAGGGGGCGTGGTCAGAAAGATGGGCCCAGGGCGTGCGCGGCAGCACCACGGGATGGTGGACGCGCGCGCCCCGCACGTAGATGCGGTCCAGCCGCAGCAGGGGCCAGCGTGCGGGAAAGGTGCGTGCGGCGCGGCCATGGGCTTGAACGAAGACCTCGCGCAGGCCGGCACACCCGCTGAGCTGGCGGTGTGCGCGTTGTTCCCAGTCGTTGAAATCTCCGGCCACCACGACCGGATCCTGCGGCGGCAAGCCATTGACGAGGCGGCACAGGCCGTCCACCTGCTGGCGCCGCTGCGCCGCACGCAGGCCCAGGTGCACGCAGATGGCGTGCAGTGCCCGCCCACCCGGCAGACTCAGCACGCAGTGCAGCAGGCCGCGCTTTTCTTCGGGGCCAGCGGTGGAGACATCATGGTTGTGATGCTGCGAGATGATGAATTTCGACAGCAGGGCATTGCCGTGGTGGCCTTGGGGATAGACCGCGTTGCGGCCGTAGGCGAAATCGTTCCACAGCGTGTCGGCCAGGAACTCGTAGTGGGGTGTCTGTGGCCAGTTTGGAATGCGCGCCGCATGGAGTTCATGCTCACCCAGCACCTCCTGCAGGAAGACGACGTCGGCGGACACGCTGCGCACAGCCTCGCGCAACTCCGGCAGGACGAACCGGCGGTTGAACACGCCGAAACCCTTGTGCAGGTTGATGGTCAGAATTTTGAGGTTCATACCTCAGATCGGCAATCGGTGTGCCGTATGGGCGAGGCGGAAAGGGCGTGTCAGGTGGCCCCCACGCGCTGTCGGCACTTGCCTTGCCAGGTGGGTGCTGAGCACGAGAAATGCCTTGAAATCGGACAGGCATGCGCTTTGCCGGTGCAATCTTCGACCATTCGCTTTTTCTGGGAGCGCCAACATGACCGACACCTTTGCCACGGCTGATCGATTGCCAGGCGCCGATGACATGGTCGGCAACCAGGGATTGCAGCGTTTCATCGATGCCCAGGCCCCTGTGATCGACGCGGCCCTGGCCGAACTGCGAGCGGGCCACAAACGCGGCCACTGGATGTGGTTCGTGTTCCCGCAGTTGCGCGGGCTGGGCCGAAGCGACATGGCGCGCCGCTATGGCATTGCCGATCTGTCGGAGGCCCGCGCCTATCTCCAGCACCCGGTGCTTGGTGCCCGCCTGCGCGACGCGGCCACCAGCTTGCTCCTGCTGCACGATGACCAATCGGCGCACGACATTCTGGGATCGCCCGATGACCTCAAGTTGCGTTCGAGCATGACCTTGTTCGAGCTGGCCGACGCAGGCAGTCCCGCGCCCACGGTGTTTGCCGAGGTGCTGCGGCGCTTCTACAGCGATGTGCGTGATGACATGACACTGCAGTTGCTGACGAAGCAACGCGGGGCGGGCTGAGATCCTGCATCGCCCACCCGACGCCGTTCGGGTGGCTAGACTGTCGGCATGCCGTCCATTCCTGCCTATCTGTCCTTGGCACTTGCGATCCTCTGCGAGGTGATCGCCACCAGCCTTCTCAAGCAATCGGACACCTTCACCCGCCTGTGGCCCAGTGTATTCACGGTCGTGTTCTATGTGGTGTCCTTTGCGTTTCTGTCGCTCACCCTGCGCACCATGCCCACCGGCATCGCCTATGCAATCTGGTCGGGCGTGGGCATCGTGCTGATTTCGCTGGTCAGCTGGTTGTGGTTCGGTCAACGCCTGGACGTTCCGGCACTGGCAGGCATGGGCTTGATCATTGCGGGGGTGGTCGTGATCAATGTCTTCTCGAGATCCGTGAGTCACTGAGCATCAAACCCGCCCCCCGATCACGGGGGCACCCCCGTGCACGGTCCCTCAGGCAAATTGCCTGCTCTCTACAATTTCCGGACGGGCCAAGGCCTGGGTTGTCACGGCATATCGCAGAGAGGTGAGCATGGCGCGGGTCCGCAGGTGGTTGAAGGCGCTGTGCCTGGGTGGGGTGTTGGCCGTGGGGGGCTGTGGCGGGGGCGGTGACCACACCACCATCAACCTTGTCTACAAGCGATGGCAGGGAACGGAACTGGCCGACCGCGCGATCGCCGTGGTGCCCGGTGGTGGCTATGCGCTGGTGGGAGATGTGCCCGAGGTGGACTGGCTCGCGTTCCAGACGGACAACGGGGACGTGGACGTGTACCAGGCGCGTTACAACAGCGGTGTCTGGCAGGCGGGCGCGACACCGCGTGCAACCGAGGTGCACGGCCTAGTCTTCGGAGACAACGGCTTGATGGCGCGTTCAGGCGACTGGACCGTGTTTGTCGGCCGTGACGAAAAACAGATATGGGCCCAATTCAAGGGGCCGGGCGGTGTGTCTTCAACGTACTGGCCCCTGTCCTCGAATGCCGATCCCTTGGTTCACGCCGTGGTGGATGCCAGTGGCCTAGCCCGGATCTACTGGTCTGAAACCACTGGCTCGGTGGCCGTGGTACGCGCGATGCATTTCAATGGCGTCAACGCCGTCGACGATGGACAGGTCAGCGGCATGTCGATGGATGTGCAGCAGGTGGTGGCCGGGCCCGATGGGCGAGGCTGGCTGTTCTATCGGCATGGTGGTGCTCAGTACGTGCGCACGGTCGATGCGCTTGTCGGCCTGGGCGCCCCCATCCGGCTCG
This sequence comes from Aquabacterium soli, assembly GCF_003933735.1. GTDB lineage: Bacteria > Pseudomonadota > Gammaproteobacteria > Burkholderiales > Burkholderiaceae_C > Aquabacterium > Aquabacterium soli. The sequence goes on along the minus strand of NZ_RSED01000004.1, from coordinate 324,520 downwards.
ACGAAGCGGTGCATGGCACGGCCGGGCCGGCGCGATGGGCCGCGGCCGAAAGTACCGGGGTGCTCACGACGCTGGCCCTGCAGAACATCGGCACGGCCAGCCCCTGCGTGGGGGTGCGACGCCTGCAGGCTTCTGCCTGGGCATCGACCGAGTGCATCAACACCGACACCGCGCAGGTGGTGGGCGGTCAGGTCGCCGATCTGGCCGTGGAGCCGGGCGGGCGCGCCATGGCAGTCTGGAGTGGAGGTCTGGCCAACCGAACGTTGTATGCAGCGTCACGCCGTGCAGACGGGGGCTGGTCGGCGCCTAGTGCGGTGGCGACGCTGGCCACGGGGGGACGCTTCTTGTCCGTGCAGGCCAGGATTCACACCGATGGCGCGGCCGTGGTGGCCTACCGCCAGGCCTTCACCGCCCAGGAGGCCACGCCCCATGCGGTGGTGCTCGACGCCGTCACGCAGGCGTGGAGCACGCCCGAACGCTTCGATGCGGCAGATGGCGGCGCCTCGGCACGGCTGAGCGTGGCTTTCAACTCGCGGGGTGAGCCCGGGGTGCTGAACTTCGCCAGCGCCGCCAACGGTCGTTACACGGTGCGGTTTGCAACGCGTGTGAGGGGCCAGTGGACGGCGGCAAGCCTGCAGAACGACGCCAATCTCGCAAGGGACAGCCTGGGCATCGAACTGGCCTCCATGCAGCGGCTGATGCCGCTGGGCGATGGCGGCTGGGCCGCCTTCTGGGAGCTGACCTCGAACCTGGTGCCTGGCTATGGCCGCCGGGTGGTGGCCGCTTCTTACCAGTGAAGTCACGGCCTCGGTGGTGAGGCGGGGGCTCACGGCTGAGAGTTGGCAATCCAGGCCGGTTCGCGTTACAACTGCAGCTGTGCACCCTGATCTGCTGGTCGGGCCGGGTGCGCTGCCAGTCCTCGGCATCCAGGGGACGGTTCATTGTCGTCCGCGCCCCCGGGGAGTCCCATGAAGCTGCAACTTCTGCACGTCACCTGCGCGCAATGTGGGCGAGATTCCCACGTCGGCGTCATGCCCGAAGGCATCCACGGTCAGTTTGTGCTGCGCAGCACCGATTCGCTGGACGAGGCCTTCCTGGATACCGCCACGGATCCCACCTACGAGGAGGTCGATGCCTTGCTCAACCGGAGCCGCCGCATGATCGGCAAGGATGACTGGTTTCGCGCGCATGCCTTGCAGCGCACCTATGGGGAGACCGCCTGCGACCCTGACAGCACCGGCAGTTTTTTCCGCATCGGAAAACTGCCCAACTGTCCGCTGTGCGGCCATGCATCTCTGCATTCCTGGAAAGCCTTGAGCCCACCTGCGTTCATAGACCGTGAAATCGCGCCTGTCAGTCACAGGGCGTGGTTGGCCCTGTCCGAGGCACAGAAGGAATTCCGCGTAGACGATGTGCTGGAGGACAACGGTTTCTGAACGACGGGCCTGCGCGAGAGGCTTTGACGGGAACGTCGATTGCTGATGAAAGTCATCGGCAATCCCGCCGATGCTTTCAACAGATCCTGGAGAAGCACCATGACTCAGCAGAACCAAAACCCGAGCAAGCAGAACCAGCAGCAACAGCAGGACAACCCGTCCAAGCAGCAGCAAGGCAGCAACACCGACCGCCAGAACCAGCAGGAGCAGGCCGGTCGCCAGAGCGGCCAGCAAGGCAGCAACCAGAACCAGGGCAGCAACCAGAGCGGCCAGCAAGGCAGCAACCAGCAGCCCGGCAGCAACCAGGGCAAGTCCGATCAGCAGCGTTGATGCGCGGCTGATCGAGGCCTTGGCCTGATTGATCGGGCCTGCCCCGCAAGGGGCAGGCCCTTGTCATGTCTGAAGGGGCTCAGTGGTGCAGGATGCGGGCCAGGAACTGCTGAGCGCGCTCGGACGCGGGGTGATCGAAGAAATCCTGCTTGGGACGGTCTTCCACGATGCGGCCTGCGTCCATGAAGATCACACGGTCTGCCACGCGGCGTGCAAAGCCCATCTCGTGCGTGACACACATCATGGTCATGCCTTCCTGGGCCAGCTCGGTCATCACGTCGAGCACTTCGCCGACCATTTCCGGATCCAATGCTGACGTCGGCTCATCGAAGAGCATCACGATGGGGTCCATGCACAGCGCCCGGGCGATGGCCACACGCTGCTGCTGGCCGCCTGAGAGCTGGCCGGGCGATTTGGCCGCCTGGGCCGTCAGGCCGACACGCTCCAGCAGCTTCATGCCCTTGTCCACTGCTTCTGCCGTGCTTCGCTTGAGCACATGCTTCTGGGCCAGGGTGAGGTTGTCGATGATGCTCAGGTGAGGGAACAGCTCGAAGTGCTGGAACACCATGCCCACCTGGCTGCGCAGCTTGGGCAGGGACGAGCCGGCATCGCCCACCGAAGTGCCGTTGACCAGGATGCGGCCAGCCTGGAAGGGCTCCAGCCCGTTGACGCACTTGATCAGCGTGGACTTGCCCGAGCCGGAGGGGCCGCAGACCACGACCACCTCACCCTTGCTGACCGTGGTGCTGCAGTCGGTCAGCACCTGGAAGGCGCCGTAGTGCTTGGAGATGTGGTCGATCTGGATCATGTGTGGTGAGGTTTCAGCCATTGGCGGGGTCCGGGCGCAGCCGCTGCACCAGGCGCGACAGCGCGAAGCACAGCACGAAGTAGACGGCGCCTGCAAAGAGCAGCAGCTCCACCAGGCGGCCATCGCGGTCGCCCACCTTGTAGGCCGAGCCGAAGAAATCGGCCAGGGCCGATACATACACCAGCGAGGTGTCCTGGAACAGCACGATGGCCTGTGTGAGCAGCAGAGGGACCATGTTGCGCAGGGCCTGAGGCAGGATCACCAGGCGCATGCCCTGCAGGGGCGTGAGGCCCAGCGCCGTGGCCGCGGCCAGCTGGCCCTTGGGCACGCTCTGGATGCCCGCACGGATGATCTCGGCGTAATAGGCCGATTCGAACAAGGCGAAGCCCACCATGGCCGACACCATGCGCACGTCGGTGCCGGGCTGCAGGTTGAACAGGCCCGTGAGCACCTGTGGCACGATCAGGAAGAACCACAGCAGCACCATCACCAGGGGCACGGCGCGGAACAGGTTCACGTAACCCGCGGCCAGCCAGCGCAGCGGTGCGTGGCGCGACAGCCGCATCACGGCCAGCACGGTTCCCCACACCAGGCCCACCGCCAGTGCGATGGCCGTGATCTCCAGCGACACCAGCAGCCCCTGGCCCAGGATGGGCAGGGCGCCGGGGATGGAGGACCAATCGAAGTCGTAAGCCATGTCGTGTCCTTTCAGCCCATGTAGCCCGGCACCTTGGTCTTGCGTTCCAGCAAGCTCATCAGGCCCATCACGACGACGTTGATGACGACGTACATCACGGTCACCGCGATGAACGACTCATAGGGCTGGGCGGTGTAGTCCACCAGCTGGCGCCCTTGCGCGGCCAGCTCCAGCAGGCCGATGGTCGAGCACACGGCCGAGTTCTTGAAGATGTTGAGGAACTCCGAGGTCAGGGGCGGCACGACCAGGCGAAAGGCCATGGGCAGCAGCACCAGCCGGTAGGCCTGCGGCAGTGTGAGCCCCAGCGCCAGGGCCGCACGGGTCTGCCCCACCGGCAGGCTCTGGATGCCCGCACGAACCTGCTCGGCCACCCGCGCGCTGGTGAACAGCCCCAGGCACAGCACGGCCGCGCCGATCTGCTGCCACTCCGGCGGCATTTGCTTGATGGCGTTGCCCCACGAGGCAGGCAACAGTTCCGGCACGATGAAATACCAGATGAACAGCTGCACCAGCAGCGGGATGTTGCGCAGCACCTCGACATAGGCGCTGGCCAGGCGCTGCAGGCCCTTGGAGGGCACGGTGCGCAGCACGCCCACCAGGGCGCCCAGCACCAGGGCGAGCACCCAGGCGCTCAAGGACACCGTCAGTGTCATCTTGAACCCTGCGATCATCCAGCCCCAGTAGGTGCTGTCATCGCCCATCGCGGTGGGCTGCGAGAAGATGGACCAGTTCCATTGGTAGCTCATCAAAGGCTCCTGGGTTTGCTCAGTAGTCCATGAAGATGCGCTGGATGACCTGGGCATCGTTCGTCTTTGTCAGTGCGAGCGCCGCCAGGATGCGGGCCTTCTGGGGATTCAGGTCGTGCGCCACGATCCAGTCGTACTGGTCGTCGGGTTGCTCGGCGTTGCGGATCACGAAGCCGCCGCCCACCACGCGCGAGGATCGGATGATGTGGATCCCTTTGGCGCGCAGTTCCCGCAGGGCCGGCACCACGGCGCTGGACACCGACCCATTGCCCGTGCCGGCATGGATCAGCGCCTTGGCGCCTGACGCCGCGAAGGCCTGGTAGGCCGTGGGCGAGGCGTTGCCGTAACCGTAGGCGATCTCCACCTGCGGCAGGTGGTCGATGTGGTCGATGTCGAACTCGCTGTGGACCGTGTGGCGCTTGACGGGTGCGCGGAACCAGTAGGTCTGGCCTTCGACGGCCATGCCCAGGGCGCCCCAGGGGCTCTTGAACGCCTCGGTGCGCACGTTGATGGACTTGCTCACATCGCGCCCGGTGTGGATCTCGTCGTTCATCACCACCAGCACGCCCTTGCCGCCCGCGGTGGGCGAGGCGGCCGTCGCCACGGCGTTGTAGAGGTTGAGCGCGCCATCGGCCGACAGGGCGGTGCCCGGGCGCATGGAGCCGACCACCACGACGGGCTTGCTGGTGTGCACCGTCAGGTTCAGGAAGTAGGCGGTTTCTTCCAGGGTGTCCGTGCCATGGGTGATGACGATGCCGTCGACATCGGCCTGCTTGCTCAGGGCCGACACGCGCTTGCCCAGTTGCAGCAGTTGCGCATCGGTGAAGCTTTCCGAGGCGATCTGGAACACCTGTTCGCCACGCACCTGGGCCACGTTGGCCAGTTCGGGCACCGAGGCCAGCAGCTTGTCCACCGGCACCTTGGCAGCCTGGTAGGTGGCGCTGTTGGCGGCCGAGGCGCCGGCCCCGGCGATGGTGCCGCCGGTGGCCAGGATCACCACGCGGGCCTTGGCCGCTGGCTGCGCCAGCGAGGCCCCGGGAGCCCTTTGTGCCGACATTTGTGCCAGCGCTTCCTGTGCAGGCGGCAAGCCCATGGCCAGGGCGCTGCCGGCGGCCATCAGCCAACGGTCCAGCGAGTTGCGGCGCGAGCGGCTCATTCGAACGGCTTGTCGTTCGGGGCCTTGAACAGGGCCTGCACTTCGGGCGACATCGGCCAGTTCAGGTTCAGGCCCTTGGGCGGGATGGGCTGCTGGAACCACTTGGCGTAGATCTTGGCGGCCTCGCCCGAGGTCATGGCTTTGGTGAGCGTGGCGTCCACGATCTTCTTGAACGCCGGATCACCCTTGCGCATCATGCAGCTGTAGGCCTCGTCGGACATGGGGGTGCCGACCACGGTCCAGTCATCGGGACGCTTGGCCTTGGCCTTCTCGCCGTAGAGCAGGGCGTCGTCCATCATGAAGGCGACCGCGCGGCTGGTTTCCAGCGTGAGGAAGGATTCGCCGTGGTCCTTGGCCGAGATGATGCGCAGGCCGGCCTTCTTCTCTTCGTTGTAGCGGCGCAGCAGGCGCTCGGAGGTGGTGCCTGCCGTGACGACGACGTTCTTGCCCTTGAGATCGGCGAAGTCCTTGATGCCCGAGTCCTTGCGGGTCATCAGGCGCGTGCCGACCACGAAGATGTTCGTGGAGAAATCCACCTGGCGGGCGCGCTCGGCATTGTTGGTGGTCGAGCCGCATTCGATGTCCACCGTGCCATTGAGCACCAGGGGAATGCGGTTCTGCGAGGTGACCGGCACGAGGCGCACGGCCAGTTTGGGCTTCTTGAGCTCGGCCTTGACGGCCTCGACCACCCTGAGCATCAGCTCGTGGGAATAGCCCACCACCTGCTGCTTGTCGTCGTAGTACGAAAAGGGGATGGAGGATTCCCGGTGGCCCAGGCTGATGGTGCCCGTGTCGGCGATCTTCTTGAGGGTGGGCGAGGCCGTCTGGGCCTGGGCGGCCGTGCCAGCCAGGGCCAGACACATCACGGCGCCGCGCAGGAGGGTGGTGTTCTTGCTCATGTGGGATCCTTGTCTCTCTGATGGGACACAGGACATCCGGACGGCATCCGGATGTCGGGTCTGTGCTTTATCGCACAGGTCGTGCCAGGGGCCTGCGGGGAGGATAATCTCCCCCATGCAAGTATTCCGAGGCGTCCACCACGCCGCCCTGGCCCCCGCCTGCGCCCTGACCATCGGCAACTTCGACGGTGTCCACCGAGGCCACCAGGCCATGCTCGCCCTGCTGCGCAGCGAGGCCCAGCACCGGGGGTTGCCCAGCACCGTGCTCACCTTCGAGCCGCATCCCCGCGACTATTTCGCGGCGTTGGCCGGCAAACCCGAGCTGGCCCCGCCGCGCATCGGCACCCTGCGCGACAAGCTCTATGAGCTGGAGCGCTGCGGCATCGACCAGGTGGTGGTGCTGCCCTTCGACCAGGCCCTGGCCAGCCTGAGCCCGCAGGCCTTCGTGGACCAGGTGCTGGTGCAGGGCCTGCATGCCCGCTATGTGCTGGTGGGCGATGACTTCCGCTTCGGCGCCAGGCGCGCGGGGGATTACGCCCTGCTCGACAGCCTGGGGACCGAGCGGGGTTTCGACGTGGCCCGCATGCTCAGCTACGAGGTGCATGGCGTGCGGGTGTCCTCGTCCGTGGTGCGCGAGGCGCTGGCGGCGGGTGACATGGACCGCGTCGGCCGCCTGCTGGGGCGCCCCTACAGCATCAGCGGGCATGTGGTGCACGGCCGCAAGCTGGGCCGAACGCTCGATTGCCCGACCATGAATGTGCGCTTCGGCCATGAAAAACCCGCCACGCAGGGCATCTTCGCCGTGCGCACCCATGGCCTGGCGCCCGAGCCGCTGGAGGGGGTCGCCAGCCTGGGCGTGCGCCCCACGGTGGAAGAGGCCGGGCGCGTGCTGCTGGAGGTCTATTGCCTGGATTGGCCCCCTGAACTGGGCAGCGAGGGGGGCTACGGTAAAATCGTGCGCGTGGAACTCCTGCACAAACTTCGCGATGAAGCCCGTTATGACGGGCTGGAGGCCTTGCAGGCCGCCATCCACAAGGACATTGCCGACGCCAAGGCCTTTTTCCAGGCCCAGGGCCGCCAGACCACCCGCGACCGAATTTGACGCGGGCTGACCGATCCGCCGGCCTTGCGCCAGCGGACAGCCCGCACCCTGTCGCCCCTGCACGCGCCGAGTCGGTCGGCGATGCCCCCCAGATGCCCCACAGACCCACCACACCAGCGCACGAACGCCGGGTGGGTCTGTTTTGACCGAGATCGACATGAGCCAAGACAAGCCCGCCAAGCCAGACGGCCAGAACCAGAGTGCCTACCGCGCGACGCTGAACATGCCCGACACGCCCTTCCCGATGCGGGGCGACCTGCCCAAGCGCGAGCCGGGGTGGGCCAAGGCCTGGGAAGACCAGGGCATCTACAAGAAGCTGCGCGATGCCCGCTGCGGCGCGCCCAAGTTCGTGCTGCACGACGGCCCGCCCTACGCCAACGGCCAGATCCACATGGGCCACGCCGTCAACAAGATCCTCAAGGACATGATCGTGAAGGCGCGCCAGCTCAAGGGCCTGGACGCCATCTACGTGCCCGGCTGGGATTGCCATGGCCTGCCCATCGAGAACCAGATCGAGAAGACCTTCGGCCGCAACCTCAGCCGTGACGACGTGCAGGCCAAGGCCCGTGCCTATGCCGGCGAGCAGGTCGACCTGCAGCGCACCGATTTCAAGCGCCTGGGCGTGCTGGCCGACTGGGACAAGCCCTACCGCACGATGGATTTCGGCAACGAGGCCGGCGAGATCCGTGCGCTCAAGAAGATCATCGAGCGCGGTTTCGTCTACCGCGGCCTCAAGCCCGTGTACTGGTGCTTCGACTGCGGTTCGTCGCTGGCCGAGTTCGAGATCGAGTACGCAGACAAGAAGTCGCAGACGCTGGACGTGGCCTTCTTGAGCGCGGAGCCGGCCAGGCTGGCCGCGGCCTTCGGCCTGCCTTCGCTGAACGGCAAGGAAGCATTCGCCGTCATCTGGACGACGACCGCCTGGACGATCCCGGCCAACCAGGCCTTGAACGTGCACCCCGAGCTGACCTACGCCCTGGTGGACACGCCCAAGGGCCTGCTGGTGCTGGCCGAAGCCCTGGTCGAGAAGGCCACCGCCCGCTACGGCTTCACGCCCGAGCAGGTCAAGGTGCTGGCCACCACGCCGGGCGCCAAGCTGGAGAACCTCAAGTTCAAGCACCCGCTGGCCCATGTGGACAAGGGCTATGACCGCGAATCGCCCGTCTACCTGGCCGACTACGTCAGCGCCGAAGATGGCACCGGCATCGTGCATTCGGCCCCCGCCTACGGTGTGGACGACTTCAACAGCTGCGTGGCCCATGGCCTGAAGTTCGACGACATCCTCAACCCTGTGCAGGGCCATGGTGTCTACGAGGCCGAGCTGCCCCTGTTCGGCGGCCAGCACATCTGGAAGGCCGCCCCTGTGGTGCTGGAGACGCTGCGCGAGCACGGCCGCCTGCTGGCCTCCAGCGAGATCACCCACAGCTACCCGCACTGCTGGCGCCACAAGAAGCCGGTGATCTTCCGCGCCGCCGCGCAGTGGTTCGTGCGGATGGACGAAGGCCAGGGCGTGTTCACCACGAACAAGGCCGACAAGACCCTGCGCCAGCTGGCGCTGGACGCCATCGACCAGACCAGCTTCTACCCAGAGAACGGTCGCGCCCGCCTGCGCGACATGATCGCCAACCGCCCTGACTGGTGCATCAGCCGCCAGCGCAACTGGGGCGTGCCGCTGCCGTTCTTCCTGCACAAGATCACGGGCGAGCTGCACCCTGACACGCTGGCCTTCATCGACCGCGCCGCTGACCTGGTGCAGCAGGGCGGTGTCGAGGCCTGGTCCAAGCTGGATCCGGCCGAGTGGCTGGGCGATGAAGCTGAAAACTACAGCAAGTCCACTGACATCCTGGACGTGTGGTTCGACTCAGGCTCCACCTTCTTCCACGTGCTCAACCCCGAGCAGGGCAGCCACCCCACGGCCGGCCACGCGCACGGCCCCGAGGCCGATCTCTACCTGGAAGGCCATGACCAGCACCGAGGCTGGTTCCACAGCTCGCTGCTGGTGGCCTGCGCCATCTACGGCCGTGCCCCGTACAAGGGCCTGCTGACCCACGGCTTCACGGTGGACAGCCAGGGCCGCAAGATGAGCAAGTCGCTGGGCAACGGCGTCGACCCGCAAGAGACCAGCAAGAAGCTGGGCGCCGAGATCATCCGCCTGTGGGTGGCCTCCAGCGATTATTCGGGCGACATCGCCGGCGACGACAAGATCCTGGCCCGCGTGGTCGATGGCTACCGCCGCATCCGCAACACCCTGCGCTTCCTGCTGGCCAACACGGTCGATTTCGATCCGGCCGTGGACACGGTGGCCGCTGCCGACCTGTTGGAGATCGACCGCCATGCCCTGGCGCGTGCCGCCGAGCTGCAGGCCGACATCCTGGCCCACTACGAGCGCTACGAGTTCCACCCTGTGGTCGGCAAGCTGCAGGTGTACTGCTCCGAAGACCTGGGCGCGTTCTACCTGGATGTGCTCAAGGACCGCCTCTACACCACCGGCGCCAAGAGCCTGGCGCGCCGCAGCGCGCAGACCGCGCTGTGGCAGATCACCCAGGCCATGCTGCGCTGGATGGCGCCTTTCCTGAGCTTCACGGCCGAAGAGGCCTGGCAGGTGCTGGGGCTGGGCGAGACCATCTTCACCGAAACGTACTGCGATTTCGCGGGCGCCGAGCAGCAGACCGAGCTGCTGGCCAAGTGGGCCCGCGTGCGCGAGATCCGCGAGCTGGTCAACAAGGAGATCGAAACCGTGCGCACCGCCGGCCAGGTCGGCGCCTCGCTGCAGGCCGAGATCGAGTTGACGGCATCAGAGCAAGACCACGCTTTGCTGGCCTCGCTGGGCGATGACCTCAAGTTCGTGCTGATCGTCTCGAAGGTGACGCTGATCGAAGGCGAAGCGCTGGGCGTGAAGGTGACGCCATCGAGCGCCACCAAGTGCGAGCGCTGCTGGCACTACCGCGACGACGTGGGCAGCGACCCGCGCTACGTGGGCGTGTGCGGCCGCTGTGCGCTGAACCTGGGTGGCGCGGGCGAAACCCGCGTGGTGGCCTGATGGCGGCGCGGGGCAAGGCCGGCACCGGCTCTGGATCACTGTGGCCCTGGCTGGGGCTGGCCGCCATCATCATCCTCCTGGACCAGATCACCAAAGTCGTGGTGATCAGGGTCTTCGAGTACGGGGATTCGCGCCACGTCACCAGCTTCTTCAACCTGGTGCGGGTGCACAACGAGGGCGCGGCTTTCTCGTTCCTGGCACAGGCGGGTGGCTGGCAACGCTGGTTCTTCGTCGGCCTGGGTGTCGTGGCCGTGAGCTTCATGGTCTACATGCTCAAGCAGCATGGCGGGCAGCGCCTGTTCTCGCTGGCGCTGGCGCTGATCATGGGCGGGGCCATCGGCAATGTGATTGACCGGTTGATCCACGGCTACGTGGTCGATTTCCTGGATTTCCACTGGCGCTTCCTGGAGCCGGTGTTCCATGGCGGCCACTTTCCGGCCTTCAACATCGCCGATTGCGGCATCAGCATCGGAGCGGTGCTGCTGATCGTGGACGAGCTGCGGCGCGTGCGGCGCGGCAGCTGAAAAAACAAACCAGGGAACCGACAGGCAACATCTCGACACGAACGCGTCTGTTTTACGATGCGGGTGCCTCCGCTCGGGCGTTCTTGCCCGGTGCGGACAGGCATGCAGCGAAGAGGTGGTCTTGATGGTTTCCAGACGATGGGTGTGGACGGGCTTGGCGGTATCGGCCGGGCTGATGGCCTGGTTGAGCACGGCCCTGTCGCCCAAGTTGCAGGCCGCCGACCCGCCCAAGGCGTCCCCCGCGGTACCGGTCCGCGTCATCCAGGCCAGCCTGCAGGACCTGCCCAGCACGCTCAGCGCCGTGGGCCAGGTGCAGGCCTTGCAGCAGGTGCTGGTGCGCCCGCAGATCGAAGGCGTGCTCACCGAGGTGCTGTTCAAGGAAGGCCAGCCCGTCACCCGCGGCCAGGTGCTGGCCCGGCTGGACGACCGCTCCCTGCGCGCCCAGGTGGACCAGGCCCAGGCCGATGTGAATCGCCTGAAGGCCCAACTGCAGATCGCCCAGCTCGACCTGAAGCGCTATGAGGGCCTGGCCGCCCAGGCTGCGGTGTCCACCCAGCAGCTTGACCAGCAGGTGGCCCTGGTGGCCGAACTGCGGGCGCAGGTGCAGTCACAGGAGGCCGCGGCGAACGCGGCGCGCGTGCAGCTGTCCTACGCCACCATCACGTCGCCGGTGGCAGGCCGCGCGGGCTTGCGGCAGGTCGATGTCGGCAACCTGGTGCGCCCCACCGATGCCAACGGCCTGGTCAGCGTCGTGCAGACCCAGCCGGTGGCGGTGATCTTCTCGGTGCCGCAAGGCCGCCTGGGCGAGGTGCGCCAGGCCGTCAAGCAATCGGCCCCCGCCCGCGTGCAGATCGCCGACCAGGAGCAGGGCACCCTCTTGGCCGAAGGCCGCCTGACCACGGTGGACAACCGGGTCGACCCGGCCAGCGGCTCGCTCAAGCTCAAGGCCGAGGTGCCCAACGTAAAGGAAGAGCTCTGGCCCGGCCAGTTCGTGGCCGTCACGCTGCGCACCGGCACGCTGGACCAGGCCCTGGTCGTGCCCACGCAGGCCCTGCAGCGGGGCCTGAAAGACGCCACCTTCGTCTGGCGCGTGCGCGACAACGTGGCCGAGATGGTGCCCGTGAAGGTGCGCTGGCAGGATGACCAGCGCGCCGTGATCGCCTCCGGCATCGCGGCGGGCGACGCCGTGGTGGTCGATGGCCAGTCCCGCCTCAAGCCCAAGGCCACTGTCAAGGTGCTGCCGGCCGCGGCAGCCAAGGGCTGACCGATGAGCATGCCGCCCCCCGTGCCGCCCACTGGCGCTGTCGCCTCCGAGCCTGCCCGCCGCAACGTTTCCGCCTGGTTCATTGCCCACCCCGTGGCCACCACGCTGCTCACGCTGGCGCTGGTGCTGCTGGGCCTGCTGGCGTTTCCGCGCCTGCCGGTGGCCCCGTTGCCGCAGGCCGAGTTCCCCACCATCCAGATCTCGGCGCGCCTGCCGGGCGCCAGCCCCGACACCATGGCCGCCGCCGTGGCCACGCCGCTGGAGGTCGAGCTCAGCGGCATCGCCGGCATCACCGAGATGACCTCGTCCAGCGCGCTGGGCACCACGAACATCACGCTGCAGTTCGTGCTCGACAAGGACATCAACACCGCCGCGCAGGAGGTGCAGTCCGCCATCAATGCCGTGTCCGGGCGCCTGCCCTCGGACATGCCCTCGCTGCCCACCTGGCGCAAGGTCAACCCGGCCGACAGCCCGATCCTGGTGCTGGTGGTGCAGTCCGATGTGCTGTCGATGCCGGAGCTGAGCGACCTGACCGACACGGTGCTGGCCCGCCAGATCAGCCAGATCGAGGGCGTGTCCGATGTGGGCATCACCGGCCAGCGCAAACCGGCCATCCGCATCCAGGCCTCGCCCGCCAAGCTGGCGGCCCATGGCCTGACCCTGGCCGACATCCGCGAGGCGGTGCAAAAGGCCAGCGTCAACCAGCCCAAGGGCTCGCTGGTGGGCGCCGACCGCAACGCCACGCTGGCCACCAACGACCAGCTCTTCAAGCCGGCCGAGTACGCTGACCTGGTCATCACCGACCACGAGGGCGTGCCCGTGCGCGTGGGCGACGTGGCGCGCATCACCGAAGGAGCCGAGAACGACTATGTCGCGGCCTGGCAGAACGGCCGCGAGGGCGTGAACATCATCATCCGCCGCCAGCCCGAAGCCAACATCGTGGCCACGGTGGACCGCATCATGGCCGCGCTGCCGCGCTTGTCCGAGCGCCTGCCCGCCAGCGTCGAGGTGGGCGTGCTCAACGACCGCACGCGCACCATCCGCGCCTCGCTGCACGAGGTCGAGATCACGCTGGCGCTCACGGTGGTGCTGGTGGTGGCCGTGATGGGCTTCTTCCTGCGCCAGATCTCGGCCACGGTGATCGTGACCGCGGTGCTGGGTGTGGCCATGATCGCCACCGTCGCGGCCATGGATGCGCTGGGATTCAGCCTGAACAACCTCACGCTGGTGGCGCTGATCATCGCGGTGGGCTTCGTGGTCGATGACGCCATCGTGGTGGTCGAGAACATCCACCGCCATCTGGAGCATGGCGAATCCATGCGCGAAGCCGCGTTGAAAGGCTCGGCCGAGATCGGCTTCACCGTGGTGTCGATCAGCGTGTCGCTGATCGCGGCCTTCATCCCGCTGCTGTTCATGGACGGGGTGGTGGGCCGCCTGTTCCGCGAGTTCGCGGTCACCGTCACGGTGGCCATCCTGATCTCGGTGGTGGCCTCGCTCACGCTGGCACCCATGATGGCCTCGCGCTGGATGCGCTCGGCGCCTGCCCATCAGGAAGGCGGCCTGGTGCAGCGCCTGATCGACGGCTACGGCCGCAGCCTGGACTGGTCGCTCAGGCACCAGGGCCGCATGCTGCTGGTGTTCTTCGTGACCCTGGGCGTGGCCGTGGCCGGCTACGTGTTCGTGCCCAAGGGCTTCTTCCCGCTGCAGGACACGGCCTTCGTGCTGGGCACGAGCCAAGGGCCGCAGGATGCATCGTTCGACCAGATGGTGGCCAAGCACAAGGCGCTGGAAGCCATCGTGGCCAAGGACCCGGCCGTGCTGAGCTTCGCCCATTCGGTGGGCGCCACCGGCGGCAGCCAGAACATGTCCAGCGGGCGCTTCTGGATCGTGCTGAAGGACCGGGGAGATCGTGACGTGTCGGCCCAGGGCTTCATCGACCGCCTGCGCCCGCAGCTGGCCCAGGTGCCCGGCGTGATGCTCTACATGCGCGCCGCGCAGGACATCAACCTGGGCACGGGCCCGGCGCGCACGCAGTACCAGTACGCCCTGCAGGGCGATGACAACGTGGCATTGGCCGAGTGGGCCGACAAACTGACGGAGCGGCTGTCGTCCATGCCCCAGTTCCGCGATGTCTCGAATGATCTGCAGATGGGCGCGGGTGTGGCCCGCCTGACCATCGACCGCACGGCCGCCTCGCGCTATGGCCTGAGCGTGGACGACATCAACCAGCTGCTCTACAACGCCTACGGCCAGCGCCAGATCAGCGAGATGCAGACCGAGGTGAACCAGTACCAGGTGGTGCTGGAGATCGATCCGGCGATGCGTGGCCGCACCGACAGCCTGGACTGGCTGTTCCTGCGTTCGACCAAGACGCAGCAGATGGTGCCGCTGTCGGCCGTGGCGCGGCTGGAGGCGCCGCAGACCGGCCCGCTGGCCATCAACCACTACGGCATGTCGCCGGCGGTGAACCTGTCGTTCAACCTGGCGCCCGGCGTGGCCCTGGGCGATGCCGTCAAGCTGCTGGACCAAGCGCGTGCCGACCTGCAGATGCCCGACAACCTGCCCGGGCGCTTCCAGGGCGCGGCCCAGGCCTTCCAGCAATCGCTGGCCTCGCAGCCGCTTCTGATCCTGGCGGCGGTGCTGGCGGTCTACATCATCCTGGGCGTGCTGTACGAGAGCTTCGTGCACCCGCTGACCATCCTGTCCACCTTGCCCTCGGCGGGGGTGGGCGCCGTGGCTCTGTTGTGGCTGGGCGGTTTCGACTTCTCGGTGATGGCGCTGATCGGGGTGGTGCTGCTGATCGGCATCGTCAAGAAGAACGGCATCCTGCTGGTGGACTTTGCGGTGCAGGCCCAGCGCGAGCGCGGCCTGAGCCCGCACGAGGCCATCCGCGAGGCCTGTCTGGCGCGCTTTCGCCCGATCATGATGACGACGATCGCCGCGCTGCTGGCCGCCATTCCGCTGATGCTGGGCTTTGGCACGGGTGCTGAACTGCGCCAGCCGCTGGGCTTCGCGGTGGTGGGCGGGCTGCTGGTCAGCCAGGCGCTCACGCTGTATTCCACGCCGGTGGTCTACCTGGCGCTGGACCGCCTGTTCCACCGTCAACGCCAGCCCATTGGCCCTGCAGAAAAAGCGGATTTGAATCCAATGTGAATTCCGTCACGTAACTGAAGGCGGCCCAGGGCGTTTCCAAGCCCGGGTCAGCCCTTCATTCAACGTTTCCAGGAGTTCACCATGAAATTGAGCCACGTGGCCTTGGCCGCCGCCTGCCTGTCATCCCTGCTCGCTTCTCAAATCGCCCGGGCCGAAGCCCTGGTGGCGCTCACCACCGACCAGAAGCTTTTGAGCTTCGACTCGGCCGCGCCCTCGCAGGGCAGCCTGCTGACCATCACCGGCCTGGGCACCGACCGCCTGCGCGCCATCGACCTGCGCCCCAGCACGGGGCAGGTCTATGCGCTGGGCATCAACAACAACCTGTACACGCTCAACACCAGCACGGGCGCGGCCACCTTGGTCGTGGCCCTGTCGGCCGATCCCACGGACACCAGCGACACCTTCACCGGCCTGCGCGGCACGGCTTTCGGCTTCGACTTCAACCCCGTGGCCGATCTGAGCGGCGCGCCTTCGCTGCGCGTGGTCAGCAATGCCAGCGAGAACCTGCGCATCGCCGTGAGCGGCCCGAACGCGGGCAAGGTGATCACCGACAACACGGTGCGTGGCGGCACGCTGACCATCGTGGCCTCGGCCTACACCAACAACGACACCAACCCCGCCACGGGCACGGCGCTCTACGGCATCGATGCCGCCTCTGACAGCCTCTACCAGCAAGGCCTGCCCACCAGTGGCGTGCAGACCCTGATCGGCTCGCTGGGCGTGAACACCAGTGCGGTGGCGGGCTTCGACATCTCGGCTGCAGGCAATGCCTACGCGGCCCTGACCGATGGCGACACGGGTGAGACCGGGCTGTACAGCATCTCGCTGACACCGGGCGGCAACCTGGCCACGTACATCGGCGCCTTCGGTGTGGGCGGCGCGCCTGTCAGCTCCATCATCGGTCTGACGGCGCTGGCGCCCGTGCCCGAGCCCGCCACCTGGGCCATGGTGATCGGTGGCCTGGCCCTGGTGCCGCTGATGCGTCGTCGCCGCCAGGCAGCGGCCTGATGCACGGGGCCGCATGGCGGCCCCTGCTCATGACGAGGCGCTCGGATGTCCGGACATGGGCATCCGATCCGGTGGCCTAATGGCGGCTCCGCCTGATCCGTGGTCCCGCCGTTGAAACCGACACTTGACGCCCGCACGCTGTTCTTCCTGACCCTGCCGCCGATGATGTGGGCCGGCAATGCCGTGGTCGGCCGCCTGGTCGTGGGGCACATGCCTCCGGTGATGGCCAATGCCGTGCGCTGGGCCCTGGTGGCGGTGCTGATGGCCCCCTGGGCCTGGCAGGTGCTGCGCCAGCACGAGGCCTTGCGCCGGCGGGCCGGCTACCTGATGCTGATCGGCGCCCTGGGCGTGGGCAGCTACAACTCGCTGCAGTACATGGCGCTGCGCACCTCTTCACCGCTGAACGTCACCTTGATCGGCGCCAGCATGCCCATGTGGATGATGCTGGTGGGCGTGATCGGCTTTGGCCAGCGGGCCACGCCGCGCCAGCTGGGCGGGGCGCTGTTGTCATGCGCTGGCGTGGTGCTGGTGATGTCGCAAGGCAGTTGGGCGCACCTGCGCGAGGTGCGCCTGGTGCCGGGCGATCTGCTGATGCTGCTGGCAGCATTGACCTGGTCGATCTACAGCTGGCTGCTGGTGCGCAAGCCCGCCAGCATGCAGGGCGAGCCGGCCTGGAACTGGGCCGAGTTCCTGTGGCTGCAGGTGCTGTTCGGCACGCTGTGGGCCACGGCCAGCGCAGGGGTTGAATCCGCCGTGGTGGGGCACAGCCACCCCTGGCCGGCCGATGCGCAGGCCTTGGGCACCCTGGTCTTCGGGCTGCTCTTCATCGCGATCGGCCCGTCGATACTGGCCTATTGGGGCTGGGGGCAGGGCGTGCGGGCGGTGGGCCCCACGGTGGCCGCGTTCTTCAGCAACCTCACGCCGGTGTTCGCCGCCGTGTGGGCCTGGGCCTTGCTGGGCACCGCGCCACAGTGGTATCACCCCTGCGCGCTGGTGCTGATCGGGGCGGGCATCGTGCTGTCGTCGTCGACACCGGCCGCCCGGCCCACATCGACGTCAGAACCGGCCGCGTGACCCGAGCTTGCGGGGCGGGAAGGGCGGCTTGCCTGCCCAGTAGCGCAGCATCAGCCAGCCGCCCAGCATGCCGCCCAGATGGGCGAAATGCGCCACGCCCGATTGCGTGCCGGCCACGCCCTGGTACAGCTCGAAGGCGCCGTAGATCATCACCAGGTACTTGGCCTTGATGGGGATGGGCGGGATCAGCAGCAGGATGGTGCGGTCCGGGAATGTCATGCCGAAGGCCATCAGCAGCGCGAACAGCGCACCGGACGCCCCCACCATCGGGTTGCCCCAGCCGGCCACCATCGAGATGATCAACTGGCAGGCCGCCGCTGCCAGCGCGCCGGCCGCGTAGAACTGCAGGTAACGCTTCGGGCCCCACAGCCGCTCCATCTCGCCGCCGAACATCCACAGGCCCAGCATGTTGAGCAGCAGGTGGGTGATCGAGCCGTGCATGAAGGCATAGCTCACCACCTGCCAGGGCATGAAGTTGGGGCTGGTCACGGGCCACAGCTCCATCCACCAGGTCAGCATGCCCCCCAGGGCAATGTCGATGCAGAACAGCGCGACGTTGATGAGGATGATGGCCTGGGTGATGGGTGGCAGCGGTGGCATCTTCTCGGCAAGGGAGAGTCGGGACAATGGACATCATCATAGAGCCCTTGACGGTGCCGCCGCCCCATGGTGTCATCAAAGCCCGGCGCTGGCCTTGGTACGGTCCTCGCTAGGGGCTGTACATCGATTTGTTGAAAGAAGATCCCGGAGTACCTGCAGAATGCCGCTTGAATTTCCCAACCTGACCGTCGTCACCCACCCGCTGATCCAGCACAAGCTGACCTGGATCCGCGCGGAAGAGACGAACACCGACAGCTTTCGCCAGCTGCTGCGTGAGGTCAGCAAGTTGCTCGCCTACGAGGCCACCCGTGCCTTGCCCACCGAGCGCATCACCATCAAGACGCCGGTGGCGACGATGGAGTCTGCCGTCATCAGCGGCAAGAAGCTGTGCCTGGTGTCCATCCTGCGTGCCGGCAATGGCATGCTCGAAGGCTTCCTGGACATCCTGCCGCTGGCCCGCGTCGGCCACATCGGCCTGTACCGGGATCCGGCCACGCTGGAGCCGGTGGAGTACTACTTCAAGGTGCCCTCGGACATCGCCGACCGCCAGGTGCTGGTGGTCGACCCGATGCTGGCCACCGGCCATTCCGCCGCCGCCGGCATCGCCCGCCTGAAGGCGGCTGGCTGCACCCAGATCACGCTGATTTCACTGCTTTGCTCGCCTGAAGGCGTGCAGCACCTGACCGAAACCCACCCGGACGTGCCCATCTTCACGGCCTCGCTCGACAGCCACCTCAACGAACACGGCTACATCGTGCCGGGCCTGGGAGACGCGGGCGATCGCCTGTACGGAACCCGTTGATGCGGGCCTGCCCGCAAGCTATCTGAAAAATCTGAAAATTGCGGGCAGATTCCGCTGTTCCAGTTGTTTTGGCGCTTGGCGGAACCTTGCACACTCCTTTGTCGGCGGCATGCTGTCCATCTGGCTGCCCCTTTCTCCTGGAGAACAACAATGCAATGGTTCGCCAACCTGCGCCTCAAGCCCAAACTGATCCTGTCCTTCGCCGTCGTGATGGCCTTCTCCGCCATCATGGGCCTGCTGGCTGAGCGAAGACTGACCGGCCTGAACGACGCGATGCACGACATCGCGGACAACTGGATGCCCAGCACCCGCCTGGTCTCCGAGATGAACGCCAAAATGGGGCAGTTGCGCGTGGCCGAGCTGCAGCATGTGCTGTCCACCGACGAGAGCTTCATGCAGCGGTATGAAGGCGCCATGAACGAGGCGCTCAAGGCCATCGACGACAACAAGGCCCAGTACGCCAAGCTCATCAACAGCCCCGAAGAAAAAGCGCAATGGGACGCTTTCAACCAGCAGTGGGACGCCTACCTGGCCGAGCACGCCAAGGTGGTGCAGCTGTCGAAGCAGAACCTCAACGACGAAGCGCGCAATTTGGCCAGCCGTGAAGCCCAGCAGCGCTTCCAGCAGGCCAGCGCCCTGCTCGACACCATCGTCAAGCTCAATGTGAAGGGCGGCGACGCCTCTCGCGACAGTGCTCAGAGCACCTATCAGAACGCCCGCTGGGCCATCGTGCTGTCGGTGCTCATCATCGTGGGCCTGGGCATGGCCGTGGCCCTGTACATCAGCCGCCTGATCGCAGCGCCCGTGCAGGACGCCGTGGGCGTGCTCAAGGCCGTGGCCAGTGGTGACCTCACCCGCTCCGTGCGCCATGATCGCCATGACGAGATCGGCGAGATGCAGCAGGCCCTGGCCCAGATGATGGACAGCCTGTCGACCATGGTGCAGCAGGTGCGCATGGGTGCCGATTCGGTGGCCACCGCCTCCACACAGATCGCCCAGGGCAACACCGACCTGAGCGGCCGCACCGAAGAGCAGGCCTCCAGCCTGGAAGAAACCGCTGCCGCGGTCGAGCAGATGGCCGGCACCGTGCGCACCAACGCCGACAACGCCCAGCAGGCCAACCAACTGGCCAGCGCCGCATCGAGCGTGGCCGCCCGTGGTGGCGAGGTCGTGAACCAGGTCGTGCAGACCATGAATGGCATCCAGTCGTCCAGCCAGAAGATCGCCGACATCATCGGCGTGATCGATGGCATCGCGTTTCAGACCAACATCCTGGCCTTGAACGCCGCGGTGGAAGCCGCTCGTGCCGGTGAGCAGGGCCGTGGCTTCGCCGTGGTGGCCGGCGAGGTGCGTTCGCTGGCCCAGCGCAGCGCCCAGGCAGCCCGCGAGATCAAGACCCTGATCAGCGACAGCGTCGAGAAGGTCAACTCCGGCAGCGAACTGGTCGGCACAGCCGGTGTCACCATGAACGACGTGGTGATGCAGGTGCGCAAGGTCACCGACCTGGTCGGCGAGATCGCGCATGCCAGCACCGAGCAGAGCCAGGGCATCGGCCAGATCAACCAGGCCGTGACGCAGCTCGACCAGATGACGCAGCAGAACGCCGCGCTGGTGGAAGAAAGCATGGCCGCTGCCGAAAGCCTGCGCCAGCAGGCCCAGCGCCTGACCGAAGCCGTGGGCGTGTTCAAGACCCGCCAGGTGCAGGCCGAACAGCACACCCAGCAGATCATCCGCCAGGCCAGGGCGCCGATCGGTGCCGCGCGCCTGGAGCCGCGCCCCGTGACGCCGGCGCCGAAGGTGGCCGCGAAAGCGCAGCTCCGTCCGCCGGCCGTGGGCACGACGGCCAAGGCCCGTGCCGAGGCTTCGCCGCAGTTGCCTTCACCACCGCCAGCCCGCACGGCCAAGGCGGGTGCCNAGAACGCCGCGCTGGTGGAAGAAAGCATGGCCGCTGCCGAAAGCCTGCGCCAGCAGGCCCAGCGCCTGACCGAAGCCGTGGGCGTGTTCAAGACCCGCCAGGTGCAGGCCGAACAGCACACCCAGCAGATCATCCGCCAGGCCAGGGCGCCGATCGGTGCCGCGCGCCTGGAGCCGCGCCCCGTGACGCCGGCGCCGAAGGTGGCCGCGAAAGCGCAGCTCCGTCCGCCGGCCGTGGGCACGACGGCCAAGGCCCGTGCCGAGGCTTCGCCGCAGTTGCCTTCACCACCGCCAGCCCGCACGGCCAAGGCGGGTGCCGACGACGATTGGGAAACCTTCTGATCCAGCCCTGATCCGGCCGCCATGGCCTGATCCCTGCTAGGCTCCTGGCATCCTTTGCCCGGAGCCTTTTTCGTGTTCGAGCTGATCCTTCGCCACTGCACCTTGCCCGATGGGCGCCAGGACCAGGACATCGCCATCGCGCAGGGCCGCATCGATGCCGTCCAGCCGCGGTTGGCTGCCACGGCCGCGCGCGAGATCGATGCCGCAGGCCAGTTGGTCACCGCGCCCTTTGTCGATGCGCACTTCCACATGGACTCGACGCTCAGCTATGGCCAGCCGCGCGTCAACCAGTCGGGCACCTTGCTCGAAGGCATCTCGCTGTGGGGCGAGCTCAAGCCGCTGTTGTCGCAGGAGGCGCTGGTCGAGCGGGCCATGGCCTATTGCGACTGGGCGGCTGCGCGCGGCCTGCTGGCCATCCGCTCGCACGTCGATGTGTGCGATCACCGTCTGCTGGCCGTCGAGGCGCTGCTGCACGTCAAGGCCAGGGTCAAGCCCTACATCGATCTGCAGCTGGTGGCCTTCCCGCAGGACGGCATCCTGCGCAGCCCTGGTGCACTCGACAACCTGCGCCGCGCGCTCGACATGGGCGTCGATGTGGTCGGCGGCATCCCCCACTTCGAGCGCACCATGGCCGATGGCGCCGAATCCGTGAGGGTGCTGTGCGAACTGGCGGCCGAGCGCGGCCTGCGCGTCGACATGCACTGCGACGAGACCGACGATCCGATGTCGCGCCACATCGAGACCCTGGCCTTCCATGCGCAGCGCCTGGGCCTGCAGGGCAGGGTGGCCGGCTCGCACCTCACGTCCATGCACAGCATGGACAACTACTACGTCAGCAAGCTGTTGCCGCTGATCAAGGAATCAGGTGTAGCCGCCATCGCCAACCCCTTGATCAACATCACGCTGCAGGGCCGGCACGACACCTACCCCAAGCGCCGCGGCATGACCCGCGTGCCCGAGATGCTGGCGCAGGGCATCGATGTGGCCTTCGGCCACGACTGCGTGATGGACCCCTGGTATGGCCTGGGCAGTGGCGACATGCTGGAGGTGGCCCACATGGGCCTGCACGTGGCGCAGATGACGGGCCAGCAGGCCATGCGCCAGTGCTTCGAAGCCATCACGACCACGCCGGCGCGCATCCTGGGGCTCGAAGGCCATGGGGTCGATGTCGGCTGCAAGGCCGATCTGGTGCTGCTGCAGGCGCGCGATCCGGTCGAGGCGATCCGGCTGCGCGCCACGCGCCTGGCCGTGATCCGTGGCGGGCAGGTCATCGCGACCGCGCCGCCGCAGATCAGCCAGCTGCAGTTGCCGGGGCGGCCGGGCGCCGTGTCATTCCAGGCGGGCTGAACGGCGCGCGGTGTTGGGCCGCCGCGGCGCCACTCAGGCCGACAAGTTCAGGTTGGCGTCGTTGGTCTGGGTGGTGGACCCGGCGCTTGCCACCGACAGGTACTCCGCGCTGCCCATCTGCTGCAGGCGCGAGAACAGCGTCTTCATCTTCTCTTCGAACGCGCTGACATCGTCGGCGCTCAGGTCGCCGCTGCTGTCGATGTCCATGGTCATGTTCGACCAGTTCGTCATGCTTGTTCCTTCGTCTCTCTGCGTCCATGTGGACACCCGCACCCACCATGGGAGCCGATGGTGATTCTCGGTCCGTTGTGTATACGGCGTGTGTCGTGTTTGTATCGGCTCCTGCGCATGGCTTCACACGGTGCTTCACGCGGATTTCGCCAGGTGCATCAGGTGTGGCAAAGGCCACCAATTCAGCCCATTCAGAAGCAGGAGCCGCGCCTAAGCTTGATCCCTGATGCGGCGTGGGCCGCGCAGGAGCGGTTGATGAATGGGGCGACGTCGGTGTGGTGGCTGGACCAACGGCCTGGATGCGATGTCCAGGATCGGCAGGCCATGCTCGACTACTTGCGCAACTTCAACCTGGCGCCACGCCCTGTGCACGATCTGGCGTCGCTCGACCTGCCGATGATGCGCCGCGCCGGCCTCGACGGCGTGCTGCTGCTCTTCGCGTTCGATGCCGACCAGCCCGAACTGCACTACTGCCTGCGACAGGCGCGCCAGCATGGTCTGCCCGCCATCGCGTTGCTGCCTGCCGTGTCCGCCATCGAACGTGCCGACCTGCTTGAGCGCGGTGCCGACGACTGCATGAGCGAGCCCATCGAACGCCGCGAACTGGCCGCTCGCATCCATGCCTTGCGGCGCCGCCGCGTCATCCAGCAGCAGCCCTCCCAACACAGACCGGATCGCCCCCTGGCAGCCGACAACATCCGTTTCGGCCACTGGCAGCTCGATACCCGCCGCCAGAGCCTGAGCAGCCCGGAGGCCGATGTGGTGCTGTCCAACGCCGAATACCGCCTGCTGCTCACCTTCCTCAACCAGCCGCACCAGGTCTTCACGCGCGACCGCCTGATGGACGAGGCGCGCGGGCGCGGTGTCGACGCCTTCGAGCGCAGCATCGACCTGCTGGTCTCGCGCCTGCGCCACAAACTGGGCGACGATCCACGCCAGCCGGCGCTGATCCAGACGGTGCGTGGCAAGGGCTACCTGTTCGCCGCTGCGCCTGCCTGAGGCCAGACCCGGCAGGTGGTCGGCAGGCAGGGCGCCGCCCCTGTGCTAACATTTCCGTCTTTCCAGACCAGTGCCCTGGTGGTGAAATTGGTAGACGCGCCGGATTCAAAATCCGGTTCCGCAAGGAGTGCCGGTTCGAGTCCGGCCCGGGGCACCAGCCACACATGCGTGGCCTCCGCCATGGCGGACAACAAGGTGGGCTTTCGGCCCTGAACGCCTTGCGCGGCTCTTGGCCGCTGCCCCGCACCGGGTTTCAACGCCTGACACAATAGCGGGATGATGAATTACCCAACGCTCGAAGACGTCATCGGCAAGACGCCCCTGGTGCGCCTGCAGCGCCTGCCCGGGGCCGACAACGCCGAGCGCGGCAATGTGCTGCTCGCCAAGCTGGAAGGCAACAACCCGGCCGGCTCCGTCAAGGACCGCCCCGCCGCCAGCATGATCCGCCGCGCCGAAGAGCGCGGCGACATCAAGCCCGGCGACACCCTCATCGAAGCCACCTCCGGCAACACCGGCATCGCCCTGGCCATGGCCGCCGCCATCCGCGGCTACCGCATGGTGCTGATCATGCCGGAAGATCTCAGTATCGAGCGCGCCCAGACCATGAAGGCCTTCGGCGCCGAGCTGATCCTCACGCCCAAGAGCGGCGGCATGGAGTACGCGCGGGATCTGTCCGACCAGATGGTGCGCGAAGGCAAGGGCGTGGTGCTCGACCAGTTCGCCAACCCCGACAACCCGCGCATCCATTACGAGACCACCGGCCCCGAGATCTGGACGGACACTGGTGGCGAGGTGACCCATTTCGTCAGCGCCATGGGCACCACCGGCACCATCACCGGCACATCCCGCTACCTGAAAGAGCGCAACCCGGCGGTGCGCATCGTGGGCGCCCAGCCGTCAGAGGGCTCGCGCATCCCAGGCATCCGCAAGTGGCCCGAGGCCTACCTGCCCAAGATCTACGACCCGAGCACGGTGGATGAGCTGATCCTGGTCGGGCAGGCGGATGCCGAAGACATGGCCCGCCGCCTGGCGCGCGAAGAAGGGCTGTTCTGCGGCATTTCTGCAGCCGGCGCCTGCTGGGCCGCCTTGCAGCTGGCCCGCACGCTCAGCAACGCGACCATCGTCTTCGTGGTGTGCGACCGGGGTGACCGCTACCTGTCCACCGGCGTGTTCCCGGCCTGAGGCCGCCGCTACAATCAGCCCCAAGAAGCAAGGGACACCACATGGACGCTCAAACGGAACTCGACACCCGGGGCCTGACCTGCCCGCTGCCCATCCTCAAGGCCAAGAAGGCCCTGTCAGGCATGCAGAGCGGCGAGTTGCTGCGCGTGATCGCGACCGATCCGGGATCCGTGCGTGATTTCCAGGCCTTTGCCCGCCAGACCGGCAATGACCTGGTCGACCAGCAGGCCAGCCAGATCGGTGGGCAGGACGAGTTCATCCACGTGCTGCGCCGCCGCTGAGCCGCCTCAGCCCGCCGCCGCGATGCACGTGAAAAAAAGAGGCCCCTCGGGGCCTCTTTGCATGTCTATATATAGAGTGGGTTCAGATCAGCCCGCCCTGGACGTTGTCCGACGGGGGCGTCAGCCCGAAATGACGGAACGCCTGCGCCGTGGCGATGCGCCCACGCGGCGTGCGTTGCAAAAAGCCCTGCTGGATCAGATAGGGCTCGATCACGTCCTCGATGGTGTCCCGCTCTTCGCCGATGGCGGCGGCCACGTTGTCCAGGCCCACCGGGCCGCCATCGAAACGGTGGATGATCGCGTCCAGCAGCTTGCGGTCCATCACGTCGAAGCCCAGCGGGTCGACATCCAGCATGGCCAGGGCCAGGTCGGCCATCTCGCGCGTGATGCGCCCCGAGCCTTTCACCTCGGCATAGTCCCGAACGCGGCGCAACAAGCGATTGGCAATCCGAGGCGTACCCCGTGACCTGCGGGCCACCTCCAGCGCGCCCTCGGCGTCGATCGGGGCGCCCAGCAGGCCCGCCGAGCGCGTGACGATGCGCGTCAGCTCTTCGGATGTGTAGAACTCCAGCCGGGCGACGATGCCGAAACGGTCGCGCAACGGGTTGGTGAGCATGCCGGCGCGGGTGGTGGCGCCCACCAGCGTGAAGGGCTGCAGATCCAGCTTGATGGAGCGCGCGGCCGGCCCCTCACCGATCATGATGTCGATCTGGTAATCCTCCAGGGCAGGGTAGAGGATCTCTTCGACCACCGGGCTCAGGCGGTGGATCTCATCAATGAAGAGCACATCGTTGCGCTCCAGGTTGGTCAGAATGGCGGCCAGGTCCTTGGGCTTCTCCAGAACCGGTCCGGAGGTCTGCCGAAGGTTCACGCCCAGTTCATTGGCCACGATGTGGCTGAGCGTGGTTTTGCCCAGCCCGGGCGGGCCGAACAGCAGCACGTGGTCCAGCGCCTCGGAGCGATTTTTGGCCGCCCTGATGAAGATCTCTAGCTGCTCGCGTGCCTTGGTCTGCCCGACGTAAGTGTCCAGATCCTTGGGGCGCAGGGCCCTTTCCAGCACATCTTCCTGTGGAGAAGCCACGCTTCCACCGATCACGCGCTCTACCTCCGCCGGGGCTCGGGCAGGACTTGAGCGCCGGGGCGACAGGTCATCGGTCTGGATACTCATACAGTGATTATCACAGGTCTTATCCTGTTGTCAGAAGGCAACAATAATCCAGGAGGACCATAGCATCCGGCAGGGTTGTCACAAAAGAAATCGCGAAAGCCTGTTGCAATCCACCTCTGTCAGCAGCCGGTTCCAGGCGGTTCATAGGACAGGTTTGTGATTTTTCCGGACTTCGGTATGCGCAAACCTTCTTTGGACACCCGTCGGGGGCCTGCTGATACTCACGTCAGACGCCGAGGGCTCGCGGCCCGAAGCGCACTGAACTTGCAATGATTTTGGAGAAATTCAATGAAAAAGACCGTTCTGGCTCTGGCTGCTCTGGCTGCCGTGTCGACTTCCGCTTTGGCTCAATCGTCCGTGACCATCTACGGCGTGGTGGATGCTTCGCTGGAAAACATCAAGGGCACGGATTCCGTGACCCGCGTCTCTTCCGACAACCTGGCCACTTCGCGTGTGGGCTTCCGTGGCATTGAAGACCTGGGCGGCGGCCTGAAGGGTAAGTTCACCCTCGAAGCCGGTCTGAAGACCGACACCGGTGCTCAAGACTCGGCTTTCTGGGGTCGCTCGGCATGGTTGGGTCTGGAAGGTGGTTTCGGTGAAGTGCGCATCGGCCGTCAGGATTCCCTGATTGGTTCCATCGCTGGCAACACCAACGTCCTGGGCGCCCAGCCTTACGACGACCTGAAGATCGCTGGCACCTTCTCTGGTGACACCTATCGTCGCGTCAACAACGGCATCACTTACTTCCTGCCGAAGTTTGTGGACGGCCTGTCGCTGGCTGCTCAGTACGCCACGCGCGCCAACGGTGAAGAAGTCGCCGACAACGACGATGGCAAGGCTTGGGGCCTGAGCGCTCAATACCTGGCTGGTCCGTTTGCGATCGGCGCTGCCTACATCAACGTTGATCGTCAAACCGTGCCCGCCACGCCGGGCGTTGGTGCCAGCACTGACGAAGGCTACCTGCTGTTTGCGTCTTATGACTTTGGTGCGGCCAAGCTGACCGGTTACTACGAATCGGATGACAGCGAGATCGTCAAGGCAGCCAACCAGGCTACATACGACAAGCGCAACGTGTACGGCATCAAGGTGGGCGTGCCCATCGGTGCGAACTTCAACCTTAGCGCTGGCGTTTCCAAGGTGGACGGCGTGAACTTCACCAACGACCGTGAAGCCACCATCGTGGCCGTCAAGGGCGTCTACACCCTGTCCAAGCGTACTGCCGTGTACGGCCTGTTCACGAACGTGGACAACGACAGCCCCGCCGGTACGGCGGGCCTGAACGTGGCCAGCGTGAACGGTGCTGGCACGGGTGCTGTTCCCGTCGCTGGCGACAAGGCTGGCCGTGGCTTCGCCATCGGCGTGCGCCACTCGTTCTGATCGAAACAAGAAACAATCGTTTCTCGTTTGAAAAGGGGCCTTCTGGCCCCTTTTCTTATTTCTATGTCCGTTTCAAACATTTGAATTGTTGTGTTGTTGCGACATCGGGTGGAAACCCGGGATGGGTGTGAAACGGGGTGAGGCAACAATTTGTCCGTCCCCCATTCAAGGGGGTTGTTCACAGGAGCCCTCATGAAAAAAACCGCACTGACCAAGGCCGCGCTGCTGGCCTTGGCAACTTTCGGCGCCAGCGCTGCTTTCGCACAATCCAGCCTGACCATTTACGGCAACATCGACATTGGTGTGGACAACGTTCGCAAAGGTCAGGGCGATGCGACTGGCTTTGCGGTGAATCCGGCGCTCCCGCCTGCTGTTGGTAATGCCTTGGCAGCTGGGTTCACCACCAAGAGCAACGTGACGCGTCTGTCATCGAGTATTTCTTCGGTCAATGCCCTGGGCTTCCGCGGTGTTGAAGACCTGGGCGGCGGCTATAAGGGCAACTTCGTGCTGGAAGGCCAGTTCCAGCTCGACGTCGGCGCGCAGAGCGGTCAGGACAACCGCATGTGGGGTCGTCAAGCCTATGTGGGCCTGACCACGCCGGGCGGTGAAGTTCGCCTGGGCCGCCAGTACGCCCCCATGTTCTTCACCTTCGCTTTCACCACCATCGAAGCCTTGGGTGGTGCTGACATCCAGGGTTCGGGCCTGATCGTGAACAACCTGCAGGTTCGCCAGGACAACCAGATCAGCTACTGGCTGAAGACCGGTGGCCTGACGGCAGCTTTGTCCTACGCGACCAACGCTGGCGTAGACCGTACAGTTTCGTCTTCTCGTTTGGCCAACGGCTCTTACACATCGACCAGCGGCCAGATCCTGGGCGGGAACACTGCCGGCAACGAGGTGGCTGACTCCGGCAACCGTGGCCAGTCGCTCGGCTTGTTCGTGAACTACGCGTTCGACCCTGGCTTCCTGATCAACGGTTCGTACCACTCCAACAAGTTCGGCAATGCTCAACTGATCACGGGTCCGATCATTTGGGCTGACTTGGACAAGTATGAAGCCTATGCGCTCGGCGCCAAGTACACGATCCCTGGTGCAGGCACGATCCTGTCGGGTATCTTCCACCATGGCAAGTTCACCAATGACGACGGCAACAACGCAGGCCCGAAGATCAATACGTGGGCTCTGGGCGTGAAGCATCCGATTGGCAACTTCGCGGTTGGTGCGCAGTTCGCACAGTCGAAGTTCAGCAACTTCACAGAAGGCAAGGACACCTCGCTGATGCTGATCGGCGACTACAACTTCTCCAAGCGCACCAAGCTGTATATCCGAGCTGGTTACGCAAAGGATGATCCGGGTAACTTGGCATCAAGTGGTCGCGGTCCCGCCCAGGGTGGTGGCTTGGTCGGCGGCGGCCCGCTGCCCCTGCTGACCGGTTTCGGTTCGCTGGAAACGCCGTTCTTCTCGGGCGGCGGTGCCAACGTCGACGCTACCACCAAGGTGGTAGCTATCGGTATCCGTCACCAGTTCTGATCCCTTCTCTGATCAGTCCAACAAAACCGCCCCTCGGGGCGGTTTTTTTCATGGGCGTCCGGTGGCGGGTGGGGAGCAGGCTCCGAGCCCTCGTTCAGCCACGGGGCCCCGACTCCGGGCTCACGTCGCTTGCAGCAAACGCTCCTGCTTGAACAGATCGCTCACAGCTTCCCGCTCGCGGATCACCCACACCTGTGAGCCATCCACCATCACCTCGGCCGCACGCCCACGCGTGTTGTAGTTGCTGGCCATGGTCATGCCATAGGCGCCAGCCGACAACACGGCCAGCACATCGCCCGGCTGCGTACTCAGCGCGCGATCCCGCCCCAGCCAGTCGCCCGATTCGCACACTGGTCCCACCACATCCCATAACACGGCGGGTTCGGTGCGCTGCTGCACGTTCACGATGCCCATGTAGGCCTCGTACAGCGCCGGGCGCATCAGGTCGTTCATGGCGGCGTCCACCACGCAGAAGTTCTTGTGCTCGCCTGGCTTGAGGAACATCACCTCGGTCAGCAGCACGCCGGCGTTGCCCACCAGCGAGCGGCCCGGCTCGAACATCACCTCGCGATGGCCGTGGCCGCGTGCATCGATCTTGGCCAGCAACAGGCCGATCAGCACCTCGGCCGAGGGGGGTGTTTCGTCGGTGTAGGTGATGCCCAGGCCGCCGCCCAGGTCCAGGTGGTGGATGCGCACGCCAGCGGCTTCGATGGCCTCCACCAGGTCCAGCACCCGGTCCAGCGCATCGAGGTAGGGCGCGGTGTCGGTGATCTGCGAGCCGATGTGGCAGTCGATGCCCACCACCTCGATGCCGGGCAGCGAGGCGGCGCGCAAGTAGGTCTGCACGGCCAGTTCATGCGCGATGCCGAACTTGTTGCCTTTCAAGCCAGTGGAGATGTAGGGGTGCGTGCCGGCGTCCACGTCGGGGTTCACGCGCAGGCTGATGCGCGCTGTGAGTTTCAGGCCTGTAGCCACCTCGGACAGCACCTCCAGTTCGGCTGTGCTTTCCACGTTGAAGCACTTCACGCCGGCCTGCAGGGCCTCGGCCATCTCGGCCCGGGTCTTGCCCACACCCGAGAACACCACCTTGGCCGGATCGCCACCGGCGGCCAGCACGCGGGCCAGTTCACCCGATGAGACGATGTCGAACCCGCAACCGGCCTGGGCGAAGGTCTGCAGCACCGCGATGTTGGAATTGGCCTTGACGGCGTAGCACACCAGGTGCTGGCGGCCTTTCAGGGCGCGCTGGTAAGGCGCGAGGGCGGCCAGCATGGCCTGTCGCGAGTACACGTAGAGCGGGCTGCCGTGCGTGCGGGCCAGGGCCTGCAGAGACACGTCTTCCAGGTACAGGTCGGGGCCGCGGTAGGCCAGAAAAGGGGAGCCGGGCAGTGCGGTGGTCATGGCTGTGCGGAGGATGGATGGGTCGTGGCCGAAGAGGCTGCGGGTGTGGCTGTGGCCGGTTGCGTGGCGGATTTGGCTGCCGAGCTGCCGTGCCGTGAAGACGCAGGCGGATTGTCCGGCAGGTAGAGCCCACCCTTCTGGCCGCATGCCGCCAGCCCTGACAACAGGGCACTGACGGTCAACAATGTGGCCACCTGGCCTGTCCGACGTGCTGCCCCCTTCATCCCCCATGGGGCCGAGCGGGGTTCTCCGTGAGCGGGTGACGCAGAGGTCACTACAATTTTCGGCTGGCTGTTCATCATTCCAATTCTAAGGATTGCTTCCCATGTCCGAGACCACCACGCCGTCGGGATACCCTGATGCGCTCTACGACCAGGCGGCGAGCACGGCCCTGTCGCGCATCGAAGCCCGGATCGACCAATGGCTGGAGGACGACTTGATCGACATCGACAGCGCCCGTTCCGGCGGCATGATCACCTTGAGCATGCCCAATCGCACCCAGCTGATCATCAACACCCAGCCGCCGTTGCACGAATTGTGGCTGGCCGCCCGCAGCGGCGGCTACCACTTCCGCTTCGGCGGAGAGTCCGGGGGTGAGGGTGTCTGGCAGGACACCCGCACGGGCGAAGACTTTTTCCAGGCCTTGTCGCGTTGCGCATCTGAACAATCGGGCCAGGCCCTGCAGTTCTGAACGCTGCAGAGGCCGGGCGCCTGCAGATCAGGGTGGGGTGTGAGCGCCGCCCGCAGTGGATCCGCCGGTGCCGAACAGGTCCATGATGCTGCGTTTTTCGTCTTCGTTGGCAGGTGCAGGGGCATGCGGGTCTTCCCCGCTGAGCTCGCGCACGCCGGTTCCGGGCGTGTATTCCTCGTAATACCACTCACCGCCGATGTTGACCACGCCCTCCGGCACGGCGGGCTCTTCCACCGGCGTGCCCTTCAGGCTGGTGCGCATGTAGTCGATCCACACCGGCAGGGCCAGGCCGCCACCCGTTTCGCGGTCGCCCAGCTTGCGTGGCTGGTCGTAGCCGATCCACACCACGGCCACCGTGCGTACCGTGTAGCCGGCGAACCAGGCGTCCATGGAGTCGTTGGTGGTGCCGGTCTTGCCATACAGATCCGGGCGGCCCAACTGGGCCTGCGCCTTGGCGGCCGTGCCTGAACGGGTCACTTCCTGCAGCAGGCTGGACATCAGGAACGCGTTGCGGGCGTCGATGGCACGCATGGATTCGTCGAGCACGGCGGCCTTGTTCTGCGCCAGCACGCGGTCGCGCGAATCGGTGACGCGCGTCACCAGCATGGGGTTGACGCGGTAGCCGCCATTGGCGAACACCGCGAAGGCGTCGGCCATCTGCATGGGCGTGACGGAGCCGGCGCCCAGGGCCATCGTCAGGTAGGCCGGGTGCTTGGCCGATTCGAAGCCGAAACGGGTGACCCACTCCTGGCCGTACTGCGCGCCAATGGAACGCAGCACGCGGATCGAGATCATGTTCTTGGATTTGGCCAAGCCGCGGCGCAAGGTCATGGGCCCTTCGAACTTGCCGTCGTAGTTCTTGGGCTCCCAGGGCTGGCTGCCCGTCACGCCGGAGTCGAAGAACAGCGGACCGTCATTGACCATGGTGCTGGGCGTGAAGCCCTTCTCCAGCGCGGCCGAGTAGATGAAAGGCTTGAAGCTGGAGCCGGGCTGGCGCCAGGCCTGCGTCACGTGATTGAACTTGTTGCGGTCGAAGTCGAAGCCTCCTGCCATGGATTTGACAGCGCCGGTGTGGGTGTCCAGGGACACCAGGGCCCCTTCGACGGTGGGCAATTGGGTGATCTGCCAGCGATCCTTGGTCTGCACCACGCGCACCACGGCCCCGCGGCGGATCTGCTGCTTGGGTTGGGCTTTCTCGGACAGGGCCTGGGCCACGAACTTCAGGCTGTCGCCCTGGATGTCGATGGATTCGCCGGTCTGCAGCAGGGCCACGACGCGTTTGGGCTCGGCCGACAGCACCACGGCCGCCTTGATGTCGTCGCTGTCCGGGTGGTCTTCAAGGGCCTCGGCCACGCGCACATCGATGTGCTTGGGGTCGGAGGGCAGGTCGATGAAGGCCTCGGGGCCGCGCCAGGGCTGACGGCGATCGTAATCCAGCAGACCCTTGCGCAAGGCGCGCGTGGCGGCGATCTGCTCGTTCATCTTGACCGTGGTGTAGACCTTCAGGCCACGGGTATAGGCGTCGGCGCCGTACTGCTCATACATCAGCGAGCGTGCCGCTTCAGCCACGTATTCGGCCTCAGGGGCGATCGGCACCTTCACGTGGTAGTGGAGCTCTTCGTCCCGTGCTTCCTCATACTGTTCCTGCGTGATGAAGCCGTTCTCCAGCATGCGCTGAAGGATGTACTGCTGGCGCACGACCGCCCGCTTGGGATTGCGCAGGGGGTTGTAGGCTGAGGGGGCCTTGGGCAGGCCGGCCAGCATTGCGGCTTCGGCCAGCGTCACGTCCTTCAGCGGTTTGCCGAAGTAGGTCTCGCATGCGGCGGCGAACCCGTAGGCGCGTTGCCCCAGGTAGATCTGGTTCATGTAGAGCTCGAGGATCTGGTCCTTGCTCAGCAGGCCTTCGATCTTGAGCGCCAGCAGGATCTCGTAGATCTTGCGCGAGAAGGTTTTCTCGGTGGACAGGTAGAAATTGCGTGCCACCTGCATCGTGATGGTCGACGCCCCCTGGCTGCGCGACTCGCCGAAGTTGGCCAAGCCGGCTCGCAGCACCCCGATGTAGTCGACACCCCCGTGGCGGTAGAAGCGGGCGTCCTCGATGGCGAGCACAGACTCTTTCATCACCTTGGGCATCTGGGCGATCGGCTGGAAATTGCGCTTTTCCTCGCCGAATTCCCCAATCAGCGTGGCATCCGCCGAGTAGACCCTCAGGGGCATCTTGGGGCGGTAGTCCATCAAGCCGTTCAATGGCGGCAGGTTGGGGTAGATCACCGCCAGTCCGATACCGACCACCATGGTCATGGCCAAGGCGCCAGCCACGCCCAGCCCAACCAGCCAGACCACGGGCCGGACCAGCCACTGGATCCACCAGACATCGGCACTGAAGACCCGACTACGGGACGGCGAAGGGGGACGGGTATCAGGGGCGCTCATCAATCAGGGGATCCAAAGAGGAGCCTGATTATAAGAAAGCCATCCATCCCTTGATGGCCTCTGAAGGCCCCTTCAAGGGGGAAGCTGAACCGCTTGCACACCCTCCCGTTTACGTTTGAAACCGCTTGTAATACGTGTGGAACGCGCAACGACTAGGTGAAAAGCCGGGCCTCTTTGGGTTTCATACACAAAAACTTTGCTGCTAGCATTGAAGTGGTTTATTAACTTCCCAGCGCTCCGACTGGGCGCATGGAGGAATTTGTGAGCTTTTTAGACACGCTGCTGGGCCGCAAGCACCCGCCCATGGTCGGGCTTGACGTCAGCTCGTCCAGCGTCAAGCTCGTCGAACTCAGCCAGAACGCAGCCGGAGAACTGACGCTTGAGCGTTTCGCGTCAGAGCCTCTGGAAAAAGGCTGGATTGCTGACGGACAGATCGAGAAGTTCGACGAAGTGGCAGAGGCCGTCCGCAAGGTTGTGACCAAAAGTGGCACCCGGACCAAGTTCGTCGCCATGGCCATGCCCCAATCGGCGGTGATCACCAAGAAGATCATGCTGCCGGCTGGCCTGCGCGAAGAAGAAATGGAAATGCAGGTCGAAGCCGAAGCCAATCAGTACATCCCATTCTCGCTGGACGAAGTTAGCCTTGATTTCTGTGTGGTCGGGCCTGCGCCGCAATCCGCTGGCGACGTCGAGGTGCTGATCGCCGCTTCGCGCAAGGACCGCGTCCAGGACCGCCAAGGTCTGGCCGAGGCTGCCGGCCTCAAGCCGGCCATCCTCGACATCGAGTCGTACGCGTCACGCCTGGCCATGCAGCGTCTGATCTCGGCCCTGCCCGGTGGCGGCAAGGACGCCCTGGTGGCCTTGTTCGAGATCGGTGCCGAAAATACCAGCCTCAAGGTGCTGCGAGACGAAGAGCTCCTGTATGACCGCGACCAGGCCTTTGGCGGTGCGCAACTCACCCAGCTCATCTCGCGCCAGTACGGTTTCTCGTTCGAAGAGGCCGAATCCAAGAAGCTTTCCGGTGATCTGCCGGAAGATTTTCAATCTTCTCTGCTGGCGCCTTTCGTGGACAGCCTGTCCCAGGAAATCGGCCGGGCGCTGCAGTATTTCTTCACCAGCACACCACACCACAAGGTGCACTACGTGATGCTGGCGGGTGGCACGGCGTCATTGCCGGGCCTCAAGGAGCGGGTGACGGAACTGACGGGCTTTGCCTCCATGGTCGTCAACCCCTTCGATGGCATGAAACTGGGATCTGCCGTGCGTGAAAGCAAGTTGCGTCGCGAGGCGCCGTCCTACCTGACGGCCTGCGGGCTGGCCATGCGGAGGTTCCTCGCATGATCCTGATCAACCTGCTTCCTCATCGTGAGGAAAAACGCATTCAGCGCAAGCAGCGCTTTTTTGCAGCCCTGGGCATGTCTGCGCTGATCGGGCTGGTGCTGGTGGCGCTGTGGTACGGCATCCAGCAGCAGATGATCGGCTCGCAGCAGGCCCGCAATGAATTCCTGAAGTCAGAGATCGCCAAGCTTGACGAAGAAATCAAGGATGTGTCTGCGCTGAGGGCCGAGATCGATGCCCTCAAGGCACGTCAGAAGGCCGTGGAAGATCTGCAGACCGATCGGAACATGCCAGTGCACATTCTCAATGAGCTGGCAAGGCAGACACCCGAAGGGATCTACCTCAAATCCATCAAGCAGGATGGCCAGTTCGTCACCGTCTCGGGCGTGGCCCAGACCAACGAGCGTGTATCGGCTTTCCTGCGCAACACGGGCAACAACTCGCCTTGGCTGGAGCGCCCCGAGCTTCAGGAAATCAAGGCGGCGATCGTGACTTTGCCCGACACCAAGGACCCGAAGCGCCTGTTCGAGTTCTCGATGCGGGTGGGTCTCAAGCGCCCCCAGGATGCCAATGCGGCAGCGGGCGGTGCTTCTGCGCCGGCCCATGGTGCTTCTGCGCCTTCTCCAGTCTGAGCGCGGAGTCATCATGGCCAAGTCAAACATGAACATCGACCTGAACGCCTGGTTTGCCGACGCGCAGGATCAGTTTCGCGGACTCAATCTCAATGAACCGGGGCAGTGGCCCATCCTGCCCAAGATTGCAGCAGGTGTGTTTTTTGGCGCCCTCGTGCTTTTGCTCGGTTGGGTTTTGCTGCTGTCAGCCCAGGCTGACGAACTCCAGGCCGAGCGGGACAAGGAGCCTCAGCTCAAGCAGGAGTACCAGAGCAAGCTGGTCCAGGCCGTGAATCTGGTCGAGTTGCGCAAGCAGCGGGTGCAGGTACAAGAGTACGTCACTCAACTCGAGAAACAACTGCCCGGCAAGGCTGAAATGGATGCCCTGTTGTCGGACATCAACCAGGCAGGCCTGGGGCGTGGGCTTGATTTTGAACTCTTCAAGCCAGGCCAGGTGGTCGTGAAGGATTACTACGCTGAACTGCCGATCTCCATCAAGGTGTCCGGCCGCTACCACGACATGGGCTCGTTCGCCGCAGACATCGCCAACCTGTCCCGCATCGTGACCTTGCACGATCTCAACATCAGTGCGGCACAGGCTTCCGCTACCGCGAAGGGCGCCAGCGGCGGCGGCCCGCTCCTGATGGAGGCCACGGCTCGGACCTATCGCTATCTTGACCAGGCCGAACTGGATCAGCAGGCGGCCGAGAAGGCCAAGAAGAAGGGCGCGAAATCATGATGTCCCGAGGAATCACAGGCGGGATGCTCCTGGGTGTCGTGGTGTTCCTGTCAGGCTGCTCAGCCCAGCAGGAAGAGCTGCAGGCCTGGATGGCACAGGAGCGGGCCCAGACCCGTCCCAATGTCCAGCCTCTTTCGGCCCCACAGAAATTCGACCCGCAGGCTTATCAGACGGGCGAAACCGTGGAGCCTTTCAGTGCGCAGAAGCTGATCGTGGTGCTCAAGCAGGATCGGTCTCAGCCGAACTCCGCCGTGGCGTCCGAACTGAGCCGACGCAAGGAACCGTTGGAAGCCTTCCCCCTGGACAGCATGTCCATGGTGGGCAGCGTGAACCGCAGGGGCGTCCAGTACGCCTTGCTGAAGGTCGACAACCTTCTCTATCAGGTCAAGGTGGGTGACTACCTGGGGCAGAACTTTGGAAAGATCATGAAGGTCACCGAGACGGAAATCGAGCTGCGCGAAATTGTGCAGGACGCATCTGGCGAATGGATCGAGCGGCCTGCCGCCTTGCAGCTTCAGGAGGGGGCGTAATCATCATGACCAAATTCTTCAAGACTCTCGGAGGGGGCGCCGTGTTCATGGTGGCGTCCTGTGCGATGGCAGCCCCGTCCATCCAGTCCATCACCGCGACACAACAGGCGGGCGTTGACGTCGTCCGCATCGATTTGACGGAGCCCCTGCCTTCCTTGCCGACAGGTTTTGTGGTGCAAGCACCTCCGCGGATCGCCATCGACCTGCCGGGCGTGAGCAATGCCCTGGGGCGCAACACTGTCGACATCAACCAAGGCAATTTGCGCACGGCGAATGTCGCCCAGGCTGGCGAACGTACCCGCCTGGTGCTCAACCTCAGGCAGCCTTCGTCCTACAGGGCAAGCCTGCAAGGCAAGGCTTTGCTGCTGACCCTGGACGCAGGCACCGGCTCTTCAGCGAGCAATGCAGCTGCCGGGGCCGAGCCGGTGGGCGTGGCTGCCGCTGTCAAGGCGACCGGCGGCGAGCAACAGACCGTGCATTTCGCCGAAAGCCGCAATGCCGTGCCCTTGCCCCTGAAGGACATCGATTTCCGGCGTGGCAATGATGGTGCCGGACGTGTGGTGGTCGAACTGCCCAACAACCAGGTTGGCGTCGACATCAAGCAGCAGGGTCAGAACCTGGTGGTCGAGTTCATGCGGGCTACCTTGCCAGACCGCATGCGCCGCCGGTTCGACACGACCGATTTCGGAACGCCGGTGCAGGCCATGACCGCAACGCAGGTTGGTGAGCGTGTTCGTCTGGTGGTGGAACCCCGGGGCGAATGGGAGCATTCGGCTTACCAAAGCGACAACCAGTTCGTGCTGGAAGTGCGCCGTCAGAAGGTCGAGCCCAACAAGCTGACGCGCGGCCCGGGCTACTCGGGTGAAAAGCTGTCGCTCAATTTCCAGAACATCGAAGTTCGTGCGTTGCTGCAGGTCATCG
Source organism: Aquabacterium soli (assembly GCF_003933735.1). Lineage (GTDB taxonomy): Bacteria > Pseudomonadota > Gammaproteobacteria > Burkholderiales > Burkholderiaceae_C > Aquabacterium > Aquabacterium soli. The sequence continues at coordinate 286,846 of NZ_RSED01000004.1, read as the reverse complement.
CTGATTTCACCAACTTCAACGTGGTGACGAGCGACACCGTCAGCGGCACCGTCACCTTGCGCCTGAAGGATGTGCCCTGGGATCAGGCACTCGACATCATCATGCAGGCCAAGGGCCTGGGCGTGCGCAAGAACGGCAACGTGCTGTGGATCGCCCCCAAGGACGAGATCAACGCCAAGGAAAAGATGGATCTGGAGGCCAAGGTTGAAGTGGCCAAGCTGGAACCTCTGCGCACGCAGGCGTTCCAGTTGAACTATGTGAAGGCCGAGGACATCGCGAAGGGGCTCACCGGCCAGTCCACGTCTGGCGGCGGCAGCGGTTCGACTTCCACAAAGATGTTGTCCCAGCGCGGCAGCGTGTTGTTCGAGACACGCACCAACCAGCTGTTCGTCAGTGACATCCCGTCGAAGCTGGAAGAAATCCAGCAACTGATCACCAAGGTCGACATCCCGGTTCGCCAGGTGCTGATCGAGGCACGCATCGTCGAGGCCGACGACAAGTTCGGCCGCACGCTGGGCGTTCGACTGGGTGCAGTCGACATGCGTGGCTTCCAGGGGGGTACACCCGGCTATGGCGTGGGCGGGGACAACCGCATCGCGATTGGCGGCAACTACCAGGCCGTGGGCCAGCAGACATTGCAGGTGACGGGTGCAACCGGTGCGACGACCTACCCGAACAGCAACTTCGTCAACCTGCCTGCCAACGCGATCGACTCCGTGAACCCGACGACCTTCGCGGTGTCCTTGTTCAGCGCGGGTGCCAATCGGTTCCTGAACCTTGAACTGTCGGCCCTTGAGGCTGATGGCCGTGGCCGCATTGTCTCCAGCCCTCGGGTGATCACGGCTGACCAGGTCAAGGCCTTGATCGAGCAAGGTACCGAATTGCCGTATCTGGTGTCTTCGTCCAGCGGCGCTACGTCGATCGCCTTCCGCAAGGCGAACCTGAAGCTGGAAGTGACACCTCAGATCACGCCTGAAGGCGGCATCATCCTGGATGTGGACGTCAACAAGGACAGCGTCGGACTGCTGACCACGGCCGGTTACGCCATCGACACCAAGCACGTGCAGACGCAGGTGCTGGTTGAAAATGGCGGCACGGTGGTGATCGGCGGCATCTTTGTCCAGACAGACCGCAAGGATGAGAACAAGGTGCCTCTGCTGGGTGACTTGCCGGTGGTGGGGCATCTGTTCAAGAACACAACGCTGACGTCCAACAAGTCTGAGCTGTTGATCTTCTTGACGCCGAAGGTTGTGAGCGAGCGTTCTGCGCTCCGTTGATGGTTTAGGGATTGATTCAAATGAATATCTTGAAATATCGGGCCACGGCCTTGGTTTTGTCTTGTGCGGCCTTGCTCAATGCATGTGGTGGCGGTGGCGGGGGAGGGGATCCGTTGTATGGCGGTGGCAATGGGGGCGGTGCAGAAACTCCCACCGCGACCGTCAGCCAACTTCGCATGACGCTTAGCAATACAGTCGTGGCCAATGGCGACATGCCTAATGTCGTGGCAACCGTGACGACGTTGAATTCGAACAGCCAAGCCGTCAGCGGAGCCAGCATTGATTATCGAGTTGAAGATCAATCCGCTGCTGCTGACGATGGCGGAGCTTTCATCTTGTCGGCGGTAGGTACCTCCAATGAGACTGGGCAGGGCACAGCAACGGTGAACTTGGGGTCAGACAAGTCCAATCGAGTGATCACGATCACGGCGTTAGCCGGTGGGAAGAGCATCAGCAAGACGATCACTTTGCGGGGTACGGCAATCGCCGCCACACTCGATGCACTGGTTGACCCTTTGACCTCAAAGACGATTGAGTTTGCAGTCACCGACAGCAATGGCTCGCCCATCCGGGACACGCCAATCTTGATTGAAGCCAGTGGCCTTGGAAGTCGTTCGGCCACGACTGATAACAGCGGTACTTATTCCTACACCTACACGGTGCCAAATTCGCCAGGCAACACGTTGGTGTTCAACGTGAGTGCAGCGGGAGTGACCAAGCAATACGGGGTCGAGATCAAAGCACCGGCGCAGGTTCTGCCTGCCCCCGACTTGACCAATGGACTTACGTCGGCGCTTCAGGCCAATCCCAATGTGGTCGCCGTGAACAGCACAGGTTCTACGGCGAACAAGCTGCAGGTAGTTGCTACCTTCGAAGATACCTCTGGGCGTCCTATCCCTAACATGCGCGTGATCTTCAAGCTTGAAGGCACCAATGCCTCTGCCGTAGGCGGGGCATTCTCAGGTGGCCCAATCACTGGTACGAGCGTGCAGACAAGCGATGCTGACGGAAAGGTTCAGACGTTCTACATTCCGGGAACACGATCTTCGCCCAACAACGCTATCAGCATCAGAGCTTGCTACGGAGCAAGCGATGCGCAAGCCCAGGCGTGCACCTCAAGCTCGACCAGTGGCTTGCTGAGTCAACCCATCACGATCGCTGATGAGGCTGTCTCTGTGACCATCGGCACCGACGGTTTGCTGATTAATGAAGAAGCAACGTTGAGTTATGCACAACAATTCGTGATCAAGGTAGTGAACTCTGCTGGCCAACCCAAGGCGGGCCTTACGGTGAGTGCGCAAATCAACACAGTCAACTATGTGAAGGGCTTCTTTGAATGGGATGAGGATGAGTCGGAGTGGGTGATCAATTCGGATAAGAGCCTTGGAGCAGCCTATGTATGCAACAAGGAGGACCTGGATGATGATGACCGGCTCGATCTGGGCGAAGATCTGGACCACGATACACGCCTTGAACCCATCCGTGCTGATGTGAGTCTCACTGCACCCAATGGTTGGGTCACAAATGCTGAGGGGGTCGTGTTGATCAAGATGTCCTATCCAAAGAACGTTGCAAGCTGGATGAAGGTCAACATTGTGGCTACTTCTCTGGTTGGTGGTAGCGAGGGTAGAGCCTCTCGTCAACAGTATCTGAGGGCACTGAAAGACGATCTTGAAGAGGAAGCTCCTCCAGCCTTCGAATACAGCCCATATGGCAGCGTGGTTGTGCCTGTGACGATTCCATCTGGCGGCCGTTTGATGCCTGATGGAGTGACTGTTCCGGCTGGCTCATTGGCGCCTTGCAACAACCCGGATTGATGATTGCATTGATCGGCCTACCCGGCGGTGGCAAATCCACCGTCGGGCGGCAATTGGCCAAGCGCCTGAACGCACGGTTCGTTGATTCCGACGCCGTGCTCGAAGAACGGATCGGCATGCCGATCCGTTCCTACTTTGAGCAGCATGGAGAGGCAGCCTTCCGTGACGAGGAAGAAGCCGTCATCGATGTGTTGACAGCTTCAGACGCAGACAAGGCCCTCGTCATCGCCACGGGCGGTGGCGCGGTGCTGCGCGAGCGCAATCGGGAGCACTTGAAGTCTCGGTGCACGGTGATCTACCTGCGCTCGTCTCCCGACGAGCTGTACCGGCGCCTGCGGCATGACACCCAGCGGCCATTGCTGCAGGTGGCCGATCCGATGGCCAAGTTGCGCGAGTTGTACGACCAACGCCACCCGCTGTACGAGCAGACCGCGCACTATGTCGTGGACACAGGGCGGCCTTCTGTTGGCTCGCTGGTGAACATGATCATCATGCAACTGGAGATGGCGGGTTTGATACCGCCATCGTCCAATCCTGCCGATGCGCCAGCACGGCGCACCGACTGACTGAGTCGTGTCAGCCCTGACCCAGGCGGATCAGTTGCTGCCGCACGCGGTCTAGCGCGGTGCTGAAGTCGGCCATGCGCTGCTTTTCCTGATCCACCACCGCGGCCGGTGCCCGGGCCACGAAGCTCTCGTTGCCCAGCTTGGCCTGCGCCTTGATGATCTCGCCTTCCAGGCGCTTGACCTCTTTGCCCAGGCGTTCCTGCTCAGCCGCCACGTCGATCTCGACATGCAGGGCCAGGCGGGCTTCGCCCTGCACGGCCACAGGGGCGGCTGCGGTGGCGGTGGCAAACGCAGCGTCATCGAGCACCTGCACATCGCCCAGCTTGGCCAGGGCCTTCAGGATCGGCGCGGCCTGTGTCACGAAGGCCGCATCACCCGTGGTCAGCAGGGGCACGCGTTCGGCGGGCGATAGGTTCATCTCGCCACGCAGGTTGCGCACCGTGCCCACCAGGGCCTTGAGCTTGGCCACCCATGCATCTGACTCCGCACACACGCGGCCCAGATCGGGGCGGGGGTAGTCGGCCAGCACCAGGAAGGCTTCCTGATCTGCCGCCTTGCGGCCAGCCACAGGCGCCACGGTCTGCCACAGCTCTTCGGTGATGAAGGGGGTGATCGGGTGCAGCAGGCGCAGCACGGTTTCCAGCACGCGGATCAGGGTGCGGCGGGTGGCGCGCTGTTGCGCCTCTGAACCGGTCTGGATCTGCACCTTGGCGATCTCCAGGTACCAGTCGCAGTACTCGTCCCAGACGAACTGGTAGATGGCGTTGGCCACGTTGTCCAGGCGGAACTCGGCGAAGCCTTGCTCCACCGCGGCCTCGACGCGCTGCAGTTCGCTCACGATCCACTTGTCGGCCGGGCTGAAATCCAGGTAGCCACCCAGGGCGCAGACGCCGGGCTCATGGGCCTTCAGGCCGCAATCCTGGCCTTCGCAGTTCATCAGCACGAAGCGCGTGGCGTTCCAGAGCTTGTTGCAGAAGTTGCGGTAGCCCTCGCAGCGTTTGCTGTCGAAGTTGATGCTGCGGCCCAGGCTGGCCAGCGCGGCGAAGGTGAAGCGCAGGGCGTCGGCGCCGTAACCAGGGATGCCTTCGGGGAACTCCTTCTCGGTGTTCTTGCGCACCTTGGGTGCTGTCTCCGGTTTGCGCAGGCCGGTGGTGCGCTTCTCAAGCAGCGGGGCCAGCTCGATGCCGTCGATCAGGTCGACCGGGTCCAGCACATTGCCTTCGGATTTGGACATCTTCTGGCCCTGCGCATCGCGCACCAGGCCGTGGATGTACACGTGCTTGAAGGGCACCTTGCCGGTGAAGTGCTTGGTCATCATGATCATCCGGGCGACCCAGAAGAAGATGATGTCGTAGCCGGTGACCAGCACGCTGGAGGGCAGGAAGAGGTCTTGCTCGATGGTCTTTTCGGGCCAGCCCAGCGTGGAGAAGGGCACCAGAGCCGATGAATACCAGGTGTCCAGCACGTCTTCGTCACGGGTCAGATCACCGGTGTAGCCGGCGGCCGAGGCTTTGGCGCGGGCTTCGTCTTCCGTCGTGGCCACGAAGAGCTCGCCGCCCGTGCCGTACCAGGCCGGTATCTGGTGGCCCCACCACAGCTGGCGGCTGATGCACCAGTCCTGGATGTTCTTCATCCACTGGTTGTAGGTGTTGACCCAGTTCTCGGGCACGAACTTGACCTCGCCGCTCTCGACCACGTCGATGGCCTGCTGGGCGATGCTCTTGCCCGAGGGGCCAGGCTTGGTCATGGCCACGAACCACTGGTCCGTCAGCATGGGCTCGATCACCTGGCCCGTGCGGGCGCAGCGCGGCACCATCAGCTTGTGCTTCTTGACCTCCACCAGCAGGCCTTCGGCCTCCAGCTGCGCGACGATCTTCTTGCGGGCCACGAAGCGGTCCAGGCCGCGCAGCTCGGCAGGGATCTCGGCCAGTTCATCGACCACCTTCGCTTCGAGCGTGAAGATGGTGATCATGGGCAGGTCGTGGCGCAGGCCGACCTGGTAGTCGTTGGTGTCGTGCGCGGGCGTCACCTTGACCACGCCGGTGCCGAAGGCCTTGTCGACGTAGTCATCGGCGATCACGGGCACCAGGCGGCCCGTGATGGGCAGGCGCACCTGCTGGCCGATCAGGTGGGTGTAGCGCTCGTCTTCAGGGTGCACCATCACGGCGGTGTCGCCCAGCATGGTCTCCGGACGCGTTGTGGCCACCACCAGGGTGTCGCTGCTGCCCTCGACTGGGTAGCGGATGTGCCAGAGCGAGCCGTCTTCTTCTTCGCTCTCGACTTCCAGGTCAGAGACCGCAGACTTGAGGATAGGGTCCCAGCTGACCAGGCGCTTGCCGCGGTAGATCAGGCCTTGTTCATACAGCTTGACGAAGGTGTCGTTGACCACCGTGGACAGCTTGTCGTCCATGGTGAAGTACTCGTGCTCCCAGCTGACCGAATCGCCCATGCGGCGCATCTGGCGGGTGATGGTCGAGCCGCTCTGCTCCTTCCACTCCCAGATCTTGGCGACGAAATTCTTGCGGCCCAGGTCGTGGCGGCTCTGGCCCTGCTCTTGCAACTGGCGCTCCACCACGATCTGCGTGGCGATGCCGGCGTGGTCGGTGCCGGGCACCCACAGGGTGTTGAAGCCGCGCATGCGGTGGTAGCGCGTCAACGAGTCCATGATGGTCTGGTTGAAGGCGTGGCCCATGTGCAGGGTGCCCGTGACATTGGGCGGCGGCAGCTGGATGCTGAAGGACGGCTTGGCCGTGTCGAGCGTGGGCTTGTACAGGCCACGCTGTTCCCACAGCGGGCCGAACTTGGCTTCGATGGGGGCGGGGTCGAATGATTTGGCGAGTTCGGTCATCCCCCGATTTTAGGCGGCGAAGCCCATCCCTTGACGCACTAGCACCTGATTGAGATGCATCAAACCCTGGAAAGGTTCGTCCGCGCTGTCAAGGTGGGTTTTACACAGGGGGTGTCCATGGCACTAAGATGGGCTTGGCTCATCAACACAACAAGCAAAGAGGCCTGCGCCGCAGCAAGACCTGCAACAGGAGACACAGCCCATGTTCGAACACATTCTGGTTCCGGTGGATGGCGGCGATCTGTCGGACAAGTGCATCGAGCACAGCATTGGCCTGGCCAAAATGCTGGGCGCATCGATCACCGGCTTCACGGTCGAGCCGCCGCTGCCCCCGCTGGTGGTGGAGCAGATGGCCGTGCCCTACTACGTGGAGACCTCCAAGGAGCACCAGGAGCGCTGCGAGGCCCATGCCCGCGAGGTGCTCAAGTCCTTCGCAGACCGTGCCGTGGCGGCCGGGGTGCCTTTCGATGGGCAGTTCATGGTGTCCGACAACGTGCAGCAGGCCATCGTGGACATCGCGCAGCGCCAGCAATGTGACCTGATCGTGATGGCCACGCATGGCCGCCATGGGCTGGACGCCTTGATCAATGGGTCGCTGACCAAGAGCGTGCTGTCGCACAGCAAGGTGCCTTTGCTGGTGCTCCATTGACAAACTGACAAGCAATTTCAAATTTCAACGTTTTATTACCCTAGAAAAAGGAGCTTGAAAATGAGCGATACCGCTGAACACCGCGAAAAGCTGATGGCCGACCTGAAAGTGGTCGTGGCCGATGCCGAGGCCCTGCTGCATGCCACTGCTGGCCAGGCTGGCGAAGGCGTGGCCGAGCTGCGCCAGCGCGTGCAAGCCAGCCTGAGTCAAGCCAAGGATGGTCTGATCCACGTTCAGCATGCCGTGGTTGAAAAGGCCCGCGCCACGGCCAAGGCCACTGACGAATACGTGCACGAGAACCCCTGGTCCTCGGTCGGCATCGCCGCAGGCGTGGGCCTGCTGGTCGGTCTGCTGATCGGGCGACGCTGACCGTGGCGGGACAGACGCCCCCGCCGCCCCTCATGTCGGGCCTCTGGGCTTCCGTCCAGAACCTGCTGGCCACGCTGATCGCCATCCTGCAGACCCGCGTGGAGTTGGTCGCCACCGAGCTGGAGGAAGAAAAGCGCCGCCTGCTGGGTGTGATGGCCTGGGGGGCTGTGGCCGTGCTGATGGCCTGCTTCAGCCTGGTGTTCCTGGCCGTGTTCGCCACGGTGCTGTTCTGGGAAGACCGGGTGGTGGTGCTGGGCACGATCACCGTGTTGTTCCTGGTGGCCGGCGGGCTGGCCTGGCGACGGGTGGGCAAGCTCTTGCAGACCTCGTCAGGCTTGCTGTCGGCCAGCATCGCCGAACTGGAAGGCGACCGGCAGGCCTTGGCCGCCGCCGCCGCGCGTGTGGCCGGGCAGGCCGCGCCTTCACAGGAGTAGCCGATGCTGACAGACGAACAACTGGCGCTCAAGAAGCGCTACTTGCAACTGCACAGCACGGTGCTGAGGCACACCCTGGCCCAGCAGGTGTCGTCGACCTTGTCTCCCGTGGCTTCGGCGCAGCAGCGGGTGCAGGCGGTGGCTGCCTGGGCCCGTGCGCACCCGATGCTGCTGGGCGGCGCTGCCCTGGCCCTGGTGTTCTGGCGGCCCAGAGGTTTGAACCAACTGGTCCAACGGGGCCTGATGCTTTGGCTGACCTGGCAACGGGTGCAAACCTTGCGCGGGCCGCGTTGATCTGCGAACTTCAGGCCCGCGTGGCCTGAGCGGGCCGGCGTGCTTCAGCGCCGGTCCGCATCCCTGAACCGCGCGATGCGTTCTGCGTCGGCGGGGTGGCTGCTGAATGCGATGCCCAAGGCATCATCCTCATCGGCCTCGCCATCGTCCTGGCTGCCGCTTTCATGGTCTTCGCCTTGGGGCGCCTTGTTCGCGTCCGGCTCTTCCCGTGCGTCAGGCTCATCTCGCGCTGGCTTGCGGCGATAGGCGTCCAGCTCTTCGAAGAGGGTGACCATCACGGACGGGCGGACACCATTGACCTGCAGCAACTCGATCGACGCGTCGTCGGCCTCGCGCTCGAAATCGCGTGAATAGGCCATGTGGCCCAGCAGCGCCGGCGTGGCGGCGAGCAACTGGCTGAAATCTCCGAATGCCACGCTGGCTGCGGCGCCCAGCAGGCCGGACTGAACCAGCAGGCGCATGGAATGCCGGTGCTGCACATGGCCGAGTTCGTGGGCGAACACGCCCAGCAGCACCTCGTCATGGCCCTTGAGCAGCTTGACCAGGTCGTCGGTGAACACGATGCTGCCGTCCGGCAGGGCAAAGGCGTTGGGGCCGATGCGTGCGCGGCGGAAATGGATCTGCACCGGCAGCACGGGCGCGCCGGGTTCCCGGGCCAGCTGCAGGCGGGCCTGCGCCTGCAAAAACATTTGCCTCAGGCGCTCCTGCTCGGCCTTGGGCAGGCGGCTGGGATGCAGCCATTGGTCTTCCACCGAGCGCATGGCCAACTGCCCGATCTCATGGTCCACCGAGCGGGGCGTGGCGGCGATGATGGTGCGGCTGGCCAGCGGCAGGCCCCACAGGTAGGCGCCGATGCACAGGGCCACCAGCACGACCACGGCGATGCCGACCAGCCGCCAGCTCTGCTGCACCTGGACCACCCAGCCTTCGCCGATGCCATGGTGGCGTGTCCACTGGTCCCACTCCAGGGGGATGCGCGCGTGCAAAGCGCTGCCGTCGGGCAATTGTGCGATGCGGGCGCCATGCCGGGTGCGCTCGGGCCAGCGCACGTCGCGCAGAGGCACCTGACGGTCGAGGCCCTGTCCGGTCAGGTGCAGGTGCCCGCCTTCCACCCGAAGTTCGGCCGCGATGGCCTGGGCATGCCGCCCATCGAAATAGTCGGCGGTCAGCGAAGTGTCATCGCGCATGCGTGGTCACAGGCCGAAGTCGATGCCGGCCAGGTCGGCGGCTGCATCGCCGATGCCTTCGCGGTGCAGCGACCCCTTCTGGCGCGAGACCAGGGTGTCCAGGTCGATGCGGGCGTGGATGCTCACGGCCTGCATGCGCAACCGGGCCATGGCGATGGCCGCGAAAGGCCAGTACAGGCCCAGTGTGAAGACCATCAGCGTCCAGTTGATCAGGGTCTGCCTGAACAGCGGGCCGAAGGCCAGGTGGCTCTTGAAGCGCAGGTCGCGGCTGCCGGTCTGCGTCCAGACCAGGTTCTGCATGCGGGACTGGAAGTAGGGCAGGGGGACGGCGTAGAGCGAGATCATGAAGATGAACATCGTGGGGACGGCCATGGCCGCCATGGCGGCTCGGTCGTCTTGCGTGCCACCTCCCATGCTGATGAGGCTTGCGCCACCCAGCACGGCCATCAGCACGGCGGCGGCCAGGCCCAGTGCGATCGTCAACCCGAAGGTTTTCAGGAACACCTTGCTGACATCGGCGAAGCTGGCGCGGAACTCGGTGCGCACCTGGCCGCAGGCGTAGTTCTGGTGCTGGTATTTCTTGAAGCGATAGAAGGCATAGGGGATGGCGGCCAGATAGGCCAGCACCATCACGACGACGCCCGCCACCATCGCGGCCGAGTTGCGCGTGGCCATCAGCACAGCGCCAATGGCGAAGAAGCCACCGATCACGAGCACGGGCGCCAGGAAGACGAAGTAGGCGTCCTTCATGGAGCCCATGAACTGGAACCGCAGCCCACGCCAGCTGGTGTTGGCCAGGCGGAACTGCATGGAGGCTCGGAACAGCGCCGGCCAGACACCCATGAAGATCAGGGCCGCGATGCCGCCCGCCACCGGAGAGAACTTCAGGGCCATGTTGTAGGCCATGAACAGCGCGGCCATCAGCAGGAACCCGCGTAGCATGCGTTTGGGGTCACCATGGAAATCCAGCGCGTGTCCGGCCACGTGCGTGTTGCCGTAGAAATAGCGCAGCTTGCGCACTTTGGCCCAGGGGTAGTACAGCCCGAAGGTGACCAGGGTCAGCAGAAGGTTGACGATCCAGATGCGGAAGTATTCGCTCCCCGAACCGGTGAACTCGATCGGGTAGCGCTGCACAGGGCGCGGGGTGTCCGGGTTGCCGGTGATCAGCGGCGAGGCTTCGCGCCCCGAGGCGCCGAGATCGTTGGGGATCAGCATGCAAATTCTCCCTGTGATGCCATGTGTATTTGTGTGTAGCGGGCGCAAATTTACCCCAAGCCCGGCGGGCGCCTACAATTTTTGGATGAATTTCATGCCTGACGCCCCTTTGCCCGACCCCTCGGCCGCCTCTTCCGCCTTGCTCAAGGGGCTCAACCCCGAGCAACTGGCCGCCGTCACGGCACCGCCGGGCCCCTGGCTGATCCTGGCCGGGGCCGGTTCGGGCAAGACGCGCGTGCTGACCACGCGCATCGCCTGGCTGCTGCAGACGGGCCAGGTGTCGCCCGCCGGCGTGATGGCCGTGACCTTCACCAACAAGGCGGCCAAGGAGATGCTGACCCGCCTGTCGGCCATGCTGCCGATCAACACGCGCGGCATGTGGATCGGCACCTTCCACGGGCTGTGCAACCGTTTTCTGCGGGCGCACTACAAGGTGGCGGGCCTGCCGCAGGCCTTCCAGATCCTGGACACGCAGGATCAGCTCTCGGCCGTCAAGCGCGTGATCAAGGGGCTGAAGTACGACGAAGAGAAGGTGATCCCCAAGCAGACCACCTGGTTCATCGCCAATGCCAAGGAGGACGGCCTGCGCCCCAAGGACATCGTGCCCCGCGACGAGCTGGGCCGCCTGCAGCTCAGCGTGTACGAGGCCTACGAAGACCAGTGCACGCGCGAGGGCGTGGTCGATTTTGCCGAGCTGATGCTGCGCACGTATGAGCTGATGCGCGACCATGCCGAGCTGCGCGCCCACTACCAGCGGCGCTTCAGGCACATCCTGGTCGACGAGTTCCAGGACACCAACAAGCTGCAGTACGCCTGGCTGAAGATGTTCTCGGGCCGGCCCGAAGAGACCGGCACCAGCGTGCTGGCCGTGGGCGACGATGACCAGAGCATCTACGCCTTCCGTGGTGCGCAGGTGGGCAACATGGCCGATTTCGAGCGCGAGTTCAAGGTGCCCGGCGTGATCAAGCTGGAGCAGAACTACCGCAGCTTCGGCCACATCCTGGATTCGGCCAACGCCCTGATCGCCAACAACAGCCGCCGCCTGGGCAAGACCTTGCGCACCGATGCCGGCGCTGGCGAGCCGCTGCGCATCTACGAGGCCAGCAGCGACTACGCCGAGGCCCAGTGGCTGGTCGACGAGGCGCGCCAGATGCACCGCGAGGGCCAGGCCTTCAAGGAGATCGCCGTGCTCTACCGCAGCAACGCGCAATCGCGGGTGATCGAGTCGGCGCTGTTCAATGCTGGCGTGCCCTACAAGGTGTATGGCGGCCTGCGCTTCTTCGAGCGGGCCGAGGTGAAACACGCGCTGGCCTACCTGCGCCTGATCGAGAACCCGAACGACGACACCAGCTTCCTGCGCGTGGTGAACTTCCCGGCACGGGGCATCGGTGCGCGCACGGTCGAACTGCTGCAGGATGCCGCGCGAAGCAGTGCTCGCAGCCTGGCGCAGAGCGTCACGGCCGTGCCCGGCAAGAGCGGCGCCAACCTGCAGGCCTTCGTGGCCAAGGTGGATGCCATGCGCGAGGCCACCCGTGGCCTGACCCTGCGCCACATCATCGAGCACGTGGTGGAGGCCTCGGGGCTGGCCGATTTCTACCGAACCGAGAAAGAAGGCCAGGAGCGGCTGGAGAACCTGGCCGAACTGGTCAACGCGGCCGAGGCCTTCGTGACGCAAGAGGGGTTTGGCAAGGACGCCGTGGCCTTGCCGGTGGACGAGCCCGTCGGCACGATCGCGCAAGGCCTGCCAGCCGCCGTGGCGCGTGTGGACACGCTGCCCGATGCCGAGACGGGCGAAATCATCTCGCCCCTGGTGGCTTTTTTGACGCACGCGGCGCTGGAAGCCGGTGACAACCAGGCCCAGGCGGGCCAGGATGCCGTGCAACTGATGACGGTGCATGCGGCCAAGGGCCTGGAGTTCGACAACGTGTTCATCACCGGCCTGGAAGAGGCCCTGTTTCCGCACGAGAACTCGATGAAGGACGGTGACAGCCTGGAGGAAGAGCGCCGGCTGATGTACGTGGCCATCACGCGGGCCCGCAAGCGCCTGCACATCAGCTTCTGCCAGACGCGCATGCTGCATGGCCAGACGCGCTACAACCTGAAGAGCCGCTTTTTGGAAGAGCTCCCCGAAGAATCCCTGAAGTGGCTCACGCCGCGCAACCAGGGTTTCGGCTCAGGCTACGCGCGCCAGTACCAGGAGGCCTGGGCCAGCGGGCGGGGCCTGGGCTCGATGGTGGGCGCAGGAGCCCAGCCATGGCGCGGTGGTGGGGCGAATGCGGGCAGCAGCGGCTACGCCGGCAAGGCCCGTGGCGAAGACGATTTCAAGGACCTGACCGCGCCCCTGCCCAGTCGCATGGCCCAGGCCAAGTCCGAGAGCGGCTTCAAGGTCGGGCAGAGCGTGTTCCACGGCAAGTTCGGCGAGGGCGTGATCCTGACGCTGGAAGGGCAGGGGCCTGATGCGCGTGTGCAGGTCAACTTCGGGCGGCACGGCACCAAGTGGCTGATGCTCAGCGTGGCCAAGCTCACCCCAATCGAGTGAGGCGGGCCTAGCCCTTAGGTGCGGTATTGCACTCCCCTTCATCAAGGGCGCCTGCAAAGGCGCTACGATGAAGGTTCAAGACAACCCCTAGGATCCAGGAGTCTCCGCACCATGGCGAAATCCGAGAAGAAACCCGCCGCCAAAGCACCTGCCAAGGCACCCGCCAAAACCGCTGCCAAAACCGCTGCCAAATCGGCCGTCGCCTCGATCGACATCGGCATCTCCGGCCCGGACCGTGCCGCCATTGCCAAGGGCCTCAATGGCCTGCTGGCCGACACCTTCACCCTGTACCTGACCACGCACAACTTCCACTGGAACGTGACGGGGCCGATGTTCAACACGCTGCACGTGATGTTCATGGACCAGTACACCGAGCTGTGGAACGCCGTCGACCCGATCGCCGAGCGCATCCGCGCGCTGGGTGTGTGCGCCAGCGGCTCTTTCGGTGATTTCCGCAAGCTGAGCACGCTGCCTGATGCGCCCAGCACGCCGCCCAAGGCCAAGGAAATGATCCGCACGCTGGTGGCGGGGCATGAGGCCGTGGCGCGCACGGCGCGTTCGCTGTTCCCGTTGGTGGACAAGGCCTCTGACGAGCCGACGGCCGATCTGCTGACGCAGCGGCTGGACGTGCACGAGAAGGCGGCCTGGATGCTGCGTTCGATGCTGGAAGAGTGATGTTGCAAGGCCTTTGAGCCTTGTGCGTGCGAAGGGAGCCTTGGGGCTCCCTTTTTTGTGCGGATTCGAGCGCCGCTCAAGCCCTGGCGCTTTGTCGTGAGAGTGCGGGGCACGGGATGTGTGGCAGCCGTACGAGCACCGGAGAGCAGTCACGCCGAAGGCGGGACCGCCAACATTGAAGCCCGGCCAGAAGCCTCCTCAGACCCCGCCCCGCGCTGCCCCGAAAAACGAGCCAACCGCCGCACGCAAAAGCACGGCCGCCAACACCTCAAACCAGCCCGTTGCGAATCGCGTAGACCGTCAGCTCTGAGTTGTTCGTCAGCCCCAGCTTCTCAAGCACCCGGGCCCGGTACACACTCACCGTCTTCGGGCTCAGCAGCAACTGCTCGGCGATGTCGGACAGCCGCTTGCCCGACGCGATCATCACCAGCGTCTGCAACTCCCGGTCCGACAGCTTCTGGTGCGCATCCTCCGGCGCCGGGGTGGTCAGGTTGTCCACCAGCATCTGCGCCATCTCCGGCGTGACGTACTTCTTGCCCTGGGCCACCGTGCGCACCGCCGCCACGATCTGTGCCGCGTCCCCGCCCTTGTTGAGGTAGCCGCTGGCCCCGGCCTTCAGGGCCCGCATGGCGTACTGGTCTTCCGGGAACATCGACACCACCAGCACCCTGAGCTGCGTGCCTTCTTCCTTGAGCACGTGCAGCACGTCCAGGCCGCTGCGGCCGGGCAGGTTGATGTCGAGCACCAGCACGTCGCAGGAGCGATCGCGCAGCAGGGTGCGCAGCTCGCCGTAATCGCCCGCCTCGCCGACGACCTCGATGTCACTGGCGTCGGCCAGGGTGTCGCGGATGCCGCGGCGGATCAGGGCGTGGTCGTCGCAGAGAATGACTTTGATCATGGTTGCCCCCACACGGTGGGATCGTCAGAGTCGAGCTCGCCTGCCAGGGGCTGGGAGTCCAGCGCAGGCGCCAGCAGGTCGATGAAGCCATTTTCCGGCCCCGACAGAGGCACGGACAGGATGAGGGTGGTGCCCTGGGGGCCGCTGCTGATGTCGACCCAGCCGCCCACGGTTTCGGCGCGCTCGCGCAGGCCGCGGATGCCGAAGGAGCGGGCCTTGGCCAGATCGTCCTGGCTCAGGCCCCGGCCGTTGTCGGACACTTCCAGCGACAGCACGCCGCCCGCCTGCGTCAGGTCCACCGTGACGCAATCCGCATGGGCATGCTTGGAGATGTTGGTCAGTGCTTCCTGGGCGAAGCGGTAGGCCACGAGCGGCACGGCGCTGGGCAGGGCGAGCGTTTCATGGCTGGTCCGGAAGGTGGTGTCCACGCCGGTTCGTTTGCCAAAGCGGTCTGTCATCCATTGCAGCGCCGCGATCAACCCTTGTTCCAGGATGGCGGGGCGCAGGTTGTGCATGATGCGCTGGCTGGCCTCGTGAGCCATGTTCACCGCCTCCATGGCCTGCAGGGCCCGCTCGGCCACGGGCGTGCCTTCCGCATGGCGCACGATCCAGGCCAGGTCGAGCTTCACGGCGGTCAAGGCGCCCCCGACATCGTCATGGATTTCCCGCGCAATCGCGGCCCGTTCCTGTTCAATGCTGGTTTGGAGGTGCTGGGCCAGTTCACTGAGCTGCTGGCGTGACTGACTCAGGGCCAGGTCGGCCTTCTGCTTGGCAATGCGGGTGCGGTTGGCTTCGATGGCCAGCAGGGCAGCCGGGGCCAGTCGGGCCAGGTTGCTCTTGAGCAGGTAGTCGTTGGCGCCGTTGCGCATGGCCTGCACGGCGATGTCCTCTCCGATCTCGCCGGACACCAGGATGAAGGGCACCAGTTTGCCGGTGGCACGCACTTTGCCCAACGCTGCCAGGCCGGAATAGCCCGGCAGGTTGTAGTCGGACAGGATCAGATCCCAGTTGTCTTCGAGGGCCTCGGCCAGGCCTTGCTCGGTTTCGACGCGTTCGATGTCTGCGTCGATGCCGCCACGGCGCAGGTGGGCCGCCACGAGAGCATGGTCGGCCTCGTTGTCTTCGAGGTGCAGGACACGAAGCCTGAGGGGCATCGTGGGGTCGCCGGAAAAGGCTTCATCCACTTGAGAACTCTCGATCTTCGGATTTGCGCCAAGTTTTACCGCGTCATCGGCACGACTTGACGCGCTGCAAGATGAAAAATTCTAACAACCATGCACATCATGTGCGTTGATCCGGGCCCAGGGACTTCACGTGTGTGTGTCCTACGAGACGCCTTGGTCTTGGAGCCTCCATGCAGACCTTTACAGAAAACCCAGATTTGCCTCAGGAACGGGACATTCCGCTCTTCGTGGCGGCGGAGCTTCAGGACCACCTGATGACGGCCACCAACGACCTGGAACGTCTGCAGCGCCTGCTGGACGACGCCTATGGCGTGCTGCAGGAAGGGTTTCATGGCACAGCCCACCAGCTGGGCCAGGCCATTGATGGCGGGCAGGGAGACATTTCGTCCATGCAGAACGCCCTGCAGACACTTTACAAGGCCGTGACCGCGCTGCAGTTCCAGGACATGGCCACCCAGCTGATCCACCACACCAGCAAGCGCCTGCGCAATTGCGCAGACCAGATTGCCCGCGATGCCATGGGCGATGACCCCGACGGCGAGGCCATCGTGGAGGAGGAACCCCTCAAGCCCAACCCGGTGACCCAGGACGAAATGGACGCCGGTTCCGTGGAATTGTTCTAAAGCCTGACAGTTTTTGGCCGAAAAAATCGCAAATCGCCTCTCGGCCGACACGTCTACTTCGCCTCTACAGACTCTCACTCATAAAGCTCCGGAGAGAACCATGCATTCGATTCTTGCCGTCGATGATTCGGCTTCCATGCGCCAGATGGTGTCCTTCACCCTCAAGAGCGCGGGCTACAACGTCGTGGAGGCCGTGGACGGGCAGGACGCGTGGGAGAAGGCGGGCGGCCGCACCTTCGATCTCGTGCTGACCGACCAGAACATGCCCCGCATGGACGGCATCAGCCTGACCAAGAAGCTGCGCGAATCGCCCCAGTTCAAGGCCACGCCCATCCTGATCCTGACCACCGAGTCCAGCGACCAGATGAAGCAGGCGGGCCGCGCGGCCGGGGCCACGGGCTGGCTGGTCAAACCCTTTGATCCCACCAAGTTGATCGAAGTCATCAAAAAAGTGCTTTGAACGGAGGCCGCCAAGGCCTCTTTTCAAGCAGGTACACGTTTCTTCAGGTTTAGCAGGAGCCAGTCATGGCAGACACGAGCACGGACAGCGGTCAGATGGATGCAGGCATCGACCTGAGCCAGTTCTACCAGGTCTTCTTCGAGGAGGCCGGTGAGAACCTGGACACGATGGAGCAGCAGCTGTTGGAGCTGGACCTGACCGAGGCCGACGACGAAGAGCTCAACGCGATCTTCCGTTGCGCGCACTCGATCAAGGGTGGCGCCGCCACCTTCGGCTTTGCCGACGTGGCCGAGCTGACGCACCAGATGGAGACCCTGCTGGACAAGCTGCGCCGCCACGAACTGGCCCCCAATGCGTCGATGGTGGATGTGCTGCTGGCCTCGGGCGATGCGCTCAAGTCCATGCTGGCGCGCCATCAAGGCTCCAGCGGCGAGGTGATCGACACCACCGAGCTGCTGGCCAACATCCGCGCTTTGGTGGCCGGCGAGGTGCCGCCGCCGGCCATGGCCAGCGCGCCGGTGAAGGCCGCTGCACCCGTGCAGGCCGCCGCACCGGCCCCGGTGGCCGCCGCTCCGTCCGCCCAGGCCGCGCCCACCACGGGCCAGCGCACGGTGGAGCTGCAGGTCGGCCCGCTGAGCAACCCGGCCCAGGCCGACAACCTGATCGACCTGTTCAAGGAAATCACCGACCTGGGCACCATCGCGCCGCTGCCCGATGACGCCGGTCTGCCTGGCGTGCGCCGCTTCACCGTGAGCACCGCCTCGGCCGAATCCGATCTGCTGGATCTGTTCACTTTCCACGTCGCCCGGGAGCAAGTGAAGTTCCTGGCGCTGGGCGGTGGCGCAGCACAGCCTGGCGCCGGCGCAGCGCACGATTTCTTCGCCGAGGCAGAAGAGGACCAACCGGGCCCTTCCAGGGAAACGCCGGGCTACGGTTTCTTCGACAACGCGCCGGGCGCGCCTGTCAACACGGCCCTTGAAACGGTGGGCAACCCCGAATCGCAGGCGGCCAAGCCTGCCGCCGCCTCCGCCGCCGCGAAGCAGCCCACGGCCCCCAAGGCCGAGAAGCCCCAGGCCGCGCTGGAAGCTTCCACCATCCGCGTGTCGGTCGAAAAGGTCGATCAGCTCATCAACCTGGTGGGCGAACTCGTCATCACCCAGGCCATGCTGGCGCAGAACAGCCGTGGCCTGGACCCGGTGCTCTACCAGCAACTGACCAGCGGTCTGACCGACCTGGACCGCAACACCCGCGACCTGCAAGAAGCCGTGATGTCGATCCGGATGATTCCGATGTCGACCGTGTTCAGCCGCTTCCCGCGCATGCTGCGCGACCTGGCCAACAAGCTGGGCAAGAAGGTCGAACTGGTGATGCAGGGCGAGGCCACCGAACTGGACAAGGGCCTGGTCGAGAAGATCACCGACCCGCTGACCCACCTGGTGCGCAACTCCTGCGACCACGGCATCGAAATGCCGGACGATCGCCTGGCCAAGGGCAAGTCCGAGGTGGGCACCATCACCCTGGCCGCCTCCCACCAGGGTGGCTCGATCGTGATCGAGGTGCGCGACGACGGCCGGGGTCTGAACCGCGACAAGCTGCTCAAGAAGGCCCGCGAGAAGGGCATCGACGCGCCTGACACGATGACCGACTCGGAGGTGTGGAACCTGATCTTCGCGCCGGGCTTCTCCACCGCAGACGAGGTGACGGACGTGTCCGGCCGCGGCGTCGGCATGGACGTGGTCAAGCGCAACATCACCTCGCTGGGCGGCACCGTCGAGATCGATTCAGCCGAAGGTTACGGCATGCGCGTCTCGGTGAGACTGCCCTTGACGCTGGCCATCATGGACGGCATGAGCGTGGGCGTGGGCGAAGAGGTCTACATCCTGCCGCTGTCCTCCGTGGTAGAGAGCTTCCAGGTCAATACCGAGATGGTCAAGACCATCGGTGGCTCGGGCCGCGTGGTCGAGGTGCGCGAAGAGTACATGCCGGTGATCGAGCTGGAGAAGGTCTTCCAGGTGCCCCGGTTCGACTGGGAGCACACCAGCGGGATCATGGTGGTGGTCGAGGCCGAGAGCGGGCGCGTGGCCCTGTTGGTCGATGAACTGCTCGGCCAGCAGCAGGTCGTGGTCAAGAACCTCGAATCCAACTACCGCAAGGTCAATGACGTTTCGGGTGCGACGATCATGGGTGACGGCCGCGTGGCCCTGATCCTGGACGTGGGCGCCCTGGTGCGCCGTTCGCGCCACTGATCAGCATTAGGAGAACACACGCCATGGGCATGATGGAAAAGATCGACGTGCAGACCAGCCTGGCACGCGAGTACCTCACCTTCCGGCTGGGTGACGAAGAGTACGGCATCGACATCCTGAAGGTGCAGGAAATCCGCGGCTACGAGAACCCGACCCGCATCGCCAATGCGCCGCACTTCCTCAAGGGTGTGGTCAACCTGCGCGGCACCATCGTGCCCATCGTAGATTTGCGCATGCGTTTCGGCTGCTCGTCCAGCGAGTACAACAGCTTCACGGTCACCATCGTGCTGCACATCGGTCAGCGCACCATCGGCACCGTGGTCGATTCCGTCAGCGACGTGATGGAGATCCCGGCCGAGGCGATCCGCTCTGCCCCCGAGATGTCCTCGGCCATCGATGCCACCTACATCCGCGGCCTGGCCCAGGTGGGCGAGCGCATGGTGATCCTGCTGGACATCGAAAGCATGCTGATGAGCCCTGACATGGGCCTGATCGACTGAACACCAGGGCCCGGCAACGGGCCCTTTTCTATTTCGCATCCAACCCCGGGGCGCGCTGCCCCTTGTATCCCGCAGGAGAAACGACATGAAGACGGTCTCTGGTGTGGTTGGCGCGGCCCTGTGCGCCGCGCTCGTGGTGATGATGCCGGCCCACGCGGCCGATGGCGGTGCGAACAAGGATGACGCCATCGCAATGGTCAAGAAGGGTGTGACGCAGATCAAGGGGCAGGGGGCCGACAAGACCTACGCCGCCATCATCGACAAGGACAACAAGGACTTCCACGACCGCGACCTCTACCTGGTGGTCTACGGCCTGGATGGCACGGTGAAGGCCCATGGTGCCAACACCAAGATGGTGGGCAAGAACCTCATCGACCTCAAGGACATCGATGGCAAGCCCTTCGTGAAGGAGCGTGTCGAGATGGCCCAGAAGCAGCCCAGCTTCTGGCAGGACTACAAGTTCACCAACCCCGAAACCAAGAAGATCGAGCCCAAGAGCATGTACTGCGAGAGGCTCGAGCAGACGGTGGTCTGCGGCGGTATCTACAAGTGACGCGGGCACCGTCGTGAGGCGGTGCGGCGATCTCCCGACACAGGCAGGGGCAACCCTGCCCTTCAGCCTAGGTGCATGACCTGTCGGAACAGGTGGATGGCGGACACGGCCTGTTGCAGGCGTGGCAAGATCCCCCATGTGTTGTTGCAGACGGAGATCGCGCGTGTCCAAGAACGTCTTTGCCTCGGTGGTGCTGGGCGTGGCCCTGTGCGTGGGCCACGCGCAGGCCCAGCAAGCTCGGACGGTCGATGGCAGCGAGACCGAGGCGCGTGTGGCGGCCCTGCAGGCCTTGTGGCCGGCCGATCTCGTGCAACTGACCGGCCAATACTTGCAGCAGTATCCCCGCGGCCCCTGGGCGGATGTGGCGCGCAACTGGCAAAGGCGTGCCACGGATTCGGTGCGCGTGCTCAGCCGCGGCGATGTGCACCTTTACCGCAGCGCTTTCCAGGGCACTGGTGAAGCGGCGTCCATCAACGATGAGATCCGCGAAGCCGCACTCGGCAGCCAGGCCGCAGCCCTGCGCCTGGCCTACAGGTACCAGAAGGGTGAAGGCGGGCTCACGCAGGATCAGAACCGCTACGTGGGCTGGATGCAGTTCGCCTCCGTGCTGGGCAGTGCACCGGCCTCCTACGAGCTGGCACTGTATTTCCGCAAGGAAGGGCAGCCCGCGCTGGCCTCCCAATACGAGGCACGCGCCGTCAGCCTGGGCTACAACCCCCCGCTTGCGCTCGACCACGTCCGTAAATAGTCACGGAAAACCCATCTGTCAACCTGCAGATGGCGGCAAAACGGTACTAGTACCGCGGCGGTTACCCCCATTTACGAGGGGATCTGCAACACTTCTTTCATCGACGGCCCTTTTGGGGGATTGCCATGATGATCAAGAATGTTGTTGCTTCCTGTGTGCTCGGCCTGGCCTGTGTGGCCGGCGTGGCGCATGCCGCCACCGCCGTGGCAGAACCCGCAACGACCGAGACCAGCCTGCGGCAGTCGATGCAGGAAGCTCTGTGGCCTGCAGACATCGTCCAGGCGGCCGGGGACTACCTGCGGCGCTACCCGAACGGTGACTGGGCAGACGCTGCTCGCGCCCTTTACGAGCGCGCTTCCGGCACGGCACAGGTGCTGAGCCGCAGCGATGTGCGCCTGTACCGCGGCGCCTTCCAGGCTGATCTGCTGCCCACGCCGGTCAAGGATGATCTGCGCAAGGCTGCTCTGGGCGACCCGGCCGCTGCTGTGCGCCTGGCCCATGCCTACAAGCAGTCTGGTGGCGACAAGGCTGGCAGCCGCTATGTGGGCTGGCTGCAATACGCCGCCACGCTGGGGCACGAAAAAGCCGCTTACGAGCTGGCACTGCACTTCCGCACCCAGGACCAGCCGGTGCTGGCCTCGCAGTACGAGGCCCGGGCCGTGGCGCTGGGTTACGTGACGCCCACGGTGTTGGACCACGTGCGCAAGTGATCAGGGCGGGTTCTGCCTGCCGCTCATCAAAAAAGCCTCCGTCAGGAGGCTTTTGTTTTTTTCAGGCCAGGCTGAGCTTGATCTGCCCATCCAGCTCCGGCAGCTTGGCCGGATCGAAAGGCAGGTCGGTGGGGGCCTCACGCTGCTGCGTGCCCCAGATCGGCTGAGGGAAGTGCGGGTCGTCGCGGTAGCGGGCGATCAGGTGCCAGTGCAGGTGCGGCACCATGTTGCCCAGGCTGGCCACGTTCATCTTCAGCGGTTGCAGGTGCATGCGCATCAGTGATTCGACCAGGGCGATGGCGTCCATGCAGCGCACGCGCTCTGGCTGGGACAGATCGCTGAACTCGGCCACGTGGTCGTTCCAGATCACGCGGTAGAAGCCCGGGTGCAGCGCGTCGTTCACGCGCACCACGCGCAGATCGGCCGTGCGTGCCACGAGCACGCCGCCCGGCTGTTCGCACAGCTCGCAACCGGCCCGGCGCGTGGTGTCCAGCTGTCCCATGATGGTCACGGTACCGGGCGCCTCACACCAGCACGCGTTCGATGCCGCCTTCGTTGGCGCGCTTGACGTAATCGGGCATCCAGTTCTCGCCCAGTATCTGGCGCGCCATCTCCACGACGATGTAGTCGGCCTCGAGCAGGCCGTTCTGGGTGTCCTCGCCATAGCGGCTCAGGCCCTGCAGGCAGGCCGGGCACGAGGTCAGGATCTTGACGTTGTCCTTGGCGCCGAGAAGGCCCTGGCCGCGCAGCTCGGCCTCGCCCTTGCGAATCTCTTCTTCCTTGCGGAAGCGCACCTGGGTGGACACATCGGGGCGGCTGACGGCCAGCGTGCCGGCCTCGCCGCAGCAGCGGTCCGACTTGAGCACGTTCTCGCCCACCAGCGCCTTCACCGTCTTCATCGGGTCCTGCAGCTTCATGGGGCTGTGGCAGGGGTCGTGGTACAGGAAGGCTTCCTTGCCTTGCAGCGTGATGCCCTTTTCCAGCAGGTACTCATGGATGTCGATGATGCGGCAGCCCGGGAAGATCTTGTCGAACTGGTAGCCCTGCAGCTGGTCATAGCAGGTGCCGCAGGACACGACCACGGTCTTGATGTCCAGGTAGTTCAGCGTGTTGGCCACGCGGTGGAACAGCACCCGGTTGTCGGTGATCATCTTCTCGGCCGTGTCGAACTGGCCGGCGCCGCGCTGCGGGTAGCCGCAGCACAGGTAGCCCGGCGGCAGCACGGTCTGCACGCCCGCATGCCACAGCATGGCCTGCGTGGCCAGGCCCACCTGGCTGAACAGGCGCTCCGAGCCGCAACCAGGGAAATAGAACACCGCCTCGGTGTCGGCCGTGGTCTGCTTGGGGTCGCGGATGATGGGGACGTAGTCCTTGTCCTCGATGTCCAGCAGGGCGCGGGCGGTCTTCTTGGGCAGACCGCCCGGCATCTTCTTGTTGATGAAGTGGACGATCTGTTCCTTGATCGGCGCGGTGCCGACCGAGGCGGGGGGCGCGTTGGTCTGCTTGCGCGCGGCCAGCTTGAGCACCTCATTGCCCAGGCGCTGCAGCGGCATGGCCACGTCCACCAGCGCCGAGCGGACGATCTTGATCGTCTGCGGGTTGTTGGTGTTGAGCATCAGCATGCCGGCCTTGGCCGCGGGCCTGAACGACTTCTTGCCCAGCTTGTTGAGCAGGTTGCGCATGTTCATCGACACGTCGCCGAAGTCGATGTTCACGGGGCAGGGCGTCAGGCACTTGTGGCAGACCGTGCAGTGGTCGGCCACGTCCTCGAACTCCGACCAATGCTTGATGGACACACCACGGCGCGTCTGCTCTTCGTACAGGAAGGCCTCGATCAGCAGCGAGGTGGCCAGGATCTTGTTGCGCGGGCTGTACAGCAGGTTGGCGCGCGGCACGTGGGTGGCGCACACGGGCTTGCACTTGCCGCAGCGCAAGCAGTCCTTGAAGCTGGCGGCGATGTCGCCGATGTCGCTCTGCTGCATGATCAGCGACTCGTGCCCCATCAGACCGAACGAGGGCGTGTAGGCCTCCGTCAGGTCGGCGGCATGCACGTCATCGCCCAAGGCCTTGAGGTGCGAGCCGCGCAGCAGCTTGCCCTTGTTGAAGCGGCCCTGCGGGTCGACGCGCAGCTTGTAGTCCGTGAAGGCCTGCATCTCGTCGTCGGTCAGGAACTCCAGCTTGGTGATGCCGATGCCGTGCTCGCCCGAGATCACGCCGTCCAGGTCGCGCGCCAGCTTCATGATGCGCGCCACGGCCTCGTGGGCCGTCTGCAGCATCTCGTAGTTGTCGCTGTTGACCGGGATGTTGGTGTGCACGTTGCCGTCGCCGGCGTGCATGTGCAGGGCCACCCACACGCGGCCACGCAGCACCTGTTTGTGGATGCGCTTGAGCTCGTCGACGATGGGGGCCAGCGCCGCGCCGTTGAAGACCTTGGCGAGTTCGTCGCGGATCTCCTTCTTCCAGCTGACCCGGATGCTCCACGTCTGCAGCAGGTTGAAGACGGTGTCGCCATCCTGCACCGGGTAGGTGCCGTCGCGGTGCTGCTCGTAGCCCAGGGCCACCAGGTGATCGCCCGCCACGCTCAGGGGCACGTCGATGCGGTCGTGCAGGAACTGCCAGCGCTCGCGCACCTGGGCCAGGTGGGCCAGCGCGGCCTTGACCTTCTCGCCCAGTTGTTCGGGGCTGGGCAGCTCGGAGGAATCCTCGACCTTGCCCAGGGGCAGGTTGCCGGTCTTGAAGAAGGCCTCCAGCGCGTCGACCAGGGCCAGCTTGTTGCGCAGGCTCAGTTCGATGTTGATGCGCTCGATGCCCAGGGTGTACTCGCCCATGCGCGGCAGCGGGATCACCACGTCTTCGTTCACCTTGAAGGCGTTGGTGTGCTTGGCGATGGCGGCGGTGCGCTTGCGGTCGGCCCAGAACTTCTTGCGGGCGTCGGCGCTCACGGCCACGAAGCCTTCGCCCGAGCGGCCGTTGGCCAGGCGGATGACCTCGCTGGTGGCGCGGGCCACGCGGTCTTCGTCGTCGCCGACGATGTCGCCGATCAGCACCATCTTGGGAAGGCCGTTGCCGCCCACGTTGCGCTTGCTCTTGGTGGCATAGCCCACCGCGCGCAGGTAGCGGTCATCAAGGTGTTCAAGCCCCGCGAGGATGGCGCCGCCAGGCTGCTTCATCTCGTTGAACATGAAGTCCTTGATCTCGACGATCGAGGGCACGCAGTCCTTCGGGTTGCCGAAGAACTCCAGGCACACGGTGCGGGTGTGCTTGGGCATGCGGTGCACCACCCAGCGGCAGCTGGTGATCAGGCCGTCGCAGCCTTCCTTCTGGATGCCGGGCAGGCCGGCGAGGAACTTGTCGGTGACGTCCTTGCCCAGGCCTTCCTTGCGGAAGATGCGGCCGGGGATCTCCAGGCGCTCGGTGCGGATGGGCGTCTTGCCGTCGGGCTGGAAGTAGCGCAGCTCGAAGCTGGCCACGTCCACATCATGGATCTTGCCCATGTTGTGGTTCAGCCGGACGACTTCCAGCCACTGCGCATCGGGCGTGACCATGCGCCAGCTGGCCAGGTTGTCCAGGGCGGTGCCCCACAGCACGGCCTTCTTGCCGCCGGCGTTCATGGCGACGTTGCCGCCCACGCAGCTGGCTTCGGCCGAGGTGGGGTCGACCGCGAAGACGAAGCCCGCGCGCTCGGCCGCATCGGCCACGCGCTGCGTGACCACGCCGGCACCTGTCCACACGGTGGCCACGGGGTGGTCCATGCCGGGCAGCGTGACCATCTCGACCTCGGTCATCTGCTCGAGCTTTTCGGTGTTGATCACCGCGCTGCGCCAAGTGAGCGGCACGGCGCCGCCGGTGTAGCCGGTGCCGCCCCCACGGGGGATGATGGTCAGGTCCAGATCCACGCAGCCCTTGACCAGGGCGGCCATTTCTTCTTCGGTGTCGGGCGTGAGCACGACGAAGGGGTACTCGACGCGCCAGTCGGTGGCGTCGGTCACGTGCGAGACACGGCTCAGGCCGTCGAACTTGATGTTGTCCTTGGCGGTGACCTTGCCCAGCACCTTGGTGGTGCGTTCGCGCAGGGTGCCCATCTGCTCGAAGGCCTTGGCGAAGCGGTCCACGCAGGCACGGGCGGCGGTCAGCAGTTCGCCGACCAGGGCGTCGCGCGAGGCATCGGCGGTGGCATCGACCGAGGGGTTGCGGCGCTTGTCGACCTCGCCCAGGCGGTGGTGCAGGGCGTCGATCAACTGGCCGCGGCGCTTGGGGTTGTCCAGCAGGTCGTCCTGCAGGTAGGGATTGCGCTGCACCACCCAGATGTCGCCCAGCACCTCGTAGAGCATGCGGGCGGAACGGCCGGTCTGGCGCTCGGTGCGCAGCAGGCTGAGCAGTTCCCAGGCGCGCTGGCCCAGCAGGCGCTGGACGATTTCCCGGTCTGAGAACGAGGTGTAGTTGTACGGGATCTCGCGCAGGCGGGGTTGGCCGTCGCCGTGGCCGTCGGTGGCCTGGGCGGTCATGTGGGTCAGCTCGGTGGGTGCGTTCATGAGGGCGCCAGTCGCGAAATGGGCCTGAAAACTGAAAAGATCAAGCGTCCGGAGACAGTGTTTGCGTCCGGACGCGATGGGGAATGTGGTTTTTCGCGGCTGAGGTGAGATGGTACCGCAGCAGGGCATGCCCTGACCGGAATTGGGGCCTCGCCAGCCCCCGAGGCGGGGGCACAGGCGCGTGCCTGCAACGCTTGGCTGCCGGGGGGAGGGGGCTTTGCTAAGCTAGTGCGTCCTAACATGTTCAGCAGATGAGGCCGTTGATGCAGACGACAAGGGATCCGCTCTCTGAAATCACCCCTCAGGGGCCCTGGCCCTACCCGCGCTGGATCGCCCACCGCGGGGCGGGCAAGCTGGCGCCCGAGAACACGCTGGCGGCGTTTGAGCGGGGGGCATCCTACGGATTCCGGATGTTCGAGTGCGATGTGAAGCTCAGCGCCGATGGCGAGGCCTTTCTGCTGCACGATGCCGAGCTGGAGCGCACGACCAGCGGGCGCGGGCTGGCAGGGGCCTTGCGCTGGGATGAGCTGTCGCGCCTGGACGCGGGCCTGTGGCACAGCGCCCCCTTTGTCGGCGAGCCCTTGCTGCACCTGGACAGGTTGGCCGCCTGGCTGCGGGCTGGCGGGCACCTGGTGAACCTGGAGATCAAGCCCACCCCGGGCACGGAGCGCCTCACGGGCGAGGTGGTGGCACGGCGGGTGGCGAAGCTGTGGGCCGGCGAGGCGGTCAAGCCGCTGCTGAGCTCTTTCCAGCCATTGGCCCTGGCGGCAGCCGGTGAGACAGAGCCATCATTGCCCCGGGCCCTGCTGCTGGAGCGCTGGCTGCCCAACGCGGTCGCGCTGGCGCAGGGGCTGGGTTGTGTCGCCCTGGTGGTGCAGCACGCCGGCCTGAACGCGGCCCGCATCGCCGAAGGCCACGACGCAGGGCTGCGCATGCTGACCTACACGGTCAACGAGCCGGAGCGGGCGCAGGCCCTGTGGGCGGACGGACTGGACGGCCTGATCACGGACCGGGTGGACCTGTTCGATCCGCGGTCCGTGCCGGCGGCGTGATCAGCCCAGCGCCTTGAGCAGCTTGTCGTGGATGCCGCCGAAACCGCCGTTGCTCATGCACAGGATCTGATCACCGGGCTGGGCGGCCTTGACCACCTTGTTCACCAGCGCGTCGATCGTGTCGGCCACGAAGGCCTTGTCGCCCATGGGCAGCAGGGCTTCGTGTGCGTCCCAGCCCAGGCCGCCGCTGTGGCAGAAGGCCAGATCGGCTTCTTCCAGTGACCACGGCAGCAGGGCTTTCATGGTGCCCAGCTTCATGGTGTTGGAGCGGGGTTCGAACACGGCCAGGATGCGCTGATCGGGCCCCACCTTGCGGCGCAGGCCGTCGAGCGTGGTGCGGATGGCCGTGGGGTGGTGCGCGAAGTCGTCGTAAACGGTGATGCCGCGCACCTCGCCGCGCAGCTCCAGCCGGCGCTTGACGTTGGCGAAGCGGCACAGGGCCTCGCAGGCAGCCTGCGGTGCCACGCCGGCGTCTTCGGCCGCGGCGATGGCGGCCAGCGCATTCATCTGGTTGTGCTCGCCCAGCAGGGGCCATTCCACGCGGCCGATCAGCACGCCGGCCTTCATCACATCGAAGGCATGCGGCTCGCCGCGGGCACGGAAGCCGGGCGTGTCGCCGCGCACGCCGAAGCGCGCCACGTCGCTCCAGCAGCCGCGCTCGAGCACGCGCTGCAGATTTTCTTCGCGCGCATTGACGACCAGGCGGCCGCCGCGCGGCACGGTGCGCACCAGGTGGTGGAACTGCGTCTCGATGGCGGCCAGGTCGGGGAAGATGTCGGCGTGGTCGAACTCGAGGTTGTTCAGCACGGCGGTGCGCGGCCGGTAGTGCACGAACTTGCTGCGCTTGTCGAAGAAGGCGGTGTCGTATTCATCCGCCTCGATCACGAAGGGGTGGCCGGTGGCCGGGCGGCTTTCAGCATCGACGCGGCCCAACCGGGCCGACACGCCGAAGTTCTCGGGCACGCCGCCGACCAGGAAGCCAGGCTGGTGGCCCGCATCCTCAAGAATCCAGGCCAGCATGGAGGTGGTGGTGGTCTTGCCGTGCGTGCCGGCCACGGCCAGCACATGTCGGCCGCGCAGCACGTTCTCGCTGAGCCACTGCGGGCCGCTGGTGTAGGGCAGGCCCGCGTCGAGGATGGCTTCCATCAGGGGGTTGCCGCGCGAGACCACATTGCCCACCACGAACAGGTCGGGTTTGAGCTCGATCTGTTCAGGGCCATAACCTTCGATCAGGTCGATGCCCAGGGCCCGCAACTGGTCGCTCATGGGCGGGTAGACACCCGCATCGCAACCCGTGACCTTGTGGCCTGCTTCGCGCGCCAGGGCGGCGACGCCGCCCATGAACGTCCCGCAGATGCCGAGGATGTGAATGTGCATGGGGCGGATTCTAAGCCGCCCGCATGCCTCGGCCACCTGCCTGTTCGGGTGATCTCAGCCAGCGGCCAGGGCCCGGCGCGCAGCGCCCACCGTGGCAGCGATGTCCTCGGCCGTGTGCGCGGCGCTGACGAAGCCTGCTTCATACAAGGCCGGTGCCAGGTACACCCCGGCGTCCAGCATCTGGTGGAAGAAGCGGTTGAAGCGGTCCTTGTCGGTGGCCAGCACGGCAGGGTAGTTCTGCGGCAGCTCGGGCCCGAAGAAGAACCCGAACATGCCGCCTTCGCAATCGCCCGCCATGGGCACGCCCGCCTGGCGTGCGGCGCCCGTCAGGCCTTCCGACAGCTCGCGCGTGCGCTGGCTCAGGGCCTCGAAGAAGCCGGGGCGCTGGATCAGCTTGAGCGTGGCCAGGCCGCAGGCCGTGGCCACCGGGTTGCCCGAGAGCGTGCCGGCCTGATAGACCGGCCCCAGCGGGGCCAACTGCGACATGATGGCTCGGGGGCCGGCGAAGGCCGCCAGCGGCATGCCGCCACCGATCACCTTGCCGAACACCGACAGATCAGGCTTGAAGCCAGGGATCTGGCGGGCGTACAGGCTTTGCGCGCCGCCCAGGGCCACGCGGAACCCCGTCATCACCTCGTCGAGCACCAGCAGGGCGCCGTGGTGGGTGCACAGCTCGCGCAGGCGCGTCATGAAGGGAATGCTGGCCCGCACGAAGTTCATGTTGCCGGCGATGGGCTCGATCATCACGCAGGCGATCTCGTCGCCTTGTTCGGCGAAGGCCTCTTCCAGCTGTGCCACGTTGTTGTACTCGAGCACCAGCGTGTGCTGCACCACCTCGGGGGGCACGCCGGCGCTGGTGGGGTGGCCGAAGGTGGCCAGGCCCGACCCGGCCTTGACCAGCAGGGCATCGGCATGGCCGTGGTAACAGCCCTCGAACTTGACCAGCTTGGCGCGGCCCGTGGCGCCGCGCGCCAGGCGGATGGCGCTCATGGCCGCTTCGGTGCCCGAGCTGACCAGGCGCACCTGTTCGGCGCTGGGCACCAGCTTCAGGATCTCTTCGGCCAGTTCGATCTCGCGCTCGGTGGGTGCGCCGTAGGAGAAGCCTTCCTCGACCGCCTTGCGCACGGCGCCCAGCACCTCGGGGTGCCCATGGCCCAGGATCATCGGCCCCCACGAGCCGATGTAGTCGATGTAGCGCTGCCCTTCGGCATCCCACATGTACGCGCCCTGCGCCCGGGCGATGAAGCGCGGCGTGCCGCCCACGGCGCGGAAGGCGCGCACCGGCGAGTTCACCCCGCCGGGGATGACGGCCTGGGCGCGTTCGAACAGGGCTTGGTTGGTGGCGGCGCGGTGCTCAGTGGACATGGCGGGGATTGGGCGGGGTGGTGGACTCGTCGGCGCCGTGGCCTTCACCACCGTCGGGATCGTCTTCGCCGGGCTCGTCAGGGGGCAGGGCCCAGAAGAAGCGGTCGGGAACGACGCCGCCCATGCCAGGACGGAAACCCGCGTCGAGCGATTGGTCCAGGAAGCTCAAGGCTTCGGACACGGCCTGGTCCACCGCCTCGGTGGTGGCCAGGATGGCGGTGAGGGCGGCCGACAGGGTGTCGCCCGCGCCGACGAAGGTGGTCTCGAAACGCTCGAAGCGCTCGCCGGCCAGCGCGCCCTGGGGCGAGGCCAGCACGTTGTCGATGAACTGGTCGGGCAACTGGATGCCGGTGACCAGCACGAACTGCGTGCCCAGCGCATTGGCCGCCACGGCCAGCTCGCGGGCAGAGGGTGCGCGCTCGGATTCCCAGTCGGGCAGCAGCAGGTCGGTGAGCGTCTGGTGGTTGCCCACCAGCACGGTGGCCGACGGCAGGATCAGTTCCTTGTAGGCATCCAGGTAGGACACCTGGCGCTCTTCATCCATCCAAGACACATTGCCCAGGTAGGCCACCAGGGGCACCTCGGAGTAGTCGGCCAGGATCTCGGCCACGGCGCTGACGTTCTCGGCGTTGCCCAGAAAGCCCACCTTCCAGGCGGAAATGGGCGCGTCTTCCAGGATGGTGCGGGCCTGTTCGACCACGGCGTCCGCGTCGATGTCGTAGCTGTCCAACACCTCGGCGGTGTCGCGCACCAGCACGCCGGTGATCACGGGCAGGGCATGGGCGCCCATCGAGGCCACGGTGGTGATGTCGGCCGAGATGCCGGAAGCGCCGCTGGGATCGTTCACATTGAACGTGAGCACGCAGGCCGGCGAGGTCGGTTCCTGGGCCTGGGCGTCGGGAAGGCCGGGATCCTGAGGGGCTGCTGAGATTGACGTCATGTAGTCTTGCCGGTGTGTTTCCGTGATGGAAGGCCCTGGGTGAGCGGAAGAGTTGTATTGAATCGTTACACCAGGGAGCCCGAGGGTAGAAGTGCCCAGAAACCCTGCGTTTCGTGAGGGTTGGCGTGGCTACAATGGGTCGATTGTATTCATGCCGGCCCTGAAAACGTGAAAGCTTCCCGTACCTGGATGTGTCTGATTTGTGGATGGATCTACGACGAGGCGGCAGGCCTGCCTGAAGAGGGCATCGCCCCGGGCACGGCCTGGGAAGACGTCCCGATGAACTGGGTCTGCCCGGAGTGCGGCGCCCGCAAGGATGATTTCGAGATGGTGCAGATTTGAAGCGCCGCGCGGGTGCCTGTGCGGCCATGCCCGCCGCCTGCGCCATGAGCACCATCAGGCCCGCACGTCGTGCGGTTGCGACACCGGCTGAGATTTGCTGGAGGATTTCGTGAGCGATATGGGATCTGACGCAGGGGATCGCGTGCCCGCCAGGGTGCTGGTCATCGATGACAGCAACACCATCCGGCGCAGCGCCGAGATTTTCCTGAAGCAGGGGGGCTACGAGGTATTGCTGGCCGAGGATGGCTTCGATGCCTTGTCCAAGGTGAACGATCACCTGCCCGACATCATCTTCTGCGACATCCTGATGCCGCGCCTCGATGGCTACCAGACCTGCGCCATCATCAAGCGAAACCCCAAATTCGCCGCCACGCCCGTGATCATGCTGTCGTCCAAGGACGGGCTGTTCGACAAGGCGCGTGGCCGCATGGTGGGCTCCCAGGATTACCTGACCAAGCCTTTCACCAAGGACCAGCTGCTGCAGGCGGTCGCCTCGCACGCTGTCCGTGCGCCGAGCGAATCGCCGGGCACCTGAGCGCCCAGAAATCCCCAAGGATGTGAACATGCCGATTCAGAAGATTTTGTTGGTCGACGATTCCAAGACCGAACTGCACGTGCTGTCCGAGCTGCTGACCAAGCGCGGCTACCAGGTGCGCACCGCCGAGAACGGCGAAGACGCCCTCAAGCGCTTGCAGGAAGAGCGGCCCGAGCTGATCCTGATGGACGTGGTGATGCCGGGCCAGAACGGTTTCCAGCTGACGCGCGCCATCACGCGCGATCCGGCCTACGCCGACATCCCCGTCATCATCTGCTCCAGCAAGAACCAGGAGACCGACCGCGTGTGGGGCCTGCGCCAGGGCGCCAAGGACTACGTCGTCAAGCCGGTCAATCCTGAAGAACTGCTGTCCAAGATCAAAGCCTTCGGCTGAGCGCCGCGCCACGGGAGGGGCATCGACGACATGGCCAACAAGGAAGCACTCAGAGAGTTGCAGCAACGCCTGGCGGAGCGCCTGCGGCTGGCGCGCGAGAGCGCGCCCACCCGCAGCTGGCTGGCGGTCGAATCCGGTGGACACGGCTTTTTGCTGCCGCTGGAGCAGGCCGGCGAAATCTTCTCGCTGGTGGGGCTGCAGGCCGTGCCGCACAGCCATGCCTGGTTCCTGGGCGTGGCCAACCTGCGCGGCCAGTTGCATGGTGTGATCGACCTGGGCGCTTTCATCGGGCTGCCTGCGCGCGCGGCGACGCTGCGCGATGTGGCCAGCAAGGATGCCGGCCGGCTGGTGGCCTTCAGTGCCTCGCTGCAGCTGAACTCGGCGCTGCTCATCGACCGCCTGCTGGGCCTGCGGCGCCCCCAGGACATGAGCGAAGCCCCGGCCACCACCGGCGCACGCCCGCACTTCATCACGGCCGAACTGGCCGACGCCCAGGGACGTCCCTGGTACGAACTCAATCTCGCCGCACTGGCCTCGGACGAGGCCTTCCTGAAGGTGGCGGCCTGACAGGCCTTTGGGCCGGCCGCACCTGCAGGATCTGAAGAATCACTGGAGCACCTAGCAATGAGCTTTCTGAGCCGTATCAAGGACCTGGGCAAGTCGCGCGATGAAGACGAAGTCCAGCCCGAAGCCCTGGTGGCGGAAGGCCTGGTCACGGCCGATGGCGCCCAGACGGTGGACACGCAGAGCTCGCATTCCGGGCTGCCCACCTCGGCGCAAGAGGAATCCATCATCTCCGAGGCGGCGCCCTCCGAGTTCCCGGCCGATTACCACGACACGCGCCTGCGCCCGGAGCTCGACCTGAGCGACCAGCTCCCGCCCGAGCCCAAGACCAACCTGCCATTGATCGGCAACCTGGGCCTGGAGCGCCAGCAGCGCCTGCTGGTGGGCGGTGTGATCCTGGGTGTGATCGGCCTGGTGGCCAGCGCCATCTTTGCAGTGAACGCCGCCGACCGCCGTGCCACGCAGGCCGGCGCCACCGGCCAGGCCCTGATGCAGTCGCAGCGCCTGGCCAAGTCGGTGTCGCAGGCCCTGGTGGGCCGGGCCCAGTCTTTCGATGAAGTGGCCGACTCGGCCAAGGTGCTGGCCGCCAATGTGCGCGGCCTGACGCAGGGCGACGCTGCGCTCGGCATCGCCCAGGCGCCGGCCGGTGTGCAGAGCGTGCTGCAGCCCCTGCTGCCCTTCGTGGACCGCGCCGAGAAGAACGCCGGCTTCGTGCTCAAGCAGAAGGACGTGCTGACCAAGGTGAGCACCTCGCTGCGCGAGGTCAACGGCCATTCGTCCGACCTGCTGGACCTGGCCGAAGGCATCGCGACCACCAAGATCGAGCGCGGCGGTGTGTCGCCGGCCGAGCTTCAGGCCCTGAACCAGCTGGTCATGCTGACTCAGCGGATCGGCAAGTCGGCCAACGAGTTCCTGACCGTGGAAGGCGTGTCCACCGAGGCCGTGTTCCTGCTGGGCAAGGACTTGAACGCCTTCAAGGAACTGGCCGAAGGCCTGACCAATGGCAACCAGGAACTGCGCCTGCCCGGCACGCGCGATCCTGAGGTACGCGAACAGCTCGAAGCGCTGCTCAAGCTGTTCGAAGAGATGCGCACCCAGTCCAGCTACATCCTGGGCTCGCTGCAAGGCCTGGTGGCTGCGCGTGACGCGCAGGTCAGCATCGTCGACGACAGCGAACCGCTGCGCAAGGGCCTGGAACAAGCCCAGAAGCAACTCGCCGAAGGCGCCGGCATCGGCGGCGTCAACGTGGCCTTGCTGCTGGTGTTCCTGGCGCTGGCCGGTGCCGCGGGTTATGGGCTGGTCAACGTGTACCTGGCCGAGCAGCGCCACCGTGCGCAGGTCGCCGAGTTCCAGCGTCAGCAGGCCGAGCGCCAGGAGCACGAGGCCAAGCGCGTGAACGACGCCAACCAGGCGGCCATTCTGCGCTTGATGAACGAGCTGCAGATGGTGGCTGAAGGCGACTTGACGCAGCAAGCGACGGTGACGGAAGACATCACCGGCGCCATCGCTGACTCGGTGAACTTCACGGTGGAAGAGCTGCGAACCCTGGTGGCGCAGGTGCAGGGCACGGTGTCGCGGGTGTCGGACACCACAGGGCAGGTGGAAGCCACCTCGACCGAGCTGCTGGCCGCCTCTGACGAACAGCTGCGCGAGATCCGCGAAACCGGTGAGTCGGTGCTGAACATGGCGGGCCGAATCAACGAGGTGTCGGCCCAGGCCCAGCACTCCGCCGAAGTGGCGCGCCAGTCGCTGAGCGCGGCTGATTCGGGCCTCAAGGCCGTGCAGGATGCCATCGGCGGCATGAACACCATCCGCGAGCAGATCCAGGAAACCTCCAAGCGCATCAAGCGGCTGGGCGAATCCTCACAAGAGATCGGCGAAATCACCGAGCTGATCTCCGACATTACAGAGCAGACCAACGTGCTGGCGCTGAACGCCGCCATCCAGGCGGCCTCGGCTGGCGATGCCGGGCGCGGCTTCTCGGTGGTGGCCGAAGAAGTGCAGCGGCTGGCTGAACGCTCGGGCGACGCGACCAAGCAGATCGCGGCGCTGGTGCGCACCATTCAGACCGACACGCAGGATGCGGTGGGCGCCATGGAGCGCTCCACGCAGAAGGTGGTCGAGGGGGCGCGGCTGTCCGATGCGGCCGGTACGGCGCTGAACGACATCGACCGCGTGTCACGCCAGCTGGCCGAGCTGATTCAAGAGATCTCCTCACAAGCGCTGCGTGAAGCCGAATCGGCCAACGTGGTGGTGGCCAATATCCAGCACATTTTCGCGGTGACCGAGCAGACCGGTGACGGCACCCGCTCCACCGCGCAACTGGTGCGCGAGCTGTCCAAGACCGCCGACGAACTGCAGCAGTCGGTGGCCCGTTTCAAGATCGCCTGAGCCCCGCGGCCCGAGCGCATCAACGCCGATAGACGAACCCTTCGATGGACGACCTGATGGACAGCCCGCAAGCCACGCCCATGTCGGACGACCTCAGTGCCCTCGCATGGGTGCACGAGGAAGTGCGCAAGTCCCTGGAGGCGGCCCACAAGGCGCTGCACCGTTGCCTGAAAGAGGCCGAAGCCACGGGCTTCTCCGATGTGGATGCGCTGGACCCGGCCATCCTGCGGTCGGCGCGCCAGCAGATCCACCAGGGCGTGGGTGCGCTGGAGCTGGCCGGCCTGCCGGCCGGTGCCCTGCTGCTGCGCGCCAGCGAAGCGCTGGTGCAGCGCTTCGTGGCAAGGCCGCAGTCGCTCAACGAAGAGGCCATCAAGGCCATCGAGGCCGCGTCCTTCGCCCTGCTCGACCTGATGCGCCGCCGCCTGGCTGGCAAGCCGGTGTCCGCGCTGGCGCTGTTTCCTCAGTACGAAGCCCTGATGGAACAATCGGGCTCCGAGCTGGCTCGCCCCTCCGACCTGTGGGTACAGGAGTGGCCTCCCGTGTCGCTGGACGTGCCTCTGGCTGCCCCGGCAGACGCGGTGCCGCGCCGCGTCGACGACCAGGCCGTGGCCGAGTTCGAGACCACGCTGCTGCAACTGCTCAAGGGCGCGCCGGTGGCGCAGGCCCAGCGGCTGGTGGATCTGTGCGGCCAGTTGGCTGCCGACGCCCAGGCTCGCCAGGCCCACCGCGAGGCCGCCACATGGGTGCTGGCCTGTGGTTTCCTGGAGGCCCTGGCGGGCGCGCGCCTGCCACTGAGCCTGCACGTCAAGCGCGTGCTGTCGGCCCTGCTGAGCCAGTTGCGCAACCTGGTGCGCCAGCCCGGCATGCCGTCCGACCGCCTGGCCCATGAGCTGCTGTTCTTCTGTGCCCAGGCCGAGCCTGAGCCCGGTGCAGATGCCGGTGCGTCGTCCGGCACGGGCGTGCTCGACCGGCTGCGCGAGGCCTTCCGCCTGCGCAGCCACCAGCAGGTCGATCTGGTTCAATCGGCCCTGGGTCGATTCGATCCCGCCTGGGTGGGGCAGGCCGCCAAGCGTGTCGTGTCCGCCAAGGACGCCTGGTCGTCGGTGGCCGGTGGCGAACTGCTGCGCCTCAATGGTTTGCGCGAGCCCTTTGCGCTGGTGGCCGATTCGATCCGCCGGCTCTACCCCGATGGCGATGCGCTGGGGCAGGCCTTGCTGGAGGCCGTGGACGCGACGGTCGCCTCGGGCGCTGCGCCTGGTGCAGCCCTGGCCATGGAAGTGGCCACGAGCCTGCTGTACCTGGAGGCTTCGCTGGACGAAGCCGAGTTCGAACACCCCGCCGAACGCGAGCGTGTCCAGCGGTTGGCCCAGCGCCTTCAAGCCGTGTCTGCCGGCCAGCCGCCCGAGCCGCTCGAGCCCTGGATGGAAGGCCTGTACCGTCAGGTGTCCGACCGCCAGACCATCGGCAGCGTGGTGCAGGAGCTGCGCTCTTCGCTGGGCGAATGCGAAAAGCGCATCGACCAGTTCTTCCGCGACCACGAGCACGTGACGCCCCTGGTCGAGGTGCCTTCGCAGCTGCAGTCCATGAAGGGCGTGCTGGCCGTGCTGGGCCTGGATGCTGCGGCGCACGCGGTCTCGCGCATGCGCGCCGATGTCGAAGCGCTGCTGGCCCCGGGGGCCGATCTGCTGCAGGCGGCGAACAGCGGCGTGCACGACCGGCTGGCGTCCAACCTGGGGGCTGTGGGCTTCCTGGTGGACATGCTGGCCGTGCAGCCTGGCCTGGCCAAGCACCTGTTCGTCTTCAACGCCGACACGGGCCTGCTCTCGCCCATCATGGGCCGCGCCCCGCAGCCCCAGCCCGACATCGACCCCATCGAGGTGATGGCGCGTCCGGCGGAACAAGTCGAGCGTGTGCACTCGCAGGAGGTCGCAGAAACGCTGGCCGAATCCGTGGTGCGTGCCGATGTGCCGCTGGCCGACCTGTCCGACGAACTGCAGCACCTGGCGGACACGCCCCTGGTGCAGGACCAGCCTTCGCTGGCTGCCAGCCTGGCCAACGCCCAGGCCGCGCTTGACCGTGCGGCCGCCACCGACGACCAGGTCGAGCAGCAGCAGGCCCGTGACGAGGCCGTGGCCGCGCTGAACGATTTCGTGCAATCCGTGACCGAGCCGGTGGGCGTCGACACGCCGATCGACGTCTTGCCAGAGCCCTTGCCGCAGGCGCCGCTGGTGCCCGAGAGGCCCGCGGCCCCGGAGGCGACCGGCCTGGAAGAAGACGATGAGATGCGCGACATCTTCATCGAAGAAGCGCGCGAGGTGATCGGCGATGCCCGCACGGCCGTGGCCGGCCTGTCTCGCACACCCGACGACGTGGGACTGCTGACCACGGTGCGCCGCGCCTTCCACACGCTCAAGGGCAGCTCGCGCATGGTCGGGCTGGGTGATTTCGGCGAGGCCGCCTGGGCCTACGAACAGCTCTACAACACCTGGCTTGCATCGCAGGTGCCTGCCAGTGATGAACTGATGGGCCTGAGCATCGAGGCGCTGACGCACCTGGAGCGCTGGGTGGATGCCATCACCGCCCGGCAGGACCGCGGCTGGTCGCCCGCTGGCTTGGTGCGCGCCGCCGAGGCCCTGCGCCAGGACGGCCGCCGCGAGACCATCGTGGCCCCCGATGTGCCTTCGGTCGCTGAGGCTGCGTTGCCTGCCGACGCGCCCGCTGACCTGCCGGCCGAGTTGCCCGAGCCCGTTGAGCTCGTGCTGCCAGAGCACGCGGAGCCGCTCGTCGAACTGCCCGAGTTGCCTCCCGAGATCGAGCTGATCGAAGTCTCGCTGGTGGACGACGACGCCGTGGCGCGTGAAGCCGAGGCGCAGGCCCTGGCTGCGACCGCGGCCGCCAACGACACGCCGCCCCTGACGGACACGGTGGCCGATGTGTTCTCGCCGCCCGAGGTCGAACCGCCGGCCCATGCGGGCGATCCGGTGGAGGCACCGCCTCTGCTGGAGGAGGCAGTGGACCGCCTGGTCCTCAACCTCCGTGAAGATGAGGCCTCACGCGATGCGGTCTCTGAAACCACGCCTGCGGAGCAGACGCCAGCCTTCGAGGACACCGCGCCGCCCGTGTTCTCCGACACGCTGACGTACGAAGAGGGGCCGCCTCTGGATGTCGCCCTGCCTGAGGCCTTGTCCGACGAGCCCCTGCCGACCGACCAGATCGAGATGATCGACATCGGTGAGGCCATCGAGATGCCGGCCGATCCTGCCGACACCGCGGATGTCACCGGTGGCCTGGACCTTGCCGAGCCGGACTTCGCCCTCGATCTGCCCGATGAGCCCGCTGCGGAAACCATCAGCCTCGACCTTTCCGAGCCTGAGCCAGCGCTTGACACGGCGCCAGAACCGCTGGTTGAAGGCGGGCTCAGCGACGATGAACAGGTCAAGGTGATCGGCCCCTTGCGCATCAGCATCCCGCTGTTCAACATCTACCTCAACGAGGCCGATGAACAGTCGCGCCGCCTGAGCATGCAGCTGGGAGAGTGGGCGCTCGAGTGGCACCACCGCTCGATCGGCGACGAGACCATCGCCCTGGCGCACTCGCTGGCCGGCAACTCCGGCACGGTGGGCTACACCGAGTTGTCGCGCCTGGCGCGGGCGCTGGAGCATGCCCTGGCGCGCTCCCAAAGTTCCGGCCGCGGCGACGAAGCCTCGGCCACCCTGTTCAGCGACGCGGCCGAAGAAATCCGGCGCCTGCTGCACCAGTTCGCCGCTGGCTTCCTGAAGTCACCGCCCGAGGATCTGCTGCAGCGCCTCGAGCACTACGAGCCGTCCGAGGCCCTGCGCGCCGACGTGGCCAACCGCCAGCACCTGCGCCTGGTGCGCACCGATGGCGACGAGGCCCTGGACGTGGACGCGGCTGACGCGGGCGAGCCGGCCTTGTCTGACGATCCTGCCGAGCCCCCGTTCGAGCAGGCACCTGAGGTGCAGGCACCGGACGAGCCTGTGCCGCAGGCGTCCGTGCCGCCCGATGACGCCCAGTCCGAGGTCGTGGATGTCCCGTTGGACAGCCTGCCCCAGCAGACCGTGTCGCTGGGCCTGCCGGAAATCAAGCCCTTCGAGCCCCTGCCCGAAGAGCCCGCCAGCGAGCACCTGGTGCGCGCCGTCGGAACCGACGTCGACCTCGGCCCCGATGCAGACATTGAGTCGGTGGACGCCATCGACGCCGATCTCTTTCCGATCTTCGAAGAAGAAGCGCTCGAGTTGCTGCCGCAACTCGCCGGCGACATGCGCCAGTGGGTCCAGCATCCCGAGCGGCAAGACCTGGCCACCGCCTGCATGCGCACGCTGCACACCTTCAAGGGTGGGGCACGTCTGGCGGGTGCCATGCGCCTGGGCGAACTGGCCCACCGAATGGAGTCGGCCATCGAGCGGCTCATCGCCGGTGACCAAGCCGACCCCGCTGATCTGGAAGCCCTGCAGGCCCGCAGCGACGTGCTGGCCGAGGTGTTCGAATCACTGCAGCGCCGAGACCTGAGCGTTCAGCAGGACCTGGCCCAGTTGCCGGCTTCGCTGGTGGCGCCGGGCACGGGCGACATGGCGCCGGCCTACGATGGGCTGGTGCGTGACGCTGGCGACAGCGCATTGGCCGACCTGCCGTCCGCCCAGGTGGGCCCGGCCTCGACTCAAGCGCAGGATGGCCAGGCCTTGAGCGCGGTGCCCATCGACTGGTCCAGCGTGCGCACCGACTTCCAGCCGGGGGCCCAGGCCGGTGCCGATGCGGTCGCGGCCTCCAGCATTGCTGCCGTGCGTGTGCGTCCCCGCCTGCTCGACCGCCTGGTCAACCATGCCGGCGAGGTCAGCATTGCGCGCACCCGCCTGTCGGCGCAGATGCAGCAGATGCGCGGCTCGGTCGGCGACCTGACCGAGAACCTCGATCGCCTGCGCCAGCAACTGCGAGACATCGAACTGCAGGCCGAGACACAGCTCAGCACCCGCATGGAGGCCGCCCGTGCCTCCCAGCAGAACTTCGATCCGCTGGAGTTCGACCGCTACACGCGCTTCCAGGAGCTCACCCGCATGATGGCCGAGTCGGTGAACGACGTGGCCACCGTGCAGCGCGGCCTGGTGCGCAACCTCGAATCGGCCGAAGACCAGTTGGCCGCCCAGTCCCGCCTGACGCGCGATCTGCAGGACGACCTGCTGCGCACGCGCATGGTCGAGTTTGAAGGCCTGTCCGACCGCCTGTACCGTGTGGTGCGCCAGGCCGCCAAGGAGACCGGCAAGCAGGTGCGCCTGGACCTGGTGGGTGGCCATACCGAGGTCGATCGTGGCGTGCTGGATCGCATGGCCGGCGCGTTCGAGCACCTGCTGCGCAACAGCGTCACGCACGGCATTGAAGCCCCCGCCTCGCGCCAGGCCCAGGGCAAGGAGCCCATGGGCACCATCATCGTGGCCGTGCACCAGGAAGGCAACGAGGTGGCCATCGAGTTCCGTGACGATGGCGCCGGCCTGGATCTGGAACGCATCCGCCGCAAGGCCGAGGCACAGCAACTGCTGGTCCCTGGCGCCGAGGCGTCCGAGGCCGATCTGGCCCAGCTGATCTTCACCCCCGGCTTCTCCACGGCCGAGTCCGTCACCGAACTGGCGGGCCGCGGCATCGGCATGGACGTGGTCCGTGCCGAGGTCAACGCCATGGGTGGCCGCATCGAGACGGCCACGGCAGCCGGGCAGGGCACCAGCTTCAAGCTGATCCTGCCGCTGACCACCGCCGTGACCAAGGTGGTGATGGTGCGCTGCGGTGACCTGGTGGTCTCCATCCCGACCAACCTGGTCGAGCTGGTGCGCCGCGCGCGCGCCGAAGAAATCGAACATGCCTACGCCAGCGGCACCTTGCCCTACGCCGACCTGACGCTGCCGTTCTTCTGGTTCGGGGCCTTGCTGCAGCACAGCCCGCGAGGCCTCGCCGAGGGGCGTTCGCTGCCTGTGGTGGTGGTGCGCTCGGCGCAGCAACGCGTAGCCCTGCACGTCGATGAAGTGCTGGGCAACCAGGACGTGGTCGTCAAGAACCTGGGCCCACAGCTCTCGCGGGTGCCCGGCCTGGCCGGCATGACCCTGCTGGCCTCCGGGGCCGTGGCCCTGATCTACAACCCCGTGGCCCTGGCCACGGTGTACGGCGCGCAGGCGCAGACCTGGTCCCGCCAGGCGCGCGTGGCGGAGGCCGGTGCGCCTGCCGATCAGGTCGATGCTGCGCGCAGCCCTGCCGCGCTGGAGGCGCCCGCCGCACCACTGGTGCTGGTGGTGGACGATTCCCTCACCGTGCGTCGTGTTACTCAGCGTCTGTTGACGCGTGAGGGCTACCGCGTCACGCTGGCCAAAGACGGCCTGGAGGCCCTGGAGAAGATGGCCGAGGAAATCCCGCTGGTCGTCTTGTCCGACATCGAGATGCCGCGGATGGACGGCTTCGACCTGGCCCGGAATCTGCGTGGCGATGAACGCTGGAAGAACGTGCCGATCGTGATGATTACGTCACGGATCGCCCAGAAACATCGCGATTACGCAGCCGAGCTGGGTGTGAACCATTACCTGGGCAAGCCGTACAGTGAGGAAGAATTGGTGAGCCTGGTGGCGCGTTACACCCATGCGGCCTTGTCGCAGCAAGACGCCGAAGGCTGAACAGCAATCCATGGATGCCTAGAGCGCAGGGCAGCCCTG
The DNA here is from genome assembly GCF_003933735.1 of Aquabacterium soli. Classification (GTDB taxonomy): domain Bacteria; phylum Pseudomonadota; class Gammaproteobacteria; order Burkholderiales; family Burkholderiaceae_C; genus Aquabacterium; species Aquabacterium soli. Next base: position 244,855 of record NZ_RSED01000004.1, on the reverse strand, counting down.
GGCCCTGATGGAGTGGTATGAACGGCGCGATAGAGCATCTGGTCTCCCTGACCGCGTTGCGTGACCGCGAGCAACTCGACCTGTCCCTGGCGCAAGCCCTGGGATCGATGATGCAGGCGCGTTCTGCTGGCGTCTACCGGGTCGTGCTGGACAAGGCATCGGTGGCGCGGTGGCTGTCCTGTGGGTTGTCTCGCCCCGACACCTTGCTGGCAGCCGATCCCAGCTGGATCGATCCGGACGAACTGCCCGAGCTGGATACCTTTCCGCTGCGCCAGGAGGCGCTGGAGCTGCAGGCCGTCCTTCAGGTGTCCACCCAGCCGCCCCAGCTCGACGGCTGGCTGACCTTGCTGCCTCTGATGGGCGACTCACACCAGCCCGGCGTCATCGAAATCGAGACGGCGCAGGCGCTCACGCCCGCGGAGATCCGCCAGATCGAGACCCTGCTGAAGGTGTTTGACAACTTCCAGCGCCTGCTCGATTCCAGCCAGCGTGATGCGCTCACCGGCCTGCTCAACCGCCAGACCTTCGACACCACCTTCATGGCCGCCTCGCTGCCGCGCACGGTGGGCATCTCCGAAGAGCACGAAGACCGCCGCCGCCTGGTGGGCGACACCTGGTGGCTGGGCGTGATCGACATCGACCACTTCAAGCAGGTCAACGACCGCTTTGGCCACCTGATCGGCGACGAGGTGCTGGTGCTGGTGGCGCGCATCATGCGCCAGACCTTCCGCCACTATGACCGCCTGTTTCGTTTCGGGGGCGAAGAGTTCGTGGTGATGCTGCGCTGCACCGAAGGCGAGGGCGCCATGGCCGCATTCGAGCGCATGCGGCACAACATGGCGCACTACGCGTTTCCACAGGTGGGGCAGGTGACCATCAGCATCGGCGTGACGCAGGTGCTGGGCTCGGACACGCCCAGCGCGGCTTTCTCACGCGCCGACGACGCCGTCTACGAGGCCAAGCGCCAGGGCCGCAACCGCGTGCTCAACCACGAGGCGCTGGTGGCGCAAGGCGCGGTGGAAGAGACGCGCCACGAAGGGGATGTCGAGCTGTTCTGAGCTTGCCTACGTCGGGGTCTTGACCACGGCATAGCGTTCGAGCGTCTGCGCGCGTGCCTCGTCGTGGGCCACGATGGGCTTGGGGTAGTCGCGCCCCAGCACGAAGCCCTCGGGCAGTTCGGCCGGCCTGGCCTGCCATGGCGCGTGCAGTGCGCGGTCGGGCAGGGCGGCCAGTTCGGGCACGTAGCGGCGGATGAACTTGCCTTGGGTGTCGAATTTCTCGCTCTGGCTCACCGGGTTGAAGATGCGGAAGTAGGGCTGTGCATCGCAGCCAGTGGAGGCCGCCCACTGCCAGCCTCCGTTGTTGGCCGCCAGGTCAAAGTCCAGCAACTGTTCTGCGAAATAGGCCTCGCCACGCCGCCAGTCGATGCCCAGATCCTTCACCAGGAAGCTGGCCACCACCATGCGCAGCCGGTTGTGCATGTAGCCGGTCTGGTTGATCTGGCGCATGGCCGCATCCACCAGCGGGTAGCCGGTGCGGCCTTCGCACCAGGCCTTGAAATCGGCCTCTGCTTCCTTGCCGCGGCGCCATTTGATGCGGTCGTACTCACGCTTGTAGGCATGGCCGACCACATGGGGGTGGTGGAACAGCACCTGGTGGTAGAAATCCCGCCAGATCAGTTCCGACAGCCACACCTGGGCCCCGCGCGAGCCCTTCTGGGCGTGCTCCCAGGCCAGGCCGGCCAGGTGGCGGATGCTCACGGTGCCGAAGCGCAGGTGGGTCGAGAGGTAGCTCGGGCCTTTCACGCCGGGGAAGTCGCGGGTCTTGTCGTAGCGGTCCAGCCGGGGCAGGAAATCATCCAGCAGGGCCTCGGCCCCGCTCATGCCGGCCGGCACCTTCAGCTCGCCGCAGGGCTCGAACCCGATGTCCTGCAGGGCGGGCACGCGGGGTGATGCAGCCACCTTGGCCGGGATGGCCGCCAGATGCTCGGCGTGGCGTGACACGGGGTAGGGCTTCACGTAGAACGGATCCAGCTTGCGCAGCCAGGCGTTCTTGTAAGGAGTGAAGACGCCATAAGGCGTGTCGTTGCCGGTCAGCACCTCGTTGCGTTCGAAGATCACGCAATCCTTGGTGGTGTACAGGGCCGCGCCCAGGTCGCTCAGCTTGCCCCGCACGGCGGCATCGCGGGCCAGGGCCGCCGGGTCGTCGTCGTGGTTGGCGTACACCGCCTGCACGCCCAGCTCGGCGGCCAGGCGCGGCAGCTCCTTGAGCGCGCTGCCGTGGCGCACGATCAGCCCGGCACCGTGCTTGAGGCCGCCCAGGGCGGTGTCCAGCTCGGCCAGGCTGTCCAGGATGAAGGGCACGCGCCGGTCCTGGCGGGGCAGGGCGTCCAGGATGTCGGTGTCCAGCACGAAGGCGCACCACACCCGGCGGGCGTTTTTCAGGGCGTGGTACAGCGCCGCGTGGTCCGTGTGCCGCAGATCCCGGCGAAACCAAACCAGGGCGGCGTCGATCTGTTCACTCATCGTGTTCCATCGTCAGCGGAGGGGATCGCGCAGGACTTAAAATCCCGCTCATGTCCGACAGCCCCCCGATCAACCTCACCAACCAGTTCCTGATTGCCATGCCGGGGATGACCGATGGCAATTTCGCAGGCGCGGTGGTGTACATGTGCGAGCATACCGAACGCGGAGCGCTGGGGTTGATCATCAACCGGCCCATCGAGATCGGCGTGCAGCAGCTCTTTGAAAAGGTCGATCTGGTGCTCGAGCGCGACGACCTGCTGTCCACCCCCGTCTACCTGGGCGGCCCGGTGCAGACCGAGCGCGGCTTCGTGCTGCACGAGCAGCTCGACGAAGAAGGCGGCCACTACAGCTCCACCCTCAAGATCGACGGGGGCCTGGAGATGACCACCTCGCGCGATGTGCTGGAAGCCATGGCCAATGGTGCCGGCCCGCGCAAGGTGCTGATCACCCTGGGCTATGCCGGCTGGAGCGCTGGCCAGCTCGAAGAAGAGCTCAGCCGCAACGGCTGGCTCAGCGTGGCGGCCGACCGCGCCATCATCTTCGACACACCCGTGGAAGAGCGTTACGACCGTGCCTTGTCCCTGCTGGGCATCGACAGGGGTTTCCTGTCGTCCGAGGCGGGTCACGCATGACCAGTACTTTCCTGGCCTTCGACTACGGCCTCAAGCGCGTGGGCGTGGCCTGCGGCAATGGCCTGATGCGCCAGGCCCAGGCGCTGCGCACCATCGCGGCCGAGGGCGATGCGCGCTTCAACCAGATCAAGAAGCTGATCGACGAGTGGCGCCCCGACGCGCTGGTGGTGGGCGTGCCCTTCCACCCCGATGGCGCCGAGCACGAGATCACGCAGCGCGCACGGCGCTTCGCCCGCCAGCTCAACGGCCGCTTCCACCTGCCCGTGCACGAGGTCGACGAGCGCTACTCCAGCGTCGAGGCCGAGCGCGATGACCCGGATGACCTGGATTCGGCCTCGGCCGCCATCATCCTGCAACAGTATTTCGACGAGACTGCCGTGCGCACCGCCGCTTCCCCATCACCTTCATCGGAGGATCCCGCCCCATGAGCACCTCCCAGCCCTCGCTGCGGCTCGACGCCGAACAGTTGTATGACGTCCTGCTCAAGGGCGTGCGCAAGTTCCTGGACCCGGACACGGCGCTGGTCGGCGTGTGGTCCGGCGGTGCCTGGCTGGCCGAGCGGCTCAGCAAGGACCTCGGCCGCACCGAGGCCCACGGCACCATCTCGTCGGCCCTGCACCGCGACGATTTCAGCCGCCGCGGCATGGCCGTCTCGCGTGATGCCACCCAGCTGCCTTTCGAGATCGAGGGCCGCCACATCCTGCTGATCGACGACGTGCTCTACACCGGCCGCACCACGCGCGCCGTGATCAACGAGCTGTTCGATTTTGGCCGCCCGGCCAGCGTCACGCTGGTGGTGCTGGTCGACCGCGGCGGGCGCGAGCTGCCCATCGAGCCGGTCTTCTCGGCCGCGCGCATCACCCTGCCGGCCGAAGAGCGCGTGTCCCTCGGGCGCGACGACACCGGCCAGTTCACATTCCAATTCGAGAGGGTTTGATGCAACGACGCAACCCCCAGCTCAACAAGAACGGCGAGCTGATCCACCTGCTGAGCACCGAGGGCCTGCCCCGCGACGTGATCCACCAGATCCTGGACACGGCCGGCACCTTCGTCAGCGTCAACGACCGCGAGGTCAAGAAGATCCCGCTGCTGCGCGGCAAGAGCGTGTTCAACCTGTTCTTCGAGAACAGCACGCGCACGCGCACCACCTTCGAGATCGCGGCCAAGCGCCTGTCCGCCGACGTGATCAACCTGGACATCGCGCGCTCGTCGGCCTCCAAGGGCGAAAGCCTGCTGGACACCATCGCCAACCTCAGCGCGATGCACGCCGACATGTTCGTGGTGCGCCACGCCGAATCGGGTGCGCCCTACCTGATCGCCCAGCACGTGGCGCCGCATGTGCACGTCGTCAATGCCGGTGATGGCCGCCATGCGCATCCCACGCAGGCCCTGCTGGACATGTTCACCATCCGGCACTACAAGAAGGATTTCAGCAACCTGACCGTGGCCATCGTGGGCGACATCGTGCATTCGCGCGTGGCCCGCTCCAACATCCACGCGCTGACCACCCTGGGCGTGCCCGAGGTGCGCGTGGTCGGCCCGCGCACCCTGGTGCCCGGCGACCTGCGCGAGATGGGCGTGCGCGTGTGCCACGACATGGCCGAAGGCATCCGCGACGCCGACGTGATCATCATGCTGCGCCTGCAGAACGAGCGCATGTCCGGCGGCATGCTGCCCAGCGCCGGCGAGTTCTTCAAGGAGTTCGGCCTCACGCCCGAGAAGCTGGCGCTGGCCAAGCCCGACGCCATCGTCATGCACCCCGGCCCCATCAACCGCGGCGTCGAGATCGACTCGGCCGTGGCCGATGGCAAGCAGAGCGTGATCCTGCCGCAGGTCACCTTCGGCATCGCCGTGCGCATGGCGGTCATGTCCATCATCTCGGGTAACGACGCATGAAAGTCCTGATCAAGAACGGTCGCCTGATCGACCCCGTCAGCGGCCTGGACACCCTCGGTGACCTGGCCCTGGCCACCGGCCGCATCGTCAGCATCGGCCAGGTCAATGCCGATTTCGACGCCGACCGCGTGATCGATGCCACCGGCTGCATCGTCGCCCCCGGCCTGGTGGACCTGGCCGTGCGCCTGCGCGAGCCGGGCCATGAGCACGAAGGCATGCTGGAATCCGAACTGGCCGCGGCCGCCGCGGGCGGTGTGACCAGCGTGGTCTGCCTGCCCGACACCGACCCCACGCTGGATGAGCCAGGCCTGGTCGAGATGCTCAAGCTGCGTGCCCGCAAGCTCAGCCGATGCCGCCTGTTTCCGCTGGGCGCGCTCACGCGCGGCCTCAAGGGTGAAACGCTCACCGAGATGGCCGAACTGCACGAGGCCGGTTGCGTGGGGTACTCGCAGGCCGAGGTGCCCGTGCGTGATACCCAGGTGCTGCAACGCGCGCTGCAGTACGCTGCCACCTTCGGCTACACCGTGTGGCTGCGCCCGCAGGATGCCTGGCTGGGCAAGGGCGTGGCCGCCAGCGGCCCCATCGCCACGCGCCTGGGCCTGTCGGGCGTGCCCGTGGCCGCCGAGACCATCGCCCTGCACACCATCATCGAGCTGGTGCGTGTCACCGGTGCGCGCGTGCACCTGTGCCGCCTGTCCAGCGCCGCCGGCGTCGACATCGTGCGCCGCGCCAAGGCCGAGGGCCTGCCCATCACCGCCGACGTGAGCATCAATTCCCTGATGCTGACCGACATGGACATCGGCTTCTTCAACCCGGCCATGCGCGTGGTGCCGCCGCTGCGCCAGGGCCGCGACCGCGATGCCCTGCAGGCCGCGCTCAAGGACGGCACGCTCGATGCCCTCGTCTCCGACCACACCCCGGTGAGCGAAGACGAGAAGATGCTGCCCTTCGGCGAGGCCGAGCCCGGCGCCACCGGCCTGGAACTGCTGCTCAGCCTGGCGCTCAAGGGCGCGGGGCTGGAGGCCGGGCCCGCCGCCTCGCTCGACGGCAAGCGTCTGGCCGCGGCCCTGGCCACCGTCACCAGCGGCCCGGTCAAGGTGCTGGGCGAGGCCATCGGCTCGCTGGCCTCCAGCGCCGGCCGCCTGGTGCAGGGCGGTGTGGCCGATGTCTGCGTGTTCGACCCGGCCGTGAGCTGGAAGGTCGAGGGCAGCGAACTGGTCAGCCAGGGTTGCCACACGCCTTTCGCGTACGAGTCCACCGGCTTTGAGCTGCCAGGTCGTGTGCGTGCCACCCTCGTGGCAGGGCAGTTGGCCCACGAGGCACCGCAGTCTGTACAGGCCTGAGCCTGTCCGTCCGTCGTTGCAGTGCACTGATCCGATGTCCGACCCTTCCACCGCTGGCGCCCCGTCCTTGAAGCGTCCCGATGCCGACATCGGCCTGCTGCGGCGCCTGCGCGCCGTGGCCCGCCTGGGGCACATGGCGGCCTACTTGTGCTTCATCTCGCTGTGGATGCGTTGGCGTTTCGAGGCGATGGACCAGCGCACCCAACTGGCCCGCATGCAAGCCTGGTCCGCCGGCGTCTTCCGTTGCCTGGGCGTGAAACTGGTCGTGCGGGGCCTGGCGCCTCACCCGGGGCCCAAGCTGGTCGTGGGCAACCATGTCTCCTGGATGGACATCATGTCCATCAACGTCGTGGCCCCCAGCCGCTTCGTGTCCAAGGCCGAGGTGGCGCAGTGGCCGATCGTCGGGCGCATGGTCACCCTGGCGGGCACGCTCTACCTGGAGCGTGCCCGCCGCCGCGACGCCATGCGCGTGCTGGGCCTGCTCACCCAGAGCCTGCGTGATGGCCACACCGCCGCCGTGTTCCCGGAAGGCACCACCGGCGATGGGCACCAACTGCTGCATTTCCATGCCAACCTGCTCCAGTCGGCCATCGACGCCGATGTGCCGGTGCAGCCCGTGGCCATCCGCTACAGCGATGCCGATCACGCCATCAGCCCGTCGGCCGCGTTCGTGGGCGACACGTCCGTGGTCGAGTCGCTCTGGTGGATCGCCTGCGCGGACCAGCTCACCGTTCATGTGACCGTGATGCCGCCCCAGCGTGTGGACCATGCCGATCGCCGTGCATTGGCGACGCGCCTGCACGACGAGATCGCCCAGGCCTTGTCCTCGGAACATTAGGGGCCATCTGGGGTCTACCCGATGTGCTGTCTGCGAAAAGCGGACAGTCTCGTGAATACCGCGCATTTGATGGGCCTTACCCGCACACCTCGGGGACGGCTGTCGCGCCACACTGGTGGCAAGGCGCGGCGTGCCCCACCCCTTTGAGGTGATCTTGCGTTTCGGCAAGTAAAAGGATGCCGGGGCTCTCTTACAATCTCGCGTTCTCTGAGAGGTCTTTTCAATGCTTGATTTGCTGTCGTCGTCGGCTCTGCTGGATTCCATGGTCAGCTGGCTGTCCGACGGGTTGCTGGACGCTGCCTGGTGGCAGGTGGTGCTCTACACCCTGGTGCTGACGCACATCACCATCGCGTCGGTGACGATTTTCCTGCACCGCAGCCAGGCTCACCGCTCGCTGGACCTGCACCCCATCGCCTCGCATTTCTTCCGGTTCTGGCTGTGGTTGACCACGGCCACGGTGACCAAGGAATGGGTGGCCGTGCACCGCAAGCACCACGCCAAGTGCGAGACCGAGGAAGACCCTCACAGCCCCGTGGCCCATGGCATCAAGACCGTGCTGCTGCAAGGTCGCGAGTTGTATGCCGTTGAGGCTGCCAAGAAAGAAACCTTGGCCAAGTACGGCCACAACACCCCCAACGACTGGCTTGAGCGCAACATCTACACGCGCTTCTCGGCCAAGGGCGTGCTCCTGATGCTCCTGATCGACATCGCCCTGTTCGGCGCCATCGGCATCACCGTTTGGGCCGTGCAGATGCTGTGGATCCCGATCACCGCCGCCGGCATCATCAACGGCCTGGGCCACTGGTGGGGTTACCGCAACTTCGAGGCAGCCGATGCCTCCACCAACATCAGCCCCTGGGGCATCCTGATCGGTGGTGAAGAGCTGCACAACAACCACCACACCTACCCGACCTCGGCCAAGCTGTCCGTCAAGTCGTATGAGTTCGACATCGGCTGGACCTACATCCGTGGCCTGGAGATGGTGGGCCTGGCCAAGGTCCGCAAGGTGCCGCCGCGCCTGACGCTGGGCGAGATCAAACCTGTGGCCGATGCCAAGACGCTGGAGGCCCTGGCCGCCCACCGCTATGAGCTGATGGCCTCGTATGCCCGTGAGGTGCGTGCCGCCTGCGCGGCCGAGCTGTCGCGCCTGAAGTCCAGCGGCCAGCAGTCGGCGGCTGCCAAGCTGCAGAAGGTGCGTCACTGGATGCACCGTGATGTCGAGAAGGTGCCTCATTCGCTGCGCGTGGACATCGAGAAGGCGCGGGCCGAGCATCCCAGCCTGGACAAGCTGTTGACCATGCGTGAAGAGCTGCGGCTGGTGTGGACCCGCACGAATGTGTCGGGAGAGCAGCTGGTCGCTGATCTTCAGGGCTGGTGCCAGCGGGCCGAGGGCAGCGGGATCAAGGCGCTGCAGGAGTTCTCTCTGAAGCTGCGTGCGGCGCATGCCTGACATCTAGATTCCCTGGAATCCTTTTGAAAGAGCCTCGCTTTTTTGAGCGGGGCTTTTTTGTATTCGGGCATGCCTGGTGGGGGCTTCGGGGCGAGGCGGCGCTGGGCAGGGCTCCAAGGGTGTCGGTCCTGCGCAAGCGCAGGACTGCTCTGCGGTGCTCGGTTCGGGCAGGTGGCTGCGGAACTCGGGCCCCTTGGGCCCTCAGACATCCTCGCCATCCCCTGGCCAAAGGCCAGGGGCAACCTGCCCGAACCTGCGCTCCTCGACGCCACCCAGTCGCCCTGCCCAGCACCGCCTCGCCCCTCCGGTGTGGCGGCATGCGAAGGCCGTGGCATGCCATCACCGAGCATCAGCCGTGCCAGTACGGTGATGGAGTCGTGCGATCAAACCGTGCCAACACACCACCCGAGTGGCGTGCCGCGGTTTGTCGGGCGAAGGGTGTGCGGGGCGGGCGGGGAAGGGCCTCAGGGGCGCTGAGGAGCGCAGGGCGGGGCAGGTTGCCCCTGCCGAAGGACAGGGGATGGCGAGGACTGTCTGAGGGCCTGCAAGGCCCGAGTTCCGCAGCCACCTGACCCGACCGAGCACCGCAAGGGAGTCTGACCAAAGGTCAGACCGCCCCTGTGAACCGCCCCCGCCGCCCCGCTCACCCTTCGCCACGCGCATCAACCGCAAACAGAGCGAGCCCAAAACAGAACCTGGAAAAACAAAAAACCGCCAAGGCAAACGCCAGGGCGGTTTTTCAGAGAGGCAGCAGAAGGATTACTTCAGCTTCACTTCTTTGTAGGCCACATGCTTGCGAGCCTTGGGGTCGAACTTGTTGAATTCCAGCTTTTCAGGCGTGGTCTTCTTGTTCTTGGTGGTGGTGTAGAAGTGGCCGGTACCCGCAGTGGATTCCAGCTTGATCTTTTCGCGTCCGCCTTTAGCAGCCATGGTTCACTCCAATCACAGTTCGCCGCGGGCACGCAGATCCGTCAGGACCTGGTCGATACCCACCTTGTCGATCAAACGCAGAGCGGCCGTGCTGATGCGCAGGCGCACCCAACGGTTTTCGCTCTCGACCCAGAAACGGCGGTACTGCAGGTTGGGCAGAAAACGACGCTTGGTCTTGTTGTTGGCGTGGGAAACATTGTTCCCCACCATCGGGCCCTTGCCCGTGACTTGACAGACGCGTGCCATGACGCTTCTCCGTTCGCTGATTAGGCGTTATGTTGCGGATCGGTGGGCAGAGCAAGGACAGGCCAAAACCTGTGCTTGGTGCTCACCCTTCCGGCTTTCCGCAGCGCCTTCGGGACCATCCATGAAAGACAGAGCCAAAGTAGCCGCCCCAAAAGCCGGGACGAATTTGGGAAAACCGAGATTATAGCCAGAAAAGGCGCATTCGCCAACTTCAACGCCAATCGAGCGCCGCCGGCCTGCGCCGGACGGCTCATCCCAGGCTATCTCACTGGGCGTCAGCCCCCGTTCTGCTCCAGGAAGCGCTGAGCATCCAGTGCGGCCATGCAGCCCGTGCCAGCGCTGGTGATGGCCTGGCGGTAGATGTGGTCCTGCACGTCGCCGGCCGCGAACACGCCCGGCACGCTGGTCATCGTGGCAAAGCCTTCGGAGCCGCTCTTGGTCAGAATATAGCCATCCTTCATCTCCAGCTGGCCCTTGAAGATGTCGGTGTTGGGTTGGTGGCCGATGGCGATGAAGCAGCCCTTGAGCTCCAGTTCCTTGGTCGAGCCGTCGGTCGTGCTCTTGAGGCGGACGCCGGTCACGCCGGTCTGGTCGCCCAGCACCTCGTCCAGCGTCTGGAACAGGTGCAGTTCCATCTTGCCGGCCTTGACCTTCTCGGCCACCTTGTCGATCAGGATGGCTTCGGCGCGGAACTTGTCGCGGCGGTGGATCAGGTGCACCTTGCTGGCGATGTTCGACAGGTACAGCGCTTCTTCGACGGCCGTGTTGCCGCCGCCGACCACGCAGACCACCTGATCGCGGTAGAAGAATCCGTCGCAGGTGGCGCAGCCGCTCACGCCGCGGCCCATGAAGGCCTCTTCAGAGGGCAGGCCCAGGTACTTGGCCGAGGCGCCGGTGGCGATGATCAGGGTGTCGGTGGTGTAGGTGCCCGAATCGCCCTTGAGCGTGAACGGGCGCTTGGACAGGTCGACCTCGTTCACGTGGTCGAACACCATCTGCGTCTGGAAGCGCTCCGCGTGCTCCAGGAAGCGTTGCATCAGCTCGGGGCCCTGCACGCCATGGACATCGGCGGGCCAGTTGTCCACCTCGGTGGTGGTCATCAGCTGGCCGCCCTGGGCCATGCCGGTCACCAGGGTGGGCTTGAGGTTGGCGCGTGCGGCGTAGATGGCGGCGGTGTAGCCGGCTGGGCCGGAGCCCAGGATCAGGACGTTGCTGTGGGTCGTGTCGGACATGATCTAGAGGAGCCTTTCGGGCTGAATTGTGCGCCAGCCTCGCGATTTGCAAGGGGGATGAGGGCATCAATTCTTTTAATGGCCTTCTTTGGCGGTGCACCTTCAGGCATGGTCTTCACACGCAAAACGAAAAAATGTCTAAAAATCCCGCCACTGGTGCCGAAAATTGTAGGGACTGGTGACGGACTGCACGTCGCTCGGGCCTGTTTGGCCGCGTGGCCGCAGGTTGAACCCACCGGAAAATCCGATTGCAAGCTGCAATCGCAAGGCACCAAAGAGGAGCTGCCATGGCCATGTTGTCCAACCTCGATCTGATCAGGCGTGTACCGCTGTTCTCCATGCTCACGCAAGCGCAGGCCGAGTCCATCGCTGAGAGCGTGGTGAAGCGTCGTTACCGCCGGGGCGAGCTGATCGTCGAACGCGGCCGCAAGACGAACTCCCTGTTCATCCTGCTCACGGGCCGTGCCCGCGTGGTCGCCGCCGACGAGCGGGGCCGCGAAGTGATCCTGGCCGTGCTGGAAGCCGGCGACTACATCGGCGAGATGAGCCTGATCGACAACGAACCGCATTCGGCCACCGTGCGCGCCGAGGTGCAGACCGATGTGCTGGTGCTGGGCCGCCAGGAGTTCGCCCGCTGCCTGCCCGAGAATTCATCGCTGTCCTATGCCATCTTGCGTGGCCTGGTGCAGCGCCTGCGCAATGCCGACCGCCAGATCGAATCCCTGGCCCTGCTCGATGTGTACGGCCGCGTGGCCCGTGCCCTGCTCGACATGGCCGACGAGGACCATGGCGCCAAGGTCATCCGCGGCAAGGTGTCGCGCCAGGATCTGGCCAAGCACGTGGGCGCCTCTCGCGAGATGGTCAGCCGCGTGATGAAGGACCTGGAAGAGCGCGGCCTGATCGAGACGCAGGACACCGGCAGCGTGGTGCTCAAGGAGCGCCTGGTCGCCACGGCCTGACAGTGCCCCAGGGCCGGGCTGCGCCCAGCCCCCCGAGGGGGACAAGGCAACTTGGGGCGGCCCGGCGTTGCCTTGTGCTCCCAGCTTTCATCGATTGGATTCAGTCTTGACGCTCCGGCGCCAGACGCCGCCACCGTGGGTCGCCCGCGTGGCGGCCATTTGCGTTTGGTTTCAGCCTTGACCGAAGGGCCCAGGCCGGCGCCCTGGCAGAGGGCCTTTCCTCTGCGTTTTCACGCGCAATCTCCCGCACAATCGGGCCATGACCTATCCCCTGGGCTCCCTGAACGCGGACGGCGGCGACGACCGCCGCCACGATCCTGCCACCTCCCTGCGCCTGACCGGGCGCCTGCACCGCCAGCCGGCTTCAACCGTCATCGCGCCTTCCGCGCCCGTTGAGACCACCTTCCGTTTCCAGGCCCTGCTGCTGGTCGGGGCGCTGGCCTGGATCCTGATGCTGCTGGCCATGGTCAGCCACAACCGGCTCGATGCCGCCTTCACCACCTCCGGCCTGAACCGCGAGGCGGTCAACTGGGTGGGCCATCTGGGCGCCCTGGCATCCGACCTGCTGTACACCGTGCTGGGGTTTTCGGGCTGGTGGACATTGATCATCGGCGGGCGCGTGTGGCTCAGCGCCTTCGCCCGCTGGCTGCGGCGCGATCCGGCCCTGGCCCACATGTCGCACCACGCACCGGCCGTGTCCTACCCGCGCTGGCGTTTCTGGCTGGGAGTGGCGCTGTTGCTGGCCGCCAGTTGCTCGCTGGAATGGACCCGCCTGTACCGCCTCGAATCGCAGATTGCGGGTGAGCACGCTGGCGGCATCCTGGGCTTGCTGCTGGGCCCGCTCAGCACCAAGTGGCTGGGCTTCAACGGCTCCGGCGTGCTGTGGATCGCGATGCTGGTCACGGGCATGGCCATGGCGCTGCGTTTCTCGTGGTTGGACGTGGCCGAGCGCATCGGCTCGGTGGGCGATCTGCTCAAGGAGCGGCGCGAGGCCCAGCGTGAGGCGCACCTCGACCAGGTGCTGGGCCAGAAGGCCGTGATCGAGCGCGATCACGAGCGCGAGGTCGAGGTGGTGCGCCATGCGCCGCCGGCCGATGTGGACGTGGATCTGGATCTTGAGCCGGGCCAGGTGGCCGCCCCGGCCTACGTGGCTCCTCCGGCCCCCATCCCGCTGGTCATCGAAACCCCGATGACCGAGGTGCCCAAGTCCGACCGCATCATCAAGGAGAAGCAGAAGCCGCTGTTCAGCGAGATGGCCGACACCAAGCTGCCGCAGATCGATCTGTTGGACACCGCCGTGGGCCGCATGGAGACCATCACGGCCGATTCGCTGGAGATGACCTCCCGCATGATCGAGAAGAAGCTCAAGGACTTCGGCGTCGAGGTGCGGGTGGTGGCGGCCTCGCCAGGCCCCGTCATCACGCGCTATGAGATCGAACCGGCCACGGGCGTGAAGGGTTCGCAGATCGTCAACCTGGCGAAAGACCTGGCGCGCTCGCTGTCGCTGGTGTCCATCCGCGTCGTTGAAACGATTCCCGGCAAGAACCTGATGGCGCTGGAGCTGCCCAACGCCAAGCGCCAGATGATCCGCCTGACCGAGATCCTCGGATCGCAGGTCTACAACGATGCGCAATCGATGCTGACCATCGGGCTGGGCAAGGACATCATCGGCGCCCCTGTGGTGGTGGACCTGGCCAAGATGCCGCACTGCCTGGTGGCCGGCACCACCGGTTCCGGCAAATCGGTGGGCATCAACGCCACCATCCTGAGCCTGCTCTACAAGGCCGAGGCGCGCGATGTGCGCCTGATCCTGATCGATCCGAAGATGCTCGAAATGAGCGTCTACGAAGGCATCCCCCACCTGCTGTGCCCGGTCGTGACCGACATGAAGCAGGCCGGCAACGCGCTGAACTGGGCGGTGGGCGAAATGGAGCGCCGCTACAAGCTCATGAGCAAGATGGGCGTGCGCAACCTGGCTGGCTTCAACAAGAAGATCGACGAGGCCAAGGCACGCGGCGAGTTCATCCCCAACCCCTTCAGCCTCACGCCCGAAGAGCCCGAGCCGCTGGAGCGCCTGCCTTTCGTCGTGATCGTGATCGATGAGCTGGCCGACCTGATGATGGTGGTGGGCAAGAAGATCGAAGAGCTGATCGCCCGCCTGGCGCAGAAGGCCCGTGCGGCCGGCGTGCACCTGATCCTGGCCACGCAGCGTCCCAGCGTGGACGTGATCACGGGCCTGATCAAGGCCAACATCCCGACGCGGATCTCGTTCCAGGTGAGCAGCAAGATCGACAGCCGCACCATCCTCGACCAGATGGGCGCCGAGGCGCTGCTGGGGCAAGGCGACATGCTCTACCTGGCGCCGGGCACTGGCCTGCCCGTGCGCGTGCACGGCGCCTTCGTGAGCGACGACGAAGTGCACCGCGTGGTCGAGTACCTCAAGACGCAGGGCGAGCCCAACTACATCGAGGGCATCCTCGAAGGCGGCTCGCTGGGCGACGAGGGCAGCAACCTCGATGGCTCGCCGGCCGGTGGCGGCGATGGCGAGTCCGATCCGATGTACGACCAGGCGGTGGCCATCGTGCTGCAGCACCGCAAGGCCTCGATCTCGCTGGTGCAGCGCCACCTGCGCATCGGCTACAACCGTGCGGCGCGTCTGCTGGAGCAGATGGAAAAGTCCGGGCTGGTGTCGAGCATGTCCACCAATGGCAACCGCGAGATCGTCACGCCCAACCGCGGCGGCGAGGGCGGTGCCACGGCCGCGCCCTGGGACGCCTGACCCCACCTAGAACAAGGGGCGGCGTTTGCGTTCTTAGGGATGGCCGCGCCCTCGGGGGCAACCCTAGGATGCCGTCAAGTCCAAACAAGGAGAACGGGCATGAAAGCATCCTGGCTGGCCGCGCTTGGCCTGACGGTATCGATGGTGGGTGGCAGCGCCTGGGCCGATCTTCAGGCCGACGTCTACAACAGCTGGCAACTGGACGGCAGCGGCAATATCTCCACCTCAGGCCTGACGCATGTGGGCAGCTTCATCGACCCACAGATCGATCACTGGGACGGCACGCTCGGGTACCGCTGGAACCCGCTGGGCGTCGATGAGCTCTACACAGTGACCTGGGCCGGCTACCTGCTGGCACCCGAGGCTGGCACTTACCAGTTCCGCACAGTGTCGGATGACGGTGTGCAGGTGTTCATCGACGGCCTGTCGGTGGTCAACAACCCTGGTGTCCAGTGGTACGGCGAAGGCCTGGGCAGCGCCACGCTCACGGCAGGAGCGCATGCGCTCGATGTGCGTTTCTATGAGAACTACACCTACGACGGCATCATCTTCCAATGGAAGAAGCCGGGCGATGCAGACTGGTCCATCGTGCCGGCGAGCGTGCTGGTGACCGCCGTGCCCGAGCCAGGCGCCTTCGCCCTGGCACTGGCGGGCCTGGCCGTGGCGGGTGGATCGGCGTCCCGCCGTCGCAAGGCCTGACGCGGCGGGGCCATGACAAGGCGGCAGGGTCATGCAGCCCTGAGCCGCCAGCGGGCCCGGGAACCCATGGAACAATCGGATCTCCATTCCCTCAGGAGACCCTGATCCGATGACGCAGTCCAGGCACACCGTTCCCGCCGTCACGACGACGCTGTCCACCTTGCCACGAGCGGCCTTGCTGGCCGCTTGCATGTCTGCCTTGTGGGCTTCACCCGCGCAGGCCGATGCCGTGGCCTCCTTGCGTGCCTTCGTGAAAGACGTGCAGAGCGGCCAGGCCAGCTTCAAGCAGACGGTCACCTCGCCCGATGGCAAGAAGGCGCGTACCTCGACCGGCACGCTCGAATTCCAGCGTCCCAACCGTTTCCGCTTTGCTTACGACAAGCCCATGGAGCAGTTGATCGTGGGCGATGGCCAGAAGGTGTGGCTGTACGACGCCGACCTGAACCAGGTGACGGAGCGGCCCATGAGCCAGGCCCTGGGCGCCACGCCGGCGGCCCTGCTGTCAGGATCGTCTCTGGAAAAGGATTTCGTGCTCAAAGCCGTGCCACCCACGGGATCACAGGGTGCGGCGTCCGCGACCCCGGCGACAACGCAGGCGGCAGGTTTGATCGAATGGGCCGAAGCCTTGCCCCGCGTCAAGGAGGGGCAGTTCCAATCGGTGCGTGTCGGCTTCACAGGGGGCACCTTGGTGGCCCTGGAAGTGCTCGACAGCTTCGGGCAGAAGTCGCGACTGGACTTCACCCGTTTCGACACGAAGGCGGCCTTGCCCCCTTCGCGCTTTCAGTTCACGCCCCCGGCAGGGGCGGATGTGCTCAAGCAGCCTTGAGTCGCTCGGACTGCGGGCTGGCTTGAAGCAGGCGCCAGCCGGGTTGCTCCCGGCCCGGCGCCTGAACCATCAGGCGATCAATCAGCCTTCGCGCTTGCCGAAGCCGGGGCGCTTGCCGCCGAAGCCGGGCTTCGGGCCACCCGACTTGAAGCCGGGCTTGTCGCCGAAGGGCTTGCGGTCGCCGCTGAAGGACTTGCCGGCGTAGGGCTTGCCGGCACCTGCCGGCTTGCCGCCAAACGGCTTGTCGCCGAAGGGCTTGCGGTCGCCGCTGAAGGACTTGCCGGCGTAGGGCTTGCCGGCACCTGCCGGCTTGCCGCCAAACGGCTTGTCGCCGAAGGGCTTGCGGTCGCCGCTGAAGGACTTGCCGGCGTAGGGCTTGCCGGCACCTGCCGGCTTGCCGCCAAACGGCTTGTCGCCGAAGGGCTTGCGGTCACCGAAGGGCTTGTCGCCGAACGGACGGGCTTCGCGGTTGTCACGCTGCGGGCGGTCGCCGAAAGGACGGTCACCAAAGGAGCGCTCGCCTTGCGGACGATCACCACCTTCGCCGGGGCGGAAGCGTGGGTCATGGTGGTCGGGCTTGCCGAAACCACCGGCACGCGGGCCGCCACCGAAACCACCGCGGTCGCCACGGTCCTGGAAGCCGCGCTCACCGCGGTCCTGGAAACCACGGTCGTTGCCGCCGCCGAAGCCGCCACGGTCACCATAGCCGCCGCGCGGAGCGCCGCCGAAGCCGCGGTCATCGCGGTGGCGTTGACCGGGCATGGGCTTCTTGCCGCCGCGCGGGGGCGCGCCGCGATGATCGGCCTGCATCTTGGTCTTGGGCTCCAGGCCCGCGATCACGGCTTCAGGGATGCGTTGCGTGGTGAAGCGCTCGATGCGGCGCACCATCGGGATGTCGCGGCGCTCGGCCAGCGTCACGGCCAGGCCACTGCGACCGGCACGGCCCGTGCGGCCGATGCGGTGAACGTAGTCTTCCGGCTTCATGGGCATGCCGTAGTTGATCACGTGGGTGATCGTGGGCACGTCGATGCCGCGGGCGGCCACGTCGGTGGCCACCAGCACGCGCAGCTCGCCCATGCGCAGACCTTGCAGCACGCGGTTGCGGCGGCCTTGCGGCATGCCGCCGTGCAGCGCGGCCACGGCGTGGCCCATGTCGGCCAGGCGGTCGGCCAGGATGTCGGCGTCGCGCTGGGTGCTGGTGAACACCACGGCCTGGTCCACTTCCTTCGTGGTCAGCAGGTGGTCCAGCAGGTCGTTCTTGTGGGCCAGCGTGTCGGCCAGGTGCAGGCGCTGCTCGATGTTGTCGTGGCTGTCGGTGTGCGATGCCACTTCGATGTTCAGCGCGTTGCGCGTCAGGCGCTCGGCCAGCTTGCCCACGTGGCCCGCGAAGGTGGCGCTGAACATCAGCGTCTGGCGGTTCTCGGGGGTGTGCTGGGCGATGGTCTCGATGTCTTCGATGAAGCCCATGTCCAGCATGCGGTCGGCTTCGTCGAGCACCAGCGTTTCAAGGTTGCTCAGCACGGCAGCGCCGCTGTTGAGGTGGTCCAGCAGGCGGCCGGGGGTGGCGATCAGCACATCCAGCGGGCCGCGCAGGGCCTTGAGCTGGTAGCCGTAAGGCACGCCGCCCACCACGGTGGCCACGCGCAGGCCTTGCATGTGGCGGCCATAGGTGGATGCAGCCTTGGCCACTTGCAGGGCCAGCTCACGGGTCGGGGCCAGCACCAGCACGCGGGGACCATGCACCTTGCCCTTTTCGCGGCGGTTGCTGTCGCCACGGGCAGCGACGATGCGCTCCAGGGCGGGCAACATGAAAGCGGCGGTCTTGCCGCTGCCGGTGTTGGAGGCGACGCGCAGGTCCTTGCCTTCCAGGGCGGCCGGGATGGCGCGCACTTGCACGTCGGTGGGGCTGGTGTAGCCGGAGTCGGTCAGGGCCTGGACCAGCATGGGGCTCAGGCCCAGGTCGGCGAAGCGGGCGCCGCCGTCATCAATGACTGCGGGCGCTGCTTCTTCGTCGTCCAGCTGGTCGTCGCCGTCGAAGGCGGCATCGGCACGGGCTTCAGCTTCCAGGCGGCGGCTCAGGGCGTCGAGCTGCGATGCGGTGTGCTCGTCGATGACGGGCGCAGCGTCGGGCGCCGGCGTGGTGTTGTCGATGTTGTCGTGATCGTTGTTCATGGATTCTTTCAAGCCAAGGCAAAGCGCGGCGCAGGCCTGTCGACGCCTCGGTGGGCATCGCGAAAAGGCCAAAGCCGCAGAGCCCGGTGTGGCTCGTTGCCAGCACAAGGCCCAGGTAAAGTCGCTGTGGGATCGTGTCCGTACTTCGTGACAGGCGCGCTCGGCGCTGAGGGGCCACGGTGAGTCGGTTAGAGCGACGGCATCGCCGCCAACCGGAACTCAAGACACGTTAGTTGGTTGGCACCCGACGGTGCAACCCGGCTTGAAAAAGGTCAGAGGGGATGAACTTGCATCCGCTTCATAACAAGCGAAGAACGCCATTATGGCGGGTTTTCACGGAGTTGTCCACCCCCTCAGGGTTCACAGCCCTTTGGGAGGCGAGGGGCGGCCCCTCGCTCATTCATTCAGACCGCTTCATCGACACATCGTTGGCTGTGCGGAGGCCGCGAACGCCAAGGAACAGCAGAGCGGGCACGGCGACAAGGCAAAGGATACCAATGGTCAGCATGACGAAACCTCTGTGCAGGGGTGGAAGAAGCGTTCAGCATGCGCCGATCAAATCGTGTGCAATAGGGGGTAAACGTGATGAACTGGACGGCGGGCGGGGGGTATCCAAGGGTTTGTCTGGGGGCATGAGAGGGCTGCGACAATGAGGGTATGCAGGAAAGCCTAGATTTGCCCCTGGATCCCCCAGGTGACGAGGGGGGCGCACCCCGCCATGCCGGCAACGCGGGCGATTTGCCCAAACGCGCCAGCCGCAAGGCCCCGGCCGCCCATGCACCGCTGGCCGAGCGCCTGAGGCCGCAGACGCTGGACGAGGTCGTCGGGCAGGAGCATCTGCTCGGGGCAGGCCAGTCCTTGCGCGTGGCCTTCGGTTCCGGCCAGCCGCATTCCATGATCCTGTGGGGGCCGCCTGGCGTGGGCAAGACCACGCTGGCGCGGCTGATGGCCGGCGCGGTGGATGCCGAGTTTGTCACCATCTCGGCGGTGCTGGGCGGCGTGAAGGACATCCGCGAGGCGGTGGATCTGGCGCAGATGGCACAGCAGCGTGGCCGCCGAACCATCGTGTTCGTCGACGAGGTGCACCGCTTCAACAAGGGCCAGCAGGATGCCTTCCTGCCGCACGTGGAATCGGGCCTGTTCACCTTCATCGGCGCCACCACTGAGAACCCGTCGTTCGAGGTGAATGCGGCACTGCTGTCGCGGGCCACCGTGCACGTGCTGCGCTCGATGGACGAGGCCGCCATGCGCGAGTTGCTGCAGCGCGGACAGGCCGCACTGCAAGGCCCTGCGCTCACGAAGGCCGCGGCCGAACGCCTGATCGCCTATGCCGATGGCGATGCGCGACGCCTGCTCAACACCTACGAGACGCTGGCCGGGCTGCTGCGCGGCACGGCCGAGATCGACGAGACCGCGCTGGAGCGTTCGCTGGGCGAGCAGCTGCGCCGCTACGACAAGGGCGGCGACCAGTTCTACGACACCATCTCGGCCCTGCACAAATCCGTGCGCGGCTCGGATCCGGATGCAGCCCTGTACTGGTTCGTGCGCATGCTCGATGGCGGCGTGGACCCGCGCTACATCGTGCGGCGCCTGGTGCGCATGGCCAGCGAAGACATCGGCCTGGCCGACCCTCGTGCTCTGCGCATGGCGCTCGATGCCGCTGACACCTACGAGCGCCTGGGCAGCCCCGAGGGCGAGCTGACGCTGGCCCAGTGCGTGATCTACCTGGCCATGGCGCCCAAGAGCAATGCAGCCTACGTGGCCTACAAGGCCGCGCGCGCCTGGGTGGCCAAGGACCAGAGCCGCCCGGTGCCCATGCACCTGCGCAATGCACCCACCAAGCTGATGAAGGAGCTGGGCCACGGCGCCAACTACCGCTATGCGCATGACGAGCCTGGCGCGGTGGCCAAGGGCGAGCAGTACTTTCCGGACGGCATGCAGCCGCAGGCCTTCTACAAGCCGGTGCCGCGTGGGCTGGAGATCAGGATCGGCGAGCGTCTGGCGCAGTTGCGCGGTGGCGGACAGGCGCCCCCAGCAGACGATGTAGACGAGGGCTGAGCCCGGGCTGGTTGGGTGAGTGGTGCGCTGAGTGCGAAGCCTTGCCCGCGGCCCGGGCATCCTCATTGCTTGCAGGCGCCGCAAGTCAGTGGCAGGCTGGGGACGTTTTCTCTGCTGCCTGGCCGAATCTGATGAGGTGCCCGCTCGACCGCCCATGACCCAGCCCGCATACACCCACCGCGCCGGCGTGCACACGCACAGCTTTCGCGACCTGAAGGACCTGATGGCCAAGGCCACGCCCGCGCGCTCGGGTGACGCACTGGCCGGCCTTGCGGCGCACACGGCACAGGAGCGCGTGGTGGCGCAGATGGCCCTGGCCGAGCTGCCGCTGCGCACGTTCTTGAACGAGGCCCTGATCCCCTACGAAGAGGACGAGGTCACGCGCCTGATCATCGACACGCACGATGCCCAGGCCTTCGCGCCGATCGCGCACCTCACCGTGGGCGATTTCCGCAACTGGCTGCTGGCCGACGACACCGACGCGACCAGGCTGACCGCCGTGGCACCGGGCATCACGCCCGAGATGGCCGCTGCGGTGAGCAAGCTGATGCGGCATCAGGACCTGATCCTGGTGGCCCGCAAGTGCGAGGTGCGGTCGGCCTTTCGCAACACCATCGGCCTGCCGGGTCGCTTGTCGACGCGCCTGCAGCCCAACCACCCGACCGACGACGCCAGCGGCATCGCCGCCAGCCTGCTCGACGGGCTGCTCTACGGCAGTGGCGACGCCGTGATCGGCATCAACCCGGCCACGGACAACGTGCCGCAGGTGATCCGGCTGGTGGGCATGCTGGCCGAGGTGATCGAGCGCTACGCCATCCCCACGCAATCGTGCGTGCTCACCCACGTGACCAACACGCTGGCGGCCATCGAGCGTGGCGCCCCGATCGACCTGGTGTTCCAGTCCATCGGCGGCACCGAGGCCACCAACCAGAGCTTCGGCATCAGCCTGGCGCTGCTGGCCGAAGCGCGCGAGGCAGCGCTGTCGCTCCAGCGCGGCACGGTGGGCGGCAACGTGATGTATTTCGAGACAGGGCAGGGCAGCGCGCTGTCGGCCAATGGCCACCACGGCGTCGACCAGCAGACCTGCGAGGCGCGCGCCTACGCCGTGGCCCGCGCCTTCAAGCCGCTGCTGGTGAACTCGGTGGTGGGCTTCATCGGGCCGGAGTACCTGTACGACGGCAAGCAGATCATCCGCGCGGGCCTGGAAGATCACTTCTGCGCCAAGCTGATGGGCTTGCCCATGGGCTGCGATGTCTGCTACACCAACCACGCCGAAGCCGACCAGAACGACATGGACACGCTGCTGACCTTGCTGGGCACGGCCGGCTGCACCTTCGTGATGGGCGTGCCGGGTGCCGACGACATCATGCTGAACTACCAGACCACCTCGTTCCACGACGCGCTGTATGTGCGCCGTGTGCTGGGCCTGCGGCCTGCGCCGGAGTTCGAAGCCTGGCTGGCGCAGGCACAGATTGCCAGCCACAGGGCCGAGGGCTTCGCGCTGCATGACGGGCTGCCGCCGCTGTTCAGGCCGGCGCTGGCCGGGGTGTGAGCGATGAGCGATTGCCTGCCTGAAGCCGAGCCTGCCGAGCCCGCCGAGCCTGCGGTGGGTGCATCGGATGCGGGGGGTGTCGTGTCCAACCCCTGGACACTGCTGCGGCGCTTCACCGGCGCGCGCATTGCGCTGGGTCGGGCGGGTGTGAGCCAGCCCACGCAGCCGCAGCTGGCCTTCCAACTGGCGCATGCGCAGGCGCGCGATGCCGTGCACCTGGCCCTCGATGCCCAGGCCCTCCAGGCCGCCCTGCAGACGCTGGGCCTGGGGTGTATGCGCCTGCACAGCGCCGCACCCGACCGCGACACCTACCTGCAGCGGCCCGACCTGGGGCGCCGCCTGGATGCGGCCTCGCGCGAAGCCCTGCTGCAGCGCCAGTCTGGGCGGGATGGCCGGCCGCATGACGTGGCCTTCGTGGTGGCCGATGGGCTGTCGGCCCTGGCCATTGGCAGCCATGCGCTACCGTTCCTGCAGGCCGTCCTGCCCCGCCTTGAGGCCGGGGGCTGGCGCCTGGCCCCCTTGACCCTGGTGGAGCAAGGCCGTGTGGCCGTGGCCGATGAGGTCGGCGAACTGCTGGGCGCGCGTCTGGTGGTCATCATGATCGGCGAACGGCCGGGCTTGAGTTCGCCCGACAGCATGGGCCTGTACCTGACCTGGATGCCCCGCGTGGGCTTGAGCGATGCCGGCCGCAACTGCATCTCCAATGTGCGGCCGGCGGGGCTGGGCCTGGCCGATGCCGCGGACAAGCTGTGCTGGTTGATGGAGCAGGCCCGGCGGCTGGAGCTGAGTGGTGTGGCCTTGAAGGACGAGGCCGTGCCCGCTGCGGCGCAGGTGGGTGGAGGCGCGTCGTCTTTCTTGCTGCCCGTGCTGCCGGGTGAGTGCGAACCTCATTCCGACCGACAATCCGGCATTGACTTTCCGCCGGAGACCACGAATGAAGACCTATGACATCGAACTGCAGCGCCTGAAGTCGGTGAAGCACGACAGGGGCTTGATCGAGATCGGTGTCGACATCCTGGTGCAGCCCAGGTCAGCCCGCGACGAGCAGCCCACCAGCAGCCTGTCCATCCCGGTGGACGATGCGCGCACGCTGCTCATCCTGCTCAAGCAGCAGTTGACCGAGCTGGACAAGTCGCAGCCGCGCAGCCGCCGCTCAGGCCGCTGCTGAGGCCATCACACCACCAGGTGCGACGCCGCCATGTAATCCTGGCGGAAGGCCTCGAACGCCAGCACGTCGGCGGACTCGATGGCCGACTGCTCGTCCATCGATTGGGCCGCCTGCTGCTCGAACCCACGCTGCACATCGTCTGGCATCTCAAGCGCCAGCAGGGCTTCGCGCGCCTGGGCCGACCGTTGGAGGCCGAAGCGGGCGTGCCCGCCATCGGCCGCATCGGTCGACATCGCTTCGACCACGGCAGCCGAGGGCAGGGTTGACGGATCGTTCAGGGCGGCCAGGGCCGCCTGCCAGGCCGTGCGGTGTTCATGGCCGCCCAGTTCGGCGTCCAGCCTGTCCGCGATCGTGCCGCAGGCGTTCAGCACCTCCCGGGCCCAGTCCATCAGCAGCACGGGTTGCCCGTCGCGCTCGAGGTGTAGGCCGGGCTCGCGGCCTTTCGCCGCCGTGCGTTGCTGGTTGACTGCCAGGGCCGCGATCTCCTGCGGCGTGTCTGGCGGACTGTCCGACAGCAGGCAGTGCAGCAGGAAGATGTCCAGCATCCGCGCCGTGGATGCGTCGATGCCCACGGGCAGGAAGGGGTTGAGGTCCATGCAGCGAACCTCGACGTACTCCACGCCGCGCTCGCGCAGGGCATGCAGCGGGCGCTCGCCCGGGAAGATCACCCGTTTGGGGCGGATGGTGCTGTAGAACTCGTTCTCGATCTGAAGCAGCGATGTCGACAGCTGTTTGTAGCCGCCTTGTGCGTCGTGCACGCCCATGGCCTCGTAGGCCGGGTACGGGCGTGTCAGGGCGTCCTGCAGCGAGGCGGCATAGCCCTTGAGGCTGTTGTAGCTCACGGCCAGCGCACTCTGCGCATCGCTCTGGTAGCCCAGTCTGCCCATGCGCAGCGAGGTGGCATGCGGCAGGTACAGGGTGTGCTCGCCCAGGGGCTGCAAGCCGTGCGGTTGGCCCTTGACAAAATCGGACGTGACGGCAGGCGATGCCCCGAACAGCAGCAGCAGCACGAAAGACTGGCGCCGGAAGTTGCGGATCAAGCCGAAGTAGTCGTCGTTGGACAAGCCCGGCATGGACCAGTTGTAGTGGATGCCCGAGATGGTCTGCATGCGCGGGCCATAGCGGTTGGCCAGCCCCATGCGGTAGACGCGCTTGGCCTGGCCGACGTTGGAGGTGCCGTACTGCCCGATCGGGATCTGCGCGTCATCCGGCAGATCGCACGGCATGCTGCTGACCCACAGTTGCTCATCACCGATGGCGCGGTAGACGAACTGGTGGATCCGGGTCAGTTCGTCCAGGCAATCCTGCACGTTGGCGTGCACGCCGGTGACCAGTTCCACCTGCGATTCGCTGAAGTCGGTCGTGATGTGCGGGTTGGCGAGGGCCGAGCCCAGCGCACGGGGATGGGGCGTCAGGGCCAGCTCACCGCCAGCCGTGGTGCGCAGGCTTTCTTTTTCGATCCCGCGGCGCATGCCCTGGATCTGCTGGGCCGACAGGGCGCGCAATCGTTCGTTCAAGCTGGTCAAGTGCGCTCTCCTCGGAGCCTCTTCGGTGTGGAGGCGCGAACATATCAGAGAT
The DNA here is from genome assembly GCF_003933735.1 of Aquabacterium soli. Taxonomy (GTDB): domain Bacteria; phylum Pseudomonadota; class Gammaproteobacteria; order Burkholderiales; family Burkholderiaceae_C; genus Aquabacterium; species Aquabacterium soli. Next base: position 219,972 of record NZ_RSED01000004.1, on the reverse strand, counting down.
GCGACAAGTTTGCAGAAGGCGGGGTCGACATGCGGGTGTCGCATATCCGTCTGATGGAATGTTTCTTGCGATAAACGGCAAACAGACTAAGGTTTGGTTCAGTTCAGGCCGATATGGCCCTCACCCGTTGTCCGCCAAACTCAACCCATGTGTTTGATCATCAAGAAGCCACCCGGACGCCGCATCGCGGCTGACTTTCTGGAGAACGCCTGGCAGCACAACCACCACGGCTGGGGTTGGTTCTACCAGGACAAGGCCCAGGGCAGGGTGGTTTGGGAGCGTGGGCTGCGCCTGCAGGACATGCTGGACCACAACGCCCGCTTGCCGCTGGACACCGAGGTCTACCTGCACCTGCGCCGGGCCACCCACGGGGATGTCAACCACGACATGGCCCATCCTTTCGTGGTCCACCCGGGGCTGCTGTTGATGCACAACGGCAGCATCGCCCACCTGGCACCGCACAACACCGCCATCAGCGACACGGCCGAGCTGGCGCGGATGCTGCGGGACATGCTGGCGGGGCTGGACCAAAACCAGGTGGCCGGGCTGATCCGGACGCAGGGGTTCCAGGCACTGACCGCACCCTTGATCGACGGCTCGATGGTGGTGCTGATGGATGGCCAGGGCCCGGTGCGCCTGGGCCGCGCATGGCACACCGTGCAGCGCGAGCAGTGGCATGACGCCATGGTGGGCATCGAGGTGTCCAACTCACACACCTGGTGTCAGAACGTGGCCGCCCTGGCCTGATCCTGTCTGTCGGTGGCCGAAAGCCTCAGGGCTGCTGCTTCGCCCGGCCTTGAAGGGGCGGGTAGGTCCGCAGGTAGGCCACCAGATCCGTCACCTTGCGGTCGGTATAGCCCAGGCCGAAAAAACGCATGCTTGTGCCCGGTACGGTGCCTTCGGGGTCCTTGATGAACCTGGAAAGGGACTGCTCTGTCCAGACGATCTTCGAGTTCTTCAGCGCGGCAGAGTAGCGGTGGTCGGTTGTGGCACCGGCACGCCGCCCCACGATGCCGTTGAGCTGAGGCCCGAAGCCGGCGCGCGCGGAGGGGCCGACCTGGTGGCATCGGGCGCAGGCCGCGGCGAACGCCACCCTGCCTGCTTCTGCGTCGCCCTGGGGGGCGGCCACAGCGCTGCTCCCGCAGGCCCAGGCCAGACAGGAAAGCGCCACGAACTTCAGTGTGTCCATGGCGCCATTGTCGCGGCTTGCCGCCCCGCAAGGTGTGCGGTGCGACCAGCCCGGGCTGTGGGTCAGCCCAGCACTCGGCGCCGCTTGCCCAGCAGGCCCACCACGCCCAGGCCGCCCAGCAGCAAGGCCCAGGTCGTTGGCTCGGGCACCGGTTGCGCTGTGGCCAGGATCTTGTAGTCCGGACCGTTGTAGTTCAGCGTGTCGGTGCTGAAACTGGCCAGGCGCAGTCGACTCACAGCGGTGTCCGTCTGAAAGCCGATGGAACCCAGCGCCTGGCCGTTGTTCAGGAAGCTGCCGTTGTCGGTGGTGATGACGATCCCGGTGTTGGCATAGGTCTGGCGCAGCACGGTGTAGCTGCCGATCACGCCGCCGTTGTCGTCCAGGGCCTGCACCAGCAGGTCGCTGTTCGCGCCGCGCTCCCACAGGAAGAAGGTGTTGGTCGGGTTGGCGAAGCTCACGTCCACGATGGCCAGGCCGGGGGCCTCCCGCGTGACGATGATGCTGCTGAGGTTGTAGTTGGCCAGCGCGCCCTGCAGGTCGGCGCCGGTGGGCGTGATGGTGGCGGGCCCTTCGTTCACCCAGCTGTCGGCAGCGCTGTTGATGCCGCGGCCTGCCGCCAGGTTGTGCCCGCCACGGGTCACGTCGATGCCGTCGTCCAGCACGATGCTGGTGCTGGCCGTGGTCTGCAGGCCGGACTGGTTCAGCGTCAGGCCGTTGAAGCTGACACTGTCCAGGCGCACATCGCCGTTGCCATAGATGCCGTTGACGCCACCGAAGGCGCCGCTGGTGGACACGGCCGACTCGAACGCGAAGGCAGTGAAACCCACGGCGGCCTGGGCGGGCGCGCACACCGAGGCCAGTGCGGCGGCGGCCAGGGCCACAGGGGCGAGACGGCTGACAAGGGCGGACATTTGCATGGTTCAGATCCTCAGGCTGTTTGGTTGAGCGCAGGCGCCGATGGGCGACCTGCACAGCCATCCTAGGAGTTGCCCCAGGGCGCCAGAACGAAGCAATGCGCATATGAAAGAACACTGAGCGCAGTACCGTATTGCGCCTCGCTCAACGCGAGGATCAGGGGAGCGCAGGACGAGGCCCATGGCGCAAGGTGAGCAGCGTGCCCAATGAGACCGCGGCCACCGCGAAGGCGGGGCCGCCCAGTGCGCCGATGTGGTCCACCAGCAGGCCCCCGCCGATGGCACCGCTGGCGATGGCGATCTGGAAGGCCGCCACCAGCAGGCCGCCGGCGCCTTCGGCCTGGTCTGGCGCGGCCCGCACGATCCAGGTCTGGAAGCCCACCGGGAAGGCGCCGAAGGCGAAGCCCCACAAGGTGATGGCCAGGGCCGTGACGAAGACCGAGTGGGCCCCCACCAGCAGGATGGCCGCCAGCAGCGCGACCACGCCGCCGCCGCACACGATGGCCAGCCGCTCGCTGCGACCGGCCAGCCAGCCGCCCGCGAAGTTGCCGAAGAAGCCCCCGACGCCATAGCCCAGCAGCACCGCCGTGATGGTGCCGACCGACATCTGCGTGATCTGCTCCATCAGCGGGCGGATGTAGGTGAAGCCCGCGAAGTGTCCCGAGATCACCAGCAGCACGGCCAGCAGGGCCACGCGCACGCTGGGGCGTGTGAGCAGTTCGCCCAGCACGCGCAGGTTGGGGTTGTCGCGCGGGGGCAGGGGCGGCAAGGTGATCAACTGCACGGCCAGCGTGAACACGCTGACCACGCCGGCCGCGATGAAGGCACTGCGCCAGCCCCAGGTGTCGCCCATCCACGCGCCGATCGGGGCCGCGCACACCGTGGCCACCGACACGCCGGTGAGGATGAAGGACATGGCCCTGGCGAAGAGCGCATCGGGCACCAGGCGCATGGCCAGCGCGGCCGACATGGACCAGAAGCCACCCAGCGCGATGCCCAGCAGCACGCGCGCCACCAGCAGCACCGGTAGGCTGGTGGCCGTGGCGGCCAGCGCGTTGGAGACCACCAACAGCACCGTCAGCATGAGCATCACCAGCTTGCGGTCGAAGCGGCGCGTGAGCAGCGGGATGGACGGAGCGGCCACCGCACCCACCAGCGCCGTGGCCGTGACGGCCTGGCCGGCCGCGCCCACGCTGACATGCAAGTCCGTGGCCATGGCGGTCAGCAGGCTGGCGGGCAGGAACTCGGCCGTGACCAGACCGAACACGCCCAGTGCCAGAGAGGTGACGGCAGGCCACAAGGCTTCATTCGGCGCACCCGTGTCGGCGTTCGTCAAAGGTGGTGCGGCGTCAATGCGGCCGTCTGCCTCAAGGCATTCGGGGCAGGTCGATGAAGTCATGGGCAATGGCCTTGGTGATGATGGGTAGCTCAGCTTATGGATAAGCTTTGGGCGTTTGAATGCCGAAAGAGCCTGAATGCTTGACCTTTTGTCCACCACGCCCCGCCCAGTTGCGGGTGACGAGAAGGGGCCGCGTGATCTGCTGACCGAGATCCTGCTGGGGCTGCGCCTCGATGGCGTGGAGTACGGCCGCTGCGTGATGCAGGCGCCCTGGGCCATCGACTTTCCGGCGCAACGCTCGGCGCGCTTTCATTTCGTGGCCAGCGGGGGCTGCTGGCTGCGCACGCCGTCACGCGATTGGGTGAGGTTGAACCCGGGCGACGCGGTGCTGGTGCCTCGTGGCAGCGCCCACACCCTGGCCAGCGCGCCGGAGGTGCCTGCGGTGGACATCGCCCTGCTGGGGCGCGTGCCCGTGTCGGACAACATCTACCTGGTCGATGGGCATGGTGCGCGTGGCACGCAGGCGGTGGCAGCGCTCGATGTCGCCACGCCGTCGGACGTGATGTTCTGCGGCACGATGCGCTTCAACCTCGACCCGCTGCACCCCTTGATCGCGATGATGCCGGAGGTGATGCTGGCCGGTGAGCTGGCGCAGCGCGACCCGACCGTGCCTGCCTTGCTCGAGGCCATGGAACGCGAGGTCTCGCTCGACCGCATCGGTGCCTGCGGCATCATGGCGCGCCTGGCCGATGTGCTGGCGGCCAGCATCATCCGCGCCTGGGTGGAGTGTGGCTGCAGCACGTCCAGCGGCTGGGTGGCGGCCGTGCGCTGCCCCAGGATCGGCAAGGTGATCGCCGCCATCCATGCCGATCCCGAACGCGACTGGACGGTGCCCATGCTGGCCGACCTGATGGGCGCGTCGCGCTCACGTTTTGCCGAGGCATTCACGCGCACCATGGGCGAGAGCCCTGCCAAGTACGTGGCCAAGATCAAGATGTTCCAGGCCCGTCGCTGGATCGCCGACGACGGCATGCGCATCGCCGTGGCGGCCGATCGGCTGGGCTACGACTCGGAGGCCTCGTTCAGCCGGGCGTTCAAACGCATCATCGGGCATGCGCCGAGCGCTTCGCGGGGAGGGCAGGCTTGGGCGAGGACTGCAGCGCTTCACTCCTCCAGGATCAGCAGTGCCTCGTCGCGCCAGTAGTTGGCGGCGGCATAGAAGCCCTCCCACACGCAGCCGTTGCAGCCGCGCCCGCAGCAGGTGGTGGGCTCGGGCGGCGGCTGGCGCAGTTCGATGCCTTGGCGGGCGGCCTGGTCGTGCAGGGCCGCAAAGGCGGCACGCGCCGTGTCCAGGTCGATCAACGGGGCTGTCATGGGCAATGTCTGGGGAAGAACGTGTGGGCAGCGGTGTCGCGGCGGCGCATCGGCCGGACGCGACAGGGTTGCCATGATATCGACCTGCCGGGTGGTGGGTTAGAGTGGCTCCACGATGGCTGTTCTGCCCCCTTCCAAAACCGTCTCATGGCGCACCCTCATCCTCACGGCGGCCCTGCTGCTGTTAATGATGACGGGCCTGGCCGCGGGCGCCGGCTGGTGGGCCTGGAACCACCTGGTCGCCCAGGTGGCCCTGAAAGAGCAGAAGGCCCTCATCAAGCTGCCCGAGCAACTGGCCGTGCGTGCGGCCGTGAGCAACCGCGTGCAGGTGCAGATCGATGAGCGCCTGCCTGTGCGCGTGCCCATCTCGCAGGCGCTGAGCATTCCCATCACCGAGCCCATCCCCATCAACGTGGCGGTGGACACCACCGTGCCCATCGATCTGGAAGTGCCGGTCAAGCATGTGCTGAGGGTGGACCAGTTCGTGGACCTGGACGCCAAGGTGCAGACACGGGTGCTGGGTTTCAACGTGACCCTGCCGATCAAAGGGCGTGTGCCCTTGCGCGCTGATGTGCCGGTGGACCTGGTGATCCCCGTGCGCAAGCAGATCCCCGTGTCCTTGAACATGCCGGCCGTGGTGCGTCTGCCCGAGCCGCTGCGTGCCCAGGTGGACACGGTGTTCGAGACCACCATCCCCATCAAGCAGTCCCTGAGCCTGCCGGTGACGGCACCGGTCGATGCCACGCTGACCTTCCCGGGGCAGGTGGTCGAGGCCGGCCTGCAACTGGTGCGTCTGGACCTGCCCTTCGATGCGATCCGCGTGCTGCCGCGCGAAGCGCCGCGCTGGTGGCCGGCCGGCTGGCCCGTCGCGGCCAGCGGTGCGGCGGGGGCGGGCAGCGCGGCGGATTCCGTGCTGGCGCCTCCCGCGGCGTCGTCGCCGCCATCGTCCAACGCGCCGGTGGGCGGCGAAGGCCTCAAGCTGCGAGGCCCATGAGCACGGCGCCTGCGGCCCCTTCGGCAGATCCGCCGGCCACACCACCGCTGCGCGGCTGGCGCCGCCCGGTGACACGCCGCATGCTGCTGCTCGTGAGCCTGGCCACGGTGCTGCTGTGGCTGGCGATGGTGGTGACGGGCTTCCTTTACGTGCGCCGGGAGTGGGTGTCGGTGCTGGAGATGCGGGACCAGCCGTTGCAACTGCGCCTGCCCGTTGGCCTGGCCGCTCAGGCCGAAGTGGCCGTGCCGGTGCACACCCGGCTGGATTCGGTGCAGCGCCTGAAGCTGCCGCTGGACCAGGAGGTGCGCGTGCAGGTGCAGAACAACCTGAAGGCGCATGCCGTGGTCAACACGGTGGTGCCGGTGAACACGGTGGTGAATTTCGAGGGCGACATCCCGGTGGACACCACGGTGGTGTCGGAGGTGCCGGTGGTGTCGTGGTGGCCGAGCTTTCCGGTGACGATCCCGGTAAAGGTGGTGGTGCCTGTGAAGGTGTCTGTGCCGGTGTCGGTGCAGATACCGCTGGCCTTGAACCTGGAGGTGGCCGGTGAGTTGTCCGGGCCGCTGCGGGTGCCTGTCAAGACGGTGCTGGACACGCAGGTCTTGCTACGGGCCAATGTGCGGGCTCACGTGACCAGCCGGACTGACTTCTCGTTGCTGTCGCCTGTCGAGCCTTTTGGTGTGGACATCGTGCATGCGCGGTTGCAGATGCCGATGGCAGATTTTGGGTGGACGGTGAAGCCCTGAGCGCTCTTCGCGCTGGTTGTTGAGCGTTTTGTCGTGGCAGCGCGGGGCGCGGGATGTGTGGGCATCCCTTCTTCGCCCCGCTGGTGGCGTGCGTAGAGGGCACGTGCCGATACGTCAGCCCGCGCTGGCAAAGGACAACACCCTTCGCATGAGGACAGCGGGGCCCAAAGGGCTGAGCCGGTATCCGGCCGGGCGCCTTGTTGGCGTCGGAGGCGCGCAGGGAGGGGCAGGTCTGCCCCTGGCCGCAGGCCAGGGGATGGCGAGCATGTTTGAGGCCCGAAGGGCCGAGTTGCGCAGCCACCTGCCCTGGACGAGCACGCGGAGAGCAGTCACTCCGAAGGTGGGACCGCCAACATTGAAGCCCGGACGGATGCCGGCTCGGCCCCGCCCCGCGCTGCCACGACAAGACGCCAGAACCACCGCAGGAAGAGGACAAGAAAAAGGGCCGCGAACATCGCGGCCCTTTTCAATCAAGCGACTGACATATCAAAGCGGCTTGGCAGCACCAGACCCCGTTTGCACGGATGCAGCCGCCTGAGGCGATACAGCCTCACCCCAGCTGCCCCCCAACGCCCGGATCAGCCCCACGGTGTTGGACGCCCAAGCGCCCCGCACCTGCACCGCCTGGCGTTCGATCGCCAGCAGGCTGCGCTGCGTGTCGATCAGGGTTAGGAAGCTGTCCTCGCCAGCGCGGTAGCGCTTGTCGGCCAGATCGGCCGAGCGGCGTGCGGCCACCACGGCCTCGTCCAGCGACTCGGTCTGCCCGCGCACGGCGGCCAGGCCCGAGAGCTTGTCCTCCACATCACCGAAGGCAGCCAGCACCGTCTGCCGATAACTGGCCACCGACTCGTCCAGCACGGCCTCGGCCCGCGTGATGTTGGCCTTGTTGCGGCCACCATCGAACAAGGGCATGGACAGCACCGCGTTGACCAGCCAGGCCCGCGCGCTCCAGTCGAACAGATCGCGCAGCTCGTACGAAGCATTGCCACCATTGGCCGTCAGCATCAGCGCCGGGAACACGGCCGATCGGGCCTGGCCCACGCGTGCGGTGGCGGCCATCAGCTGCGCCTGCGCAGCGGCCACGTCAGGGCGCCGCTCCAGCAGGGCCGAAGGCAGGCCTGCCGGCACCAACGGCACCTTGGTGTCCACCGCCAGAGGCTTGGACGGCAGGTCGAAGTTGGCCGGGGCCTTGCCCAGCAGCAAGGCCAGGGCATGCTCCACCTGGGCACGCTGGCCGCGCACGCCTTGCAGTTCGGCACGCGTGGTGGCCAGTTCGGTGCGTGAGCGGGCCACGTCCAGCTCGGACACGTCGCCCGCATCGCGGCGCTTGCCGATCAGGTCCGAGGTCTGCTGGCGCAGCCCCAGCGTGCTTTCCAGCACGGCCACGTCCGCGTCCAGCGTGCGCAGCTGGAAGTAGGCCTGGGCCACGTCGGCCTGCAGGGCCAGCAGCACCGAGCGGTAGGTGGCTTCGCTGGCCTGCGCATCGGCCTGGGCGGCGTTCACGCTGTTGGCCACGCGGCTGAACAGGTCGACCTCGTAGCTGGCGGTCAGGCCCGCGCTCCACACCGTGCCCGGCGGAAGGTTGGTGCCTTCAGCCACGCCTTGCTGGGCGGGCGAAAACTTCTGGCGTGCCACGCCGGCATTGATGCCCACCTGGGGCAGCCGGTCGGCCTGGGCACTGCCCAGCGAGGCACGGGCGGCCTTGACCCGGGCCGCGGCGACCGCAAGGCTGGGGTTGGCGGCTTCGGCCTGCTGTTGCAGTTCGTTGAGCGCGGCGTCGTCGAAGGCCAGCCACCAGGCGCCGCGTGGCGCGGCCTCCGATGGCTGAGCGGTTTTCCACTGGCCTTGCTGGGCCGCGCTGATGTCGCTGGAGGCCTGGGCTTCCTTGAAGCCGGCCGGTACGCTGAGCTGGGCATCGCGTGGCTCGGGTGCGGTGGCGCACCCGGCCAGCACCAGCGCCAGCATCAGCGGGGTGAAGGTGGTTCGAAAGGTGGTCATGGTTCAAGCCTCCTGGATGACGGGGTCTTGGGAGGGCACGAGCGGCTCGTCGGTGCGGCGGCCTTCCAGGCGCACGGCCAGGAAGCGCAGCAGCACGTAGAACACCGGCGTGAGGAACAGGCCGAACAGGGTCACGCCCAGCATGCCGGCGAACACGGCCACGCCCATGGCATGGCGCATTTCCGATCCGGCGCCGCTGGAGAAGACCAGGGGCACCACCCCCATGATGAAGGCGATCGACGTCATCAGGATGGGGCGCAGACGCAGGCGGCTGGCCTCCAGCGCGGCCTCGACGATGGTGCGGCCATGGTGCTCCAGCTCACGGGCGAACTCCACGATCAGGATGGCGTTCTTGGCCGACAGTCCCACCAGCACGAACAGCGCGATCTGCGTGAAGATGTTGTTGTCGCCCTTGGTGAGGTACACCCCGGCCAACGCGCACAGCATCGACATCGGCACGATCAGGATCACGGCCAGCGGCAGTGTCCAGCTCTCGTACTGGGCGGCCAGCACCAGGAACACCAGCAGCACGCACAGCGGGAACACGTAGATCATGGTGTTGCCGGCCAGGATCTCCTGGTAGGTCAGGTCGGTCCACTCGTAGCTCACGCCCTTGGGCAGTGTCTCGGCGGCGATCTTCTCCATGATCTCCTTGGCCTGGCCCGATGACACGCCCGGTGCGGCGCCGCCGTTGATGTCGGCTGCCACATAGGCGTTGTAGCGCTGCACGCGGTCCGGGCCGTAGCTGTCCGAGATCTTCAGCAGGCTGCCCAGCGGCACCATCTCGCCGCTGTTGCTGCGCACCTTGAGCTGAGAGATCGACTCGGGGTTGCTGCGGAAGGGCGCGTCGGCCTGGGCCATCACCTGGAAGGTGCGGCCGAACTTGTTGAAGTCGTTGACGTACAGCGATCCCAGGTTGATCTGCAGCGTGTCGAAGATGCTGCCCAGCGGCACGCCCATCTGCTTGGCCTTGACGCGGTCGACATCGGCGAACAGTTGCGGCACGTTGATCTGGTAGCTCGAGAACACGCCGGCCAGCTGAGGCGTCTGCCAGGCCTTCATCTGCAGGGCCATGGTGGCCTTGTACAGCTCGTCGTAGCCCACGTTGCCGCGGTCTTCGATGAACAGCTTGAAGCCGCCGATGGCGCCCATGCCGTTCACCGCCGGGGGCGGGAACACCATGATGAAGGCGTCCTGGATGGCACCCAGGCGCTTGTTGACCTCGGCTGCGATGGCATCGCCGGTGAGCGACGGATCGCCCTTGCGCTTGTGGAAGTCGTCCAGCGTGTAGAACACGATGCCGGCGTTGGGCGCGTTGGTGAAGCCGTTGATCGACAGGCCGGGGAAGGCCACCGATTCGGCCACGCCGGGCACCTGGCTGGCGATGTCCGACATGCGGCGGATCACGGCGTCCGTGCGCTCCAGCGAGGCGGCGTCAGGCAACTGGGCGAAGCCCACCAGGTACTGCTTGTCCTGCGCCGGCACGAAGCCAGCGGGCACGGCCTTGAACACGAAGAACGCGGCCACGCACAGCACCAGGTACACGCCCATGGTGACGGCCTTGTGGTTCAGGGTGCCCTGCACGCCGCCCTGGTAGCGGTGCGAGGCGCGGTCGAACACGCGGTTGAAGCGCTTGAAGAAGCCGCCCAGCGCCCAGTCCATGCCACGTGCGAACCGGTCCTTGGGGGCGTCGTGCGGCTTGAGCAGCACGGCGGCCAGGGCAGGCGACAAGGTCAGCGAGTTGAAGGCGGAGATCACCGTCGAGATGGCGATGGTCAGCGCGAACTGCTTGTAGAACTGGCCCGTGAGGCCGGCCACATAGGCGATGGGGATGAACACCGCGCACAGCACCAGGGCGATGGCGATGATGGGCCCGGAGACCTCCTTCATGGCCTGGATGGTGGCCGCCCGCGGGTTCAAGCCGTTGGCGATGTTGCGCTCCACGTTCTCGACCACCACGATGGCATCGTCCACCACGATGCCGATGGCCAGCACCAGGCCGAACAGCGACAGCGTGTTGATCGAGAAGCCGAAGCCCAGCAGCACCGCGAACGTACCCACGATGGACACGGGCACGGCCAGCAGCGGGATGATGGACGCGCGCCAGGTCTGCAGGAACACGATCACCACCAGCACCACCAGGGCCACGGCCTCCAGCAGCGTGACGATCACGGCCTTGATGGAGTCGCGCACGAACTGCGTGGGGTCGTAGACGATGGCGTAGTCGACGTCGGCGGGGAAGTCCTTCTTGAGCTCGTCCATCGCGGCGCGCACGTCGGTCGACAACTGCAGCGCGTTGGCATTGGGCGCCTCGAAGATGCCCATGCCGACCGCCGGCTTGTTGTTGAGCAGCGAGCGCAGCGCATAGCCGTTGGAGCCCAGTTCGATGCGGGCCACGTCACGCAGGTGCGTGATGCCGCCATCGGGGTTGGTCTTGACGATGATCTTGCCGAACTCTTCTTCCGTGCTCAGGCGCCCGGAAGCATTGACCGACAGCTGGAAGGGGGCCTTGGTATCGGGCGGTGCGCCCACCACGCCAGCGGCCACCTGCACGTTCTGCTCGCGGATGGCGGCCACCACGTCGGCGGCCGTCATGCCGCGCTGCGCGACCTTCTGGGGATCGAGCCACACGCGCATGGCGTAGTCGCCGGCACCGAAGATCTGCACGTCGCCCATGCCGTTCAGGCGGGCCAGGCGGTCCTTGATGTTGAGCGTGGCGTAGTTGCGCAGGTAGACGTCGTCATAGCTGCCCTTGGGCGACAGCAGGTGGACCACCAGCGTCAGGTTGGGCGAGGCCTTGACGGTCGTCACGCCGAACTGGCGCACCTCTTCTGGCAGGCGGGGCAGGGCACGCTGCACGCGGTTCTGCACCTGGGTTTCGGCCTGCTCGACGTTGGTGCCGATCTTGAACGTGACGGTCAGCGTGAGCACGCCGTCGGTCGTGGCCTGCGAGGACATGTACAGCATGTTCTCGACGCCGTTGATCTGCTCTTCCAGCGGGGCCGCGACGGTTTCGGCGATCACCGTGGGGTTGGCGCCGGGGAACTGGGCACGCACCACCACCGACGGCGGCACCACCTCGGGGTATTCCGAGATGGGCAGCTTGAAGATGGAGATCGCACCCGCGATGAAGACCAGGATGGACAGCACGGCCGCAAAGATCGGCCTGTCCACGAAGAATCGTGAAATGTTCATGGGAGAGTCCTCGCTGGTTTATTGCTTGGCGGCAGCTGCCGAGGCGCCACCTTGCGGCGCTTCCATCGGCACGACCTGTGGCGCCACCGGTGCGCCGGGACGCACACGCTGCAGGCCATCGACCACCACACGCTCGCCGGCCTTCAGGCCCGACGAGACCACGCGCAGCGGGCCCACGGTGGTGCCCAGTTGCACGGGGCGGTACTCCGGGATGTTGTTGGCGGCCACCACGTAGACGAACTTGCGGTTCTGGTCGGTGCCGATGGCACGCTCGGCCACCAGGGTCGAGGCCGCGCCGGTCGACGCGTCCGAACCCACCTGCACCTTGGCGAACAGCCCCGGGGTCAGCAGCCCGTCCTTGTTGTCGATCACGGCGCGCATGCGCACGCTGCCGGCCTGCGGGTCGATCTGGTTGTCCACGAACTCCAGGCGCCCTTCGTGCGGCACGCCCTGCTCGTTGGCCAGGCCAATGCGCACCTTCAAGGCGGCCGGGTTGCTGCGGGCCAGCTTGCCCACCTGCAGGTAGGTGGCTTCGTCACCGTTGAAGCTCACGTACATCGGGTTGGCGGACACCAGCGAGGTCAGCACGGTGTTGCCGTCCACCAGGTTGCCCGCGGTCACCTCGGCCTTGCCGACGCGGCCATCGAAGGGCGCGCGGACGGTGGTCCATTCCAGGTTCAGGCGGGCGGTCTGCAGCGCGGCCAGGTCGGCGCGGGCGCCGGCTTCAAGCTGGCTCACGTTGGAGGTGCGCTCGTCGAAGTCGCGCTGGGCGATGGCGTTCTCGGCCAGCAGGCGCTTGGACCGGGCCTGCTCGGTGCGGGCCAGGTCCACCTTGGCCTGTGAGTTGGCCGCGGCGGCTTCAGCGCGCGCCACCTCGGCCTGGTAGGGGCGCTGGTCGATCACGAACAGCACATCGCCCTTCTTGACCAGTGCGCCGGGCTTGAGCTGCACGCGCTCGATGTAGCCGGACACGCGGGGGCGCAGCTGTGCGCGGTCGATGGCTTCGACCAGGCCGGAGAACTCGCGCTGCTCGGACACCTGGCGGGTGATCACTTCAGCGACAGACACGGGCGCGGCAGGCGGTGCGCCACCGGGGGCGGCCTGGGCGCTCTGCTCTTCACCGCAACCGGTGAGGGCGCCGATGGTGAGCGCGGCAGCCAGGGCGCTCAGGACGAAACGGGGTTGGACGGATTTCATGGAGATCGCTCCCGGGGTCGAAAGGGATTGGACGAAGGTGTGAAGACGAGGGTGCTGCATGTGGTTGTTGTCGAGGCTTGTTGTCATGGCGGTCGTTCTTGTTGTGCGCGCTTCTTCTTGTGGAGGCTGGAGAGTGGGTTCGCTCAGCTCACCGGTTGTCGATGAGAAACTGCCTCATCGCCGTGACACAGGGGTCGTCAGCGGTGAGCGAACATCGCTCCTTGTTGTCGAGGATGTCGTCGGGTGGGGGAAGGGTGATCTGCGCCACCTCGTTGCCGGCCTGGCGCAGCTTGTCTGCGTACGCGTGGCCCTCATCGGACAAGGGATCGCCCTCGGTATGCACGATCAGGGCCGGGGGCAAATTGCCCAGGCGGCTGGCATGCAGGGGGCTGGCGTAAGGGTGCAGGCGGTCGGCCGGGTTCGGCAGGTACAGGCGGTAGCTGCGCTCCACATCGCGGGCCAGCTTGCGGGTGGCGTCTTCGTCGGCGGCGCAGCGCATGGAGGCGCAGTGCAGACTCGCATCCACCATCGGCATGACCAGGATCTGGCCGGCGAGATCGGGCCCCTGGCGATCACGGCACACGAGGGCCGACACGGCTGCCAGGTTGCCCCCGGCCTCCACGCCGCCCACGAACAGGTGCGTGCCCTTCCAGCCCAGCTTGGTGCGCTGGCGCACCGCCTGGGTCAGCACCGCGTGGGCGTCCTCGACCGCGGCGGGGAAGGGGCGCTCTGGTGCCAGGGTGTAGCAGGGGGCCAGGATGTTCACCTCGCACGCATCGGCCAGCACGCGCAGGCAAGGATCGGAGGCCTCGGTGTCGTCCACCACGAAGCCGCCCGGGTGGAAGAACACCAGCAGCGTGTCGTTTGCCTTCCTGCTGGGCGCTCCCCGGAACAGGCGCACGTGCACCTGGCCGGCGTGACCGAGCCAGTCGAACGATTCGTCGGCGCCGGATGCATCAGGAAGATCGGACATGGTGGGAAAAACCAGAGGTATTCAATGGTCGTGACTGTATTGATTGAGTTGTTCCTAATAAACTACCTTCCACGGAATTGACTGTTCAGGAATCCGAACAATGGACAAGCTGAAAGCGCTCGAAGCCTTCGTGGGGGTGGTCGACACGGGTGGGTTTACCCGTGCTTCAGAATTGCTCAACACGCCGAAAGCCACCATTTCCACCCTTGTCCAGGAACTGGAGACGCAGTTGGGTGTCCGGTTGCTGCACCGCACCACGCGCAAGGTGAGCGTGACGGCCGACGGCGCGGCCTACTACGAGCGCTGTCGCCGCATCCTGGACGACATGCGTGAAGCAGACGAATCCGTTTCCCCCCGCCAGGGCCTGCCCAGCGGCCGCCTGCGCGTGGACGTGCCCACCAGCATGGCGAGCTTCCTGATGTTCACAGGCCTGAACGATTTCCTGACCCGCTACCCGGACATCAGCCTGGAGATGGGCTGCAGCGACCGGGTGGTGAACATGGTCAGCGAAGGGGTTGACTGCGTGATCCGTGTCGGTGATGTCAGCGATCCGACGCTGGTTGCCCGCCGCATTGGATCCATGCAGTTCAAGACTTGCGCCGCAAAGTCCTACGTGGCGGCCCATGGCGTGCCGACGCACCCGGACGAGCTGCGTGCGCATCGGTGGGTCAACTATTTCCTGCCGGGGCGCGGGGCGGCCACGTGGGATTTCGCCAAGGACGGCGAGCGGATCGAACTGCAGCCCGAGGGCGGGCTGTCCGTCAACGATTCGAATGTCTATGAAGACGCCGTGCTGGCGGGCCTGGGCATCGGCCAATTGCCCAGTTTCACCTTCGAGTGCGCGTGCAGGGCAGGAGAGCTGGTGGCCGTGCTGCCGGACTGGACCACCGATCCACTGCCGGTGCATGTGCTGTTCCCCTCGAATCGGCACCTGTCCACCAAGGTGCAGGCCTTCGTCGAGTGGATGGCCGAGTTCTTCGAAAAGACACCCGGTTTGCGACGCGTTTAGCGCGGTCAGGCGGCACGGTGCGCTGTTCACCGCCGCTCACATGACAGTGTTGTTAAACCCGACAAAGCCCGACTGAATCTTTGGTCAGGGGCTCGACATGCCTTGGTCCGCCCTTCTAGAATGTACCAATACAATAAACATATTGTACTAATACATAAATGTTCCCGGATCATAAACCCGGGGAGGACCAGATCGAGTCGCTGTCCGGCAGATGCCGGATGACGGGCGCACCTCTAAGGCGAGGGGATGACGATGGGCAGGTTGGGCAGGGTGGACACAGTGCTGACGGGCAGGGCCGTGCCGTACACGCGGCAGGGCACGACCAGTGCGATCGCCAAGCAGGCTGTGCAGGGGCCGGCGTCGGTGGGCTTTCTGGGCCTGGAAGGCGACGAGCAGGCCGATCGGCGTTTCCATGGTGGGCCCGACAAGGCCTTGCACCACTACGCTTTCGATCACTACGAGGCGTGGCGAGGCGAGCTCGGGCGACAGCATCCGATGCTGGCGCGGCCGGGGGCCTTCGGCGAGAACCTCAGCTCGCACGGGATCACGGAATCCACCTTGTGCATGGGTGATCGGCTGCGCATCGGCTCCGTGCTGGTGGAAGTGTCTCAGGCGCGCCAGCCCTGCTGGAAGCTCAACGACCGCTTCGGCTGGAACGGCATGGCGCGCAGGGTGCAGGACTCCATGCGCACTGGCTGGTACTACCGCGTGCTCGAGCCTGGCGTGCTGCAGGTGGGCGATGCCATCGAGTTGGTGAACCGGCCACATCCGGCCTGGTCGTTGGCTCGCCTGCTCGAATTGCTGTACGTGCGCACGCTGGATCTCGACCAGCTCGCCCTCGCCCTCGCCTTGCCGCTCACACCATCCTGGCGCGCCCTGGTGGAACGGCGCCTGGCTCGTGGCGAGGTCGAAGCCTGGGCGCCACGATTCGACGGCCCTCAGACCACGGCTTGAACAACCAACCCTCCAGGAGATCCCTCCATGCAGCAATACCGATTCATCGTGTGGCGGCAAGGCCGTCTTTGGTGCCGGATCGATGTCGAATCGCCCTGGGCGCCGGAGGTCGCGCAGGACGTGGTCCAGCGCTTTCCGGCCAGCGAGGGCTACCGAATCGACAGTTTCGTGGCAACCCAGGAGCGCCGCATCGTCGAGAGCGGCCCGGATGGCATGAGATTGCTCTCGCGCGAACCCCTCTACCAGGCGGCGACATGAGCAGCGAGGCCCCGATGGGCACACCCCATCTGATGAACACCTACGCCCGCTTGCCCGTCTCCTTCGTGCGCGGGCAGGGCAGCCGGCTTTGGGACGCCGCCGGCCGCGAGTACCTTGACGCCACGGCCGGCGTGGCCGTGGCGGGATTGGGGCATGCGCATCCTGCCGTGGCCGAGGTGCTGGCCGAGCAGGCGCATCTGCTGGTGCACACGTCCAACTTGTGGGGCATCGAATGGCAGGCGCGATTGGGCGAACGCCTGGCTCGACTGTCCGGCCTGGAGCGTGCCTTCTTCTGCAACTCCGGTTGCGAGGCCAACGAGGCGGCGATCAAGCTGGCGCGTCTGCACGGGCACCGCCAGGGCATCGAGCGGCCACTGATCGTGGTGATGCAGGGCGCTTTTCATGGTCGCACCCTGGCCACACTGTCGGCCAGCGACAGTCCCAAGGCGCAGGCGGGCTTCGGGCCACTGGTGGAGGGCTTCGTGCGCGTACCGTTTGGCGATGCGGGCGCCGTGCGAGCCCTGGCGCGGCAACAGCCGGGCATCGTGGCGGTCTTGCTCGAGCCGGTGCAGGGTGAAAGCGGGGTCCGCCTACCGCCGCCCGGCTATCTGCGGCAGTTGCGGGATGTGTGCGATGAAGAGGGCTGGCTGCTCATGCTCGACGAGGTGCAGACCGGCCTGGGTCGCACCGGCCACTGGTTCGCCTTCCAGCCCAGCGGCATCCGTCCCGACGTGATGACCCTTGCCAAAGCCCTGGGCAATGGCGTGCCCATCGGCGCCTGCCTGGCTGGTGCGCGCGCCTCGCAACTGTTCGGGCCTGGGCAGCACGGTTCGACCTTCGGTGGCAACCCGCTGGCCTGCCGCACGGCCTGCACCGTGCTCGACACCATCGAAGGCGCGAGCCTGCCCCGGCGTGCGGCCGAACTGGGCCTGCGGCTGCTGCACCAGCTCGACGCCGGCCTCGCGGGGCACCACGATGTGCTGGACATCCGGGGCAGCGGCCTCCTGGTGGGCATCGAACTGGCGTGGCCCTGTGGCCACCTGGTGCAGCGGGCCCTGCATGAGGAGGCCCTGCTGATCAACGTGACCCGCGACACCACCGTGCGCCTGCTGCCGCCCCTGACCAGCTCCATCGACGACATCGATCGGACCGCCGAGGCGGTCGTGCGGCTCGTGCGCACATCGCAGGCACGCCAGGTCGCGTAGACCTTCCATTCAAAAGGAGCAGACGATGCTTGAACGACCTCGTTGAACCCTGACGGCTTGGCGTTGCCCCGTAGGCAGCACCACAACACACACCATAAACGACGGAGAAAACACCATGCAAGCAGCTGAGGCAGTGATCGAACATCCCGGACAGCCCCTCTTTCATTCCCTTGCGGGTACGCCGCATGCGCCACATGCGCCGAGCCGGTCAGTGGACCTTCTCAACCGCATCGCACGCAGTTGGAGCCACCGCGCCCAGGTCAAGAAGAATGAGCCGGACACCTTGATCGACGCAGGCACCGACCTGCCCGAGTTCCTGGAACACCTGTTGCCGTTCCATGAGCACCCACGCTACCAGGCGCTGGACACGGACACCAAGATGCGCATCCTGTCGTGCGGCTGGATCATCTACAACGAGAAGACCGTGGCCATCGAGCTCGACATCGTCAGCCCTGTCTGCCAGGACATCCTCTACGACAACGTGCCCGGGCTCGACAACGAGCTGTCCAAAGAGATCGTCTGCGAGACCCTGGTGGATGAGGCCTACCACCTGCTGCTGGTCAAGAACGCCAACCGCATCACGCGGCAGCGGCGGCAGCTCGAGCACATCCGCATCCCGCAGTTCGCTCTGGTTCGCCAGATGCGCGAGGAGCAGGATCGCCACATGCCCTCATGGGCCGGTCTGCTCGTGCGCCTGAGCACGGCGGTCGTCTCCGAGATCTTCATCAGCGACTACCTACACCAGCTCTCGGAAGAGACCTCGATCCAGCCGCTCAACCGCGCCACAGTAGCCGCGCACCGCCATGACGAACTGGCGCATTCGAAGATCTTCTCTGAGCTCACGCGCAATTTCTACCATGCGCTGGGCAGCACCCAGAAGGGCTTCTTCGCCTCGATGCTGCCCAAGTCGATCCACTGGTTCGCCGACCAGGAGCTCGACCTGTGGCTGGACGTGCTGCAGCAGTTGGGGGTGCCCGGCGCCCAGGCCATGGTCGAAGAGTGCCGTGAACTCAACCGCGTGGCGCTGGACCGGCTTGATTACTCCGGCGTGGTCAAGCTGGCGTCGGAGGTGGGCATCCTGGATTCTGCCGAGGGCCATGCGGCTTTCCGCAACGCCAGGCTGATCTGATGTGGCGGGGCCGGCATCCCGACCGGCCCCGGTTTGGTGTTTGCTTTTTTTTGAGGACCGTTTCAATGACTGCACAGACTTCATCCCGCCTGCTGGAAGGCAAGCACGTGGTGGTTGTCCAGCACCTGGCCTTCGAGGACCTGGGCTCGTTCGCTTCCCTGCTGGATCTGATGGGCGCGCATGTCCACTATCGGCAGGCTGGCGTGGACATCCTGGACCGTGACATCGCCACAGCCGACCTGCTGATCGTGCTCGGCGGGCCGATCGGCGTCTACGAAGACCTGGCCTATCCCTTCCTGACCGACGAGTTGGCCGCGCTCAAAGGGCGCCTGCAGCGGGACGCGCCTACGCTGGGCGTTTGCCTGGGAGCCCAGTTGATCGCGAAGGCCCTGGATGCGCGTGTCTACCCCGGTGCCCACAAGGAGATTGGCTGGGGCGAGCTGACCCTGACCGGTGCCGGTGTGCAGTCGCCACTGCGGCAACTGGCCCACACGCCGGTGCTGCACTGGCATGGCGACACCTTCGACCTGCCTGCGGGGGCGGCCCTGCTGGCCTCGACGGATCTTTACCCGAACCAGGCGTTCTCGGTGGGCAGCAATGTGCTGGCGCTGCAGTTCCACCCGGAAGCAGAAACCGCCCGCTTCGAGCGCTGGCTGATTGGCCACACCTGTGAGCTGGGCAAGGCGGGCATCGACATCCCTGCGCTGCGGGCCGACAACCTGCGCCACGGCCGTGCCCTGGAGCAGGCCGGCAAGCGCATGCTGTCCGACTGGCTGGACGGCGTGCGCTGGCAATGAGGGCGAGGCCGCCCGCCTGGCCCACAATGGGGGCCCTATGAGCGCTTTGCACATCGTCGGCAGCAATTCGGTGGAGATCGCCGAACAGTTCGTGGCCGCCATCCGTTCCGGTGCGATGGTGGCCGGCGAAGCCCTGCCCACCGTTCGCCAGCTGGCGCAGCAGCTGGGGGTCAACCCCAACACCGTGGCCTCGGCCTATGCCCGGCTGCGGGACGCGGGGCTGGTCATCTCCGACGGGCGGCGCGGCACGCGCGTGGCCGAACCGCCCTCGCGCATCGAGACAGGCGCCCAGGTGCCCGATGGCCTGATCGACCTGGCGCAGGGCAATGTGGATGCAGCCCTGCTGCCTTGCCCGCAGTCCGATTGGCTGTCAACGCACACCCGGCCCATGACGGGCTATGACGCCGACAGCGACGAACCTGAACTGCTCCAGATGGGCCGTCAGTGGATGGACTCCCAGGGCGTGCTGTCACCTTGCCTGGGCGTGTTCTCCGGCGCGCTCGATGCGATCGAGCGCGCCTTGCGTGTGCATGTGTCGCCCGGCTCGCGCGCCTGGGTTGAAGATCCGTGCTGGCCACCCATGCTGGCGTTGCTGGCCCACCTGCGGCTCAAGGCCATGCCGCTGCTGGTGGACTCACAGGGCTGCGTGCTGCCCCCCGAGGAGGACAAGGCCTCGGCCGTGATCCTGACCCCTAGGGCTCACAACCCGACGGGGGTGTCCATGTCGCCGCAGCGCGCTGCTGCCTGGAGCGCCTTCCTGGCTGGTCGCCCCGATTGCATGCTGGTGCTCGACGATCACTGGGGCCCGATGGCCCGGCCCGATGGCGGCGCCAGCCTGCCACACGCCGCGCTGCAGGTGTATGTGCTGTCGCTCAGCAAGTTCCTGGGGCCTGACCTGCGCATCGCGCTGGCGGCTGGCGGCCCGCAGCCCCTCAAGGGCATGCAGGAGCAGCAGACGCTGGGCCCACGCTGGGTGAGCCTGCTGCTGCAGCGCCTGGCCGTGAGCCTGTGGCGCCAGGCCCAGGCCGGTGGCCTGATCGAGCGCGCCGGCCGCGACTATGCCCACCGGCGCGACGAACTGGCCATGGCCTTGAAGGCTCGGGGCCTGAGCGGGTTGCCGGCGCACGATGGCCTGCACCTGTGGATCCCGGTGGCCGATGAGGCGGCGGTGGTGCAGGGCCTGGCGGCCAAGGGCTGGGCCGTGCAGCCAGGCCGTGCGTTCCGCTTGCGCAGTGCGCCGGCCATCCGCATCAGCGTGGGCAACTTGCGGCGCGGACAGGCTGAGGCCCTGGCCGACGACCTGGTGATGTCGATGCGCGGCATCGGACGAATCAGCGTCTGAATTCTCACGCCAGCTCCGCTGGGATTGTTATAGTGAAAGGAGGCGGCGTCAGATCTGTCGCCGCCAGCGTCGCTCGGACGGTTCCGGGCGCTCACGTTGATTGGAAACCACATGTCTGCATCCCCAGGCAAGCGCCGCTTTGCGCGCATTGATCGCCTGCCGCCCTACGTCTTCAACATCACGGCCGAACTCAAGCTGGCCGCCCGCCGACGCGGTGAAGACATCATCGACATGAGCATGGGCAACCCCGATGGGGCCACGCCGCCGCACATCGTCGCCAAGCTCACCGAAGTGGCCCAGCGCCCGGACACCCACGGCTACTCGGCCTCCAAGGGCATCCCGCGGCTGAGGCGCGCCATCTCGCACTGGTACAAGGCCCGCTACGACGTCGACATCGACGCCGACAAGGAGGCCATCGTCACGATCGGTTCCAAAGAGGGCCTGGCCCACCTGATGCTGGCCACCCTGGACCGTGGCGATACGGTGCTGGTGCCCGACCCCAGCTACCCCATCCACATCTATGGCGCCGTGATCGCCGGGGCCGATATCCGCTCCGTGCCGCTGGTGCCTGGGGTGGACTTCTTCGCCGAGCTGGAGAAGGCCATCCGCGGCAGCTACCCCAAGCCCAAGATGATGGTGCTGGGCTTTCCCAGCAACCCGACGGCCCAGTGCGTGGAGCTGGACTTTTTCGAGCGGGTCGTGGCGCTGGCGCGCAAGCACGACATCTTCGTGGTGCACGACCTGGCCTATGCCGACATCGTGTTCGATGGCTGGAAGGCGCCCTCGATCATGCAGGTGCCCGGTGCCAAGGACATCGCGGTGGAGTTCTTCACGCTCAGCAAGAGCTACAACATGGCCGGCTGGCGCGTGGGCTTCATGGTCGGCAACCCGGACCTGGTAGCCGCACTGGCCCGCATCAAGAGTTACCACGACTACGGCACCTTCACACCTTTGCAGGTGGCGGCCATTGCGGCGCTGGAAGGCGACCAGCAATGCGTGCGCGACATCGCGGCCAAGTACCAGGCCCGCCGCGACGTGCTCGTCAAGGGCCTGCGCGAGGCGGGCTGGGCCGTGGAGTGCCCCAAGGCCTCGATGTACATCTGGGCCAGGATCCCGCCGGCTTATGCGGCGCTGGGTTCGCTCGAGTTCGCCCGGCAGTTGCTGGACAAGGCCAAGGTCTGCGTGTCGCCGGGCATCGGCTTCGGCGACCACGGCGATGACCATGTCCGATTTGCCCTGATCGAGAACGAGTCCCGCATCCGGCAGGCCGTGCGGGGCATCAAGGCCATGTTCAAGCAGGATGGCGTCGTGCCCACCTGACCCGGCCTTGCGCAGGGCTGGCGTCTGTTCTGCCCGGTTTTTCCTGCTTTGCATGGGGTCTGCCTGTGGCTGAATCAGGGGGGACCGGGTACGCTGCGGCATGTCGTCGCAGCGGACGGCCCATTCAAAACAACAGCCCGCGCCTCTGCTGGTCCCCGGCGGGTCCTTCGTATCCAGCTTGCCGATGAGAAGCTTTCAGATCTCCGGACGCCAACTGGCCGCCTTTCTGTGCGCGCTGGTGGGGCTCCTGGTGATGGGGTTCGTGCTCTCGGGGCACCAGGGATGGTTGCGCGTGCTGCCCAGTTCATCGCCGCCCGTCTTCAACGGGGGGCTGATGTTCCTGCTCAGTGCCCGACTGGTCTGGGATGCGCACCGCCAACCCAATCTGACGACACGGCTGGCCGCGTTGGCGCTGGTGGTGGTGCCTGCGGCAGTGCTGTCGCAGACGGTGTTCGGCGTGGACCTGGGCATCGACTGGTCCTGGATGCACCAGGCCTTTGGCGACATCGCCAACCGGGGCCGGATGGCGCCCAACACCTGCGCAGCCTTCATTTGCTACGGTGCTGCGGTGGCCCTCTTGCACGACCGCCCGCCAGTTCGCTGGGTGCGTGCCCTCATCGTGTTGCTGCTGATCGGCGGCTTGCTGCTGGGGCTGTCCGGCCTTGCGGGTTACCTGCTGGATCTGGAAGCCTTGTACCGCGTGATGGACTACAACAAGATGTCCATCATCACCTCCGTAGTGCTGATCACCGTGGGCGTGGCCTTGTGGGTGTCCATGGTGCAGCGTGAGCGGCCCCGGCGCTTCGAGCTGCAGGAAAATCGCATCACGGCCACCGCCGTGGCCGTGCTGAGTGTGGTGGCTGTGCTCTCCGGCATGACCACGTTCGCGGTGCTGCAGGATGGTTTCAAGGAATCGGTCGCCCAGGAGGCCCGCGACAAGGCGCGGGGCCAGGCCATCGCCTTCGAACACAGCCTGGAGCAGGACATCGAATCGGCGCAGGATGTGGCGCGTCAACTGGACCTGCGCAAGTTGCTGGCGCGCCTCGAAGCTCACCCGCACGATGCTGCAGCGCTGACCGAACTGCGCGAAGTGGTCGAGAGCTTCAGCGTCTACGACTTCAGCGCCGTGGCCGTCTACCTGAGCAATGGCTATTCCTTGATGGAGGTGGGCGATCTGCGCATGGGACAGGCCGATGCACGCCTGCCCATCGAGGGCGAGTTCACCTGGCTGCTGTGGGACAACGGCCTGCTGCTGCGCACCCGCACCGAGGTGGTCCACCAGGGGCGCACGGTGGGTGTGCTGGTCAGCGAAATGCGGCTCAACACCCTGACCGAGCTGATGCAGGAACTGCAGCAGGACGGCGAAAGCGGTGACCTGCTGCTGTGCAGCCGTGTCGGCCAGCGGGCTGCCTGCATGCCTTCGCGCTTCCATGCGGCCAACACCCACATCGACATGTTCCAGAACGGCCAGGCCCAACAGCCCATTGCACGCGCCCTGATGGGCGAAGCGGGCAGTGCCGTGGGCAAGGACCTGCGGGGCGTGAGGGTGCAATCAGGCTTTGCGCAGCTGGGGACCTTCAACCTGGGCATGGAGGCCAAGACCGACATCAGCGAGTTGTATGCCCCGCTCAAGGCACGCTTGAACATCGTGTTCGGCGTGGTGGTGATGTTCGTGGTGCTGGGCACCTGGCTGCTGCGCTCGCGCGTGCATCCGCTGACGGAGCGGGTGGTGGCCGACCAGCGGCGCATGCGGGCCGTGCTCGCCACCTCGCACGAGGCCTTCGTGGCCGTGGACGGCCGAGGCATGGTGTCCGAGTGGAATGCCGAAGCCGAGCGGACATTCGGCTGGACGCGAGAAGAGACCTTGGGGCGGCCCCTGCAGTCGTTGATCATTCCGCAGCGCCTGCGCGCCGATGGCGGCATGGAGCACTTCATGGGCAGGGGCTCGGGCGAGGCACCTGCCGTCAATCGGCGCATGGAGCTCACCGCCATGCACCGCGATGGCCACGAGTTTCCGATCGAGATCAGCATCAGCCGCACGGGCGATCGGGATTCGCACAGTTTCGCGGCCTTCATGCACGACATCTCCGATCGTCTGGCCGACCAGGCCCTCCTGGCCGACAAGGAAAAGCGCCTGCGCGATGTGACCAACAACATCCCGGCCATGGTGGGCCATTTCGATGTCAACGAGGTCTGCACCTTTGCCAATGACCGCGGTCTCAAGGGTTTGGGTGTGCGGCCCGACCAAGTTCCGGGCATCACCCTTCGCGAGGCCTTGGGCGAGGACAACTACCGCCAGCACGAACCGGGGGTTCGTGAAGTCCTGGCTGGCCGCCACGCCTCGGTAGAGGGAGAATCCCGATTCAAGGGCCAGCGGGTGTACTTTCAGGCGCACATGGTGCCTGACCGCGACAGTACAGGCCGGGTGCGCGGCTTCTACCTGATGACCTTCGATGTCACGCCGCTCAAGGAGTACCAGAACGCCCTGGCGGCCGGGGAAGACCGGCTGCGCACCATCACCGACAACCTGCCGGTGCTGATCGCCTACATCGATCGCGAGCACAGGTTCCAGTTTGCCAATGGCACCTTCCGCGATTGGCTGGCGGTCGAGCCTTCATCCGTGGTGGGGCAACACGTCCGAGATGTGGCGGGGCCTGCCCTGTATGAAGAACGCCGCGTGCAGATCGAGCGGGCGCTGTCCGGCGAGCGAGTCGACTTCGAGATGCAGTCCGTCACGCAGGGCGTGCTGAGGCATTTGCAGACCTCTTACCTGCCTGACCGGCAGCCCGATGGCAGCGTGCCTGGCATCTACACGCTCAGCACCGACGTGACGGTCCTCAAGAGCGCCGAACAGCAGATGCGCCAGCTGGCCCGTAACGACGCCCTCACGGGTCTGCCCAACCGCCTGCAGTTTGAAGAAAAGCTGCCGGAAGCCATGGCCCGTTGTGCTCGAAACCGCCGCCCGATGGCGCTGATGTTCCTCGACGTCGACAAGTTCAAGACCATCAACGACACCTTGGGCCATTCGGCGGGTGACGAGGTGCTCAAGGAGTTTGGGCACCGCCTGGTGACCTGCGTGCGAAAGACCGACACCGTGGCCCGGCTGGCCGGTGATGAGTTCGTGGTGATCCTGGAAGGACTCAACTCCATCGAGGAGCCTCAGTTCGTGGCTCGCAAGATCATCGCCACCATCGGCGCCTCGTTCGAGGTGATGGGGCGGCAGTTGGGGGTGTCCACCAGCCTGGGGGTGGCCCTGTACGAGGGCGGCGAGATGAGCGCGGCGCGTCTGCTGGCGCGCGCCGACGAAGCCCTCTATGAAGCCAAGGCAGCCGGACGCAATACCTTTCGCATGGCCTCCCGGCCGGGTTGAGCCGCCAGGTGTAAGTGTGTTTGTAGGCATCCGGGAAGGGTGCCTGTCAGGCAGTCAGAGGTGGCTGCGTGGGTGCTGGCTGTTTTGAACAGGTGAAGGGGCTGACAAGGCCCGGGAAGCACGGGCTTCAGCGCTTGGAAGGCCCCCGGGCCCGCCATTTGCCCAGAGCAATGGACACCTTGATCGCGCATCGCCGACCCATGGTTCGAATCCATTTTTCAGCCCTTTCTGCCTTGATTTTCATGAAACCATTTGCAAATGAATCTGCCGAGATGCAAAAGCATGCCGCTGTTTTGGGCGCGCTGATGCACTTGCCACCGCTGCTTTTTTCAGCACCCAACCTGGAGGAATGGCGCGCCGGACCAGCCCCTGCGCCCATGCCTCCAAGCCCTCCCATCCCAGAGCCCGCGCGGCCTCCAGAGCCTTTGCCGCAACCTGATCCGCCGCCGCCGGAGATTGACGACCCACCCCCTGCAGAGAACCCGGTGCCGGTGCATGAACCTCCTTACATGCCGCCACCCATGTCCTTGACAGGGAAATGTTTCGAGGTTCACTGATATTGAGGTGATCTTGATGGGCACGACGTTTGCCTATCACCGCCGCAAGCGCTGAATCTCAGCCTTGGCCAAGGCCTCACTCCAGGTGGGGGCTGCGGCTGCAGCATTTCCGCTGACCTGCAAAGATCTGACGCATGGGCCGCCGGTGGCTCTCTTTTTCGCCACCGCATCGAGCCCTGTTGAACAGTCGAAAGGTCAGTGATGGCGCATGCATTGGTGGTTGATGACGAGGCAGACGCGGCTGAGATGATGGCCGCGCTCATCGCGACAAAAGGGTTCACCGTGGCGACCGCCGGGTCCTTGAAGGACGCCCGGCGCCAGTTGGCGCTCCAGGAGCCGGATGTGGTCCTGCTGGACCTGGTGCTGCCCGATGGCAGCGGCATGCAGCTGGTAGAGGATGCCAAGGCCTTGGGCAATACCGAGGTGGTGCTGATCACCGGCCATGCCAGCCTGGACACGTCCATCCAGGCCCTTCGCCTGGGGGCTGCGGACTATTTGGTCAAGCCGGTGAACATGAAGCAGTTGAGCGGGATCCTCTCGCGGCTGATCAAGCCATCAGCCCTGCAGGCCGAAGCCAGCGACTTGATGCTTGAGCTGGAACGTGACGGTCACTTCGGGCAGCTCTGGGGCCGCTCACCTGCGATGCGAAAGGTGTACGAGCAGATCCTGCGCGTGTCCGGCACGGGTGTCACCGTGTTCATCACCGGTGAGAGCGGTTGCGGCAAGGAGGTCGTGGCCAGCACGGTGCATGACCTCAGCCGCCGCCGCAACCGGCCTTTCCTGGCCGTCAACTGCGGTGCCATTTCGCCGCACCTGATGGAGAGCGAGATCTTCGGTCATGAGAAGGGCAGCTTCACCGGGGCGGATCGCCAGCACCAGGGCTTCTTCGAGCGGGCCTGCGGTGGCACGCTGTTCCTTGACGAGATCACCGAGATGCCGCTTGATCTGCAGGTCAAGCTCTTGCGTGTGCTCGAAAGCGGCACCTACATGCGCGTGGGCTCCACCCAGATCCAGGAGACCGATGTGCGCATCATCGCGGCCACCAACCGGTCTCCCCAGGAGGCCGTGCGCGCCGGCAAGCTGCGCGAAGACCTGCTCTACCGCCTCAATGTGTTTCCGGTGCACCTGCCTCCTTTGCGTGACCGGCTGGAGGACGTGCCGCTGATCGCCGAACATTTCCTCGACGAGATCTCGCGGCGTGAAGGCCAGGTCAAGCGCTTTGCCCCGCAGGCCCTGCAGCGGCTGGGAGACTACCGCTGGCCAGGCAATGTGCGCGAGCTGCGCAACATCGTGCACCGTGCGTATGTGATGGCGCCTGACTCCATCATCGTCGATGAATGCCTGCCCGAGACGGATGGTGATTCGCCGGCAACCAGCATGGATGGGGCGCCGCTGCTGCAGATCCGCGTGGGCACGCCCCTGGCCGATGTGGAGCGCCAGGTCACCCTGGCCACGCTGGAGTACTGCGGCCGTCACAAGGAGCGCACCGCGGCCACCCTGGGCGTCAGCCTCAAGACCCTCTACAACCGGCTCAAGGACTACGCCACGGTTCCGTCGCGCGTGGATGGAGAAGGCAACGAAGCCCCGCCTCCTTCCTCAGTGGCATCGGATCACGTCTGAGAAGACGCCGCCCCTGCGGGTTCGGACATCGGGAACAGCGATTGCCCTGACAGGGCAATCGCTGTATGTGCATGGAAAGGACCCGACATGACCCAAGAACGCTCAACCCCACGGCCTCAGCCTGCCGCCCAGTCGCCACAGGGCGCGGCGCCCGATGAGCAGCGTGACAGTTTCGATCCATCTGGGCCTCATGGAGGCTTCGGGGGCGCTGGGGGGACGCAAGGCAGCGTCTACGGCGATACCGAAGCGCATGAGGAGGGTGCTTCCGAGCAGCGCCTTGAACACGAGGCCTGGCAGCGTGATCCCAGCAAAGACAAGCGGGGCGGCGTCATCGCCGGTGAGACGGGGCCCTATGGTGACTATGGCGAGATCCAGGATCACCAGGGTGGCTACTGGTACGGCGGCGGCGACAAGCGCCCCACAGCGCCTGCCAAGCGTAAATAGTGAGGGATGGGCGGGCAAGGGCCCGCCTTGCATACCCGGTCAAGCCACACGGCGGCGTTGCTCCACCGCAGCCACCTTCATCAGCTGACGGTATTTGGTGACCGTGCGTCGTGCCACCGTCAGACCCTGACGTGCCAGCCGGCGCGCAATCTCCGCGTCGGACAGGGGATTCACCGGATCTTCTGCGTCGAGCATGTCCTTGATGACCCCCCGGATGGCCGTTGCCGAACATGCGCCGCCATTGGCCGTCGGCATGGGACGGGAGAAGAAGTACTTGAGCTCGAACACGCCGGCGGGTGTCGCCATGTACTTGTTGTTCGTCACGCGAGACACGGTGGATTCATGCAGTCCCACTTCTTCGGCGATCTCCTTCAGAGCCATCGGCTTCATGGCCAAAGAGCCATGCTCCAGGAACTGTTTCTGCCGCTTGAGAATGGCCTGCGCCACCGACAAGATGGTGGAGAAGCGCTGCTCCACATTGCGCACGGTCCAGCGCGCTTCCTGGAGATGGGCGGCCAGTTCGGCGTGGCGGCCATCGCGGTGGCGCCGGAACAGTTCGGCGTAGCGTTGGTTGAGCTTGACGCGTGGCACGATGGCGGGGTTCAGCACCGCCACCCACTCGTCCTTCACCTTGCGGGCGATCACATCCGGCGTGATGTAGCGGACATCCGCGGCGCTCAGCTTCCAGCCAGGGCGTGGGTCCATGTGGCGGATGCGATCGCAGGCCGCTTCGATCTCTGAGGGGGAGTGTCCCAGGCGACGGGACAGGGCGGCAATGTCGTGTTGTGCCAGCTTGTCCATCTGCTCATTGATGATGCGGCCGGCCAGCGCCCGAAGTTCCTCATCCTGGATCTCCGGCAATTGCAGGGTCAGGCACTCCGCCACGTTGCGCGCCCCTACACCCGCGGGCTCCAGCGCCTGCACCAGTTTCAAGGCCATGCTCATCTCGCTCAACTCCACGGCTGGCTCCAGTTCCAGCAGGTTGACCAGTTCGCTCAATTCCGTGCGCAGATAGCCATCGTCATCGAGTGATTCGATCACGCAGCCCACCAGTGCGCGGTCGCGCTCGGACAGTGAACGCGTATTGATCTGACGAAGCAGGGTGGGACGCAGGCCTTCGTCGGCCGCCATCAGGTCGATGGCACTGAACTCGCCATCTCCACTGCCGCGTGAACCAGACGATCCAGGGGTGGCCGCCCAGGGAGAGGGATCCCATTCGATGTCGGCCGCTGGCTCCGGCGAGGGCTCAGGTGTCGGCGAAGTGAGGGTGGCCGTGTCGGCCAACGAGGCGTCATGGGCCTGCTGAGGCGTGGCCCCGTCGGGTGTTTCATGCTGTTCGTCCCCCACATCTTCCCCTTCCAGGAAGGGGTTCTTGTCCAGGGCATCGCGAACCTCCTGGGCGAAATCCAGCGATGACAACTGCAGCAGGCGCACCGCTTGCTGCAAACGCGGCGTCAAGGTCTGATGCTGTCTGTGTTCCAGGCGGATGGCAGGGGCATTGATGGTCATGGCGTTGTCTCAGCGTTGTGGATACACAGGGGCTTGTGCCGCAACAACCATGCCGAAATCCGTTGCTTTTGACGGGCCTGTTACGCCGCTCGTGTCATTGCTGCCAGGCGCGTCTGGCAAGTTGACCGAAGATGAATGACGATCCGGTGTGGCGCTGGGCCCACCCGTTTGCAGAGCCTGCATTTTTTGCCCTGGGTGCGTCACGCCCACTTACAAATTGATCCAGTTCCCCGCCCGGGGGCCATACCGAGCGCGCAGGAAAAAATGGCGCCATGACCGCAGCGAGGCATGCCTTGCCGTAAAAGTTGCCGAAATGAGCGGTCGGAGCCTTTGTCTCCGGGAATGCCGTTTGCCCCGCCTCTGCGCTGGCGCATTCCGTGTCGGCCCTTCGACTGGAGAGACCATGAGCAGCCACGCCATGTCACATGACTTCATGCCGCCGCGCGGCGAAAGCCGGGGACCCCGTGCCAATACACATGCACGCTCCGAGGTGTTGCGCATGCTCAGGGATGATCACCGCACGGTCAAATCGGCCTTTCGTGAGTTCGATCGTCTTGATTCGATGGACGATGCGGAGGCCTGCGAGAACCTCATCCGCCAGACCTGCATGGATCTGGAGATCCACACCCGGCTGGAAGAAGAGGTGTTCTACCCGGCGGTGCGCGCCGCCCTGTCCACACGTGTGTTGATCGACGACGCAGAGGTGGAACACCAGACCATGAACATGCTGCTGGGTCAGGTGCGTGCTGCTGCCATGGGTGATCCTCGCCAGTCGGCCTCCTTCCGGGTGTTGGGCGAGTACATCCGGCACCACGTGAAGGAAGAAGAGGGCGAGATGTTCCGGCAGTTGTCGCATGCCAAGCTGGATTGGCAGCGACTGCTGGAGGACATGCAGGAACGCAGGGCCCTGCTCACCAATGAAGTAGAAGACCACGAAGGTACTTTCTATCGGCAGGGCAGCGCCCTTGGCTTGCGCCAGGGGTTGAATGACCATGGGCTGCGCCCTGGCCGGCATTCCTGAGATCACCGATGCGGCAAAGGAGAAACACCATGAGCACCCCCGCACGCACTCTAGCTCCCATGGGCGCCGCGACATTGATCGCGTGCATGGCCCTGGTGGGATGTGACCGCGAACCCACTCCGAAAATGAGCAGCGCTGACTCGTCGCTGTCGACCTCCACCCCCATGGCCCAGGCCGACACGGGCACACCGATGGGATCGGGCATGAATGGCACCTCAGAGCAGATGTCCGTGCCGACGGCGCCCATCGGACGGTCAGATGGTCCTGGCCTGACCATGGGACAAGCCTCTGCCGACGGTTCCGCTTTCGATGCCATGACCCGTTCCGAGCCCACGGGGGCGGGGGTCCCTACCAGCCAGCAGGCTGCGACACCCGCCACGGCCTCGGCGTCAGGCACCCTCAGCAGCATGGAGCGAGACTTCATCGCCCAGACCGGAGCCAAGAGCCTGTTCGAGATCCGCGTGTCAGAGCTGGCGGCTGAGAAGGCGTCGGATCCGGCGTTGAAATCGTATGCGGCCATGGTTGCGGCCGACCACAAGGGTGTCAGCGAAGAGGCCAAGCGCCTGGCAGCTGGCCATGGTGTGAACCTGTCCCAGACGCTCAGCGCGCAGGATCAGAAAACCTTGTCAGCACTGCAAAATGCCTCAGGGGCGGCTTTTGACAAGCAGTATCTACAGACAGTGGGGGTGACAGAACACGAGAAGATCATCGCCACCTATGAAAAGGTCGGCGCCGATGCGCAGAATCCGGCCTTGAAAGACTACGTGCAGTCCACGCTGCCCACGCTCAAGTCCCATCTGGATGCAGCGCGCAAGCTGCAGACCAGGGGATGACACCGGGTTGACGGGGGTTCGCGTCTGAAGCTGCGGTATGTCACTGATGAGATGCCCGGCATTCGCCGGGTGCGGCGGGGCACTGGCTTCGCCTACCAAGCTGCGGATGGACACTGGCTGCGGGCCGGTGATGAGGTCGATCGGCTGCATCTGCAGCGCATCCGTGCGCTGGCCATCCCGCCAGCCTACGAAGAAGTCTGGATCTGCCCCCTGGATGCGGGGCACGTGCAGGCCACTGCCCGCGATGCGCGGGGCCGCAAGCAATACCGCTACCACGCCTTGTGGCGCGCACGGCGTGATGACGACAAGTTTGAGCGAATGCACGCCTTTGGCCTGGCTCTGCCACGGCTGCGGCGTCGCGTCGCCCAGACCTTGGCCGCTTCAGCAGGCCAGCCACATCTTGACCGGGATGTGGTGCTGGCCGCGGTGGTGAGGCTCCTGGACACCACACTCATCCGGGTCGGCAACGAGGAGTACGCCCGGACCAACCGGTCCTACGGGCTCACCACGCTTCGCAATCGCCATGCGCAGGTCTCGGGCAGTCGCCTGATGCTGCGGTTTCGAGGCAAGAGCGGCGTCCAGCACGAAGTGCTGCTGGACGACGCCCGTGTGGCCGGGGTGGTGCGCCGATGTCAGGAGCTGCCCGGCCAGGAGCTTTTTCAGTACACCGATGACAGCGGCGCGACACATGTGGTGGATTCAGCGGATGTGAACGACTACATCCGCAGCCTGTGCGGAGACGAGTTCACCGCCAAGGATTTCCGAACATGGCATGCCACGGTGCACGCGTGGGCGCAGCTTGCGCCGGATGCCAAGGCGGCCCGTGATGGCGGGGAGGCCCCCTGTTCGGAGAGTGCGGCCGCACGGCGGCGCATGGTCAATGAAGCCCTGAAGGAAGTGGCCTCGCGGCTGGGCAACACGGTGGCGGTTTGCCGAAAGTCTTACGTCCACCCTCACGTGCTGGTGTGTGCGCTACAGGATGAGTGGCCAGATGAAGCAGGCGTTGAGCCCTCCTCAGTACCGAGCCGCGGTCTCAATGCGCAGGAAAGGCGTCTGCTGGCCTTCCTGCAGTGCCGCACGAGCTGACGCAATTGGTCAGGGAGATGAGGCCGCCTGTGCTGCACGGCCAAGGCATGCATGTTTGGCGCCGCCTTCCAGCGTGTCGCAGGCGCGCGGATCGTTCGCATGGACTCGTCCGGTCTCGCCCAGGCTCTTGTCGATGGGCAGGCGGTTCCTGGATGCCTGGTCGGCCTCTGCTTTGGCCTGGTCGAATTGCTTGCGTGCCTCCAGCTTGCAGGTCCGTGCCGTGGCGCCAGCGCGCTGATCGCACACACGCAGGCTTGCCTGAAGGTCCGCCTGCGCGATCGCCAAACGGGCCTTGTGTGCGGCTTCGGGCGTCCCCTTGTAAAGGGCTTCTGCGCGCTGCTCTCGCTTGGTCCGTTCGGCCTTGGCTGTGGCTTGGCAAACATCCTTGTCGCGGACCGATTGTTGGCCGCATTGCGCCAGGGCGGTCTTGAACTGCTGTGCAGCCTCGGCCCGGGACTGCTCGTAGGCAACCTTGTCTCCCGCCGCCTGGGTCAGGGCCCAGCAGGTGGCCGCGCCCAGCAAAAGCGTTGCAACGCCCACGCTGCGAAGATTCAGGCTGTCCGGTGTGCTCAGCGAAGTGGTGCTCATGTTCTTCTTCTCTCATCGGGTCGCTTGATTTGCATGGAAAGACCTGCGCGATCTGCGCAGGTCCTTTCTCGACGCAGTGGATCCGTGGGTGCTTCAACGCACGTTGCTGTTGCCGCTGCCGCCACCGGCGCGGTTCGGGTCGTCCAGCACGCTGGGAGCGCTGGCTGCGTCACGGGCATGCTTGCCCTTCTTGCTGCCGGTATGGCGGGCCTTGTGGGGCTTGCTGGCACCGCTGTCCACCCCAGCGGCTGTCGGGTCGACGCGGTTGTAGTCGACCGACGGGGCCGCGGGTGCGCCATTCATGTCGCTGGGCGGCAAGGCCGGGGGCGTGGCGCCCGAGGTGCCAGCCGAACCGTTGATGGCGCCGGCCGCGTTGGAGGTGCCGCCACCGTTGACGGTGGAGCCCTGGCTTTGGGCCATGGCCGCGCCGCTGGCGACCAGGGCTGCCGTGGCAACCAGGGAGATGCGCTTCAGTAGGTGCTTGTTCATGGGAGTGTCCTCAGTGTGTGTTGAAGGAAAGGCTGTCAGTGGACAGCGCCAGACGCTGCCTGCCAGGGGGTGGGCAAGTGGCGTGCCTTCCTCTGAGAAGAAGTTGAAGAGGGGTGCTCAACCACCCTGACGCCATGGCCTTGCGCACCCAGGGCACGGCGATTGCCGCTCCAGGTCGTCACCGCCAACGACCAATCTGCCAACCACCCCAACAGGAGAACGCCATGACACCCGTATCCCAAGCCATGACGCGCGGCGTGCGCACCATTTCTCCCTCCGATTCGCTCGTGCTGGCTGCTCAGGCCATGGACGAACTCAACATTGGCTCACTGCCCGTCTGCGACGGCTCGAATCTCATGGGCATCCTTACCGACCGGGACATCGTGACCCGGGCAGTCGCCCAGGGTTGCTCCCTGGATGACACCAAGGTGTTCGACGTGATGAGCCAGAACGTGCAGTGGTGCTTCGAAGACCAGTCGATCGAGGAGGTGGCTGGCCGCATGGCCCACGTGCAGATCCGCCGGTTGCCCGTGCTGGACCGCGACAAGCAACTCGTGGGCATGCTGACGCTGGGCGACATGGCTACCAAGGCCAGCGAGAAGATGGCTGCACAGACCTTGGAGTCCATCTCTGAGCCCGCTGAGCCGGACCGCTCAGAACAATCCACGGCCAGCGATAAGGCGGGCGGAGGATCTGGCTCGAAACAGGCTCGCTCATCCAAGAGGCAGTCATCCAAGGAGTCTTCGTCCGGCAGCTATCTGCAAGACGAGCAACGCATGCCCGCGGGACCTGACAGCAGCGGCAACCATGCTGCTGTGCGTTCCGCCCATTGAGCGATCTTTGCATCGCATGGAGAAGACCCATGAAAGACACCCATAACCGATCCCGTGAGAAGCGGCGCGTGGAGGGCCTGTGTGCCACGGCCCCCGAGAAAGTGCCTACATACCAGGAATTGCTGGATGAGTCACTGGACCAGACATTTCCCGCCAGCGATCCAATCTCACCCAGCGCGGCCATGCATGCTGAACAGGTCATCCAGTCGGCGCGTGACGCGCGCGATTGGTCGCTGGCACCTGAGGCGCCCGCATGTGCCACCGGTCAGAACACGGTGCAGTCTCAGTGCCAGCCGGGCCGAGGCGCGTTCGTGGATGCCGGGACCGCCATGAAAGCCATCGACTTGGCCCTGCCCATGATCGAGAAAGCATTGCTGGACGCGGAGATCTCAAGTTGTGGCACCTTGTCCATCGTGGTGATGGACCCAGCGGCCAATCCCCGGCAGCACCGTTTTGAAGAGGCGGTGCTGTTGACGCAGGACTTGGGCAAGCCCCAGGATGCCGGTGATGACTACGCCGGGTTCGCCAGAGCCAAAGCACGTTTGAGTTGGGAAAACGGCCTGGACAGCAGCGTGGTTCAGGCTACCCGTCCCCATGTGCTTCGGCAGGGTGACACTTTGCTATGGGGCAGCGTGTACCTCGATGGCGTGGTGGTGGCGGTGGCTGGTGCCAATCCCTGGTTCGACGAGGCCTTTGCCACCACCATCGCCGCCAATCTGCGCGCGCTGGCCAAGCAGCGGCAGGCACAGGCTCTGAAAGAACGCCGATTCATCGTCTGAATCAGGGTGACAACTGTGGCCGCAGGAGGCCGCCGGGAACACAGATTGCCGATGGAGTCCACGAACCCCGCCTCTGTTGGCGGGGGTTCATGACACACCCTTCATAACGAGGAGCTGAGATGACCCAAGGCGATACCCCACGCTGCAGAGTTCTGGCTGTCAGCATCATGCTGGGCCTGGGCTTGACCGCCGCCCATGCACAGATCCCAGGCGATTCCCCGGGGGGGGCTCCCCAGTACCGTGACCAGAGTGGCGTGCTGCAGCCCGGTTCTGGGGCAGCGGGTACCACCACTGCACCGACTGGAACCTGGACGCCCGCCAAGCCGTCAAACTCGTCTGCGGCGCCCCAGGCGCCTGCACAGGACGGTGCATCGGGCAACATGCAGAGTCCCGCCTCCACAGTGCCATCCACTCCGAGCCCTGCTGCCGCACCCAGTCCAGCCATGGACGGCGCCAGTTCTCCTCGCAGTGCGCTGAGCAATGATCAGGCGCCACTGCCATCGGAGCCGACCGCAGCCGGCCCGGGCGGCCCTTATGGTGGCTACGACCCGGCTCGGGAATCGTGGATTCCATACACCTCATCGGGCTACATCGGCGTATCAGGCGGCAAGCCAGACCTGAAGACGGCCTGTGCGGCAGGACTCAGTTGTGACGATCCCGATTCTGCATGGTCCGTCTATCTGGGGGGGCAGTTCAATCCCTACCTGGGCCTGCAACTGGGCTATCTGCAACTGCAGGATGCGGACCGCAATGGAGGCGACACCAAGGTGCGTGGCGTGAACATCTCTTTGACAGGCGCCTTGCCTCTGGGCAGCAATTTCAGCCTCAATGGCCGCGTGGGCGGCACGTATGGCTGGACCAAGACGACCGTTGGCGCAGCGGTAACGGCTCCTTCCGGTAATGAAGAAGGCTTTGGTGTGGCCTATGGGGTGGGGGCCAGCTGGGATTTCGATCGCCACTGGAGCGTCACCGTGGACTGGGACCGCCATCGCCTGAAGTTCGCGGGCGATGAAAAGAAGAACACCGACATCGCCTCTGTCGGCCTTCGCTATCGCTTCTGAGCGGTAGCTTCAAGCGCATCGCAAGGGTTACCGGGCTCTGAGCCCGGCCACAAGCCTCCTCGCTACGAGGAGGCTTTTCTCTTTTTGTCCGTTGCTGCACCGGCGGAAGCAGCCGAGCGTTTGCGGGCAGTCGCTGCCTTCTTGACCGCCGGTTTTCGGCCGCTGGCCGATTCACCCTTGTCGTCGTTGCCCTGGCCTTTTTTACCTGCAAGACTGCGTTTGAGCAACTCCGTCAGGTCGATCACGTTGGACGCCTTGCCGGCCTCATCGGCCTGCTCTTGCGGCGTCACCTCATGCACATCGCCAGCCTCGTGCTTCTGGTCCACCAGCGCCATCACGGCATCGCGGAACTCGTTGC
The DNA here is from genome assembly GCF_003933735.1 of Aquabacterium soli. GTDB lineage: Bacteria > Pseudomonadota > Gammaproteobacteria > Burkholderiales > Burkholderiaceae_C > Aquabacterium > Aquabacterium soli. The sequence continues at coordinate 183,491 of NZ_RSED01000004.1, read as the reverse complement.
GGTAGTGCTCGGGTTGCCAGTCCTGGGACATGTCATCCACCAGGGCCTTGGCCATGTCCAGTTCGCTGGGCTTGATGCCCGCGGCCTTGCTTCCCTCGGCGGGCAGCTTGAGCTCTTCCCAGGACCTGATCTCCGAAGGCCAGCGCAAGGTGTTGAGCATCAGCGCAGGGCCGGCAGGCACCAGGGCGGCCAGGTGCTGCTTGGTCTGGATCACCACGCGTGCCAGTCCGATGCGACCTGCGGACAGCAGCGTTTCGCGCAGCAGCGCATAGACCTTGTCGCCCTTGTTGATCGGCGCCAGGTAGTACGGCCGTTCCAGGTAGACGAAGGGAATGTCGCCTGCGCGCACGAACGCTTCGATCTCGATGGTCTGCGTTGTCTTGGGGTAGGCATTGCGGATTTCATCGTCGCTGAGCACCACGTACTGCCCCTGGCCTCGGGCCACGCCCTTGACGATGTGCTCCTTGGTGATCTCCTTGCCGGTGCGCTTGTTGATTCGCTTGTAGCCCACGGGATCCAGCGTGCGCTTGTCCAGCCAGTCGAAGTCGATGTCATCCTCCTGCGAGGCCGGGTACAGCCCCACAGGGATGTGGACCAGACCGAATGAGATCGCGCCTTTCCAGAGGGTTCTTGGCATGGGTGTGTCCGTGGATGGTGGGCCGGGACACAGGACATGGCAAACACCGTGCCCATGGGCATGCTGCTTGCCCTGGCGGTGTGGCCCCACTTCGTGATCCCCGCCATGGCCAAGGACGACAAACTCCATCACTACCGTTCCAAGCGCGATTTCTCGATCACCAGTGAGCCCGAGGGCCAGGTGGGAAAGCCGGGCCAGGCCCTGGGCTTCGTGATCCAGAAGCACGCGGCAAGGCGCCTGCACTACGACTTCCGCCTGGAACTCGATGGCACGCTCAAGAGTTGGGCCGTGCCCAAGGGCCCCAGTCTGGATCCGGCCGACAAACGCATGGCCGTGCATGTAGAGGACCATCCGCTGGCTTACGGCGGTTTCGAAGGGGTGATCCCGGCCGGGCAATACGGTGCCGGCACGGTGATCGTATGGGACCGGGGCGAGTGGGTGCCCCTGGGTGATCCCGCGAAGGGTTACAAGGATGGCAAGCTCAAGTTCGAACTGCGTGGCCACAAGCTGCAAGGCCACTGGACCCTGGTGCGCATGCGGGGCCGTGGCCAGGAGCGGCAAGAGCCTTGGCTGCTGATCAAGGAGCGTGACGAGGCCGCTCGGCCCGCCAGCGAGTACGACGTCGTAGAGGCCTTGCCCGACAGCGTGCTGAAGGCCTCCCAGCCCACGCGCAAGAAGGCGAAGGCCGTCCACTCAGAATCCATGCCCCTGACCCAGGCGCCGCAGCTCGCCACGCTGGTGAACAGTGTGCCGAGCGAGGGCGATTGGCTGTATGAAATCAAGTTCGACGGCTATCGCCTTATGGCCCGCGTCGATCAAGGCACGGTGCGGCTGTTCACCCGCAATGGCCACGACTGGACCTCGCGGCTCAAGAGGCTGGCCGCGGAGCTCGGTCAGCTTGGATTGAAGTCGGGCTGGCTCGATGGCGAGATCGTGGTCATCGGCTCCCACGGCGGCACCGATTTCCAGGCTTTGCAGAACGCCTTCGATCTGGTGCGCACCGAGCCCATTCAGTACTTTGTGTTCGATCTGCTGCATGTGGACGGCGAAGACCTGCGCGATCAACCCTTGAAAGCACGGCGAGAACGCCTGCGCGCCCTCATCGATGGGGCTGCAGCCGATGCGCATCCCCACGTGCGCTACAGCGAGGATTTCCAGGTCGAGCCCGCGCATCTGCTGCACACCGCCTGCGCCATGCGCATGGAGGGCGTGATCGGCAAGCGCCTTGATGCGCCTTACCGAGCAGGCCGCAGCGATGCCTGGATCAAGCTCAAGTGCACGCAGCGCCAGGAGTTCGTGATCGGCGGTTACACAGACCCGAAGGGCTCACGCCAAGGGCTGGGTGCCTTGCTGCTCGGCACCCACGATGAGCAGGGGCAGCTGCGCTACGCCGGCAATGTGGGCAGCGGCTTCGATGCCCATGCCCTGCGCGATGTGCACAAGCGCCTCCAGGCGCTGGCCACCGGCAAGCCGGCGTTCGTCGGTCTGCCGGGCGATGTCAAAGGCCATTGGGTCAAGCCCACGCTGGTGGCCGAGGTGTCCTTCGCCGAGTGGACCAAGGAGGGGCGCCTGCGTCAGGCGGTGTTCCATGGCTTGCGTGCCGACAAGCCGGCGCGCGCCATCACCCGTGAGACGGCGAAGCCCCCACCGGGTGACGCTGCGGCGTTGCCTGCCAGGAAGGCCACCAAGAGGGCGTCGACTGCCAAGCCCGGCGCCCAACATCACAGCGTCGCTGGTGTGCGCATCAGCCATGCCGACCGCATCATCGATCCCTCGACCGGCATCACGAAGGGCGAGCTTGCGGATTACCACGCCCGTGCCGCCCGTCGCATGCTGCTGCACCTGGCGGGCAGGCCTGTGTCGCTGGTGCGGGCGCCTGAGGGCATCCAGGGCGAGCTGTTTTTCCAGAAGCATGCCGACCGCATGAGCATCCCGGGCATCGAGCGGCTCGATCCTGCCCTGGACCCAGGGCATGCGCCGCTGCTGGCGGTGCCCAGCCGCGAAGCCCTGGTGGGAGCGGCCCAGATGAACGTCATCGAGCTGCACACCTGGAACGCCCTCATCGATCACATCGAGCAGCCCGACCGCATGACCTTCGATCTCGACCCCGGCGAGGGCGTGGCGTGGGCCCATGTGCAGGAGGGGGCGGAGCTGGTGCGCGTGATGCTGGAAGAGTTGTCGTTGCGCAGTTTTCTGAAGACCAGCGGCGGCAAGGGGCTGCATGTGGTGGTGCCCTTCAAACCTTCGTTGGGTTGGGACCAGGTGAAGGGCTTGTCCAAGGCGCTCGTGGAGCACCTGGCCTCGGCCATCCCCGACCGTTTCGTCAGCAAGAGCGGGCCGCGCAACCGCGTGGGCAAGATCTTCGTGGACTATCTGCGCAATGGCCGGGGCGCCACCACGGCATCGGCGTGGACCGCCCGCGCCAGGCCGGGCATGGGCGTGTCCGTGCCGGTGGATTGGTCGGAACTGCCCGAGCTGAGCAGCGGCGCGCATTGGACCTTGCGGACTGTGGACGAGCGCCTGACAGGCGATGATCCCTGGGCTGGCTACAAGCGCGTGAAGCAGTCCTTGCGCGAGGCGCTCAAGGCCATGGGCTGAGCCGGGGGGCGCCTGTCAACGCATCGCGGGAGTGCACAATCCCGGATGTATGACTGAAGCCATATCGCCCGACGCGCACCAGCCTCCACGGATCCTTCTGGTGGGCCTGTTGCCTGGCATGGGCAGCATGCACCTTCCCCGGCGCCTGGCACGTGCCGGCCTTGAAGTGGTCTTTGCGGGCATCCGTGCCTGCCTGGCGTCCCGTTCCGGCCATGTGCGGGCGTTCTGCCCGTGGCAGTTCAACGAGGGTGGCGGCCTGGCGGTAGAGCCCTTCATCCAATGCGTCAGGCAGCTGCAGCCCCAGTGGGTGATCCCGCTCGATGAGGTGTCCTCGCAGATGCTGCAGCAGATGGGCGTCGGGCGACTTCCTGGCGGCCAGTCCGCGTTGCCCAACGATGTCGTGGCACTGCTTCAACGCTCCCTGGGCCATCCGGGCGGCTATCCGCTGTTTGCAGTGCGCCGTCGTGCCTTTGAGACAGCCCGTGAGGCCAACATCCCAGCACCCGTGCAGGCCGATGTGGGCACGCTCGATGCGTGTCTTGAGTTCGCTCGCTCGCATGGCTATCCCGTTGTCTTGAAGCAGGAAACTTCACGGGGTGGCGTGGGCACGTTCATCCTGGACAACGATGCAGCCTTGCGCGATTTCGCGGCCAGCGGGCGGCTGAGCCGACCAGGTCCGCCGTGGGTCATCCAGGCGTTTGTGAACGGGGCGCTCGGCATGCATGCCGTGTTTGCCCAGCAGGGGCGTGTGCTGGCCCAGGTCAGCGCCATCCAGCTCAGTCGCCGCAGCGCCAGGATGACAGCGCCCAGCAGCGTGGTCAGACTGCTTCAGCATGACGCGATGTCCGCCAGTTGCGCCGCCTTCGTGGCGGCCAACCAGGCCTCCGGATTCCATGGCTGGGATTTCCAGCTGGACGAGGCCGGCAACGCGCTGATGATCGAACACAATCCCCGCCCCATCTCGATCTCCCACCTGGGACACCTGCTGGGTGACGATCTGTGCGGGGCGCTGGCGCATGTGTGTGGTGTGGCCCCGGCCAAACCGCAAGTGCATGCGGAGGGTGAGCGCCTGGTTGCCCTGTTCCCGGACGAGTGGCAACGTGATCCACACAGCCCCATGCTTCACGACGCATTCCACGATGCGCCGTGGGACGATCAGCCTCTGCTCACCGCCCTTCTGCAAGAGAACATGCGTTTGATCTGATCAAACCGCCTTCTGGCGCCGTTGCAGCTCCTTGAACAACGCTGCCTGGTCCAGTTCCGCCAGGCCGTGCTCGGCGGCCGAGGCATACAGTGCCGCCAGCTCATCCGTGATCGGCATGTCGAAGTCCATGCCCTGGGCCGTGTGCTGCGCGTTGCGCATGTCCTTGAGCTGGATGGCGATGGAGCCGCGCTTGGCAAAATCGCCTTGCACCATGCGTTGGCCATGAACCTCCAGAATGCGGCTTTCCGCGAAGCCGCCGCGCAGGGCTTCGCGCACCTTGACCGGATCAGCCCCGCCGCGTTCGGCCAGCAGCAGCGCCTCGGCCACGGCTCCGATGGTGATGCCCACGATCATCTGGTTGGCCAGCTTGGCCAGTTGTCCGCTGCCGGTGGGGCCTACATGGACGGGGCGTCCCATGGCCGTGAGCACAGGCCTCGCACGCTCGAAATCTGCAGGATTTCCGCCCGCCATGATGGCCAGGGTGCCCGCCTCGGCCCCCAACGTTCCGCCGGAAACCGGTGCATCCAGCGCTGTCACGCCCGCGGCCTGCAAGCGTTGAGCGTGCTCACGTGCCTGTTCCGGCAGGATGGAGCTCATGTCGATCACCAGCGCACCCGGCGCCAGGCCCGCGAGGGCGGCGTGTTCGGTCGCACAGCAGCCCCCACCGAACAGGACCTCGCTCACCACCCCGCCATGCTCCAGCATCGTGATGACGATGCTGGCCCCGGCCACTGCGTCACGGGGCGTGGCGGCCACCCTGGCCCCGGTGTCGGCCAGGGCTTCGGCCTTGGCCCGTGTCCGGTTCCACAAAGTCAAGGGAAAACCCGCTGCGGCCAGGCGTCTGGCCATGGGGGCTCCCATCAGGCCGCAGCCCAGTAAGCTGATTTGAGGCATGGTGAACACTCGCTAAATCGATCGCTGTTGCGCAAAATGGCCGTCAAGCACGGTAAAGCAGGGCTTGATCCCTTGTTTGAAGGACAGCCGCTGCCTTGAAATTGCGCCAACATATCGCATGTTCGGGATTTTCGCCCTCACCGTTGACAACAACGACACCAATGAATGAAATGGCCGATTCTCTTGCGACGGTGACGCCAGGCTTGAGCGGGATGGAGGACGCCCTGGTCCGCAGTCTCGAGCAACTGGGCGCCGGCGTGCTCATCAAGCACCTGGGCACGGGACGCTATGAGTACGCCAGCCCCGCTGCCCGCGGGCTGTGGCCTGGGGCGCGTGATCCCCTGGGCGCCAGCGATGCCGAGCTGTTCGATGCCGTGCAGGCCGTGGCCCTGCGCGCGGCCGACCAGCAGGCCGTGTCGCTGAGCAGCGGCTTTGCCGCCGAACACCGCCTCGAGCGCCAGGGTGAGCGCCGTGAGTACATGGTCTGGCGTCAGGCCTTGCGCGACGCCGATGGACAAGCTTCCCGCGTGCTCAGCAGCTGGCAGGACCTGACCGAGGCCCGCAAGCGCGAGCAGCAGCTGCAGGCGGCCTTGCAGCAGATTGAAGAACAGCAGTTGGCCAACGCCGAGCTGCGCCGCGAAATGCAGGACAACCAGGTCCGCGACAATGTGTCCGGCCTGTACCACCGTGCCCACTTCGAAGAGCAACTGCGCCGCGAGGCCGATCTCTCAAGTCGTGAGCAGCGCGAGTTCGCCATCGTCTCGGTCGCCGTGGACGGCATGGACGACATCCGTCAGACCTATGGGGCTGACAGCTGCGAACGCGTCGTCGAGGCCCTGGGGCGCTTGCTGCGTGCCAACACCCGCGCGATGGATTCCCCCTGCCGCTTGGGTGGCGACCGTTTCGTGGTGTTGCTCTCCGGCGTCGGCCTGGCCACAGCGCACTCGCGCATGGAGCATCTGCGCAAGCAGTGCTCGCAGCACATCGTGGCCTACAACGGCCAGCAGATCCCCTTCACGGTCAGCATGGGCATCGCCAGCTTTCCGCACACGGCGGGGTCGGTCGAAGAACTCATGCGCAGTGCAGACCGCTCCATGGCCGTCTCACGCGAAAAGGGCGGCAACCACCTCACGCTGGCCAGCATTCAGTTCGTGCCGGCAGGCTGATCCCAACGCACAGACGCGACGTCCTCGGATCTTCAAAGAAAAAACCGGCGCGGTGCTTCGAGCACCGGCCGGTTTCTTGTTGAATAGGTGTCCGCCGCGAACCAGTCACCGCACTCCTGAACCCTAGGGATTCAGGTGGGCGAGGTCAACTCCACTTCGGGTTCATCTGACGCGAGACGATCACACCAGCAAAGTAATGTTCCAAGCCCTGGCTCAATGAGCATCGGTTCAAGGAAATATTGGCTTCCGCGAACGCGACGAACGCCTTCATTGTAGGCCTGCGCCTCACTCTGCAAACACTAAGCTGTGCCTGGCTTGCGGGTTTAGTTGACAGATCGACAACGCTGGTGGGCGTGTTCACAGCAGGTGGCCATCGCCACTGAGCGCGGCATCCAGGCGCGAGATCAAGGTGTCCAGGTGCTCGGCCGATGGCTGTGGCTCGCCCTGTGCCGGCGCGCCGTCTTCGGTGGCCGCCGTGGGCTTGATGGCGGGCATCGATGCCAGTTCGAACGCCAGGTTCAAGGCGGCCAGCACGGCGATGCGCTCGCGTGCCTTGAGCTTGCCCGCATCGCGGATGGCGCACATCTCGCGGTCGACGTGGCTGACGGCCTGGCGCAATTGCGGCTCGCCACCGTCTGGGCAGCCCAGCAGGTAGCTCTGCCCCATGATGGAGACTTCGATCTGTTTCATGCTCGGTCGTCAGGCGGGAGGTCGTCGTCTTCAGCGGTGGCCGCAGCGGGCGCGGGCAGCTTGTCGATCAGGGTGTCGATGCGGGCACGGGCAGCCGACAGGCGGGCACGCAGCGAGTCGCGCTCTTGCGTGACCACGAGCACTTGCTGTTGCAGCAGGGCATTGGTGCGCTGCAGCTCGTCGTGGCGCAGCAGCAGGCGCTCGACGCGGTCGATCAGGTCTTCGATCCTGGACATGAGGGTGGGCCCTCGCTCCCATGGTGGCCTCAGAGGCGGAACCCGGATTGTAGGCGCCGAAACCAGGCCAGGGGCTGGGGCCCTCCCTTACAATCATGGCCGTTGGTGCTCGCGCCGGGGTTCGCCCGGTGCGGTTAAACGGGAAGCAAGAGGGTCTGTCGCACCACCGGTGCCAGCCCGACTTGCGCTGCCCCCGCAACGGTCGGCGGTCAAGCCCTGCAAGGGGCTTCGCCCGTGTTCACAACCACTGGGTGTTCTGCATCTGGGAAGGTTTCACGGGTCGAACCGCCTAGCCCGGATACCGGCCAGCAAGGGGTGTGACGGCACCGAGCCTTCCGGGGTTCATGTCGGCGTGCCATGTCGCTCCATGCTTGCGGGGATGCAGGCGGGGCTCTTGCTTGTTTTTCTCAATCATGTTGTTCCTGAACTCGGTGCGCCAGGCACCAGGGGTGCGTTCGGCCATGGCCGTCGCGGTGTCGGCCTTGGCCTTGGGAGGCCATCAGGCCGTGTGGTCGGCCGATCGTGATGCCGGTCTGGAGCCGGTGGTGGTCACCGCCACCCGTGTGGCCACCCCGCTGAGCAAGGTGCTGTCCGATGTGACCGTGCTGGACCGCAGCGACATCGAGCGGCAGGGCAGTGGCGGCCTGGTGGATCTGCTGCGGCGCATGCCGGGCGCCGAGTTCTCGCGCAATGGCGGCCCGGGCGGCACGACCAGCTTCTACCTGCGCGGTGCAGAGAACCGTTTCACCGCGGTGTTGATCGACGGGGTGCGCGTGGATTCGCAGTCCACCGGTGGTGCGCCCTGGGAGGCCATTCCCCTGTCGCAGATCGACCGCATCGAGATCGTGCGCGGGCCCCTGAGCACCCTCTACGGTTCGGACGCCATTGGAGGCGTGGTGCAGATCTTCACGCGCCGCGGCAAACCAGGGTTGCAGGCCGAAGCACAGGTGGGCGCGGGGAGCCGGGGGCTGGCTCAGGCGCAGGCCAGTGTCGGTGGTGGCAATGAGCGCTGGGATGTCTCGGCAGGGTTTGCCTCCGAGTACAGCAAGGGATTCGATTCGACCGTGAGGACATCGTCCAGCAACGTGCCCGATGACGACGGGTATCAGACCCACACCGCCAATGGCCGCCTGGGTTGGACGCTCAACGACGATCATCGCCTGGAGGTGAGTGCGCTGAGTAGCCGGTGGGACACGCGCTACGACGCGTCCAGGACCAGGCCCGTCGATGACCACTCGCTGCGCGAACTGGACACCACTGCGGCGAACTGGCAGGCGCGGTGGAGTCGGCTGTGGAACAGCCGTCTGCAGCTGACCCAGTCGGACGAGCGCTACGAGACGCGCCCCAGCCCCTACCAGACCCACACGAAGATCAACACCTACAGCTGGCAGCATGATGTCGTGCTGGGTGTGCATGCCCTGCACGCCGTGCTGGAAAGGCGCGAGGACAAGCTGGTCAACAGCAGCCTGGTGGCTTCGCCCTCCCGAGGCTCGGGCGATCGCAGCCTGGACTCGTTCGGCCTGGGCTATGGCCTGGACGTGGGCGCCTTTTCTTTGCAGCTGAACGCCCGCCAGGACGATGACAGCGAGTTCGGCCGCCACGGCACGGGATCGGCGGCTGCGGGTTGGCGCTTTGCCCAAGGCTGGCAATGGCGTGCGGCTTTGGGCCAGGCCTTCCGCGTGCCCACCCTGTATCAGCGTTTCAGCCAGTACGGCCAGGCCTCGCTGCGCCCTGAGACCTCACTGAATCACGAAACGGGCATCGACTACCGCAAGGGCGACACCTCATTCGGCGCAACCCTGTACCGCAACGAGGTGGAAGACATGATCACCTTCAGCACGCCGGGTGTCTGCATCGATACAAGGAATTGCTATCGCAACACCGCACAGGCCCTGCTCAAGGGACTGACAGTGCATGGCGAGACGCTGCTGGGCAAGGTTCGCCTCTCGGCTTCGGTGGACCTGCAATCGCCCAAGGATGTGAACACCGACAAGTTGCTGGCCCGCCGTGCGCGCCAGCACGCCACCGTGCGCGCGGATACCGACCTGGGCGCCTGGACACTGGGCGCCGAGGTGCTGGCCTCCGGTTACCGCTACAACGCGGCGGCCAACACGGCTGCCCAGAAGTTGGGGGGCTATGCCCTGCTGAACCTGGATGCGCAGTACCAGATCAACAAGGCCTGGCGCCTTCTGATGAAGCTGGACAATGCGCTGGACAAGGATTACCAGACGGCCCAGAACTTCAACAGCCAACCGGTGACGGCCTTCGTCGGCCTGCGCTGGACACTGGACCGCTGAGCAGCTTGCCTCGTCATCACAGAGCCCCAAGTCATGGACCACGTTCCCACCGCACCATCCTCATCGCCTCATCACCTGGTGGTGGGCGGGCAGCGCAGCGGCAAGTCACGGCATGCCGAGGCGCTGGCGCGTCGGTGGCGTGATGGCGGCGCGGAGCGTGGCGTGGTGGTCGTGGCCACCGCATTGGCGGGCGATGACGAGATGCGCGCGCGCATCGAGCGCCATCAGCGCGAGCGCCCCGCCGGCTTCAGCACGGTGGAGGCCCCGCTGAATCTGGCGCAGGCTTTGCGGGAGGCGTCCGCGCCTGGCCGCCTGCTGCTGGTGGATTGCCTGACCCTGTGGTTGACCAACTGGCTGATGCCCTTGAGCGGCCAGCCCGATCACCAGGCTTGGGAAGCGGAGCGCGAGGCCGTGCTGGCCACGCTGCCCACGCTGGCTTCGCCCGTGGTGTTCGTGTCCAACGAGGTGGGCTGGGGTGTGGTGCCGCTGGGGCGTGAGATGCGCCTCTTTGTCGACGAGCTGGGCTGGCTGAACCAGGCGGTGGCCAGGCGTTGTGCCCAGCTGACCTTGATGGTGGCGGGCCAGCCCTGGACGCGCGCCGTGTCCGATGTCGATCCGGCTTGATACGAGGAAGCAAGGATGTTCGTTCTGATGAAGGCCCTGCGTGGCTTGCTGTCGCCGAGGGCGGCGCTGTGCTGGACGATGGCAGCCGCCTCCGGCGCCGCCATGGCCGCTGGCGTGAGCGTGGTCGACGACCGTGGCGTGAGCGTGAGCCTGCCGGCCCTGCCCACCCGGGTGGTGACCCTGTTGCCCTCGCTCACCGAGACCGTGTGCGAGCTCGGGGCCTGTGCGCGCCTGGTGGGCACGGACCGCTATTCCAACCACCCTGCGTCGGTCAAGTCCCTGCCCAAGATGGGCGGCCTGGACGATGCCAATGTCGAGATGATCGTGGCGCTGCGGCCCGACGTGGTGCTGCTGGCCGTGTCCTCGCGCGTGATCGACCGTCTGGAAGGCCTGGGCCTGAAGGTGGTGGCGCTGGAGCCCAAGACCTACGAGGACGTGCGCCGCGTGGCAGGCAAGGTCTCGCAGTTGCTGGGACAGGGGCCAGCGGGCGAGCGCCTGTGGGCCCGCCTGGAGGCCCAGGTGGGTGATGCGGCGCGCAGCGTGCCGCCAGCGGCCCGCGGCCTGAGCGTCTACTACGAGATCGACAGCGCACCTTATGCCGCAGGGGAGTCCTCCTTCATCGGGCACACGCTGACGCGCCTGGGGGCGGTCAACATCGTGCCGTCGCGCCTGGGGCCGTTCCCCAAGCTCAATCCCGAGTTCGTGGTGCGTGCCGATCCCCAGGTGATCATGGTGTCGGCCAAGGGTGCGATGGGCCTGCCCACCCGGCCGGGCTGGTCCCGCATCCGGGCGGTCAAGGAGCGCCATGTCTGCGCCTTCACCCCGGAGCAGGGCGATGTGCTCTCGCGTCCGGGCCCGCGCATGGGTGAGGCTGCGCGCATCATGGCCTCGTGCCTGCGTGATGCCGTGGGCGTGCCTGCAGCACCGACCGGGGGACAGCCATGAAGGTCGTCGCCTGGGGGCTGGTGCTGATGCTCACGACGGCTGCGTTGCTGGTGCTGGGTGTGGCGGTGGGCAGCACAGGCTGGTCCCCACCCTGGATGGCCTCCGGTGACGCGCTGGCCTGGGACATCGCCTGGGACATCCGCGCGCCACGCGGCGTGGGCGCCTGGCTGGCCGGTGCGCTGCTGGGCCTGGGCGGTGCGATCGCGCAGGGCGTGTTCCGCAACCCGCTGGCCGATCCCTACCTGCTGGGCAGCTCTTCCGGCGCGGCCCTGGGTGTGGCCATCTTCCTGGCCCTGGTGGGGGTGAGCCCTGCCGCCACCAGCCTGGCCATGCGCCTGGGGCTGACCGGTGCCGCCTTCCTGGGTGCCGTCGGGGCGGTGCTGTTGACACTGGTGCTGGCCAAGGGCGTGCAGCACACGCTGCGCCTGCTGCTGGCCGGCGTGGTGGTGGGTGTCGTGCTGGGCGCGCTGAGTGCGCTGACCATGCTGATGGTGCCGGACATCATGCGGGCCATGCAGGCCTTCATGCTCGGCACGACGGGCTTTCTGGGATGGGGCAGTGCGTGGATCCTGATGGCGGTGCTGGTGTGCAGCGTGGTCGTGGCCTGGGCCTGCAGCCGTGCGCTCGACGCGCTGAGCCTGGGAGACGCGGCCGCCATCAGCCTGGGCGTGCGCCTGACCCTGGTGCGTGCACTGCTGGTGGGCGCGATGGCTTTGGCCACCGGAGCGGCCGTGGCACAGGCCGGCCTGATTTCTTTCGTCGGTCTGGTGGCGCCGCACCTGGTGCGTAGCCGGGTGCACACCACGCACGGGCCGCTGCTGGTGCTGTCGGCGATGGCCGGCGGCGTGCTGCTGCTGGGCGCCGACATCGCGGCCCGGTGGGTGCTGGCGCCGCTGGAGCTGCCGGTGGGGGTGCTCACGGCGGTGCTCGGTGGGGGTTACCTGCTGTGGCGCATGCACCGGGCTTGAGGGCGATGCCATGAATCCTGTTTCAACGCTTGCACACCAGGCCCTGTCGGCCGACATCCGCTCCGTGCGGCTGTCCGGCCGCGACATCCTGGGCGCCATCTCACTGCAGGTGCCAACGGGCCGCTGGACGGCCATCGTCGGCCCCAACGGTGCGGGCAAATCCACCCTGCTGCGCACATTGGCCGGCTTGCAGCCCTGTGACGGGCAGGTGCAATTGCAGGGCCGTGCACTGAAGGCCTGGCCGGCGAAGGATCGGGCACGGGCCTTGTCCTGGCTGGGACAAGCCGAGACGGGTGCCGAGGATCTGCGTGCCTTGGATGTGGTGATGCTGGGCCGCCTTCCTCACCAGCCCTGGCTGGCGCCGCCCAGCGAGGCCGACCAGGCGGCCGTGCAGCAGGCCATGCAGGCCACCCAATGCTGGGAGTGGGGTGACCGACCCATGGGCCGGCTGTCCGGCGGCGAGCGTCAGCGGGTGCTGCTGGCGCGGGCCCTGGCCGTGCAGGCCTCGACCCTGCTGATGGACGAACCGCTGGCCCACCTGGACCCGCCCCACCAGGCCGACTGGCTGGACATCGTGCGTGCCGAGCGTGCCCGCGGCGCGACCGTGGTCAGCGTGCTGCACGAGTTGAACATGGCCCTGCAGGCCGATGAGCTGATCGTGATGGCGCAAGGCCGCGTGGTCCACCAGGGGCCCACAGGCGAGGCCGCCGCGCACCGGGCGCTGAGCGCGGTGTTTGACCAGCGCGTGCGCCTGAGCCAGGTGGACGGTCACTGGGTGGCGCTGCCTTGCGCCGCGCCGCCCACTGCAGGGCAGGGCCGTGGAGCTGCGCCATGAGCGGAACACCGGATCGCCACTGCCCGGCCTTGCTCGTCAGTGCCCCGGCATCCGGCCAGGGCAAGACCACGGCCACGGCCGCGCTCGCCCGCTGGCATCGCCAGCAGGGGCGCCGCGTGCGCGTCTTCAAGGCTGGCCCGGATTTTCTCGACCCCATGGTGCTGGAGCGCGCCAGCGGGCATCCGGTCTACCAGCTCGACCTGTGGATGGGCGGCGAGGCGCACTGCCGTGAACTGCTGTGGCAGGCGGCCGCCGAGGCCGACCTGATCCTGGTCGAAGGCGTGATGGGCCTGTACGACGGGCTGTCGTCCACCGCGGATCTGGCGCTGCGCCTGGGCCTGCCCGTGCTGGCCGTGATCGACGCCTCGGGCATGGCCCAGACCTTCGGCGCCGTTGCCCATGGCCTGGCCACCTACCGAGAGGGCTTGAGATTGGCCGGTGTGCTGGCCAACCGCGTCGCCAGCGACGGGCATGCGGCCATGTTGCGTGAGAGCCTGCCGCCCGGCATGAAGTGGTTCGGCGGCCTGCCGCGGGACGAAGGCTTCGGCATGCCATCGCGCCACCTGGGCCTGGTGCAGGCCGACGAGGTGCAGGACATCGATGCACGCCTGAACCTGGCGGCCGATGCCTTGGGGCGACTGAAGCCCGAGACGCCCGAGCCCGTGGCCTTCACCCTGTCAGTACCTCCGCAGCCGATACCGCGCCTGCTCGAAGGCGTGCGCATCGCCATCGCGAAGGACGAGGCCTTCGCCTTCCTGTACCGCGCCAACGTGGACACCCTGCACGCGCTCGGTGCAGAGCTGCTGTATTTCTCTGCCTTGCGGGACCAGGCCTTGCCGCCTGCGACCGATGCGCTGTACCTGCCCGGCGGGTACCCTGAGCTGCATCTCGAGGCCTTGTCGGGCAACGACGCCATGAGGCAGGCGGTGGCCAGCCACCATGCACAGGGCCGCCCCATCGTGGCGGAATGCGGCGGCATGCTGGCGCTGCTGGAGCACCTGGTCGACAAGCAGGGCCAGGGGGCCGCGATGTGGGGGCTGTTGCCCGGTGAGGCGGCGATGCAGCCGCGCCTGGTCAACCTGGGCCTGCACGAGGCCGCCCTGTCTCAAGGCGCGGTGCGCGGGCACACCTTCCACCACGCGGCCATGCAGTCGCCACTGGAGCCCTCGGGCTGGACGCGCTCGCAGCGCTTCAATGGCAAGCCCGAAGCGATCTACCAGTCAGACAGGGCAGGGCGGCTGCATGCCAGCTTCCTGCACCTGTACTTTCCTTCCAACCCGGCCGCCGTGGCGGCCTTGTTCTCACCGGATGCACACCATGTGGATTGAAGCTGGATTCTCTCAAGTGGCCCAGGCCTTGTTGTGGCCTGTGCTGGTCCTGGTGGGACTGGCCTTCGTCTATGCCCTGTGGTTGGGGGGCCGCACCCTGATGGAGGGCTGGCAGCGCCGGGGCGGCCGTTACGCCAGCCTGCCGTCGAACGATGCATCCCTGTCGCTGGAGGAGCTGGAGCTGGCCGTGGTGCGCCAGCTCGAGCCCGTGCGCCTGCTCAGCCGCCTGAGCCCGATGCTGGGCCTGATCGCCACCATGATCCCGCTGGGCCCGGCCCTGCAGAGCGTGGCGGCCGGCCAGGGGCAGCAGGCCCTGGCGGTGTTCAGCAGCGCCTTTGCAGGCGTGGTTCTGGCGTTGGCCGCAGCCAGCGTGGGCCTGACGGTCTACTCGGTGCGCCGACGCTGGCTGCTGGCCGAGCTGCTGGATGTGCGCAAGGCCCGCGGGGTGGCCGCATGAGCTTCAAGCACCTGCATCTGCTGGCCGAGGATGACGACGACCCGATGCTGTCGGCCGTCAACCTGGTCGATGTGTTCCTGGTGCTGGTGGTCGCGCTGCTGACGGCGGTGGCGGCCAAGTCCAACACGCAGCCCGATGGCGACGACCGCGTCACCATCATCAAGAACGCCGGCTCGCCAGACATGGAAGTGATCGTGCGCGAGAACGGCAAGGAAGTGAAGTTCAAGGGCGCAGGGCAGGCAGGGGCCGGCCAGGGCGAGCGGGCCGGCGTGGCCTACAAGCTCAAGGACGGCAACATCGTCTACGTGCCGGAGCCGGGTGGTGCCTCGGCACCGTCCGCCCAGCCGGCGAAGGGGCCGCGTTGAGCGCGGACATGCGCGCGCGTGGAGGGCGCCGGGTGCCGTCGATGGCGCGCCTGATCGGTTTCATGGCATGCAGGGGCTTCATGGGCTTTCTGGCCCTGCTCGGCTTGCTGGTGCTGTGCTCTGGCGCGGCGCGCGCGCAAGCCCCGGCCCCGGCCCCGGCCCCGGCCCCGGCCCCGGCGTCTGGCACCCTTCTGTGGATCACTGGCGAGGTGACGCCCGTGCCACGCACGGCCCTGGTCGAACGGCTGGCCCGTGAGGCCGGCTTGCGCTTTGCGCACATCGACCATCCCTTGCGCGGTCCGGCCACGCTGTCGCCGACGGAACTGCAGGCCTTGCAGGCGGCCCTGCGGCAGGCCTCGGTGGTGTGGGTCGATGCGCCGCATGCCTCGGTGCAGGCCCGGCTGGGCGGCTTGCTGGCCGAGGCCCTGGCGCAGGAGCGCCGGCAGCGGCCAGGCCTGCCGGTGAGCTGGGTGCTGCCTGCTGGCGACGACCCGGCCTTGTCGCTCACGCCTCTGGAGTCCCGCATGGCGGCCTACCTGCGCGCGGGGGGGCAGGCCAACGTGCGTGCTGCCGTGGCGCTGGCCGCGGCCCATGCCGCGGGGCGCGCAGCGCCGGCCTTGCCCGAGCCGCGCCCCTGGCCCGCGCGTGGGCTGTACCACCCGGATGCGCCCGCGCTGATGGCCGATGCGCAGGCCATGTCGCGGTGGATGCAGACCCAGTCGAGCCTGCGTGCCAGGCCCGCCGTGGCCGTGCTGGTGCACCGGTATCACTTCATCGACGGCAACACCGAGTGGCTGGACCAGTGGCTGCACCTGTTCGCGCAAGAGGGCATGGCCGCCTACGCGGTGTTCGGCCAGCAGGTCGACGAGCCCGGCCTGCAGGCCTTGCTGACCTGGCCCGATGCGCAGGGCGGCACGGTGGTGCACCCGCGTGTGATCGTGTCGCACCAGTTGCTGCCGCGTGCGGCCTCGCTGCAGCCGCTGTGGTCGCGCTGGGGCGTGCCCTTGCTGATCACCCAGCCCTACCGCGGCGGCGACGAGGCGCAGTGGTCGCGTGACGACAATGGCCTGTCACAGGCCGATGTGCCCTTCTACCTGGCTCAGCCAGAGGGTGCCGGCGGCATCGACCCGGTGGTGGTGACGGCCCATGCCGACCAAGGCCGGCGAGTGGCCTTGATCGAGCGCCAGGCCCGCGCTGTCGCCGCCAAGGCGCGCCGCCTCGTCAGCTTGCAGACCCGGCCTGCGGGCGACAAGCGCCTGGTCGCCATGGTCTACAACTACCCGCCCGGCGGCAGCAACTTCGGTGCGTCCTTCCTCAACGTACCGCGCAGCCTGGAGGTGGTCTCGCAAGGCCTGGCCCAGGCGGGTTACGACACCCATGCGCTGCCCGAGCAGGCCTGGATCGATGGCCTCAAGCCCTTGCTGGCAGCCTACTACCCGGGCACGGATCTGCAGGGCCTGCTGGCGCATGACCAGGCAGCGGCCTTGCCCCTGTCCGACTACATGGCCTGGTGGCGTGGCCTGCCTGCAGCCATCCGCCAACGCATCGAGTCCCAGTGGGGGCCGCCCGAGCGCAGCCGCTACGTGGTCGAGTGGCAAGGCCGGCGTGTGTTCGTCATCCCCCGGCTGGCCGTGGGCAAGCTGTCGGTGCTGCCCCAGCCGCCGCGCGAGGAGACGCTGCACCAGGGCCAGAACCCCTTCATGCACCGCAGCAAGGCGCCGCTGTCGCACCACTACCTGGCGGTCTACCTGTGGGCGCGGCAGGCCGATGCCCTGATCCACTTCGGCACGCACGGCACGCAGGAGTGGGCCCCCGGCAAGGCGCGTGGCCTGGACATGCTCGACGATGCCTTGCTGCCGCTGGGCGATGTGCCCGTGGTGTATCCCTACATCGTCGACAACCTGGGCGAGGCGCTCACGGCCAAGCGGCGCGGCCGCGCGGTCCTCGTGAGCCACCGCACGCCAGTGTTCGCCCCCGCGGGTTTCGAGGCACGCATGGCGCACATGCACGAACTGATGCACGAATGGGAGACCGTGGACCCGGGCCCCACCAAGGCGACGCTGGAGAAGCAGCTGATCGAGCAGTTCGTCGAACACCAGCTGCACCGCGACCTGGGCTGGACGGCCGAGCGCATCGCGGGTGATTTCTCCGGCTTTCTGGAATTGCTCCATCCCTACCTGGATGCCCTGGCACAGAGCTCCCAGCCCAAGGGTCTGGCGGTGTTCGGCCGGGTGCCCGATGCAGCCCAGCGACAGCAGACCATCCTGCAGGCCTTGCGCAAGCCCTTGATCGAGGCCCTGGGCGAAGACATCGACGAGGCCTTCCTGATCAACCACGAGTCGGTGGCCACGGCCCGGCCGGCCCGCTGGCTGCATGTGGCGCTGCGTGACGCCGAGGCGGCCAGCCACCTGGACCTGCGACCTGGCCACGCCGACGGCCCTGTGCCCAACCGCGCGGAGCGCAAGCCCATCGATTCACCCGCGCTGAAGGCCCTGGCCTTGCGCGCCCAGGCCCTGGAAGCCCTGTTGTCGACAGAAGGCGAGATGCCCGGCCTGCTGCGTGCGCTGGAAGGGCGTTTCATCGAGGCGGCGTACGGCGGCGATCCCATCCGCAACCCGGACAGCCTGCCCACCGGCCGCAACCTCACGGGCCTGGACCCGGCCCGCCTGCCGACCCGCCGCGCCTACGAGGTGGCCGAGGGCCTGTTCAAGGACTGGCTCGCGCAGTGGCGGCAGGCGCATGGCGGTGCCATGCCCAGCCGGCTGGCGCTGTCGCTGTGGGCCGGCGAGACCTTGCGCCACCAGGGCATCATGGAGGCGCAGGCCTTGGTGGCCCTCGGCATGCGGCCGGTGTGGGACGACTCGGGCCGCCCGCAGCGCCTGGAGGTGATTCCCTTGCGCGAACTGCAACGCCCCCGCGTGGACGTGCTGCTCAGCATCACCGGCTCTTACCGCGACCAGTTTCCTGCGCTGATGGCGCTGGTCGACCAGGGGGTGCGCCTGGCCGCGGAGGCCGAGCCTGGCAACGCCATCGTGCGCAACACGGCCCAGGTGCAGGCCGACCTGCAGCGCCGTGGCATCGCACCTGCACAGGCCCGTGCGCTGGCCCAGGCCCGTGTGTTCGGCAATGCGCAGGGCGACTACGGTACCGGCCTGTCCGAGGCGGTTCAATCCGACGGGGTGCAGCGCGACGATGCCCGGCTGGGCGAGATGTTCCTGCAGCGCATGAGCCAGCCCTATGTGGACGGCGAACCCCTGTCCGGCGTGGCTTCAGGCGCAGCGGCGCAGGCCCTGGGGGCGCACCTGCGCCAGACCCAGGCGGCGCTGCTGTCGCGCAGCTCGCATCTGTACGCCATGGTCAGCTCCGACGACCCCTTCCAGTACCTGGGCGGTCTGGCCGCGGCCGCGCGCAGCGCCGGCAGCACCCAGCCCCTGGGCTTGTACGTGAGCCAGCTGCAGGACACGAGCGAGGTGCACACCGAATCTGCCCAGCGCGTGATCGCGCTCGAGATGCAGTCGCGCTACCTGCACCCGGGCTGGTTGCAGGCCCAGAAGCAGGAGGGCTATGCGGGCACACTGCAGGTGCTCAAGGCCCTGCAGTTCACCTGGGGCTGGCAGGTCACGTCGCCGGACACGGTGCGCCCCGACCATTGGCAGAACTTCTACGAGGTGCTGGTCAAGGACAAGCACCAGCTGGGCCTGCCGCAGTGGATGCGCAGCCACCCCCAGGCCTATGCCCAGGCGCTGGAGCGGCTGGTGCAGGCCGAGCGCATGCGCTACTGGCAACCTGATGCGGCCACGCGAGAGCAACTGGCCGGGTTGTACCGCGAGCTGACGCGCGAGGCCCCACTGCATGCCGAGCTGGGCAGCGTGCGCGGGTGGGTGGCGCGAGAGCTGCACGACGCCGTGTCTGCGGATGCGCCCATGGCCCCACCACAGCAGGCCGAGCAGGCCGCGCAAGTCAAGCCCCTGCCACCGCCAGCGCCGTCCGTCGCGCAGCCGCCCCCGCCACCTCAAGGCGTGCTGCTGCAACGCCAGGCCGATGTGCCCACGGTGTCTGCATCGCCGTGGCCCTCTCTGGCCACCTTGCTCACCTGGGTGCTGCTGGCCCTGTGGGCTGCGTGCGGTGCGGTGTGGCAAGCTCGGCGCCCACCGACCCGCGTGCCAGCCACGGCCTGATCCTCTACCTGTTCCGGAGCCCCTATGGAAATCGAAAAACCCCCCGTCGACCGACAGGTCGAGAAGCCCGATGGCGAGCGTCGCGGCCTGGTGCTCGTTCACACCGGCGATGGCAAGGGCAAGAGCACGGCGGCCTTCGGCCTGGCCTTGCGCGCCCATGGCCGCGGCAAGGCCGTCAAGATCTACCAGTTCATGAAGGTGCCCAGCGCCCGCTTCGGTGAGCACCGTGTCTTCGAGAAACTGGGCGTGCCCATCGAAGGCCTGGGCGATGGTTTCAGCTGGAAGAGCCGCGATCTGGAGCACTCTGCCCAACTGGCCCGCGACGGTTGGGCCCGGGCGGCCCAGACCATTGCCGAAGGCGAGCACTTCATGGTCGTGCTCGACGAGATCATGTATCCCTTGCGCTATGGCTGGCTCGAACTGCAGCCGGTGCTCGACGCCCTGCGCGACCGGCCCAGCCATGTCAACGTGGTGCTGACGGGCAGGGGCTGCCCGCAGGAGTTGATCGATGCGGCCGACACGGTGACCGAGATGAAACTCATCAAGCACCACTACCAGGCTGGCGTGCCGGCCCAGCGCGGCATCGAGGACTGAACGCTTTGCCGATGGACCTCATCCCGCAAGCGCTGAGCTGGCTGATCCCGGCCTTGCTGCCGCCGCTGATCGCCCTGCTGGTCGATCGGCGCTGGGGCGAGCCACCGGCCTGGGCGCATCCGGTGGTGTGGATGGGGCGTTACCTGGGGATGCTGGGGCCCGCCCTGGCGCGTCTGCCCGCAGCGCTGGCTTTCCTGGGCGGGGCGCTGGCCTGGATGTTCGGTGCCTTGCTGGCCCTGGCGCTGGGCCTGGGCGTCGAGATCCTGGTGCTGGGCACGGTCTATTGGCTTGATCCCGACGTCGGTCTGCCCTCCCAGGTCTTGCAGGCCCTGGCCATCGGCCTGCTGCTCAAGCCCTTGCTGGCCTGGCGCATGCTGCGCGACGAAGTGGCGGCGGTGGAACAGGCCCTGGCCGATTCGGTGCAGGCCGGCCGCGATCGATTGAGCCGGCTGGTCAGCCGCGATGTTCAGTCGCTCGATGCCGAAGGCGTTCGCGAAAGCGCCATCGAATCCCTGGCCGAGAACCTCAACGATTCCGTGGTTGCCCCGCTGTTCTGGTTCGCCCTGGGCGGGCTGGCCGGCGCCGCCCTGTACCGCTTCGCCAACACGGCCGACGCCATGTGGGGATACCGCGGGCGCTATGAATGGGCGGGCAAATGGGCCGCCCGCGCCGATGACGTTCTTTCGTGGGTGCCTGCCCGCATCACGGCGCTGCTCTTGTGCCTGGCCGCGCGCCGGGTGCCGTCTTGGCGCGCGCTCCGGCGCGAAGCCGCCGTCACGCCGTCTCCCAACGGGGGCTGGCCCATGGGCGCGATGGCCTTGCTGCTGAACGTGTGCCTGAGCAAGCCCGGGGTGTACGCTCTGCATGCCGGGGCACCCAGCCCGGCGGCTCGCCACACCGAGCTTGCCCTGGTGTGGTCGCAGGCCGCCGTGTGGTGGGCCTGGTCCTTCGGTGCCGCGCTGGCCTTGGCTGCTGGCGGGTTGCTGCACATGGTCCTGTCATGAACCCATCCCACTTTGTCGAACATGGCGGCCCGGACGATGGCTCGCCCATCACATGGGATTTCTCCACCAACGCCAACCCCTTGCCACCGCCGCCAGGGTTGCTGGACGCCGTGGCCCAGGCTGACCGCCGCCGCTATCCCGACCCGCGCTACACGGCCCTGCGTGCATGCCTGTCGACGCATTGGCGTGCCGATGCCGCCCGGGTACTGCCCACGGCCGGCAGCAGCGAGGCCATCCGCCGTTTGAGCCTGGCCGCCTGCCTGCACGGTGTTCGCGAAGTGTGGGTGCCCGAGCCTGGCTATGGCGACTACCGTGCCGCGGCGCAGGCCCTGGGCCTGCAGGTACACGCCTATGGTGACGGCCACGCTTTGTTGACGGCCCTGGCTGCGTCGGAGCGGCCCACGCTGGTGTGGCTGTGCGAACCCTGCAATCCCACAGGGCACAGCCTGCCGCCTTCGTTCTGGATCGGCCTGTCCGACACCCTGGCCGGTCGAGCAGGCCTGCTCGTGGCGCTGGACCGTGCCTACGAGCCACTGCGCCTGCAGGGCGAAGACCCTGTGCCTGCGCACCTGGCGCGCCAATGCTGGCAACTGTGGTCACCCAACAAGGCCCTGGGGCTGACGGGGGTGCGTGCCGGGGCCTTGCTGGCACCCGAGCCGGCAGGCGCCCCATGGCTCGCCGCCTTGCATGAGCTGGCGCCCAGTTGGGTGCTGTCGGCCGAGGGCGTGGCCTTGTGGCACGCCTGGTGCGATATGGCCACACAGGACTGGCTGGCCCGTTCGCGGGCGACCCTGCTGGCCTGGCGTGATGAACAGCAAAGCCTGCTGGCCTCGATGGGCTGGCAGATCCAGCCTTCGATCACCCCATTCTTCGTGGCGCGCCCGCCGGGAACCGCCATGCGTGATGCGGCCTTGCGCCACGCCTGGCTGCAGACCCTGCGCACCGAGGGCCTCAAACTGCGCGATGCCACCAGCCTGGGCCTGCCCGGCTGGCTGCGCCTGAGCACGCAGGGCCCGCAGGCACGCCAGGCCTTGCAGCGTGCACTGGTGCACAGCGCAGGCCAGTGGAGGGATGCCGCATGAGCGCACGCGCAGTGATGGTGCTGGGCACCACCAGCGGTGCCGGCAAGAGCTGGCTGGCCACGGCCCTGTGCCGCTGGTATGCGCGGCAGGGCCTGCGGGTGGCGCCCTTCAAGGCGCAGAACATGAGCAACAACGCGCGTGTGGTGCCTGGCCTGGATGGCCGCATGGGCGAGATCGGCAGCGCACAGTATTTCCAGGCCCTGGCTGCCAGGGTGCGGCCCGATGTGCGCATGAACCCGGTGCTGCTCAAGCCCGAGCAGGACACGGCCAGCCAGGTCATCGTCATGGGGCAGGTGCACGACGAACTGCGCCGGGTGCCCTGGCGTGAGCGCAGCAACCTGGTGTGGCCCCACGCTCGCCAGGCGCTGGACGAACTCATGGACACCCACGACGTCGTCGTGATCGAGGGAGCGGGCTCGCCCGCCGAGATCAACCTGCATGCCAGCGACTACGTCAACATGCGCACGGCGCTGCACGCTGGGGCGGCTTGCCTGCTGGTGACCGACATCGACCGCGGTGGCGCCTTCGCCCATCTCTACGGCACGCACCAGTTGCTGCCCGAGCATGAACGTGCCCTGATCCAGGGCTTCGTGCTCAACCGCTTCCGGGGTGATGCCAGCCTGCTCGCACCGGGGCCGGAGCAGTTGCAGGCCTTGACCGGCGTGCCCACGCTGGCCGTGCTGCCCATGTGGCGCGGCCATGGCCTGCCGGAAGAAGACGGTGTGTTCGATGACCGAGCCAGCGGGCCCGTGGGCGACCAAGCACCCGTGGTTCGCATCGCCGTGCTGGCCTGTCCGCGCATCAGCAACCTCGACGAGTTCCAGCCCTTGCGCTCCGCGCCGGGCGTGCGGCTGGTATGGGCGCGGCACCCGCGCGATCTGGATGGGGCCGACTGGGTGATCCTGCCAGGCTCCAAGCACACCACGGCCGATCTGGCCTGGGTGAGAGCCCAGGGCCTGGACCGTGCCGTGACCGAGCATGCACGGCGTGGCGGCGCGGTGCTGGGCATCTGTGGCGGCTTGCAGATGCTGGGCCAGGTCCTGAGCGATCCTGACGGCGTCGAGGGACCGGCAGGGGCCATGGTGCAAGGCCTGCATTTGCTGGACCTGCACACACGCTTCGATGCCGACAAGCTGCTGCGCGAGACGCGGGCCGTGTTCACGGCGCAACTGGGCTCTGGCCGTCCCTGGCAGGCCCTGGCGGGCGTGACGGTGCAGGGCTACGAGATTCACCATGGCCGCACGGAGCTCTCGTCAGACGCGGGCAGCCCCGACACGCAAGCGATACTGCACGATGCCGCAGGGCAGCCGCTGGGCTGGCGTCGTGGGCAGGTGATCGGCCTGTACCTGCACGGCGTGTTCGAAGACGACGCCGTGATGCGTGCGCTGTTCGGCGCCCAGGCCCCTTCGCTCGACCGCGTGATGGACGGCCTGGCCGACTACATCGATCATCACTTTGCCCCAGGGGCGCTGGCCACGCTGATCCAGCGTCCCTGATGGCCCTCATTGTTTCCCACCCAAGCCATGACAGAGATTCCCGCTTTCGCCGTTCCTGACCTCACCGACCTGCGCGACACCACGCTGGCCCAGCGCCTGCGTCACCGGATCGACCACAAGACCAAACCGCTGGGCTCGCTGGGCCGCTTGGAAAGCCTGGCCCTTCAGCTGGGCCTCATCCTTCGCAGCGAAACCCCGGCGCTGGAGCAGCCGCAGATGGTCGTGTTCGCCGGCGATCACGGCCTGGCCGCCCGGGGCGTGTCGGCTTTCCCCAGCGACGTGACCTGGCAGATGGTCGAGAACTTCCTGGCAGGCGGCGCGGCCGTCAGCGTGCTGGCCCGCCAGCATGGTCTGGCGCTCACGGTGGTCGATGCCGGTGTGGCACGTGATATCGCGCCTCGCGATGGTCTGTTGGTGCGCAAGATCGCCCCAGGGACGGCCGATGCGTCGGTGGGCCCCGCGATGACGCTGGCGCAATGCCATGCCGCGCTGCAGGCAGGGGCCGACGTGGTCAGGCAACTGCCGGGCAACGCCTTGCTGCTGGGCGAAATGGGCATTGGCAACACATCGAGTGCGGCGCTGCTGATGAGCCGCCTGACCGGCGCGCCGCTTGTCCAGTGCGTGGGCCGCGGCACCGGCCTGGACGACGCAGGCCTCCAGCGCAAGCTGGCCGTGCTGCGCAAGGCCTTGAAGGCCAACGCCAACGCCAGCGCCCCTGCCACCCAGCCTGTGCAGGTGCTGGCGGCACTGGGCGGGTTCGAGATCGCGATGATGTGCGGCGCGGTGCTCGAAGCGGCCGCGCAGAACCGTGTGATCGTGGTCGATGGGTTCATCGCCACCAGCGCCGTGCTCGTGGCCCAGGCCGTGCAGCCGCTGGTGCTGCAGCGCTGCGTGTTCGCACACCAGTCCGACGAATCGGGCCATGCGCGCCTGCTGGCCTGGCTGGGTGCCCAGCCTCTGCTGCACCTGGGCCTGCGCCTGGGTGAGGGCTCGGGCGCCGCGCTGGCCTGGCCCCTGCTGGGATCGGCCTGCCGTATCCTGCGCGAGATGGCCAGTTTCGCCGACGCCGGCGTGAGCGAGCGGCAGGCCTGAGCTTCTGCGGATTGCCAAGCCATGCTCCGATCCTTCGGCCAACGCCTGCTCCTGGAACTGCGCCTGTTCTTCATCGCGCTGCAGTTCTTCACGCGGGTGCCGGTGCCGGCCTGGGTGGGGTTTCAGCCTGGATGGCTGCAGGCCTGTGCCCGGTACTTTCCGCTGGTGGGGGCCTGCGTGGGCGTGGCTGGCGCCGTGGTGCTGGCCACCACCAGCCTGGTCTGGCCGCCCCTGGTGGCCGTGCTGCTCAGCATGGCCGCCACCGTGTGGATGACCGGTGGTTTCCACGAGGACGGCCTGGCCGACACCTGCGACGGACTGGGTGGTTCGGTGAGCCGCGACCGGGCCCTGATCATCATGAAGGATTCGCGATTGGGCAGCTACGGCGCCCTGGGCCTGGCCTTGGTGCTGGGTCTCAAGGCCGCCGTGCTCAGCAGCCTGCTGGCCCCGGTGCTTGGCGAACTCAACGAGGCCGAGAGCAGCCATGTGCACCAGGTGCTGCTGGGCTGGACCTTGATGGCCCTGGTCTGGAGCCACACCACCTCCCGGCTGGCGCCCGTGCTGCTGATCCGCGCCTTGCCTTATGCCGGCGACCTTGACCAGGCCAAAGCCAAGCCGCTGACCACCCGCGTGTCCTGGGGCAGTGTGCTGGGGGCCTTGCTCTGCTGGGGCGCGGTGAGCCTGGGCCTGGTGCTGTGGGTGGACCGCATCGGCTGGCCTGTGCCGACCCTGTGGCTGGCCATGGGCTGGGCCACGCTGGCCGTGGCGCTGGGCACGTGGTGGATGGCACGGTGGCTGCGCCGCCGCCTGGGTGGCTACACGGGCGACACGCTGGGCGCGGCCCAGCAGATCACGGAGCTGCTGAGCCTGCTGGCCTGGCTGGCGGTGGTGCACCCCGTCACGTGGGTGCGCTGGTGATGGCCTGGCGGGCGTGGCGCCACCCCCGTGCACAGGGGGCCGAAGGCCGGTGCATCGGCCGGACCGACCTGCGCCTGGATGCGCGCAAGGCCCGGCGCCTGGCGAGGCGCATCCGCCGTGTGGCCGCGCGAGAA
Organism: Aquabacterium soli; assembly: GCF_003933735.1. Taxonomy (GTDB): domain Bacteria; phylum Pseudomonadota; class Gammaproteobacteria; order Burkholderiales; family Burkholderiaceae_C; genus Aquabacterium; species Aquabacterium soli. The sequence continues at coordinate 157,749 of NZ_RSED01000004.1, read as the reverse complement.
GGCCTGCCCAGGCTGGTGTGCACCTCGCCGCTGCGCCGGTGCCGTGAGGTGGGCCGCCTGCTGCGCCGCTGGGGCTGGCGCCACGTGGTGACGCCTGAACTGCTGGAAGCCGACTTCGGGGCCTGGGACGGACGGCGGTGGGTCGACATCGGCCAGACCGAAGTCGACGCCTGGTGTGCGGATTTTGCCGACCACTCGCCAGGCGGTGGTGAGAGCGTTCGGCAGGTGCTGGCCCGCGCGGCCGCCTGGTCGCCACCGGGCGAGGGCGGTGTGGTGGTGGCGCATGCCGGCTGGATGCTGGCGCGGCAGTGGCTGGCCGCGCACGGCGCGGGCACCTGCCCCGCCGAGCCCACGCAGTGGCCTGCCGCACCTCCCCATGGGGCGTGCCAGCCCGTTTAGCCAGCCCGTTCAGCCAGAGGCGGGCTCAGTCCCGCCAGTCGCGTCGCGCCACGCCGGCCATGCGCAGGTACACCTTGGCCACCCAGTTCAGCGCCCCGCGCAGCCACCGCGCCGAGCGCGACTGCCCTTGCGCATGGGCCGGCAGTACCTCCACGCCGTCGGCGAAATCGCGCGCCAGCGAGGCGGCCAGCGTCTTCGCGAAGGCCCTGTCACGCACGATCAGGTTGCCTTCCAGGTTCACCAGCATGGACAGCGGATCCAGGTTGGACGAGCCCACCGTGGCCCATTCGTCGTCCACGCACATCACCTTGGCGTGCAGCCAGGCGGCCTGGTATTCGAAGATGCGCACGCCATGCCGCTGCAGTTCGTCGTACAGCGCCCGCGCTGCCATGGCGGCGATGCGGTAATCCACCTTGCCTTGCAGCAGCAGGCGCACGCGCACCCCCCGATCGGCCGCATGCCGCAGCGCACGCCGCATGGCCCGGCCCGGATAGAAGTAGGGCGTGACGATGTCCACATGCGACCGGGCCTGCTGGATGGCCTGCAGGGCCGCACGCTCGATGGTGCGGCGCTGGCGAAGGTTGTCGCGCAGCACGAAGGCGCAGCGCATGGGCTGGCGGATGCCTGCGCTCGCGCTGATCTGGCCCTGCTCGGCCGGCGGCAGGCGCAGGCGGGCCTGCTGCCACACGCGCCGCAACCGCTTCGTGCGGCCAGGCACCTTCACCCAGTCGATCAGCTCGTCGCGCCAGTCCTTGCCCAGGGTGGCGCGTGTCCACATCGCGCGGATGGTGTGCTGCACCGGCGTGGCCACGGTGCCGCGCACCTGCACCGCATAGTCCAGCCTGGGCTGGCCCGACCAGCCTTGTGCCAGGTCGTTGTGGTCGTCGATCAAGTTGATGCCGCCCACGAAGCCCAGGTCTTCGTCGACCACGCACAGCTTGAGGTGCATGCGCCGCCAGTTGCCGCGCTTGAGCGCCGACAGCCATCCCTGCACCGGCCGGTAGATGGCCACATCGATGCCCTCATCCCGCAGCGCTTGCCAGAACGCCGAAGGCACCTCGCGCGAGCCGACACCATCCATCACCACCTGCACGGCCACGCCGCGCTGCGCCGCTCGGGTCAATGCCTGGAACACCAGGTCGGCCTGCCCGCCGGGCCCGGTCAGGTAGTTGGCCAGCCAGACGCTGTCCTGCGCCTGGTCGATGGCCTGCACCATGGCCGGGAACAGCTCGCGCCCACCCCGCAGCAGTTGCACCTGGTTGCCGCCGGTGAACACCGGCCGGCGCTGGGCATACCAGGCCAGCGAGAGGGACTGCGCGGCGTTGTCGCCGAAGCTCAGGTGTTTGGGAGGCAGCCGCTTCACAGGTCCAGTTCGAACTCCGCGACCAGCGGCAGGTGGTCGGACAGGCGTGCCCAGGAGGTGCCGCGCGGCACCATGATCGACTGGCAGGCCAGGCCCCGCGTGTAGACCCGGTCCAGGGCCAGCACGGGCACGCGGGAAGGGTAGGTGGGCACGCGTTCGGCCATGAGGGTCCGGGCCCGTGTGAGCCCGACATCCGTCAGGATGTGGTCCAGCTTCTCGTTCCAGTCGTTGAAATCGCCTGCGATCACCACGGGGGCCTTGGGTGGCAACTGCTCGGCCACCAGCTTGGCCACCTGCTTGACCTGACGCACGCGGCTGGCGTGGATCAGGCCCAGGTGCACCACCACCACGTGCACCTCCACGCCGTTCCATTGCACGGGCACGTGCAACAGGCCACGCTGCTCGAAGCGGTGGTCGGACACATTGTGGTGGCCGATGTCGCCGATGGGCCAGCGTGACAGCAGCGCGTTGCCGTGCTCGCCGTGCTTGGTGATGGCATTGGACCGGTAGGCCACGTCATAGCCCTCGGGTGCCAGGTAGTCGGCCTGGGGCTTGTCGGGCCAGCAGCCGTGGCCGAACTGCGTCACGGAGAACTTGCGCGCTTCCTGGTTGTTGAAGCTGCGCACCTCCTGCAGGCAGACGATGTCGGCATCGAAGGCCTCCACGGCCAGGCCGAGGTTGTGGATCTCCAGGCGCTTGGTGGGGCCGAGGCCGCGCACGCCCTTGTGGATGTTGTAGGTGGCCACCCGCAGCCCCTTCGAAGAAAGGGTCGACGGTGGCAGCAGGGTCGAGTGGAACGGGTTCAGCACGTTGAGGTCTCGGTGGTCATGCTGATCGCCACCTTAGCGCGTTTGCGATGACCCCTGTCGGGCGTCAACCCCTGGAAGGCCGCCCAATCTCGTCAATTGCAGGATGGCCTCGGCGTTGGAGGGGGAGAAGCAGCGGTCGGCGGCGGCCCGCAGTGGCAACCATTCGTATCGGGTGTGCTCGCGTGGGGCCAGGGTGATGGGCGTGCCGGCCGGCACGCACAGGCCGAAGACGCGCTCGGTGTTGTGGGTGACACCCGGGGCGTAGCGGTGGCGCCACACGGGGTAGATCTCGTAGATGTTCTCGATGGCCCAGTCGGTGAGGGCCTCAGGCGGGATGCCCGTGCTGCCGACGACGATGCCGGTTTCTTCCTGCACCTCGCGGATGGCCGTGGTGCGCCAGTCTTCGGCCTCGGTGTCCTTCGAGCCGGTGACGCTCTGCCAGAAGCCGGGCTGCTTGGCGCGCTCGATCACCAGCACGTCCAGGTCAGGGGTGTGGATGACGACCAGGACGGACTGGGGAATCTTGGGGGGCGGGGCGCTGGGCGTTGTCGTCATCGTGCAGGCAGTGTCGCACGCGTCGGGACAACAAAAAACCGCCTCCCAGTGACGGGAAGGCGGTTTTCAAGCAGCATCGGCCGGCCTGTGAAGGCCGAGCGGCAGGCGTCAGGCCGAGCCGGCGCCTGCGGCGGCCTGTGCGTTGCGCAGGCGGATGTGCAGCTCGCGCAGTTGCTTTTCGTCCACGTTCGACGGGGCGCCCGTCAGCAGGCACTGCGCCCGCTGCGTCTTCGGGAAGGCGATCACGTCGCGGATGGACTCGGCCTTGGTCATCAGCGTCACCAGGCGGTCCAGGCCGAAGGCCAGGCCACCGTGCGGCGGCGCGCCGTACTGCAGCGCGTCCAGCAGGAAGCCGAACTTCACCTTGGCGTCTTCGGCGCTGATGTTCAAGGCCGTGAACACCTTGCTCTGCACTTCGGCGCGGTGGATACGGATCGAGCCGCCACCCAGCTCCCAGCCGTTGAGCACCATGTCGTAGGCCTTGGCAATGCACTTGCCCGGGTCGGTGTCCATGTAGTCCTCGTGGCCGTCCTTGGGGGCGGTGAACGGGTGGTGCACGGCGTTCCAGCGGTCGGCTTCGTCGTCGTACTCGAACATCGGGAAATCGACCACCCACAGCGGGGCCCAGCGGTCTTCGAACAGCCCGTTCTTCTTTCCGAAATCACTGTGGCCGACCTTCAGGCGCAGCGCGCCGATGGCGTCGTTGACGACCTTTTCCTTGTCGGCACCGAAGAAGATCAGGTCGCCGTCCTTGGCGCCCGTGCGCTTGAGGATCTCGGCGATGGCCGCGTCGTGCAGGTTCTTCACGATGGGTGACTGCAGGCCCTCGCGGCCCTTGGCCACTTCATTGACCTTGATCCAGGCCAGGCCCTTGGCGCCGTAGATCTTGACGAACTCGGTGTAGGCGTCGATCTCGCCGCGCGACATCGAACCGCCGCCCGGCACGTTCAGGGCCACCACGCGGCCGCCCTTGGTCGTGGCGGGGGTGGAGAACACCTTGAAGTCCACGTCGGCCATCACCTCGGTCAGCTCGGTGAACTGCAGCTTGACGCGCAGATCGGGCTTGTCCGAGCCGTACTGGAACATGGCGTCGGCGTAGGTCATGACCGGGTACTCGCCCAGGTCCACATCCAGTGCCTTCATGAAGACATGGCGGATCATGCCCTCGAACATGTCGCGGATTTCCTGTTCGCCCAGGAAGCTCGTTTCAATGTCGATCTGGGTGAATTCGGGCTGGCGGTCGGCGCGCAGGTCTTCGTCGCGGAAGCACTTGGTGATCTGGTAGTACCGATCGAAGCCGGCCACCATCAGCAGCTGCTTGAACAGCTGGGGCGATTGCGGCAGCGCGAAGAAGTGGCCGTCGTGCACACGCGAGGGCACCAGGTAGTCGCGCGCGCCTTCGGGCGTGCTCTTGGTCAGCATCGGGGTTTCGATGTCGACGAAGCCGTGCTCATCGAGGAACTTGCGCGCCTCCATGGCCACGCGGTAGCGCAGCATCAGGTTGCGCTGCATGTACGGGCGGCGCAGGTCCAGCACGCGGTGCGTCAGGCGGGTGGTTTCCGACAGGTTCTCGTCGTCGAGCGGGAAGGGCGGTGTCACCGAGGCGTTGAGCACCTCCAGCGTGTGCGCCAGCACTTCGATCTTGCCGCTGGTCAGGCCGGCGTTCTCGGTGCCTGCGGGGCGGGCACGCACCACGCCGGTGATCTTCACGCAGAACTCGTTGCGCACCTCTTCAGCGGTCTTGAAGGTGTCGGCGCGGTCGGGGTCGAACACCACCTGCACCAGGCCTTCGCGGTCACGCAGGTCGATGAAGATCACGCCGCCATGGTCGCGGCGACGGTGGGCCCAGCCCATCAGCGTCACGGTCTGGTCCATCAGCGCTTCGCTGACCAGGCCACAGTAAGTGGTGCGCATTGTTGTTCTCTCCGGGAGATGAGGGTCACGCCGCCGGGCACGCGCGCCCGGCTTGGAACCCTCGATTGTCGTTCAGGAATGGATCTTTGGCGCGGAGGGTGGCGACACCACCCCCATCGAGATCACATATTTGAGGGCCTCGTCGACCGACATGGCCAGCTCGACCACCTCGGCGCGTGGCACGATCAGCATGAAGCCCGAGGTCGGGTTGGGCGTGGTGGGCACGTACACCGTCAGCATGTCGCCGGGCAGGTGATCGCCCACCTCGCCGCCGGGTTTGCCGGTGACGAAGGCGATCGTCCACGAGCCCTGGCGCGGGTACTGCACCAGCACCGCATGGCGAAAAGCCTGTCCGCTCGATGAAAACAGGGTGTCCGAGACCTGCTTGACCGAGTTGTAGATGCTCTTGACGATGGGGATGTTCGAGAACACCCGGTTGGACTGCGTCACGATCCACTGGCCGGCGATGTTGGTCACGGCCAGGCCGGTCAGCAGCAGGGCCAGCACCATCACGATCACGCTCAGCCCCTGGATCTCGCGCAGTTGCGTGAGCGCGGGCTTGAGGCTGGCGGGCAGCACCGTCTGTGCGGCCACCACCAGCCAGGCGAAGATGCCGTCGAGCAGGCCGACCACGCTGGTCAGCACCCAGACCGTGACGGCCAGGGGCAGCCAAACGAGCAGGCCGGTGAGGATGTACTTGCGGAGTGCGGCCGACATCAATGACAGGCGCACGACGAGCCGCAGCCGGCTCCGCCGGAGGACGAACCGCCCCCGTCGGATGAGCCGGACGAGCTCGACGCTGCCGGGGTGCTGCTGGCGCTGGGCGTTGCAGCGGCATCACCCGCCGGTGCGGCCGTGGCCGCTGCCGTGCCGGCGGCTGCGGCGCCGCCGCCAGAACCGCCTCGGAAATCGGTCACGTACCAACCGGAACCCTTGAGCTGGAAGCCCGCGGCGGTCAATTGTTTCTTGAAGCTCTCCGCGTTGCAGGCGGGGCAGGTGGTGAGCACCGGGTCGGACATCTTCTGCAAGACATCCTTGGCGTGACCGCAGGCATCACAGCGGTAGGCGTAAATCGGCATGGGTACCCTCGGGTTTTCCCGTCATTTCCAACAAAGACGCCATTCTAAGTGGGGGCACCACCCGCGCCCATCAAGACCTGAACGGCGCTGCCCCCCTCAGGCGCGGGAAAAGGGGCCGAAACGTGCCGGACAGCACGCTGGCATCAGGCTTTCGAGGCCGTGCTGCCTGCGATCACCGTGTCGTGGTGCTTGTGGTGGTGATCCCTGATCAGCTGAGGTCCCAGCGAGCCGGCCAGCATGCCGCCGATGGCCGTCAGCAGACCGGCCAGTTGCCCGGGGAAGGCCTCGCCCCACGGGGCGTGGAACGTGAAGACCGCCAGCGTGCCGATGCCCAGCACGATGGACAGCACGGCGCCCTGCGTGGTGGCGCGTTTCCAGTACAGGCCGGCCACCAGCGGTACGAAGGCGCCCACCAGCGGCACCTGATAGGCCGCCGACACCAGTTCGTAGATCGAAGTGCCCTGCATCTGGATGGCGTACAGCAGCACCAGTGCCGTGAACACGAAGATCGTGATGCGCAGCGACAGCAGCACCTGGCGGTCGCTCATGCCTGGCTTGATGTTGCGCAGGATGTTCTCGACGAAGCTGGTGGACGGCGCCAGCAGCGTGGCGGACGAGGTGGACTTGATGGCCGACACCAGCGCGCCGAAGAAGAAGATCTGCGCGATGAAGGGCATGTGCGTCAGGATCAGCGTGGGCAGCACCTGCTGCGCATCGTTGGCCAGCAGATCCTTGGTCTGCGCCGGCATGATGATCAGCGACGAGGCCACGATGAACATGGGCACGAAGGCGAACAGCAGGTAGCTGAAGCCGCCGATCATGGCGCCCTTGCGGGCTGTTTCCGCATCCTTGGCGGCCATCACGCGCTGGAACACGTCCTGCTGCGGGATCGAGCCGAACATCATCGTGATGGCGGCCGCGACGAACCAGACCCAGCCGTTCACGGTGTGCTCGGGCAGGATCTTGAACCAGTTCTGCTCACTGGCCAGGGCCAGCACCTTGTCGGCACCACCGGCCTGGTCGGCGGCCAGCACGGCGATCAGCGACAGGCCCACCACCAGCACGATCATCTGGATGAAATCCGTCCAGGCCACGGCCAGCATGCCGCCGATCAGCACGTAGACCAGCACCAGCACGGTGCCAATGGTCATGCCCTGCGCGGGCGTGAGCTCGCCGCCCGACAAGATGGTGAAGACCAGGCCCAGCGCGGTGATCTGCGCGGCCACCCAGCCCAGGTAGCTCAGGATGATGGCGATGGAGCAGAAGATCTCCACGCCCTTGCCGAAACGCTCGCGGTAGAAGTCGCCGATCGTCAGCAGGTTCATCTTGTACAGGCGCGCCGCGAAGAAGGCGCCCACCAGCACCAGGCACATCGAGGCGCCGAACGGGTCCTCGATCACGGCATTGAGGCCGCCCTGCACGAACTTGGCCGGGATGCCCATCACCGTCTCGGCACCGAACCAGGTGGCGAAGGTGGTGGTGATCACCATCACCAGCGGCAGGCTGCGGCCGGCCACGGCGAAATCGGCCGTGTTCTTGATGCGGGTGCCGGCGTACATGCCGATCCCCATGGTGACCAGCAGGTACAGAACCACGAAGGCGAGCAGGGTGGTGTTCATCTCAAGGACTTCCGGAGCGACGAAGGACACGAGGCAGGGCGAACCGGCGCGCAGTGTAATGCGATTCGATACGCCGCCCGGCGCCGGCAGGTCAGAAAATGCCGAGCACGTGCAGGCGCATCAGCACCTGCGCGGACACCAGCCCCAGCACGAAGCCCAGGACCACCCACACCACGGCCGACAGCAGCCGGTTCGTCTTGCGCTGCTCACGCAAGATCGCGGCCAGGTCCAGGCGCAGATCGTCGTTGCTGTTCTGCAGGTTGTCATGGATCAGGCGGGGCAGTTCGGGCAGCAGCTTGGCGTAGCGGGGCGCCTCCTTCTTGAGGCGCTGAAGCAGGCCGCGCAGGCCCACCTGCTCGTGCATCCAGCGCTCCAGGAAGGGCTTGGCCGTGGTCCACAGGTCCAGGTCGGGATCGAGTTGGCGGCCCAGGCCTTCCACGTTCAGCAGCGTCTTCTGCAGCAGCACCAGTTGCGGCTGGATCTCGACATTGAAGCGCCGGGAGATCTGGAACAGGCGCATCAGCACCTGGCCCAGCGAGATCTCTTTGAGCGGGCGGTCGAAGTAGGGCTCGCACACCGTGCGCACGGCGCCCTCCAGCTCATCGACCCGCGTGGTGGGCGGCACCCAGCCGCTTTCGATGTGCAGTTCCGCTACGCGCTTGTAATCGCGGTGCAAAAACGCCATGAAGTTCTGCGCCAGGTAGTCCTTGTCCACCTCGGTCAGGGTGCCGATGATGCCGAAATCCAGCGCGATGTAGCGTCCGAAAGTCTCGGGGGCCAGGCTGACCTGGATGTTGCCCGGGTGCATGTCGGCGTGGAAGAAGCCGTCGCGGAACACCTGGGTGAAGAAGATGGTGACACCGTCGCGGGCCAGCTTCTTGATGTCGACGCCGGCCTCGCGCAGGCGCTGCATGTGGCTGATGGGCACGCCCTTCATGCGTTCCATCACCATCACGGTGGTGGTGCAGTAATCCCACACCATCTCCGGCACCAGCACCAAGTCCAGCCCCTGCATGTTCCGGCGCAGCTGGGCGGCGTTGGCGGCCTCGCGCACCAGGTCCAGCTCATCGTGCAGGTAGGTGTCGAACTCGGCCACCACTTCTCGGGGCTTGAGTCGGCGGCCATCGGCCGACAGGCGCTCGACCCAGCGTGCCAGGGTGCGCATCAGGGCCAGGTCGTCGTCGATCACGGACAGCATGCCCGGGCGCAGCACCTTCACGGCCACTTCGCGGCCATCGTGCAGCACCGCGAAGTGCACCTGCGCGATGGACGCGCTGGCCACCGGTTCGGCATCGAACTGGCGGAACACATCGCCCAGGGGCCGGCGAAAGGCTTTTTCCACCAGGCGGATCGATTCCTCACTGGGGAAGGGCGGCACACGGTCCTGCAGCCTGGCCAGTTCATCGGCCACATCGGGCGGCAGCAGATCGCGCCGCGTGGACAGCATCTGCCCGAACTTGACGAAGATGGGCCCCAGCCGCTCCAGGGCGATGCGCAGGCGCTCGCCGCGCGGGGCATCGAGCTTGCGGCCGGTGGACAGGATGCGGCCCAGCAAGGTCAGCAAGGGGTGGCGCATGCTGCCCAGCAGCAGCGTGTCCAGCCCGTAACGCAGGCCGATCAGCCCGATGAAGACCGGGCGCAGCGACGTACGCAGCTTGCGGCGCATCGGCAGCGCGCTCAGCGTCCGGGGCCGCGGGAGGCGTCAGCGGCGCTGCCCGGGCGCCAGCGGCTCAGGGCCTGCTTGACACCCTCGGCCACCGTCTTGAGCATCTGTGTGGGTGGCACGCCCAGCCAGCGGGCCAGATCGTCTTCAATGTCCCAGCGCAGGTTCTTCATGAGCCAGGACACGGCCTCGGCCAGCGCTGCGTCACCCTCGATGGTGACCGGCGGGCGCTCACGCTTGAGTGCCAGTCGCAGGGCCTGGAAGGGATCGGGCAGGTCGACGGTGACGCTCAGGCCGCCGGGTGGGGGCACGGGCGTGTCCGCCGAGATGGTGGGCTCCGTCCATTCGAGCAGGCCAGCGGGTGTGATCAGCAGGCCCACATGCTTGGGCAATGGCTCAGCAAGGCGTGTGACCCACGCCGCACCTGCCGGCAAGCGGAAGTGCAGGTCGATGCGGTGGCCTGCATGCGGCTTGAGCTTGAGCAGGGCGGCCGGCTCGCTGGCGATGACATGGTTGGCCAACAGCACCAGGCGGGCTGTGGCGGCGTTGCTCAGGGTTTGAAGCAGGGGGAGGGCCATGCGGTCATTGTAGGCGGCGCGACACCCCTTGCTTGGGGGCCTGTCTTTCTGCGGTTCGCGAAGTGGTACAGGATATGCTGCGGCGCAACAGACTGATTTGTAGCAGGGTGAATCATGGCCCTCCTGTCAAATTTTTTGATCCACAATCGCCCATTCAGATCTTCGGGCCGGCCGTGCCCGGGGGCAGACAGCGGTTCACATGTTCAACAACCGAAACTACAACCGGACATTTTTCAACGCGCCTCAATCGGTCACCTCCTTTGTCGCGGCCTTTCTGGAGCCGACGATCACGGTGGTGACCTTTTTGATGGTCATGGCCTGGCATGGCGAACCGGTGTTCAGAGCCTCCATGGCTTTGTGCCTGCTGGTGTTCGCCCTGACATTCCCCGGGCGCAACCGGTTCCACGACAACCGTCTTGAGGCGGCGGTGGACATCGGTACCTCATGGGTGTCCATGCTGGCCATCCTGTGGTTGTGCGGCTACGCCACCAACAGCCTGCACTTCTTCGACAGCGAGGTGATGCTCACCTGGGGCGTGCTGACGCCCTTGCTGCAGTGGGCCGCGGTGCTGATCGGCAAGTGGGTGCTGTCGCACCGCGCGGCCCAGCCTTTTGCGCGCCGCCGTGCCATTGTGGTGGGCGCCGGCCCCCTGGGTGGCAAGGTCGCTCGGGCGCTGCAGAACAACAGCGAGATGGGCATCGAATTCGTCGGCTACTTCGATGATCGGACCGACAGCCGGGTGCTGCCGGAGGCCGTCAGCATGCGGCTCGGGGGCCTGCGCGATGTTGCCAACTATGTCTACGCACATGGCGTGCATGAGGTCTACATCACCTTGCCGCTGGGCTCTCAGCCCCGCATCGTGGAACTGCTGGAAGCGGTACAGGGCACCACGGCGTCGCTGTACTTCGTGCCGGATGTGTTCGGCATCAGCATCATCCAGGGCCGTCTCCAGGACATGAATGGTGTGCCAGTGGTGGGCATCTGCGAGACACCCTTCACGGGTACGAACGCCTTGGTCAAGCGCATCTCGGACATCGTGCTGGCCAGCATCATCCTGGTGATGATCTCGCCGATCCTGATCGGGCTGGCCATCGCCGTCAAGCTCAGCTCCCCAGGCCCTGTCATCTTCAAGCAGCGCCGCAATGGGCTGGACGGTGAAGAGATCATGGTCTACAAGTTCCGCTCGATGCGGGTGATGGACAACGGCGTCGTGGTCAAGCAGGCGACCAAGGGCGATCCGCGCATCACGCCTCTGGGCGCCTTCATCCGCAAGACTTCGCTGGATGAACTCCCGCAGTTCGTGAACGTGCTGCAAGGCCGCATGAGCATCGTCGGGCCAAGGCCGCACGCGGTGGCCCACAACGAGGAATACCGGCGCCTGATCAAGGCCTACATGGTTCGCCACAAGGTCAAGCCGGGCATCACCGGCTGGGCCCAGGTCAACGGCTGCCGTGGGGAAACCGAGACCATCGAGAAGATGCAGGCTCGTGTCGAATACGACCTGGAGTACCTGCGCAACTGGACCTTGGCGCTGGACCTGCAGATCATCATCCGTACCGTGCGGTTGATGGTGTTTGATCGCAATGCTTATTGAGTTTGAAGGGTGTCGTGTGATGACGATTAGGGAATCCAGTTACTTCTTCATTTTGAATGTTGCAGCTATCGGCTGTATGTTCTTTAGCGAATCGGCAAGAGCTGAAACGCCGCTTAGTCTTGCTGTCAGTGAGAATTTGACGTACGATAGTAATATTTTGAGAAATAATGATAACAAATATCGCGATCTTGTGTCCGCAACAGGTGTGCAGTTAGGGTTTGCCAAACAATATGGGCGCCAAACATACAAGGCTTCTGGTACGGTGGTTGCAACCAGATATAAGAATTCTGATTTTTATAATAATGATGGTTACAACTTGGCCCTGGGTTTTTCCAGTCAAATCGCATCAAATTGGCTTGTTGATATAGATCATAATCGAGTGAGGCAGTTGCAGAGCTTTCAGGATCAAGGGCTTAATCGCTATAAAGAGCCAGTTGAATCTCAAGATACAAAAATATTTGTTCAATATGGTTTGTATAGTCGCTGGTCGCTGAATGCTGATGTTAATCAGAGTAAGATTAATTACAAGGTTTTGCGTAGCAATGACCGGTCTTCCCAAGGCGCTAAGGCCGGTGTTAGGTACAGTCCAACCGATTTGCTTTATTTTGATTTGGGGTATCGTAAAACAAAATCTGAACTGCCAAATTATAAGGTGATCCGAAATTCGGGTGGCGGGCAGATCAGTGAGGCGGTTGGCGAAGATGTTCAGCGTCAGGATTTGGAGTTCTCCACTCGGTGGACTGTGACTGGCTATAGCAGTCTGGATGCTCGGCTGGCATGGACTCAGGAGCACTACGATACTGATCGCCTAAGAAATTTCAATGGCATAACTGGTCGTTTGGGTTGGAATTATACGCCTTCCGGAAAAATGAGTTACACGGTCGCTATTGACCGCGATACGAATAATTCAGGCGGTAATACATCCCTTTCGTATAATATTGCGCCAGATCTTTCTGGTTTCACTGGCAATATTGGTTTCAATAGTCAGCGGCGCGCAACGACAGGGCTTTTGGTCAGGGCGACTTATGGTTTGACCTCGAAGATTTCTGTGACCGCCACCGGTGTGTATCGGCGCATCGAAGAAGAAAGTGAATCCATTTCTACAGAAATTAATGGTGGTGAAGTTAATTCGGCAAATAATCGTGGCTTGAATGGCAGTTATCGATCTGTAAATATAGGGGTCGGTTATCAGTTGTTCAGAAGTACTCGTGTGGGTTGCAGTTGGGAAACATACGCTCGATCAGCATCTCTATTTAGTCGCGATTTCAGTGGAGACAGTGTAAACTGTAATGCCATGTTTACCATCGACTGAGTCGAAAGGAGGGCTGTGTCAATGACGAAGACGGTATTGCTGACGGGGGCGACTGGATACATAGGGTCACACACTTGGCTGGCACTTTTGAATCAGGGCTTGGGCGTCATTGGCGTAGATAATTTTGTTAACAGCTCTGACAAAGTCATTGAACGTCTAAGAGATTTGACGGGCAGTCCTCCCATGTTCGTCTCAGGCGATGTACGAGAGTCATCGGTGTTGGACGCCTGTTTCGAAAAAGCCTTTCAAGCGGGGAGCGCAGTTTCTGCCGTGATCCACTTCGCGGCGCTCAAAGCGGTCGGTGAGTCCGTGGAAAAGCCGCTCGATTATTTCAACAACAACATCGGCGGTCTGATCTCCGTGTGTCAGGCCATGGAGCGCCATGGCGCTTCTCAGCTCGTGTTCAGTTCATCTGCTACCGTATATGGGCAGCCGAAGCAATTGCCCATAACCGAAGACTCGCCTTTGCAGGCCACCAATCCTTACGGCCAGACCAAACTGATGGGCGAGGAGTTGCTTCGCGAGTTGGAGCGTTGCAATCCCAAGTGGAAAATCGCCTATCTGCGCTATTTCAACCCGGTAGGCGCCCATCCCAGTGGTCAGATTGGCGAGGATCCCCGCGGTGTTCCCAACAACCTCATGCCTTACGTGGCGCAGGTGGCCGTAGGCAAGCGCGCGCACCTCAACGTGTTCGGTGATGACTACGACACGCCGGACGGCACGGGTGTGCGCGACTATATCCACGTGTGCGACCTCGCTGACGGCCACGTGGCGGCACTGCGCTATCTTGACGAGCAGCAGCAGTCGCTCACGGTCAATCTGGGCACAGGACAAGGCTACAGCGTGGTCGAGGTAGCCCGCGCCTACGAGCGCGCCAGCGGCCAGTCCATCCCCCTCGTTTACGCGCCCAGGCGCGCAGGTGACGTGGCCGCCTGCTATGCTGATCCGACCCTCGCACAAACCCTGATGGGCTGGAAGGCCCAGCGCGGTCTGGACGACATGTGCGCCGATTCCTGGCGCTGGCAATCACTCAACCCTCAGGGCTTCGAGGGCTGACCGGCCCTTGAGCAATTCACTGTCATGGCGACCTTTGACGTTCTTCCCGTGATCATGGCCGGCGGCTCCGGCACCCGCCTGTGGCCCTTGTCGCGCGCGCTGTATCCCAAGCAGTTCCTGGCGCTCAATGGCCCACAGACGCTGTTCCAGCAGGCGCACCTGCGCCTCAAGGGCCTGGATGCCACCGACATCGCGGTCGCTGCTCCTTGCATCGTCGGCAACGAAGAGCACCGATTCCTGGTGCTCGACCAGTTGCGTGAGGTCAAGGCCGACCCGTCCAGTCTGCTGCTCGAGCCCGTGGGGCGCAACACCGCTCCGGCCGTCGCGCTGGCAGCGCTGCAGGCCACGGCCGGCGGTCAGGATCCGATTCTGGTTGTCACGCCTGCCGACCAGACGGTGGTGGACGTCGACGCCTATACCGCCGCTTTGCAGACCGCGATCCGCGCGGCAGCCGGCGGCGACATCGTCATCCTGGGCATCACGCCGGATCGCCCTGAAACCGGGTTCGGCTACATCCATGCAGGCGATGCCGCGGCCGATGGCGCGCACACCGTGCAGGCCTTCGTCGAGAAGCCGGACCGCAAGACGGCCGAGGATTACCTGGCCAAGGGCGGCTACTACTGGAACAGCGGCATGTTCGTCATGCGCGCTTCGCGCTGGCTGGCCGCACTGTCGCATTTCCGCCCTGATATTGCGCAGGCCACCGAAGCCGCCTTCAAGGCCAGTGCCACCGACAATGTGTTCGTTCGCCCCGACAAGGCCGCCTTCAGCGCCGTGCCCTCCGAATCGGTCGACTATGCCGTGATGGAGCAATGCCCCCGCCAGCCTCAGGCCGGCTTCAAGGTGCGCATGGTGCCGCTGGACGCTGGCTGGTCAGACCTGGGGGCCTGGGACGCCGTCTGGCAGGTCAGCCCACAGGACGGGGCTGGCAACGCTTCCGAAGGCGATGCCCTGATCCACGACAGCCGCAACACCCTGGTGCACGCCACCTCGCGCTTGGTGGCCACCGTGGGCCTGGACAACGTGGTCGTGGTGGAAACACCCGATGCCGTGCTGGTGGCCGACCGCAGCCGCAGCCAGGAGGTCAAGAGCATCGTGACGGCCCTGAGTCAGAAGGATCGCCCGGAGGGCAGCCTGCACCGCCGCGTGCACCGTCCCTGGGGCTGGTACGACAGCATCGACCACGGCCCGCGCTTCCAGGTCAAGCGCATCATGGTCAAGCCCAAGGCCAAGCTCAGCCTGCAGATGCACCACCACCGCGCTGAGCACTGGATCGTGGTCAGCGGCACGGCCGAGGTCACCTGTGGCGACAAGGTGATCATGCTGGGCGAGAACCAGTCCACCTACATCCCTTTGGGCTCCACCCACCGCCTGGCCAACCCCGGCACGATCCCGCTGGAGATCATCGAGGTGCAGTCCGGCAGCTACCTTGGTGAGGACGACATCGTCCGCTTCGAGGACAACTACGGCCGCTCCAGTTGATCGTTCCAGTGCATGGCGGTGGCTGAACAGCAGGTGCATTTCCGCTGGCCCGTGCGGGTCTACTGGGAAGACACGGATGCCGGTGGCGTGGTGTTCTACGCCAACTACCTGAAGTTCTTCGAACGGGCGCGCACCGAATGGCTGCGCAGCCTGGGGCCCGCGCAGGAGGCCTTGCGTCGCTCAGGCCAGGGCATGTTCGTGGTCAGCGAGACGCGCATGCGCTATTTGCGTCCCGCGCGGCTGGACGATGAACTGATCGTCACCGTGCGCTTGGCCGAAGCTGGGCGTGCCAGCTTGAACGTGGCCCAGCAATGCTGGTGCGCAGGCGCCCTGCTGGTGGAGGGTGATATCCGCATCGGCTGGGTACAGTCCCAGCCTGATGGCGCCTTGCGGCCCGCGCGCATGCCTGCCGAGATCCTCGCTGCGCTGCCCGTTTACACGGATACCGCACAATCCTGACCATCCGTGGTCATTTGGGCTCTGTGCCAAGATGACGCCCTTGCATCCGGAGGCATTCCTACATGAACCAAGACCTGTCCATCCTCGAACTGGTGCTCAACGCCAGTCTGGTGGTCAAGATCGTGATGGTGCTGCTGCTCAGCGTGTCGCTGGCCAGCTGGACCATCATCTTCGCCAAAGTGATCGGCCTGCGCCGCGTCAAGGCCGACAACGACGAGTTCGACCGCGAATTCTGGGCCGGCCGCACCCTGCAGGAGCTCTACCAGGACGCCAGCCGTGGCGAGGGCCCGCCGTCGCCTCAAGAGCGCATGTTCGCCGCCGGCATGAGGGAGTTCCTCAAGCTGCGCGAGAAAAAGGTCAATGACGTGCCGGCCTTGCTCGACGGGGCTCGCCGCGCCATGCGCGCCAGCTACCAGCGCGAGATGGACCTGCTTGAATCCCGGCTCGAGTTCCTGGGCTCGGTGGGCTCGGTCTCGCCCTATGTGGGCCTGTTCGGCACCATCTGGGGGATCATGCACGCCTTCACCGGCCTGTCGAACCTGCAGCAGGTAACGCTCGCCACCGTGGCGCCCGGCATCGCCGAGGCCCTGGTGGCCACGGCCATCGGCCTGTTCGCCGCCATCCCCGCGGTGCTGGCCTACAACCGTTTCGCGCGCGACATCGACCGCGTCGCCACGCAGCTGGAGTCCTTCATGGAAGAGTTCTCCAACATCCTGGCGCGCAACGCCCTGCTCGCGGCGCCGGCCCCCGTGGCGACCGACGCCGGCCGCGCCTCCACCTTCCGCTGATCAGCACACCGAGGCAAGCCCATGGCCGAGACCAGTCTGCGCAGCCGCCGGCGGCGCACCAAGAACGAGATCAACATGGTGCCGTTCATCGACGTCATGCTCGTGCTGCTGATCATCTTCATGGTCAGCGCCCCCTTGATGCCCACCGGTGTGGTGGACCTGCCCAGCATCGGCAAGGCCAGGCAGGCGCCCGACAAGGTGATCGAGGTGGTGCTGGGCAAGGACGATGCGCTCACGATGAGCATCGACAAGGCTGCGCCGGTGGCCATCGACCTGGCCAGCCTGGCCGAGCGTGTGAAGGACGAGCAGGAGCGCGCCGCTGGCGGCCCCGACAATGCGCCCGTCATCATCAGTGCCCGCAAGGATGTGCGCTACGACGCCGTGGTGCAGGTGATGGACCGCCTGCAGCGGGGCGGCGTCAAGCGCGTCGGCCTGGCGGTTAGGACGACCGGAGGCTGACGGGTGGCGACTGGAGTGATCGACCCCTCCGGACCGTTCCTGCGCCCCCGTGGCGCAGACGATTGGCGCCCGGGCCTGGTCATGGCCCTGGCGGCCCACGGGCTGCTGCTGCTGGCGCTGGTGTTCAGCGTGAACTGGAGCACCACGCAGCGCGAAACGGTGGAGGCCGAGATGTGGTCCGAGATCCCGACGGCGGCCACCCGCACGGCCCTGCCGGAAGCGGCGGCGCCTGAGCCGGCGCCGGCCCCGCCGCCGGTCGAGGCGCCCCCCCCTCCGCCCCCCCCCCCAGCGCCCGCGCCGGAGCCCGAACCTGCCCCGGCCGAGATCCAGATGCGCAAGGAGCCGCCCAAGCCGGTCAAGGCCAAGCCGCCTAAGGAAGTGTTCGACTCGACCCCGCCGAAGCCGGTCAAGAAGCCTGAGCCCAAGCCCGAGCCTAAACCTGAGCCTAAGCCCGCCCCTAAACCGGAGCCCAAGCCGAAGCCCGAACCCAAGCCTGCCCCGGCTGAGCCCAAAGCTGCGGCCAAGCCTGCACCTGCGCCCACCCCGCCCGGGGCCACTGCTGCCGAGCGTGAGCGTGCCCGCAAGGCCGCCATTGAGCGCATGATGGCCGACCTGGGGGGGCCGGCCTTGAGTTCCGCCGGACCCACAGGCAACTACGCCGGACGCATCGTGGCCCGTGTCAAGCCCAACATCCTCTTCACGGAGACTGTGTCCGGAAACCCGGTGGCTGAGGTCGAGGTGCGCAGTGCCGCCGATGGCCGGATCATTGGTCGCCGCCTGGTCAAGTCCAGCGGTCTGCCCGCTTGGGACGACGCTGTGCTGCGCGCCATCGACAAGACCGAGGTACTGCCTGCTGACGAGCGTGGGAAGGTGCCTCCGTCGATCCAGATCGAGTTCAAGTACCGGGACCTCTGAATTTGGGGTGACGGGCTGGTCCAGACGGATTAGCGAGGGATAAGTCACGCATTTGTCCGCATCCCTTTGAAACTGTTTTCATAACATGGCAATCGAATGAATGCGAGGCTTGCGCAGGCCTCGCCTGAAGGAGATCCATGTCCGAGTCATCCCTGCCCCCGCTGTCCTGGTCGGTCGATTCTTCCGGGTCAGACGATCTGCCTCCCATTGCCATGGAGGAAGGCGGCGCCGTTTTGCTGAACGATGAGGATGACGAAGCCGGCGACGCCTTTCGCTGGCCGACGCCGCCGTTCGCCACCTACCCGGCGCCGACCCTTCAACGCGAGCACGAGGCCTGCGAGTTCGAGGGGCTCAACGGCAAGCTGATGAAAGGGCGCCTGGTGTTCTTCGAGCCAGGTGAGTCGCTGGCCCAGGTGCAGGTACCGCCAGCCCGCACCACGATGCCACTGCGGTTCAGCCAGTTCCGCACGCTGTTGCTGACCCGCCCCTGCAAGCCCACCGTGCATGCCGAGGGCGATGACCCCCATGCCTCCATGCTGGAGCAGCGGCCCATCGCTGATTTCCACGTGGTGCTCAAGAATGGCGAGCAGCTCGAAGGCACCACCATCGGCCATGTCGAGAAAGAGTTCGGCCTGTTCCTGTTTCCGCCGATGGACGGGCAGGGATCGGTGAGCCGCCTGTTCGTGCCGCGCGATGTGTACGCCAGTTTCGAGGTGGGGCCGCGCATCGGCGAGGTGCTGGTGTCCACCCAGTCGGTCACGTCGGCCCAGGTGGAGCAGGCGGTCGAGGTGCAGCAGCAGATGCGCAGCCAGAAGCTGGGCGACATCCTGGTCACCAAGCACGTGGTCTCACCTGACCAGTTGCTGATGGCCATCGAGCAGCAAAGCCGCATGCCCATGGTGCGCATCGGCGAGGCGCTCACCGCGCTGGGCCTGATCTCTGATTCGCAACTGTCGGAAGCGCTGGAAGAGCAGAAGCGAGACCGCAACGTGCCCCTGGGCGAATTGCTGGTGCGCCTGAACATGGTGTCGCGCCAGGACCTGCTCACCGCGCTGGCCCGCAAGATGGGCTACCCGCTGGTGGACGTGCAGAAGTTCCCCATCGAACCCGAGGCGCTGCGCAAGGTGCCTTACAACGTAGCAGCCCGCCTGGAGGCCTTGCCGCTGCTGATGCGCGAATCCAGCCTGATCGTGGCGGTGGAGGACCCCAGCCGCCGCCTCACGCTGTCGGAGCTCGAGTTCATCGCCCAATGCAAGATCGTGCCGGTGCTGGGCCAGCCCACGCACATCCAGTGGGCCCTGCAGGATGCCTACGCCAAGATCGGGGCGGACATGTCCACGCCCATGTTCGCCAAGATGGCGTCGAACGCGCCCATCCCGCTGGAGCTGGATCCGGAGGACTCCAACTCGCTGGTGGCCAACCTCGAGAAGGAAGGCATCGACGCGGTCAACCTCGAAGACGACAAGTCGATCGAGCAGAGCGACAACTCGCTGGTGCGGCTGATCAACACGATGATCGTCGAAGCGCACCAGCAGGGCGTCTCCGACATCCATGTCGAGAGCTACCCGGGCCGCGAGAAGATCAAGATCCGCTTCCGCAAGGACGGTGCCCTGGTGCCCTACCTGGAGCTTCCGCACAACTACCGCAGCGCCGTGATCGCGCGCATCAAGATCATGTGCGACCTGGACATTTCCGAGCGACGCAAGCCGCAGGACGGCAAGATCAATTTCGCGCGTTTCGTGCCCCAGTACAAGATCGAGCTGCGCGTGGCCACCATCCCGACCAACAACGGGATGGAAGACGTGGTGATGCGGATCCTGGCCTCGGCCAAGCCTTTGCCGCTGGACAAGATCGGCCTGAGTCCCTGGAACCTCACCAAGCTGAAAGAGGCCATGGAGCGCCCTTACGGCCTGGTGTTGTGCGTGGGCCCGACCGGCTCCGGCAAGACGACGACCCTGCACTCGGCGCTGAGCTTCATCAACGTACCGGAGCGCAAGATCTGGACGGCCGAGGACCCGGTGGAAATCACCCAGCCAGGCCTGCGCCAGGTGCAGATCAACCCGAAGATCGAGTGGACCTTCGCCAAGGCGTTGCGCGCCTTCCTGCGGGCCGACCCCGATGTGATCATGGTGGGAGAGATGCGTGACGGCGAAACCGCCAGCATGGGCGTGGAGGCGTCGCTGACGGGGCACCTGGTGCTGTCCACCCTGCACACGAACAGTGCGCCCGAGACCGTCACGCGCCTGCTGGACATGGGCATGGACCCGTTCAATTTTGCCGATTCGCTGCTGGTGGTGCTGGCGCAGCGCCTGGTGCGCCGCCTGTGCACGCAGTGCCGTGTCAGCGAGCCGGCGACCGACGAGCAGGTCGAAGAGCTGCTGGCCGATTACCTCCACGTTTGCCCCAAGGACGACGCTCGTTTCACGCCGGATGTCATCCGAAGTGACTGGCTCACGCGTTTTGGGAAGGAAGGGCGCCTGCACAGGTACACCAACACGGGCTGCGCGCACTGCAACAACACTGGTTACAAAGGACGCGCGGGCATCCATGAATTGATGGCGGTGAGTCGGGAATTGCGGCGGCTGGTGCAGACCGGCGCCCGGGCGGAGGAATTGCAGCGCCAGGCCCTGATAGATGGCATGCGGACCCTGCGCCAGGATGGCATCGAAAAGGTGCTCGCCGGTGTGACGGGCATGGAAGAGGTGCGGGCGACGAGCAATGCCTGATCGCGGCGTGGTGGCAGGGCCATACCGTCAACATTGGACGTCATGAGGATTTGTTGCGTAGGTACCGCACCCGCAACGCGAAAAAGGTGCAAGATAGGCACCAACAAGTCACGATCAAGCGGCCGAAACCCTGGTTTCTCCCCGATTGAACCAACTGTGATTTGATCGATCTTTGGTGACATGACGATGCACTCCACGTGCGTCTCACCAGTGCGGATCTGGCGGAGGCACCTCAGTGCATCGACTCTCTGTGACGATGGACCGGAGGTATGCATGGACGTGATCAGCAACTTCGCCGCTCGCTACGAGCGCACCCGCGAAGAAGAGTATTCGCTCGAGGAATACCTCGAGATCTGCAAGAAGGACAAGACCGCCTTCGCCACAGCGGCCGAGCGCATGCTGCAGGCCATCGGTGAGCCGCAGATGGTGGACACCCGCAACGATCCGCGCCTGTCGCGCATCTTTGCCAACAAGGTCATCAAGCTTTACCCGGCCTTCGAAGAATTCTTCGGCATGGAAGAGGCCATCGAGCAGGTGGTGAGCTACTTCCGCCACGCCGCCCAGGGCCTGGAAGAAAAGAAGCAGATCCTGTATCTGCTGGGACCGGTAGGCGGCGGCAAGTCGTCCATCGCCGAACGCCTGAAGCTGCTGGCCGAACGGGTGCCGTTCTACGCCATCAAGGGCTCGCCGGTGAACGAGTCTCCGCTGGGCCTGTTCGACCCGACCGAAGACGGCCCGATCCTGGAGAAGGAATACGGCATCCCGCGCCGCTACCTGCAGCGCATCCTGAGCCCCTGGGCCGTCAAGCGCCTCGACGAGTTCGGTGGCGACATCCGCCAGTTCCGTGTCGTCAAGCGCTACCCCAGCATCCTCAAGCAGGTCGGCATCGCCAAGACCGAGCCGGGTGATGAGAACAACCAGGACATCTCCAGCCTGGTGGGCAAGGTCGACATCCGCAAGCTCGAGACCTATGCGCAGGACGATCCTGATGCCTACAGCTACTCCGGTGGCCTGTGCCTGGCCAACCAGGGCCTGCTCGAATTTGTGGAAATGTTCAAGGCGCCGATCAAGGTGCTGCACCCGCTGCTGACGGCCACGCAGGAAGGCAACTTCAAGGGCACGGAAGGTTTCGGCGCGATCCCGTTCGACGGCGTCGTGCTAGCCCACTCGAACGAGAGCGAGTGGAAGGCCTTCCGCAACAACAAGAACAACGAGGCCTTCCTCGACCGGATCTACATCGTCAAGGTGCCGTACTGCCTGCGCGCTTCTGAAGAGATCAAGATCTACGAGAAGCTGGTGCGCGGCTCTTCCCTCGCGCAGGCGCCATGCGCCCCGGGCACGCTGAAGATGATGAGCCAGTTCGCCATCCTCACGCGCCTGAAGGAGCCCGAGAACTCCAGCATCTACAGCAAGATGCAGGTCTACGACGGCGAGAACCTGAAGGACACCGACCCCAAGGCCAAGTCCATCCAGGAGTACCGCGACTACGCGGGGGTGGATGAAGGCATGAGCGGCATTTCCACGCGCTTCGCCTTCAAGATCATCTCCAAGGTGTTCAACTTCGACAGCGCCGAGGTCGCGGCCAACCCGGTGCACCTGATGTACGTGCTGGAGCAGCAGATCGAGCGCGAGCAGTTCCCGCCCGAGCTGGAGCAGAAGTTCATCGCCTACATCAAGGAGATGCTGTCGCCGCGCTACGCCGAGTTCATCGGCAAGGAGATCCAGACGGCCTACCTGGAAAGCTATTCCGAGTATGGCCAGAACATCTTCGACCGCTATGTGACCTACGCAGACTACTGGATCCAGGACCAGGAGTACCGGGACACCGACACGGGCGAGATCTTCGACCGCGGCTCGCTCAATGCCGAGCTCGAGAAGATCGAGAAGCCGGCTGGCATCTCCAACCCGAAGGATTTCCGCAACGAGATCGTCAACTTCGTGTTGCGCGCCCGGGCCAACAACGGTGGCAAGAACCCGCTGTGGACCAGCTACGAGAAGCTGCGCACCGTGATCGAGAAGAAGATGTTCAGCAACACCGAAGAGTTGTTGCCGGTCATCAGCTTCAACGCCAAGGCCAGCGCCGACGAGGTCAAGAAGCATGAGGACTTCGTCAACCGCATGGTCCAGAAGGGCTACACCGCCAAGCAGGTCCGCCTGCTGTGCGAGTGGTACTTGCGCGTGCGCAAATCGTCATGACCTGATCGGAGACCTATGCGGCAAGGTGCAGCAGCAGAGCAGACGACGGGCCCCCGGGTGGGCCGTCCCCAGCGAGGCCAGCGCTGTTGGATGCGCCGCCCCGGGTTTGTCACGGGGAGGGAGCGCACATGACCATGCAGCACATCATCGACCGGCGGCTGGCGGGCAAGAACAAGTCCATCGGCAACCGTGAGCGCTTCCTGCGCCGCTACAAGGACCAGGTGCGCGAGGCCGTGCAGCGCGCCATCAATGGCCGCAGCATCCGCGACATCGAAAAAGGCGAGGACATCACCATCCCGAAGCGAGACCTGTCCGAGCCGGTCTTCGGCCATGGCCAGGGCGGCATCCGCGACATGGTGCACCCCGGCAACCGCGAGTACGTGCGCGGCGACCGTATCGAGCGGCCGCAAGGCGGGGGCGGGCAGGGCGGTGGCGGCAGCCAGGCCAGCGACGATGGCGAGGGTGAAGACGACTTCGTCTTCTCGCTGAGCAAGGAAGAGTTCATGCAGGTCTTCTTCGAGGATCTGGCCTTGCCCAACCTGGTGCGCACCGCGCTGGCCGAGGTGCCCGAGTGGAAAAGCCAGCGCGCCGGCTATTCCAGCGACGGCACGCCCAACAACCTGCACGTGGTGCGCTCCATGCGCGGGGCCTTGGGCCGGCGCATTGCCCTGGGCGCTTCTTCGCGCAACGAGATCCGCGAGCTCGAAGAGCGGCTGGCGGAGTTGCACGGTGCGGCAGACGGTGGTGATGCCGCCTTGCTGCGCGACCATGCCCTGGAGATCGAGCAGATCGAGGCCCGCCTGCACCACCTGCGTGGCCGCATGATGGGCATCCCCTTCCTGGATCCGATCGACCTGCGCTTTCGCAGTCGCATCAAGGTGCCGGTGCCCACCACCAAGGCCGTGATGTTCTGCGTGATGGACGTGTCCGGCTCGATGGACGAGCAGCGCAAGGAGCTGTCCAAGCGCTTCTTCATCCTGCTGTACCTGTTCCTGACTCGGCACTACGACCACATCGAGCTGGTCTTCATCCGCCACCACACGCAGGCGCAGGAAGTGACTGAAGACGAGTTCTTCCACGCCACCGAAACCGGCGGCACGGTGGTGTCCAGCGCGCTGGTGCTGCTGGACGAGGTGATCCAGGCGCGCTACCCGACCAGCGAGTGGAACCTGTACGTGGCGCAGGCCAGCGATGGCGACAACTGGCATCACGATTCCAGCCGCTGCAGCCAGATCCTGGAAGACAAGATACTGCCGCTGGTGCGCTACTACGCCTATGTGCAGGTGGCGCAGACCGAGCAGAACCTGTGGGACGAGTACCTGGCCCTGGCCGAGCGCCACAAGCACTTCGCGATGCGCAAGGTGCTGGACCCGGCGCAGATCTACCCGGTATTCCGCGAGTTGTTCAAGAAGGAAGGGGTGGAAGCATGAATGCCCAACTTCAAGGCCATCAGCTGCCCGCTCCCTCTGACTGGACCTTCGAGCTGATCCACGATTACCACACGGTGATCCGCCAGACGGCCGAGAGCTTCAAGCTGGACACTTACCCCAACCAGCTCGAGATCATCACGGCCGAGCAGATGATGGACGCCTACGCCAGCGTAGGCATGCCGGTGAACTACCGGCACTGGTCCTACGGCAAGGAGTTCATCGCCACGGAGAAGAACTACCGCCGCGGCTACATGGGCCTGGCCTACGAGATCGTCATCAACTCCAACCCCTGCATCAGCTACCTGATGGAGGAGAACACCATGGCCATGCAGGCCCTGGTGATCGCACACGCGGCCTACGGACACAACAGCTTCTTCAAGGGCAACTACCTGTTCCGCATGTGGACGGATGCGGGCTCCATCATCGACTACCTGGTCTACGCCAAGAACTACGTGGCGCAGTGCGAAGAGCGCTATGGCGTCGATCTGGTGGAGGAAACGCTCGATTCCTGCCACGCGCTGATGAACCACGGGGTGGACCGCTATCGTCGCCCGAGCAAGCTTTCGCTCGACAAGGAACTGGCCCGCCGCGACGAGCGCGAGGCCTACCTGCAGCAGCAGGTCAATGACCTGTGGCGCACCTTGCCGCGGCGCGCCGACCGGCCGGAAGAAGAGGCCGTGCGCCGCTTCCCGGCCGAGCCGCAGGAGAACCTGCTGTACTTCATCGAGAAGCATGCGCCCCTGCTGGAGCCCTGGCAGCGCGAGATCGTGCGCATCGTGCGCAAGGTGGCGCAGTACTTCTACCCGCAGCGCCAGACCCAGGTGATGAACGAGGGCTGGGCCACCTTCTGGCACTACACCCTGCTCAACACCATGTACGACAAGGGCTACCTGGCCGACGGCATCATGCTGGAGTGGCTGCAGTCGCACACCAACGTGGTGTTCCAGCCGCCGGTGGGGCACCGCGCCTACAGCGGGCTCAACCCGTACGCGCTGGGCTTCGCGATGTACACCGATCTGAAGCGCATCTGCGAGAAGCCCACGGATGAAGACAGGCACTGGTTCCCGGATTTCGCCGGATCCGCCGAAGGCGCCGCACCGGGCGACCATGCCTGGCTCAAGACCCTGGATTACGCCATGCGAAATTTCAAGGACGAGAGCTTCGTAGGCCAGTTCCTGTCGCCCAAGGTGATGCGTGATTTCCGCCTGTTCGCCATCCACGATGACGAGGACGACTCAGAACTGGAGGTGTCGGCCATCCATGACGAGGCCGGCTACCGCAACCTGCGTGAAGCGCTGTCACGCCAGTACGACCTGGGATCGCGCGAGCCCAACATCCAGGTGTGGAGCGTGAACCTTCGCGGAGACCGCTCGCTGACCCTGCGGCACACGCAGCACAACAACCGGCCGCTGGCCGAGGGCACGCGCGAGGTGCTCAAGCACGTGTCGCGGCTGTGGGGCTTCCCGGTGCACATGGAGAGCGTGGATCCGAACGGCCATGTGCGCCAGCAGTGGACGGTGGTGCCCGCCACGATGGAATGAAACGCTCACTCGGTCGGGCCCTCTGACCAGTACCCAGCACAGGCGGCCTGCGGGCCGCCTTCTTCATGGGCGTTTCAAACACGGAATACCGGTGTGGTGGCCGGGTCTTTTCACGACATGGGTGTTACACCGGCCGTCCTAAAGTCCCAACCGTTCATGACGAAAAGTGAACGCGACGCCCGGAGTCGGGCGTCTCTCGCAATTCTGCTGCTTTGAGTATTTCTGGCCTGCGGGGTTGCATTCATGGTCTTACAAGGAGAACCCCTTCATATGGTGCTGAGCAGACACACAAAAGTCGGCATGGCGGTGTCCACGCTGATCCTCGCCTGCGCGCAGGCCCAGGCCGACGATTCGGCCTTCCGTTTTTCCGGTTTCGGCACCTTCGGTGGCGTGGTCACAGACAACAGCGACGTTGAGTTCGTGACCCCTGGCCAGCCCACGGGCGCCAAGAAGTCGCTGGACTTTGGCGTGGATTCGCGCATTGGCGTGCAAGGCTCCTACCAGCTCAATCCGATGTTCTCGGGCACCGTGCAGGTGATCTCGAAGTACAACGGCAAGGGCAACTACAACCCCAACATCGAGTGGGCCTTCGTCAAGGCGCAGGTGATGCCTTCCGTGGGCATTCGCGCGGGCCGCATCGGCGCGCCATTCTTCATGATCTCCGACTACCGGGACGTGAACTACGCCAACCTGTGGGTGCGTCCGCCCCTGGAAACCTATGGCCAGGTGCCTGTCAGCAATGTCAGTGGCGCCGATGTGATCGTGCAGCATGCGGTCGGCTCGGCCAACGTGTCGGCGCAGCTGTGGGGCGGCCTGTCGCGCGCCACGCTGGAGCGCAACACGGACGTGACCATCCGTGACACGGTGGGTCTGAACCTGACGGCCGAACTCGACAACGGGCTCACCCTGCGTGCCGGACATGCGGTGGGCAAGTTGTCCATTGGCAGCCCGACCCTGCGCACCTTGCAAGCCAATGGCGGCACTGCGTCCACCGCTGTGAACGGCGGTGCCTTCGGCGCGCCTGCAGCCGCTGCCTACGGCCCGGGACTGAGCGACACGCTCGATGAGTTCGACATCAGCGGACGCCGTGCCACGTTCTCCGGTGTCGGCGCCAGCTGGGATGTGGGCAATTGGCAGCTCAATGCCGAGTTCACGCGTCGCTACATCGATGCCTATCTGGGCACATCCAAGGGTTGGTACGCCTCTGCGGGATACCGCATGGGCAAGGTCACCCCCTTCGCCTATGCCTCGGAACTGAAGGTGTCCGGCGTGGCGTCCAATGGTTTCGCCCCGGCAGCCGCTGCACTGGGAGGCTTCAGCAGCTCGCTGGTGGCCTTGTCCAGTGGCGTCGGAACGGTGCTGAACGATGTCCGCACCAGCGGTCAGCGCTCGGTGGCTGTGGGTGCCCGCTGGGATGCCTGGAAGAGCGCCTCGCTCAAGGCCCAGCTGGAGCACATCACGCCCAAGGACGGCGGGGTGGGCCAGTTCGTGGCTGCGCCCGGCACATCCCTGAACGGCGACAGCGTGAACGTGCTGAGCGTCAGTGTCGACTTCGTGTTCTGAACCAGGGAGAACGACACATCATGATGTACAGCAAATCTCTGATCTCCTCTGCCTTGGCAGCCATGCTGGCCCTGGCCTCGCACGCGTCTTTCGCGCAGGTGGCGGTGGTGGTGGGTGCCAAGAGCCCCGTCGGCCCCCTGACCGAAGACCAGGTGTCCGGCGTGTACCTGGGCAAGACCAACACGCTGCCCGGTGGCGGCGCAGCGGCCCTGGCCGACCTGCCTGACTCCAACCCGGCGCGGGATCACTTCTATACCAAGGCCACGGGCAAAAACGGTGCACAGGTCAAGGCCACCTGGGCCCGCCTCACCTTTTCCGGCAAGGGCGTGCCCCCGAAGGAAATGGCCACGTCGGCCGACGTGAAGAAGTTCGTGGCCGGTAACCCCAACGCCATCGGCTACATCGAGAAATCCGCCGTGGATCCCTCGGTGAAGGTGGTGCTGTCGCTGGACTGACGGCAGGCGTCGGCCTCGGCTGACCATTGAGAGGCGGGTGCCACAGGTGGCCCCGCCCTTTTTCATGGGATCGCAGATCTGGGAGGGTTCAGGCGGCTGCAGGCTCCCCATGTGAGTCTTGTCACGGACGGCGGCGGGGTTTGCACATGGTGGCGTTTCACAGGGGCGAATTGACTGTGTCGGCCCCGGTTTATCCGGCTAAAGAATTTCCGGCGGGGGGCAAGAATTCAGGCTCTAGGACGAAGTACTTCGCTCGCACGCCATGGCCGACCAGGACAATCAGGACAAACAGTTACCCGCCTCGGAGCGGAAACTGAAGAAAGCCCGGGAAGACGGCCAGATCGTCCGTTCCAAAGACCTGGGCCATTTCCTGGTGATCCTGTCTGCAACCAGCGTGCTGGTGTTCCTGACGCCCTGGTGGATGGACCGCCTGAGCGTGCTGATGAACGCGGGCTTTCGTTTCGATGCCCGCACCGTGGCCGCACCCGAGATGATGCTCGAGCGCCTGGGCGTGTGGAGCAGCATGGCCATGATGCTGGTGGTGCCTGTGGGCCTGGGGGTCGCCATGGCCGCCGCGGCTTCCAGCGTGATCGCCGGTGGCTGGGTGATGAGCTTCAAGATCGTCGCCCCCAAGTTCTCCAAGCTCAACCCTCTGAGCGGCATCGCCAACGTCTTCTCCAAGCAGCAGATGATCGACGCGCTCAAGGCCAGCCTGCTGGCTTTGATCATGGGCGCCGTGGGTGCCACCCTGTTGTGGAAGAACTGGCCCGACCTGGTGCAGCTGCTGGCCCAGCCCCTGCCGGCTGCCTTGAGCGACATGGGCTCGACCTTCCGCCATGTGCTGCTGGTGATGCTGACCGTGATGGCCGGCTTCGCCCTGATCGACTGGCCCCTGCAGCGCTTCATGTTCATGAACCGCATGAAGATGAGCCACCAGGAGATGAAGGACGAGTTCAAGCAGCAGGAAGGCAACATGGAGGTCAAGGGCCGCATCAAGCAGCGCATGCGTGAAATGTCACGCAAGCGCATGCTGGCCGCCGTGCCGCAGGCCGACCTGGTGGTGATGAACCCCACCCACTACGCCGTGGCCCTGAAGTACGACGACGCCACCATGAATGCCCCGCGCGTGATCGCCAAGGGCCTGGACGTGCTGGCGATGAAGATCCGCGACGTGGCCACGGAGCACAAGGTGCCCGTGCTGGAAGCCCCCCCGCTGGCCCGTGCGCTGTACGCGCACTGTGAAGTCGATCACGAAGTGCCCATGGCCCTGTACAGCGCTGTGGCGCAGGTGCTGGCCTATGTGTACCAGCTCAAGGCCGCGCTGTCCGGCAAGGCCCCGCTGCCCGGCATGCCCGATCTGGACATACCGCGTGACATGGATCCCAAGGAAAACCCGATGGCTGGACGCCGCCGCCCCGCGGCCGCTGCCGAGGAGTCTGAAGAATGAACGAGTGGCTGAACCGTCTGCGCGCCATGTCCGGGCGCGACGCGAAGGTGATCCAGGGCCTGGCAGCACCCATCGTGGTGCTGATGATCCTGGTGATGATGGTGCTGCCGCTGCCGCCGCTGGTG
This sequence comes from Aquabacterium soli, assembly GCF_003933735.1. GTDB lineage: Bacteria > Pseudomonadota > Gammaproteobacteria > Burkholderiales > Burkholderiaceae_C > Aquabacterium > Aquabacterium soli. Next base: position 128,222 of record NZ_RSED01000004.1, on the reverse strand, counting down.
CTGGACATCTTCTTCACCTTCAACATCGCCATGGCCCTGATGGTGATGATGGTGGCGGCCACCATGCTGCGTCCGCTGGATTTCGCGGCGTTCCCGGCGGTGCTGCTGCTGACCACCCTGTTGCGCCTGTCGCTGAACGTGGCCTCCACCCGCGTGGTGCTGATGCACGGCCATACCGGCACGGGTGCAGCCGGCCAGGTGATCGAATCCTTCGGCCACGTGCTGATCGGCGGCAACTTCGCCGTCGGCCTGATCGTGTTCGCCATCCTGGTGATCATCAACTTCGTGGTGATCACGAAGGGCGCCGAGCGGATCGCCGAAGTCAGTGCCCGCTTCACCCTGGACGCCATGCCCGGCAAGCAGATGGCCATCGACGCCGACCTGAGCGCCGGCCTGATCGATGAGAAGGAGGCCAAGCGCCGCCGCCTGGAAGTGGGCGAAGAGGCAGAATTTCACGGTTCCATGGACGGTGCGTCCAAATTCGTGCGCGGCGACGCCATCGCCGGCATCCTGATCCTGTTCATCAACATCATCGGCGGCTTCATCATCGGTGTGGCCCAGCACGGGCTGTCGGCCGGCGATGCGGCCAGCACCTACATCCTGCTGGCCGTCGGTGACGCGCTGGTGGCCCAGATCCCCTCGCTGCTGATCTCGGTGGCCTCCGCCATGGTGGTGTCCCGGGTCGGCAAGGACCAGGACGTGGGCTCGCAGATCGCCGGCCAAATGTTCAAGAACCCCAAGGTCATGGGCGTGGCGTCTGGTGTGATCTGCCTGTTGGGCCTGATCCCGGGCATGCCTTTGCTGATCTTCGGGCCGATCGGCGCCGGCATGGCCTGGTGGTCCTGGAAGATGCACCAGACCGCGCAGGCCGCCCTCAACGCCCCCAAGCCGGTGGACAAGCCCGCCGAGGCTGCCGCCAACCCCAACGGCGAGGCCACCTGGGAGGATCTGCAGCCCGTGGACACCCTGGGCCTGGAAGTGGGCTACCGCCTGATCCAGCTGGTCGACAAGGACCGCGGCGGCGACCTGCTGAACCGGATCAAGGGCGTTCGGCGCAAGTTCGCGCAGGAAGTGGGCTTTTTGCCGCCTTCCGTGCACATCAAGGACAACCTGGAGCTGCGCCCCAGCGTCTACCGCATCACCCTGCGCGGTGCCGTGGTGGGCGAAGGCGAGGTGTTTCCCGGCATGCTGATGGCCATCAACCCCGGCCACGTGGTCAATGCCCTGCCAGGCACGGCGGCAACGGACCCCGCCTTCGGCCTGCCGGCCGTCTGGGTGGAAGAACGGCAACGGGAAGCGGCGCAAATGGCGGGGTACACGGTCGTTGATTCCTCGACTGTCGTGGCCACACATCTCTCACACTTGATGCAAATGCAAGCGGCCAAGCTGCTGGGCCGAGTCGAAACCCAGCAACTGGTCGAACATGTGACGAAACTGGCTCCCAAACTGATCGAAGACGTGGTCCCCAAGATGGTTGGTATTGCAACGCTCCAGAAAATCCTCCAGCTGCTGCTGGAAGAGGGTGTGCACATTCGCGACATGCGTTCGATCATCGAGACGCTGGCCGAGCAGGTCTCCCTGTCGCCCAACATCGGCCACGACGCCATCGAGCTGGCCCGCCGCATCCGCGTCGGTCTGGCCCCGGCCATCGTCCAGCAGATCTACGGCCCCGTCCGCGAACTGGACGTCATCGCCATCGAACCCGATCTGGAGCGCCTGCTGACCCAGGCACTCACTTCCCCGAATGGTCCCATGCTCGATCCGGGCGTGGCCGATCACCTGACACGGCAGGCCGCGGATGCCTCGCAGCGTCAGGAGAACCTGGGCCACCCGGCCTGTCTGCTTGTCCCGGACGTGATCCGTCCGTCGGTGGCCCGCTTGCTCAAGCGTGCCGCGCCCCGTCTGAAAGTGCTGGGGCACAGCGAGATTCCTGAAACCCACTCCATCCGCATCGGCACCTTGATTGGAGGCCACGCATGAACGTCAAACGTTTTACTGGACGCACCTCACGCGAGGCCATGCAGAAGGTTCGCCAGGTCTTTGGCGATGAAGCCGTGGTGCTGTCGACCAAGCCGGCAGCCGAGGGTGGTGTGGAGATCATGGCGATGGGCGCTGACGGCATGGCCGCCATCGACCGCCTGGAAGCCGAACACCACGAGCCGCAGGAGCCCGTGGCAGCCAAGGTGGCCGCGAAGCCCGCCGCCGCCCGTGGCCTGGCCGCCCGTGCAGAAGCCGATGCGCCTGCCGCCCGTGCGACGGCCGCCGACAAGAGCGCCCGTGGCTCGGTCGCCTCGCTGGCCAGCTCGGTGCAGGACGATGTGCGCCAACTGGCCATGAGCACCCTGTCGTTCCAGGAATATGTGCGTGAGCGCATGCTCAAGCGCCGCCAGGCCGCCCTGAAGGCCCGCATGGAGCCCGAAATGGCCCAGTCGCCCGAAGAGCAACTGGCCCAGCGCGTGGCCCCGGCCGCCCCCCGTGCCTCCGATCTGCTGCCCTCCGTGGCCCTGCCCGAATCCGATCTGGACCTGTCCGGCCCCGCCTTGCGCTTGGTGAAGAACCAGCGCGAAGCACAGGCGGCCGAAGCGGCCCAGGCCGCCCGCGATGCCCTGATCGCCCGCCCCACCCAGGCTGCGGCGCAAGCCCCGCAGCCCCGTGCCACCGCCCGTGCCGCCGCGGCTTCCGCCGGCTGGACGGATGACGACCTGCGCATGGACAACATGGTCAAGCGCGCCGCCCCGGCCAAGGCCGCCATGCCCGTGGCCGACGAGGCCGCCCGCGAAGCCCTGGTGGCCGCCCAGACCGCCAACGCCTCCATGCTCAGCGAGCTGCGCGAGATGCGCGCCCTGATGAAGGAGCGCTTCGAGACCATGGCCTTCGTGGACAAGCTGCAGCGCACGCCCAGCCAGGCCCTGATGGCCCAGCGCCTGCTGGACGGCGGCTTCTCGCCCGTGCTGATCCGCAAGATGCTCGACGGCATGCCGCGTGACGTGATCGCCGGCAAGGTCGACGAGACCAGCTGGAGCGCCCAGGTGCTGCAGCGCAACCTGAACACCGCCGACCACGAGCCCAACATCGAAGACCAGGGTGGCGTGTTCGCCCTGATCGGCTCGACCGGCGTGGGCAAGACCACCACCACCGCCAAGCTGGCCGCCCTGTTCGCCGCCAAGCACGGTGCCCACAACCTGGGCCTGATCACCCTGGACGCCTACCGGATGGGCGCCCACGAACAGCTGCGCGCCTATGGCCGCATCCTGGGCGTGCCCGTGCACATCGCCCACGACCGCGCTGCGCTGGAAGACCTGCTCGAGCTGCTGTCGGGCAAGAAGCTGATCCTGATCGACACGGCCGGCATGCCCCAACGCGATGCCCGCACCCGCGAACTGCTGGAAATGGTCTCCCACCAGAGCATCAAGAAGCTGCTGGTGATCAACACCGCCGCCCAGGGCGACGCCATCGAAGATGTCATGGTTTCTTATCAGGCGGCATCCTGTGCAGGTATCGTGTTGTCCAAGCTGGACGAAGCCGTGAAGCTCGGTCCGGCCCTGGATGCGTTAATTCGTCACAAGCTCAAGGTGCTCGGCGTCGCCAACGGACAACGGGTGCCTGAAGATTGGCATCGTCTGTCGGCGGCATCTTTGGTGCACCGGGCCTTGCGCGCCAGCCTCAATCCGGCCTATCGTCTGGATGCCAGCGAGGTGAGCCTCGTGTTCGCCGCCCCGGCCACTTTCGACGCCCCGTCGTCTTCGCAACACATGGTCTGATCGAGCCTGCCACATGACCAGTTCCGCGCGCTCATCCAGCAGTCCCAGCCGGCCCGTCGACCAGGCGCATGGCCTGCGTCAGATGTTTCCCAGCCGTGTGGTCCGCTTCATCCCGGTCGTCTCCAATCCGCAGGTGATGTTCGGTGGTGTGGTGCTCGAGCGCTTGTGCGCGGCGTTTGCCGGCTTCGGCCTCAAGACCCTGGTGGTGGACGCCGGTGAGCGGGCGAGGGCCCCGTCCGAGCTGGCCGGTTTCGACATGGCCGAAGGCATTGAACACTTGACCGAGGATGTGCACTACATGCCGGCCAAAGGCCTGCCATTGCGCCATGTGGATGCACAGGGCAGCAGTGCCTCCCTGATCACGGCCCTGGGCGACGCTGCCCCGCAGATGGATGTGGTGCTGCTGCACGCCTCGGCCAGTGAGCTGGTGCGCGTGCTGGGCCAGCGCAGCGCGGGCCTGAACATGCGTCCGCTGCTGTTCACCGACGAGCACGCCGCCGGCCTCACCCACGCCTACGCTGCCATCAAGACCATCGTGCAGCGCGCGCGCTGGATGTCTTACGACCTGCTGGTGTGTGCCGGTCCGGGCTCGCCTGTGGGCGCGCAGATTGCCCAGCGCCTGGGCCAGTGCGCCGACAATTTCCTGGGGGCCGCCCAGCGCGACTGGCTGCAGATGAACCCGATGGAGCCTGCTGCACAGGACCCGAGCGCCGCCTTCCTGGACATGGCCGCCGACCTGCTGCGCTGCGCGCTGCCGCATACGCTGGGAGAATCCGCCTTTGATCAACTGATGTCACCGGGAGCCGCCTTGCCTTCCCGTGCCACACCGGTGTTCAATTGACGACAAGACGTTCATGGAGCAGAACATGTATACCGCCAAAGGCCGACTCGACATCGACGCCATGCTCCACCAGTACAGCCCCTTGGTGAGACGTCTGGCCCATCAGATGATCGCCAAGCTGCCGGCCAACGTGGAAATCGATGACTTGATCCAGGTCGGCATGATCGGCCTGACCGACGCCCTCAGCCGCTTCGATGCCGGCCAGGGCGTGCAGTTCGAAACCTTCGCCACCCAGCGCATCCGTGGCGCCATGCTCGACGAGCTGCGCGGCGCCGACTGGATGAGCCGCGGCAACCGCAAGCAGCAGCGCGACATCGAATCGGCCGTGCGCAGCCTGGAGCAAAAGCTTGGCCGGGCGCCCGTCGAGAGCGAAATCGCCAAAGAGATGGGCATCACGCTGGCCGACTACCAGGAAACGCTCGGCAAGGTGCGTGGCACCCAGCTGATCTACCTGGAGGACATGAGCGGCGACGACGGCGACAGCGACTACCTTGACCGCCATGTGGCCGACGAGGGCAACGATCCGCTCAGCCTGCTGCAGGACCACCGCATGCGCGAAGCCCTGGTCGAGGCCATCAAGAACCTGCCCGAGCGCGAGCAGTACGTGATGAGCATGTACTACGAACAGGACATGAACCTCAAGGAAATCGCTGCGGTGCTCGGCGTGACCGAATCTCGTGTGTGTCAGCTTCACAGCCAGTCCATCGCCCGGCTGCGTGTGAAGCTCAGGGCTTGGTGACCGGCGTTTCCGGCCACGGCGTTTTCTCCGGGCGAGGTCTGGCGGAACGGCGCGCACGTGGCCTCTGAGGGCGACGCGGGCGCGGTCCCGCGTTTGATGGGATCCCCATGCCCTTGTCGTTCCTGAAGAAAAAAGAGCCCGTCGCTGAACGGGCGTTGGCCCTTTCCGAGCAGGTCGTGCCCGCGGTGCCCACCGCCGTGTCGCGTGATGCGATCGAACTGGCTGAACGGCTGCAGCGCGACACCGCCGGCCTGGGCCTCGAAGCGGCTCAACTGCGCGGCATGCTCGAAGACACCACCGCCGTGGCCACCCGCCAGCAGGACTCGCTGGCGGCCCTCGTCAAGCACCTGCAGGACATCCGCGCCGCCCAGGATCTGATCCACGAGGTCACCGCGGGCAGCCAGTCCTCCGTGGGCCAGGCCCGCGAGGCGGTCGAGTCCGTGGGACAGGAAGTGGCCGGGGTGGTCGATACGCTGCGGGATGTGGCCAAGGCCGCCCAGCAGATCACGCAGATCGCCCTGCAGACCCGGCTGGTGGCCTTCAACGCCTCGGTCGAGGCCAAGCGCGCAGGCGAGGCCGGACGCGGTTTCTCGGTCGTGGCCGATGCCGTGAAGGACCTGTCCACGCAGGTGGAGTCCACTTCCAAGGCCATCATGGGCACCGTGGCCGACCTGGACAAACGCATCCAGTCCCTGGCCCGGGACATCCGGTGGGACCAGGACGCGCAGCCGGGCGCGCAGGGTCGCTTCCAGTCGGCGCTGTCGGCCGTGGAGCTCGGGGTGGCCCGCATCGGTGATGCCGCCACGCAGAGCATGCGTGTGTCCGGCGGCATCCATGAACAGGCTGCCGCCATGGCGGGCGAGCTCTCCAAGACCCGCAACGCGCTGGGCCAGGCCATGCGCCGCAGCGAGGTGGTGCTGGGCGTGTCCGAGACATTGATGGAGGCGATCGCATCCTGCGGTGTGCAGACCGCCGACACGCCCTACATCGAGCTGGCCCAACAGGCGGCCACCCAGATCGCCCAGGTGCTGGAGCGGGCGGTGGACGCCGGGCAGATCAGCCTGGCCGACCTGTTCGATGAGCGCTATCAGCCCATCGCTGGCACCAATCCCCCACAGGTGATGGCGCGCTTCAACAGCGTGACGGACCGTGGCTTCCCCGCCATCCAGGAGCAGGCGCTCACGGCCCTGCCCAACGTGGTGTTCTGCATCGGGGCGGACCGCAACGGCTACATCGCCACGCACAACCGCCAATACTGCCAGCCGCAGCGCCAGGGCGACGTGGTCTGGAACACCGCCCACTCGCGCTGGCGGCGCATCTTCAACGACCGCACGGGCCTGGCCTCGGCGCGCAACCAGCGCCCCTTCCTGCTGCAGACCTACCGGCGCGACATGGGCGGCGGCAACTTCGTCATGCTCAAAGAGGCCTCGGCGCCCATCATGGTCAAGGGCCGGCACTGGGGCGGGCTGCGCCTGGCCTACCGCTTCTGAGGCTTGGCGTACCGATGCCGGATTGTCCGAAGATCTAAAGAAGAGGTCCTGGCTGCCGATAGAGAGGATCAGTTTCAAACCCGGATTCGATCAAGAGGCATCCGCATGTCCCAAGCACGCAGCTCCCGCTCCACCCTGTTTCGCCGCAACGACACCGTCGTGCTGGCGGGCATCGGCACCGTGTTCGTGGGGGTGCTGGCGTATGGCGCGCGGTTCGACAACTTTGTCCTGGGCCTGGTCGTCGGAATGATCCTGCTGGCCGCCAGTGCCGGCGTGGCCGCATGGTCGCGAGGCGGTGTCGCCAGTCTGGTCGGGTTGCCTTTCCTGGGCATGGCCATGGTGGGTTTGATGATCCATGTGGCGCGAGGACACAACGAGGCGCACTTCGCCGTGTTCGCCTTCATGGCCTGCCTGGTGGTGTACCGGCGCGCCTTGCCCATCATCGCCGGGGCCGCGACGATCGCCGTGCACCACCTGAGCTTCAACCAGTTCCAGGCCTGGGGCTGGGGCCCCATGTGTTTCGGAGAGGCCAGCTTTTTCCGCGTGATCGAGCATGCCTTGTTCGTGGTGGCAGAAGCCGGCGTGTTGCTGTTCCTGGCGGCCCGCGCCAAGGGTGAGTTCGACACCGCCGAAGAATTGATGGAGATCGCCGAGAGCCTGCAGGCCGATGATGGGCGCATCAACCTGCGCCTGCCGCCCCAGCGCGGGCAGGCACGGGTGGTGCGCACCCTGCGCGAATCACTGACCCGGATCGGCGATGCGATGGCGCAGGTGCAGCAGGCCACCGACGCCATCCGTGCGGCCTCGGGCGAGATCGCCTCGGGCAACGCGGCGCTGAGCTCACGCACCGAGCAGGCTTCCGCGAGCCTGCAGGAAACGGCGTCGTCGGTGGACCAGATCGTGGCGACCATGCAGCACAGCACGGACCACGCCCACCAGGCCAATGCCCTGGCCGGCGAAGCTTCCAGCGTGGCGGTGGAGGGCGGTGCGGCCGTCAGCCGTGTGGTCCAGACCATGGCGGGCATCCAGCAGTCGAGCCGCAAGATCACCGACATCATCGGTGTGATCGATGGCATCGCGTTCCAGACCAACATCCTGGCCTTGAACGCCGCGGTGGAGGCCGCCCGCGCTGGCGAGCAGGGCCGTGGCTTCGCCGTGGTGGCCAGCGAGGTGCGCTCGCTGGCGCAGCGCAGCGCCGAGGCGGCCAAGGAGATCAAGCAACTGATCACCAGCAGCGTGTCTCAGGTCGAATCGGGCAGCGCCCTGGTCGACAGCACGGGCACGACGATCGAGCAGGTGGTGCAGCAGGTGCGGCGCGTCACCGAACTGGTGGGGCAGATCACCAACTCCAGTTCGGAGCAGAACCAGGGGATCGCGCAGATCAACACCGCGATCGGGGTGCTGGACGAATCGACGCAGCGCAATGCGGCGTTGGTGGAGGAGACTGCTGCGGCGGCCGAAGGGCTGGCGCGCCAGGCCGATCAACTGGCGCAGGCTGTGGCGGTGTTCAAGCTGGATGGTGTGGCGGCGTGAGGTTTGTGTCCTTTGCCTGCCTTGGGCTGAGCGCTTTGTCGTGAGAGCGCGGGGCGGGGGCTGAGCCGGCATCCATCCGGGTTTCATTCGGGTGGTTTCGCCTTCGGCGAAACTTCCCTGCGGTGCTCACGGCAAGGTGGGGCCGCAGAACTCGCTCCGCGGCTTCGCCGCTGCGCTCAAACAGCTGCGGCCATGCAGTTGAACGAAGCATGTGCTGCGCACATGCCCACCGCGCCGCTCCGCTCCTCGGCACCCTCAAGGCACCCGGCCGGATGCCACCACATCCCGTGCCCCGCGCTGCCCCGCAAGGCGCTCAAGACACACGCATGCGAACCATCCGCGATCAGCCGATCCGTCCCAGCAGCAGGTACTCCATCAGCACCTTCTGAACATGCAGGCGATTCTCAGCCTCGTCCCACACGACAGACTGCGGCCCATCGATCACCTCGGCCTCGACCTCTTCGCCCCGATGCGCCGGCAAACAGTGCATGAACAGCGCATCAGGTGCAGCCACCCCCATCATCTCCGCATCCACGCACCAATCGGCAAACGCCTTCTTGCGCTCTTCGTTCTCGGCCTCGAACCCCATGCTGGTCCACACGTCGGTGGTGACCAGGTGCGCGCCACGGCAGGCGTCCATCGGGTCCTTGAAGACCTTATAGCAACCGGTGTCGCTGATGCCGGCCACCTCGGCGTCGATCTCGTAGCCGCTGGGCGTGCTCACGTGCACCGTGAAGCCCAGCAGCTCGGCCGCCTGCAGCCAGGTGTTGGCCATGTTGTTGCCATCGCCCACCCAGGCCACCACCTTGCCCTCGATGGAGCCGCGGTGCTCGATGAAGGTGAAGATGTCGGCCAGGATCTGGCAGGGGTGGTATTCGTTGGTCAGCCCGTTGATGACCGGCACCCGCGAGTTGGCCGCGAACTTCACCAGCTTGGCCTGCTCGTAGGTGCGGATCATCACGATGTCCACCATGCGCGAGATGACGCGGGCGCTGTCCTCGATGGGCTCGCTGCGGCCCAACTGGCTGCCATCGGTGGTCAGGTGCACCACCGAGCCGCCCATCTGGTACATGCCGGCCTCGAAGCTGACACGGGTGCGTGTGCTGGCCTTCTCGAAGATCATGGCCAGCGTGCGGTCGGCCAGCGGGGTGTACTTCTCGTAGTTCTTGAAGCGCTTCTTGATCAGGGCCGCGCGCTCGAACAGGTAGTGGTACTCCTGGGCGCGCAGGTCCTTGAACTGCAGGTAATGCTTGAGCAGGCTGTGACCGGGTTTCATGTTCACGCCTTGGGTGTTTCGCTCAGAAACTGCTTCACCAGCGGCACCAGGATGGCCACGATCTGGTCGGCCTCGGCCTGCGTCAGGATCAGCGGGGGCACCAGGCGGATCACCTTGTCGGCGGTCACGCTCAGCAGCAGGCCTGCCTCGGCCGCACGGCCCAGCAGCACGCCACAGGGGCGGTCCAGTTCGATGCCCAGCATCAGGCCCTCGCCACGGATCTCGACGAAGCCGGGCAGGACGCCCAGTTCGCGCTGCAGCGCAGCCTTGAGGTGCGCGCCCACCGTGGCGGCGTTGGCCATCAGGCCGTCGGCCTCCATGATCTTGAGCGTCTCGACCCCGGCGCGCATGGCCAGCGGGTTGCCGCCGAAGGTGGTGCCGTGGTTGCCCGGCTGCAGCACATTGGCCGCTTTCGGGCCGCACACCACGGCGCCCACCGGCACGCCCGAGCCCAGGCCCTTGGCCAGCGGCATCACGTCCGGCTGGATGCCGGCCCACTGGTGCGCGAACCACTTGCCGGTGCGGCCGATGCCGCACTGCACTTCGTCGAGCATCAGCAGCCAGCCCTTGTCGTCGCACAGCTTGCGCACGGCGCGCAGGTAATCGTTGGTGGCGGGGTTGATGCCGCCTTCGCCCTGGATCACTTCCAGGAACACGGCGACCACCTTGGGGCGTGTGGCTGCCACGTCTTCCAGGGCTGCGATGTCGTTCAGCGGCACGCGCACGAAGCCCGGCACCAGGGGCGCAAAGCCTTCCTGCACCTTGGGGTTGCCGGTGGCCGACAGCGTGGCGATCGAGCGGCCATGGAAGGCCTTTTCATAGACGACGATCTCGGGCAGGTCGATGCCCTTGCCGTGGCCGTACTTGCGCGCGATCTTCAAGGCCGCCTCGTTGGCCTCCAGGCCCGAGTTGCAGAAGAAGGCGTTGGTCAGGCCGGAATGACGCACCAGCAGCGCGGCCAGTTCTTCCTGCAGCGGCACCTGGTAGTAGTTGCAGCAGTGGATCATCTTGGCGATCTGATCCTGCAGCGCCGGTACCAGCTTGGGGTGGTTGTGCCCCAGGGTGTTCACGGCGATGCCTGCCAGGCCGTCCAGGTACTCCTTGCCGTCCGTGTCCCAGACTCGGCAGCCCTGGCCGTGCGACAGGGCAAAGGGCAGGCGGCCGTAGGTGGGCATCACGTGGGGCATGGGCGCGGCGGCAGTCATGGGGTCTCTCGCTGTGATCTGACAATGAAAAAAGCGCAGTGCATGGAGACTGCGCCGGTCCATTGTAAGGAATGCGCACGGCCCCTGTCACCGTGGCTGTCATCAAGCCGGCACGGCGATTGCCGAAAATGCAAACGTGGGTGTCGTGCCGCGCCGAGCTCAGGGTTGGCCCTTGGCTGGTGCCCGAGAGGGCGCAAGACCACTGGCACCGATGTTGCGATTGTGTCCAACTCAATGGACAATGGAGGGCCTTCTGATGGAAACGGTTTCAGACCCTGTGTCCTCAGATCCGGCGTTGGCCCAGGATCACCCTCCCGTGCCCGCGCCGAGCCACCGCGGCGAGCCGACACGACCGGCGGCCGTGCCTGTACAACCTGTCAATGCACCCATTGAACAGACCGTGGGATCTTCCAACGTGTCCAGCTCCGTTCCGGCCTCTTCTTCGGCCTCCACGGCTGCCGCGGCCATCGCCGCCGGCAAACCGCGAGAAGTCTTCATCCAGGGCATCACGTCCAATGGGCGGCAGTTTCGCCCCAGCGACTGGGCCGAGCGCCTGGCCGGGGCCATGTCGAGCTTCCGCCCCGGCGGCGCGCGCGGCGGGCCGGGGGCGCACATCGGCTACTCCCCCTATTGCTTCCCCACCACCCTGGCCGGCGTCAAGTGCGTCGTGGTCAACGAGGCCCTGCGCAAGCTCGAGCCCATGGCCTGGGATTTCGTCATGAACTTCGCCAAGGACAACGACTTGCAGTTGTTCGATGGTTGCATATTGCCGGATTGAGGCCCACCTCTGGTTGAGGCCCACCCCCTACCGGCTTCGCCGGCCCCCTCAAGGGGGCGCATCCATGCGACCGGCGGAGCCGGATCGTCGGATGCCGTTGGGGGCGGCCGGCTTCGCCAGGCCTTAATGAACCGCGCGCCTCGCTCGGTTGCTCAGCGTAATCGGCAAACAAAAAGCTCGCCAAGGGCGAGCTTTTTTGCGGGCGCTGCCTGTGGGGGCAGCGTGGGGCGGGCCTGGATCAGGCGGCCAGGGACAGGGCCTTGACCTTGGCGGCCAGGCGGCTCTTGTGGCGAGCGGCCTTGTTCTTGTGGAAGATGCCCTTGTCGGCGATGGAGTCGATCACGCTTTGGGCGGCCTTGAAGGCTTCGGAAGCCTTGGTCTTGTCGCCAGCTTGAACAGCCTTGAGCACGCCCTTGATGGCGGTGCGGAACTTCGAACGCAGGGCCGAGTTGGCGGCGTTGAGCTTGACGTCCTGGCGGACGCGCTTGCGGCCGGAGGCGATACGGACGGTCTTCTTGACCTTCGATGCAGATGCCATGATTTTTGGGCCTTGCGGATGCCTGAGTGATCAAAGCCAGCCAGAACTGGCAAACCCGATCATCCAATTCGCACCCTGCAAAGCCAGAGTTGGTTGGAAAGCCGAACAGTATAACGCGTTGTGGCGCCCCTGACCAGGGGTGGGCGGGGCATCCAGCTTGCGGCCCCATAATCCGCGCCCATGAGTTTGCTCAAATCCGCCTCCATCGTGTCCCTGCTGACACTGGCCTCGCGCATCACCGGCCTGGTGCGCGAGTTGCTCATCGCGGCGGCGTTCGGGGCCAGCGCCACGACCGACGCGTTCCAGGTGGCTTTTCGCATCCCGAATTTGTTGCGCCGGCTGTTCGCGGAGGGTGCTTTTTCGCAGGCCTTTGTGCCCATCCTCGCCGAAAGCCGTGCCCGCCAGGGCGATGAGGCCACTCACCGCTTGATCAACGCGGTGGGCTCGGTGCTGTTCTGGGTGCTGCTGCTGGTGTCCGTGCTGGGCGTGATCGGGGCGCCTGTGCTGGTTTGGATGATGGCCTCGGGGCTGAAGGAATCCGGTGGCTTCGACGACGCGGTGCTGATGACGCGCTGGATGTTCCCGTACATCGCCTGCATGTCGCTGGTGGCCCTGAGTGCCGGTGTGCTCAACACCTGGGGACACTTCGCGGTGCCGGCGGCCACCCCCGTGCTGCTGAACGTGGCCATGATCATCGCAGCCTTGTTGGTGGCCCCGTGGTTCCGTCAGCAGGGCTGGGACCCGGTGCTGGCGCTGGCCGTGGGCGTGATGCTGGGCGGTGTGCTGCAACTGGCCATCCAGTTTCCGGCGCTGGCTCGCCGCGGGGTGCTGCCACGCATCGCCACGAGCCGCGCGGCGCTGTCCGCAGCCTGGCACCACGAGGGTGTGCGCCGCATCCTTCGGCAGATGGGCCCGGCGCTGCTGGGTGTGTCGGTGGCGCAGCTGTCGCTGTTGATCAACACGCAGATCGCGTCGCACCTGGGCGCGGGCGCGGTGTCCTGGCTGACCTATGCCGATCGCTTGATGGAGTTTCCGACCGCGCTGCTCGGTGTGGCGCTGGGGGTGGTGCTGCTGCCGCAGTTGTCCAAGGCGCAGGCCAGCGGCAACCACGCCCAGTTCTCGGGCCTGCTGGACTGGGGGCTGCGCCTGATCGTGCTGCTGGCGCTGCCTTGCGCCGTCGGCCTGCTGCTTTTCGCCAAGCCGCTGGTGGCCGTGCTGTACCACTATGGCCGCTTCACCGATGCCGATGTGCAGCAGACCGTGTTGGCGCTGATGGGCTATGGCGTGGGCCTGATGGGCCTGGTGGGCGTGAAGATCCTGGCGCCGGGCTTCTACGCCACGCAGGACATCCGCACACCCGTGCGCATCGGCATCGGCGTGCTCGTGCTGACGCAACTGCTCAACCTCATCTTCGTGCCCTGGCTGGCCCAGGCCGGGCTGGCCTTGTCGATCGGGCTGGCCTCGCTGGTCAATTCAGGGCTGCTGCTGTGGGGGTTGCGCAGGGCAGGGCGCTACCAGGCCGGGCCGGGCTGGTGGTTGTTCGGTGGCCGGGTGGTGCTGGCCACGGCCTTGCTGTCTGGGGGCCTGTGGTGGGCGGCGCACGCCTTCGACTGGCTGGCCTTGAGGCATCAGCCCTGGGAGCGGGTGGGGCTGCTGGTGGCCTGCCTGGTGGGGGCTGCGGTGGTCTACTTCGGCACCCTGCTGGCGACAGGCTTGAACCTGAAGGCCACGCTCAGGCGCTGAGCCTGGCGGGCCGCCTCGGCCTCACAGCCCGCGCACCAGGTCCACCGCCTGCTCGATGCGGTCCACCGCGTGGATCGTCAGCCCCTCGATGGGCTTCTTGGGCGCATTGGCGCGCGGCACGATGGCCGTCGTGAACCCCAGCTTGGCCGCTTCCTTCAAGCGCTCCTGCCCTCGCGGCGCGGGGCGCACCTCGCCCGCCAGGCCCACCTCGCCGAAGGCGATGAAGCCCTTGGGCAGGGGGCGGCCACGCAGGCTGCTTTGGATGGCCAGCAACACGGCCAGGTCGGCCGCTGGCTCGCTGATGCGCACACCGCCCACGGCGTTGACGAACACATCCTGGTCTCCGCAGGCGATGCCGGCGTGGCGGTGCAGCACCGCCAGCAGCATGGCCAGGCGGTCGCGCTCCAGGCCCACGCTCAGGCGGCGCGGGCTGGGCCCACCCTCATCGACCAGCGCCTGGATCTCGACCAGCAATGGGCGGGTACCTTCCAGCGTGACCAGCACGCACGAGCCGGGCACCGGTTCGCCATGTGTGGACAGGAAGATGGCGCTGGGGTTGGTCACGCCCTTGAGACCCTTCTCCGTCATCGCGAACACGCCGATCTCGTTGACGGCGCCGAAGCGGTTCTTGATGGCGCGCACCAGGCGGAAGCTGCTGTGCGTGTCGCCTTCGAAATACAGCACGGTGTCGACGATGTGTTCCAGCACGCGCGGGCCTGCCAGCGCGCCTTCCTTGGTCACGTGGCCGACCAGCACCATGGCGCAGCCGGTGGACTTGGCCGTGCGCGTGAGGTGGGCGGCGCATTCGCGCACCTGGGCCACCGAGCCTGGTGCCGAGGTGAGCTGCTCGCTGTAGATCGTCTGGATGGAATCGATCACGCAGAAGGCGGGCTTCTCGGCATCGAGCGTGGCCAGGATGTTCTCAAGCTGGATCTCGGCCTGCACACGCACGGCCTTGCCCTCCAGGCCCAGCCGGTGGGCGCGCAGGGCCACCTGGGCGCCGCTTTCCTCACCGGTCACATACAGCACGGGCATCTGGCGCGAGAGCGCATCCAGGGCCTGCAGCAAAAGGGTGGATTTGCCGATGCCGGGGTCGCCGCCGATCAGCACCACACCGCCGGCCACGATGCCTCCGCCCAGCACGCGGTCGAGCTCATCGAGCCCGGTGGGGGTGCGGGAGACATCGCCTGCTTCGATCTCCGACAGCGTTGTGACGGGCTGCGGCGCGGCCAGCCCGCGGGCCAGGGCCTGCATGCGGTTCTTGGGCGCGGTTTCGGCGCGGCCTTCTTCCAGCGTGTTCCAGGCGTTGCAGTGCGGGCATTTACCCAGCCACTTGGGGCTGGTGCCGCCGCATTCGGTGCATGTGTAGACGGTTTTCTCTTTGGCCATGGGCGAGACTGTAGCCGCAGCCTCTGCCCTGGGCCCGCTCAGACGGTGTCGTCTTCGGGAGGTGCGGCAGGGGCCGAGGCCTGGATGGCCTTGAAGCGGCGCTCCAGATCCTGTCGCAGTTCGCGGCGCAGCTTGGCCGCGGCGAAGCGCCGGTGCTCATCGGGCGTCTCTGGCACCAGGGGCGGCACGCTGGTCGGCTTGCCCTGGTCGTTGACGGCCACCATCGTGAAGAAGCAGCTGTTGGCATGCCGCACCACCTGGTTGCGGATGTTCTCGGCCACCACCTTGACGCCGATCTCCATCGACGAGGTGCCGGTGTAATTGACCGAGGCCAGGAAGGTGACCAGCTCGCCCACGTGGATGGGCTGGCGGAAGGTGACCTGGTCCACCGACAGCGTGACCACGTAGGTGCCGGCGTAGCGGCTGGCGCAGGCATAGGCCACCTGGTCGAGCAGCTTGAGGATGGTGCCGCCGTGCACATTGCCCGAGAAATTGGCCATGTCGGGCGTCATCAGCACGGTCATGCGGAGGTGGTGGCGTTGGGCGTCGGTGTCCATGCTGGTGGGATGTTGGGGCAATGGTCAGGTCAGGCGTCGTGCGGGTGCAGCACCTCGAAATGCACCCGCATGGACAGGGCGCACATCAGCTCGTAGCCGATGGTGCCGCAGTGCTCGGCAACCTCGTCGATGGACAGCAGGGTAGGTTGGCCTGCCACGGCGGGCCCTTGGCCCCACAGTGTCACCTCGCTGCCCAGGCTGGCATGGGGCACGTCCGTCAGGTCCACCGACAGCATGTCCATGGACACGCGCCCGGCGATGGGCACGCGCACGCCTTCGACCAGCACGGGGGTGCCGTCTGGCGCGTGTCGGGGGTAGCCGTCGGCATAACCGCAGGCCACCACGCCGATGCGCATGGGGGCCGTGGCCGTGAACCGGCTGCCATAGCCGATGGTGTCGCCGGGCTGGAGGTGCTGGATGCCGATCAGGCGCGAGCGCAGGGTCATGGCCGGGCGCAGCCCCCAGTCGGCGGCCCGGTGCTCAGGGTAGTCGGGCACGGCGCCGTACAGCATCAGGCCGGGCCGCACCCAGTCGCCGCGCACCTTGGGGGATTCTGCGTGGCGAAGGGTGGCGGCGCTGTTGCACAGGCTGCGTTCGCCGGGCAGGTCGGCGCAGGTGGCTTCGAAGATGGCCAACTGGTGTGCGATGCCACGTGGTGCATCGGCGTCGGAGAAGTGCGTCATCAATGAGATCTCGTCCACCTGCGTCAGGGCCGACAGCCGCACCCATGCGTTGCGGAAGGCGTCGGGCGTGAAGCCCAGCCGGTTCATGCCGGTGTTCATCTTGAGGAACACCCGGTGCGGCCACTCGGTCTTGTGCTGGGCCAGCCAGTCGATCTGCGCCTCGTGGTGGACGGCATGCCACAGATTCAGGCGCGAGCACCATTCCAGATCCCGGGCCTCGAAGGTGCCTTCGAGCAACAGGATGGGGCCGCGCCAGTCGAGCTTGCGCAGGCGCTCTGCCTCGGCGATGTCGAGCAGCGCGAAGCCATCGGCGCTTCGCAGTCCTTCGAAGACACGCTCGATGCCGTGGCCATACGCGTTGGCCTTGACCACCGCCCAGACCTGCGCATCGGGGGCCGAATCCCGGGCCCGTTGCAGGTTGTGGTGGAGGGCATCGAGGTGGATCAGAGCTTCAAGCGGACGGGGCATATCGGTATTTTGCCAGCCCCCGCAAGCCGGGGCCACAGGGGGGGCTCAGCCATGGCTGCCACAGGTGGCATGCTATAACCGGCCCCCGGTTGTCCGGAACGCGACACGCCCTATTTCAGATTGCATGGCCCCCACGTTGTCACCGCCCCGCCCACGATGAAAAAAGGCTTCTACACCATCATGGCGGCGCAGTTCTGCAGTTCGCTTGCAGACAACGCGCTGTTCGTGGCGGCCGTCGAGCTGCTCAAGACATCAGGTGCCCAGGAGTGGCAGCGTGCCGCGCTGGTGCCGATGTTCGCGCTGTTCTATGTGGTGCTGGCCCCCTTCGTCGGGGCGTTCGCCGATGCCTTTCCAAAAGGCAAGGTGATGTTCGTGTCCAACACCATCAAGGTGGCAGGTTGCCTGTTGATGTTGTTCGGCACGCACCCTCTGGTGGCGTATGCCCTGGTGGGGCTGGGTGCCGCAGCCTACTCGCCCGCCAAGTACGGCATCCTCACCGAACTGCTGCCGCCTTCGCAACTCGTCAAGGCCAATGGCTGGATTGAGGGCCTGACCATCACGTCCATCATCCTGGGCGTGGTGCTGGGCGGCCAGCTCATGGGCGCGCATGTGGCGCCGCACCTGCTGGCGCTGGACCTGCCCTTCGTCGACACCGGGATCGACACGCCGCCAGAGGCCGCGATCGCCTGCATGGTGCTGTTCTACATCGCGGCGGCGCTGTTCAACCTGCGCATTCCGCGGACCGAGTCTGCGTTGCAGCCCCTGCCGGCCAATCTCTTTTCGCTCACTTACGACTTCTGGCTGTGCAACCAGCGCCTGTGGCGTGACAAGCTGGGCCAGATCTCGCTGGCCACCACCACGCTGTTCTGGGGCGTGTCGGGCAACCTGCGCTACATCGTGCTGGCGTGGGCGGGCGTGGCCCTGGGCTACAGCACCACGCAGGCTTCTTCGCTGGTGGGCGTGGTGGCGGTGGGCACGGCCGTCGGCGCCATCGTCGCTTCTGTCTGGATGCGTCTGGACTGGGCTACGCGGGTGATCCCGATGGGGGTGGCCATGGGGTTGCTGGTGATCTTCATGAACGCCATCCGGGACCTGCACGTGGCCATCCCGTTCTTCGTGCTGCTGGGCGGCCTGGGCGGTTTCCTGGTGGTGCCGATGAATGCGTTGCTGCAGCACCGTGGGCACAACCTGATGGGCGCAGGGCGCTCGATCGCAGTCCAGAACTTCAACGAGCAGGCCTGCATCCTGCTGCTGGGGGCCATGTATGCGGGCACCACCAAGGCTGGTCTTTCCGCTTTCGGTGCCATCACCGCCTTTGGTGTTGTGGTGGCCTCAGTGATGGCGCTGATCGGCTGGTGGCACCGGCGCAATGTGCGTCTGCACCGCGACGAGGTCAATCACCTGTTGGACATCGCCCGTTCAGACGGGCATTGAATACAGGGCGTTCCGGCCGATCCCCCCTGGTTTCCAGGGGGCGTCCAGGGCGCTGTGTCATTGTAAAATTGTGAAAATGGCTTAGCGCCGCCCCTGGGCAGCGTGCCGGCCTGGCGGGAGGCCGAGCCTGATCCAAGTCACAGGTGGCCCATGATTTACAGATTGGCCGTGACTGCGTGGGTGGGTGTGTGCATTTTGAGTTCCTGATACGTCAATGGGCGGCGTACGCTGGCGCACTCACGGATCCCGCCGACTGGCTGGACTGGGCGTCACGCCCCGTGGCCTTTCCCCCCCAAGATGCTGACACCGTTCCTCCGCTGAGCGAGATGCCCGCCATGATGCGTCGGCGCATCGATCGGCTGGGCCGCATGGCCTGCCAGGTGGCCTACTGGTGCCACGAACCCCGAGAAGACGTTCCAGTGGTGTTCGCATCACGTTATGGCGATGCCGCCCGATCGCTGGCACTGCTGGGTGATCTGGCGCAAGGCCAACCCTTGTCGCCCACCGGTTTTGGCCTGTCTGTGCACAACGCGGTGGCGGCGCTGTATTCCATGGCCCGTGGTGACACGGCCAATTCGGTGGTGGTGGCTGCCGGGCGCGCCACCGTGGCCGCGGCGCTGACCGAAGCCGCCGGCCTGCTGGCCGATGGGGCACCCGAAGTGCTGGTGGTTTACTACGAATCACCATTGCCGGCTGATTACGCCTGCTTTCATGACGAACCTGCGTTGGACTACGCTTGGGCGTGGCGCGTGGCGGCCGCCCATGTCGAGCCCGCGCCGCAGAAGGGTGTGCGCGTGGCCTTGTCCGTGGGTGAGGCGGGCGGGCAACTGCGGTCCGTTTCTACCGATGTGGCGCAGCCGGCGATGCCTGCCGGGCTGGCCGTGCTCCATCAGGTGTTGAGTGTCTGGCAAGCCAGGCAGGGCCTTGTGGCGGACAAGCTTGCGTCATTGCAGCGCCCGCATGATCGCCCTGGTGCCGCCTGGTTTTGGAGCAGCCATGTTGCTTGAGTTGCTGGACCGGTTGAGGCGTTTGATCGCCACCGCCGTGTGTTTCACCACCTTCGGTGTCGGAGGCTTGTTGCTGTGGTTCGTGGTGTTTCCCCTGCTGTCGCTGCTGGTGCGCGATCGCCTGCGCCAATCGGTCCTGGCAAGGCGAATGATTCATCACCTGTTCAGGTTTTTCGTGGGACTGATGCGTACCCTTGGGGTGCTCAGCTACGAGGTGCACGGGCTGGACAAGTTGCAGCGTTCAGGCCTGCTGATCCTGGCCAACCATCCTTCGCTGATCGATGTGGTGTTCCTGATCGCGCTCACACCGCGTGCCGACTGCGTTGTCAAGGCCGCCCTGCAGCACAATCCGTTCACTCGGGCGGCGGTGCGCACGGCAGGCTACATCCACAACGAGACAGGGCCTGCGATGGTGGGCGACTGCATCGCCACCTTGCAGCGCGGCAACCACTTGATCATTTTCCCGGAAGGCACGCGCTCGGTGGTGGGACAGGCCCTGCAATTGCAGCGTGGTGCGGCCAACGTGGCGGTCAGGGGCGGAGTGGATGTCACGCCTGTCGTGATCCGCTGCCAGCCGTCCACGCTGACCAAGGGCGAGCCCTGGTGGCGCATCCCGGCGCGCCGGCCCCACTTCATTTTCCGCATCCAGGACGACCTGTCCGTGGCCGCCGTGACACAGGGATGCACCAGCGATGCGCTGGCCGCGCGGCGCTTGACCGATTACCTCGCCGACTACTTTGCCAAGGAGACCGCCTGTGACGGCTGACACCACAACGCTGGACCAGGACATCAAGGAGCTGATCATCAGCTCGCTGGCCCTGGAAGACATCACGCCCGATGACATCGATGCCGAGGCGCCCCTGTTCGTCAAGGGCCTGGGCCTGGATTCGATCGACGCCCTGGAGCTGGGACTGGCGCTGCAGAAGCGTTACGGGGTGTCCGTGTCGTCCGATTCGGAAGAAACGCGCCGGCACTTCGGCTCCGTCAAGGCCCTGGCGGCCTTCGTGACTGCGCAGCGCACCCGCTGAGCATCCCTTGCAAGAGACTTGTCATGAACAAAGACGACATCTTTCAGCGCATCGTGGACATCCTGGGCGAGACCTTCGACATCCCGCCCGCCACCATCCGTCCTGAATCGCGCCTGCGCGAAGACCTGGACATCGACAGCATCGACGCGGTCGACCTGATGGTGCAGCTCAAGCCGCTGGTGGGCCAGCGCTTGCAGCCCGAAATCTTCAAGACCGTCAAGACCATCGCCGATGTGGTCGATGCCCTGCACACCCTGGTGGACGCGGGCAAGGCCAATGCCTGACAAGGGGCGCCTGGGTGGCGCGGTGTTGCTGCTGGCAACGCTGAGCTATCCCGTCATCATCTATTTCAGCCAGGGGCACATCGAGCCGCGCTGGCTGGCGGTGCTGCTCGTGGCCTTGGGCCTGGTGCGCCTGGGCGTGAGCCAGACCTCGGTGGCCTGGAGCGTGGGCGTGGGTGCGGTGCTGCTGGCCGCTGCAGCCTGGTTCAGCAATGGCTACCTGCCGCTCAAGCTCTACCCGGTGGGTGTGAATGCTGTGATGCTGGTGCTGTTCGGTGCCAGCCTGGTGCACCCGCCCAGCCTGGTCGAGCGCCTGGCGCGCCTGCGTGAGCCCGAGCTGCCGCCCGTGGCCATTGCCTACACGCGCCGCGTGACCCAGGTGTGGTGCGGCTTCTTTGCGATCAATGGCGGCATTGCGCTGTGGACGGCGCTGTACGCCAGCGACGCCACCTGGACGCTGTACAACGGTGGCATCGCCTACGGGCTGATGGGGGCGCTGGCCGGCATCGAGTGGCTGGTTCGCCGCCGTGTGCGCCGCGAAGACCGTGCTCAGACTGCCGCCTTGAGGGCCGCGCGGTGATGTGGCCTCTGAGCGATTTGGCGGTGCGCCCGCCTGAGACTGCGCGTCGCGTGGCGCTGCAGGGCGATCAGGTGGTGACGCATGCGCAGTGGTGTGCCCTGGTGGCCGCATGGCATGCAGCTTTTGCCGGGCAGGCGGCCACGGATTGGGCGCTGTACCACGACGATCCGCTGGTTTTCTCGGCCGCGTTGTTGGGCGCCTGGCACGCTGGCAAGACCGTGTTGCTGCCGGGCGATGACCTGCCGGCGACGGTGGCGTTGCTCAAGCAGCGTGGTTGCGAGATGGCAGGCACCTTGCCTGATGGGCTGATGGCCTCTAACCCGGCGCCGTCCCTGGCAGCGTTGCATGCGACGGGTCCGCTCGACCTATCGCAGGCGCGGCTGCAGGTGTTCACCTCCGGCTCGCAGGGGCAGCCGGTGGCCATCGACAAGACCTTGCTGCAGTTGTCGCTGGAGCTGGACGTGCTGGAAAGCACCTTCGCCGCCTCGTGGGAAGACGCGATGACCGTGTGGGCCACGGTGTCGCACCAGCACATCTACGGGCTGCTGTTCCTGGTGCTGTGGCCTTTGCGCGCCGGCCGGCCCATGGCCACGCAACGCCTGCTTTACCCCGAAGACATCGCCCAGCGCGTGGGCAGCCAGGGCGCTTCGCTGCTGGTGACCACGCCGGCGCACCTCAAGCGCATGTCGGGGCTCCTGGATTGGGCCCAGGCCCGTGGCGCCTTGCGTGCGGTGTTTTCTTCCGGCGGGCCTTTGCCCTTCGAGGTATCCCGGCAGGCCGCGGCATTGCTGGGCCACACGCCCGTGGAGGTGCTGGGCAGCTCTGAAACGGGCGGCATGGCCTGGCGCCGCGCGCTGCAGGCCGATCTGCCGTGGACCCCATTGGCCGATGTCGATTGGCGCGCCGATGCCGACGGCACCTTGTGCATCCGTTCGGCGCGTGTGGCGGGCGATGCGTGGTGGGCCACAGGGGATCGCGTCGAGGCCCTGGCAGACGGCGGGTTCCGCTTGCTGGGCCGAGGCGACCGCATCGCCAAGATCGAAGAGAAACGCATCTCGCTGGCCGCCATCGAGCAGGCCCTGGTGAGCACGCCCTGGCTGGCCGAAGCGCGCGCCCTGGTGGTCGACACCCCGATCGGCCCGCGCATCGGCGTGGTGGCGGTGCCCACGCCGGCAGGCTGGGCCGAGGCCGCGGCGGGCAGGCGCGCACTGGCTGAGCGCCTGCGTCAGGTGCTGGCCGATCGCATCGAGCCCGTGGGCTTGCCGCGGCGCTGGCGTTTTGCAGAGGCCTTGCCGGTCAATGCGCAGGGCAAAGTCACGCAGGCCTTGCTGCTGGCGCTTTTCGATGTGCCCGGGGCGGGCGGCGATGATGCCGAGGTCAATCCAGCTGGCCTGCACAAGGATTTCCCGCCGGTGCAATGGCATCTGCGCGATGGCGATCAGGCCCTG
Organism: Aquabacterium soli; assembly: GCF_003933735.1. Classification (GTDB taxonomy): domain Bacteria; phylum Pseudomonadota; class Gammaproteobacteria; order Burkholderiales; family Burkholderiaceae_C; genus Aquabacterium; species Aquabacterium soli. The sequence continues at coordinate 105,443 of NZ_RSED01000004.1, read as the reverse complement.
GCTGCGCTCGACATCCACGCTGGTTTGCGTGTGTTCGACGGGCATTTCCCGCAGGCGCCGATCTTGCCTGGCGTGGCCCAGCTGCACTGGGCCATCACGCTGGCCCGCGAGTGCTTCGACGTGCCCTCGCACTTCGTGCGGATGGACGTGCTCAAGTTCATGCGCCCGGTGCAGCCCGGCACCACGCTGATGGCCGATCTGCGCTGGGGTGGTGTCAGCGCTGATGCATCGCTGGCCTGCCTGACCTTCAAGCTCTACTCGCTGCACCGCGATGCCCGCACCGATCACGCCAGCGGCAAGGTGCTGTGGTCGCGTGCGCCGCAGCCGCAACACCCCACCGAGGCTGGCCAGGCGCCAGCACACCATGCATAGCACCGTCGCCGTCATCCCCTGCTACAACCACCCGGACACCATCGGCCTGATGGTGCGGGCCGTGCGTGAGCGCGGGCTGGACGTGGTGGTGGTGGACGACGGCAGCCATGCCGATTGCGCTGCCGTGCTGGATGCGCTGGCCGTGGTGCACGCGCCCGCGCTCACCCTGGTGCGCCTGGCGCAGAACCAGGGCAAGGGCGGGGCGATGATGGCCGGCCTGCGCCAGGCCCTGGCACTGGGCTTCACGCATGCGCTGCAGATCGATGCCGATGGCCAGCACGATGTGGGCGACATCCCTGCCTTCCTGGCCCTGTCGCGCGAGCACCCCCAGGCCGTGATCTGCGGCCAGCCGGTGTATGACGAATCCGTGCCCAAAGGGCGCCTGTACGGCCGCTACGCCACGCACATCTGGGTGTGGATCAACACCCTGTCGCTGGAGATCCGTGATTCGATGTGCGGCTTCCGTGTCTACCCGCTGGCGCCGGTGGTAGGCCTGATCGACCAGGTGCGCCTGGGGCGCCGCATGGATTTCGATCCCGAGCTGCTGGTGCGCCTGCACTGGCGCCGTGTGCCCTTGGTGAGCGTGCCCACGCGCGTGTCCTACCCGCTCGATGGCATATCGCACTTCAAGCTGCTCAAGGACAACGTGCTGATCTCGGGCATGCACGCGCGGCTGTTCGCCGGCATGCTGGCCCGCCTGCCGCTGCTGCTGTGGCGCAAGGTGGCCTGATGAGCAGCGCCGTGCCGCCACCGCCGCAGGCCCAGTCCCCAGCTGCGCCGCACTGGGCCAGCCTGAACGAGGCCACCTTCGTGGGCGGCATCCGGCTGCTGTTCTGGATCTACCGTGTGCTGGGGCGCACGCCGTTCCGGCTCTGCCTGTACCCGGTGGTGGCTTACTACTGGGCCACGAAACCCTTGGCGCGTGAGTCATCGCTGGATTACCTGCGCCGCCTGCATGCGCACAAGCGCCTGAAAGGTGCCTCGGTGGGGCGTGAGCCAGGTGCATGGCAATCGCTGCAGCACCTGCTGGCCTTCGCCGACACCATCCTCGACAAGCTGCTGGCCATGAGCGGCGCGCTCGGCGGCGAAGCCCTGCGCTCGTTCGGTGAAGAAGGTCTGCTGGCTCTGAGAGACCAGGGGCGCGGCGCTATCATCGTCACGGGCCATGTGGGCTGCATGGAGCTGTGCCGCATCAGCGCCGAGCGCCATCGTGGGGTGCGCCTGAACGTGCTGGTGCACACGGTGCATGCTGAGCGCTTCAACCGCCTGTTGCAGCGCTTGCACCCGGACAGCCCGGTGCGCCTGATCCAGGTCACCGAGATCAGCCCCGCCACGGCCATCATGCTGGCCGACAAGGTGGCGCAGGGCGAGTACGTGGCCATCGCGGGTGACCGCGTGCCGGTGTCGCACAGCACCACGGTGTCGGCCACCTTCCTGGGCGCGCAGGCCCGCTGGCCGGTCGGCCCTTACGTGCTGGCGGCCTTGCTCAAGTGCCCCTTGTACGCCATGGCCTGCGTGCGCGAGCACGACGCGGTGCATGGCGAGGGCTATGTGCTGCGCGTGCAGCGCCTGGCCGAATCCGTGGTGCTGCCGCGCGGCCGGCGCGAAGAGGCCATGGCCGGCCATGCGCAGGATTTCGCCACCTGGCTGGAGTCGGTGCTGGTGCGCTCGCCCATGGCCTGGTTCAATTTCTTTCCCTTCTGGCGGCAAGGTGAGCAGCCGCCAGTGATGCCCGAGCAGTGATGACGACGATGCAACAAGGTCCTGGATCCGCCGAGGCGGTGGTGTTCAACGGCAGCCCGCTGAGCGTCGACGACGTGGTGGCCTTGTCCACCCGACAGCGCCTGGCCCGGCTCGATGCGGCACCGGCCTTTCGCGAGCGCATCGAGCGTGGCGCGGCCTTTCTCGACCGTTTGCTGCGAGAAGATGGCGTGGTCTATGGCGTCACCACCGGCTATGGCGATTCGTGCACGGTCAGCGTGCCGCCCGAGCTGGTGGCCGAGCTGCCTCACCACCTCTATACGTACCACGGCATCGGCGCCGGGCGCTTCCTGACGCCCGAAGAGACACGGGCCGTGCTGGCGGCGCGCCTGGCCTCCTTGTGCCAGGGCGCTTCGGCAGTGAGCTGGGAATTGCTGGTGCAGTTGGAGCAGTTGCTGGTGCACGATGCGCTGCCCCTGATCCCGGCCGAAGGCTCGGTGGGTGCCAGCGGCGATCTGACGCCGCTGTCCTACGTGGCCGCGGTGATGTGCGGCGAACGCGAGGTGTGGTTCGAAGGCAGCCGCCAGCGCGCGGCCGATGTGCTGCCGCGCATCGGCCTGGCACCGCTCAAGCTGCGCCCGAAGGAGGCGCTGGCGCTGATGAACGGCACCTCGGTGATGACCGGCCTGGCCTGCCTGGCCTGGCGACGGGCCGCTGCCGTGGCTGATCTGGCCACGCGGCTGACGGCCTGCAACGTGTGGGCCAGTGCCGGCAATGCGCACCACTTCGATGAGACGCTGTTCGCGTTCAAGCCGCACCCTGGGCCCCAACGCGTGGCCGCGCGCCTGCGCGACGATCTGCAGGCCGACCAGGCCGAGCGCAACGAGAAGCGCCTGCAGGACCGCTATTCCCTGCGCTGTGCCCCCCATGTGATCGGCGTGCTGGAAGACGCCCTGGTGTGGATGCGCCAGACCATCGCCAACGAGCTCAACAGCGCCAACGACAACCCGCTGATCGATCCCGATGGCGAGCGTGTGCTGCATGGCGGCCATTTCTACGGGGGCCACATCGCGCTGGCGATGGACACGCTCAAGAACGTGGTGGCCAACGTGGCGGATGTGCTGGACCGCCAGCTGGCCCTGCTGGTCGACACCCGTTTCAATCACGGGCTGCCCTCGAACCTGTCAGGCGCGACCGGCCCGCGTGCGGCCATCAACCATGGCTTGAAGGCCTTGCAGATCAGCGTGTCGGCCTGGACGGCCGAGGCGCTCAAGCAGACCATGCCGGCCTCGGTGTTCTCGCGTTCCACCGAGTGCCACAACCAGGACAAGGTGAGCATGGGCACCATCGCCGCGCGCGACGCGCTGCGCGTGCTGGAGCTGACCGAGCAGGTGCTGGCCGGCATGATGATCGCCGCGCGCCAGGCCATGGCCCTGCGCCAGCGCCTGGGTGATGCAGGGCGCCTGCCGCCCGCCCTGGCCGACTTCCTGGCCCAGTTGTCGGATGACGTGGCGCTGGTGGAAGAAGACCGCGCGCTCGACATCGACCTGCAGCGCCTGCTGACGGGCCTGCGTGCCGGACGCTGGGAGCCCTACCATGGCTGATGACACCAAGCTCGCAAGCACGCCCGATCTGTCGCACGAGATCGAGCTGTCGCCCGCCTTCCATGACCTCGACCCGATGGATGTGGTCTGGCATGGCAACTACGTCAAGTACCTGGAGATCGCGCGCAATGCGCTGATGGCCCGGCTCGATTACGACTATCCGCAGATGAAGGAATCGGGCTACGCCTGGCCCATCGTTGACATGCGGCTGAAGTACGTGCGTTCGCTGGTGTACGGGCAGAAGGTGCGCATTCGCGCCCGCATCGTCGAATGGGAGAACCGCTTGAAGATCGACTACCAGGTGCGCTGCGCCGACAGCGGCCAGGTGCTGACCAAGGCCAGTTCCATCCAGGTGGCGGTCGACATCGCCACGCGCGAGATGTGCTGGGTGTGCCCGCCGGTGCTGTGGCAGAAGCTGGGTGTGAGCGTGGGCACGGGAGAGCGCGCATGAAGGCCCGCCGCCATCTGCTGTGTGCATGGGCCCTCATCACCGCCAGCGCGGCCACTTGGCCGCTGCACGCGCAAACTGTCTCAACCGACCCGCTGGCCGAACTGGGGCGCCGCCTGACCGCGCCCCCGGTGCTGCGCGGCGAGTTCGAGCAGACCAAGACGCTCAAGGGCTTCAAGCGCCCGCTGGTGTCGCGCGGCGCCTTCGTGATGGCGCGTGGGCGCGGCGTGCACTGGGCCACGCGCGAGCCGTTCGCGTCGACCATCGTCGTCACGCGCGACCGCATCCGCACGCTGGATGCCTCTGGCGGCAACAACACCGTCGAAACACGCCAGGAGCCCGGCCTGCGCATGGTCAACGACCTGCTGCTGGCCTTGCTGGCTGGCGACATCAAGGCGCTGGCCTCGCGCTTCCAGGCTGAACTGGTGCTGGATGGTGCGCGCGGCTGGCGCTTGAACCTGCTCCCACGCGAGGCTTCGCTCGGCCGCTTCGTGACACGCATCGAGTTGCAGGGCGACGAGCACGTGCGACAGGTGCGCTGGACCGAGGCGTCGGGCGACGAAACGCGCCTTCAGTTCAGCAAGCACAGCTTGACGCCGCTCAGCCCGGCCGAGACCGCCTGGTTCGATTGAGGGATGTGATGACCAGGCATGCCGCGGGCCCCCGGCGGGGCTGGCCTCTGTGGATCGCACTGCTGTGGCTGGTGGTGGTAGGCCTGGTCGCTGCGCACCAGTGGGTGTTCTGGCGTGCGCCCGCACTCAACACCGACGTGTTCGACCTGCTGCCGCAGGACCAGCAGCAGCCGCTGGCGCAGCAGGCCATGGCCCAGCTGGCAGGGCAGGGCGAGCGCCGCATCGTGGTGATGCTGGGCGCGGCCGATTGGGACACCGCCCTGGCGGCCGCCCAGCGCTTCGATCACGCCATCGCCACGCAGCAGGCTGGCCTGCGCCGTGCGGCTGAAGCGGGCGGCAATGCCCTCGCGTTCTACAAGCCCTGGCGCGATGCCCTGTTGACCGATGCCCAGCGCCAAGCCCTGGCACAGCCCGACACCGAGGCACTGGCTCGCCAGGCACTGGCCCGCCTGCACGGCCTGTCCGCTGGCCAGCCCACCCACTGGCTCGCCGACCCCTTGAACCTGTGGTCAGGCTGGTGGTCGCAGCGCGCCAGCGTCACGGCGGCGCGCCCTCGTGACGGCATGCTGTGGGTGCCCGATCCCAAGGGTGACCGCGAGTGGGCGGTGCTGCTCTACGAGGTGGAGGGCAGCGCCTTCCGCATGGATGGCGAACGGCGCTGGGCCGACGCGATCACGCACGCGAGCCAGGCCGTGGCCGGTGGCGTGCAGGTGCTCAGCGCCGGCATTCCGCTGCACGCCGAAGCTGGCGCAGCCCAGGGCAACCAGGAGATGAACACCATCGGTTGGGGATCGCTGGCGGCCGTGGTGGCGCTGGTGTGGGCGGCGTTCCGCGCCGTGCGTCCGGTGGTGCTCATCGCCGGCTCGCTGCTGATCGGGTGCGCGGCAGGGCTGTCGGCCACCGTGTGGCTGTTCGGCGAGGTGCACGTGCTCACGCTGGTGTTCGGCGCCAGCCTGGTCGGCGTGGCCGAGGATTTCGGCATCCATTACTTCGCCTCCCGCCTGGGCACGCCCAAGGTACCGCGCTGGACGCTGATGCGCCACCTGTGGCCTGGCCTGGCGCTGGCGCTGGCCACCAGCGTGCTGGGCTACCTGGTGATGGGCGTCGTGCCTTTCCCGGGCCTGCGCCAGATGGCCGTGTTCTCGGCCGTGGGGCTCACGGCAGCCTTTCTCACGGTGGTCTGCTGGTTCGCGTGGCTGGACACCGGCGCCCTGCCTGGTGGGGCACTGGAGCGGCGCGTGGCCGGCAGCCTGCGGGCTTGGCCTCGCTGGCGCGGCCGCTGGGCCGGGGTGGCCAGTGTGCTGGCCGTGCTGTGGTGCGCCTGGGGCCTGAGCCGCCTGTCGATCAATGACGATGTGCGGCAACTGCAGTCCTCGCCCGCGGCCCTGATGAAGGCCCAGATGCAGGTCGGCCAGTTGCTCAAGGTGCCCAGCCCGGCGCAGTTCTTCCTGGTGCAAGGGCGCGATGCCGACGAGGTGCTGCGGCGCGAAGAGGCGCTCAAGCAGGCGCTGGCACCCTGGCTGGCCGAGCAGGCACGCCAGGGCACCGAGGCGGGCCTGGCGGCGGTGTCCGATTGGGTGCCCTCGGCGGCCCGCCAGGCGGCAGACCGTGCCTTGACCGCCCAGGCCGAGACCGCCGTGCTGCGCCGTGTCGGCCAGGCGCTGGACGAGCCTTTGACCCGCCCCGGTTTCTCCACCCATCCGTTGACCGTGCAGGCCTGGCTGGCCAGCGAGGCCTCCGTGGGCGCGAGGGCCCAGTGGCTCGACCACCCCGAAGGCGGCGGGCAGGCCAGCGCCGTGCTGGTCCGAGGCCTGGCGCATGCCGACCAACTCGCCGCGCTGCAGCGCCTGGCCGAGAGCATGCCCGGCGTGCAATGGGTGGACAGGGTCGATGCCATCTCGCACCTGATGGGGCGTTTCCGCCACACCATGGGCTGGCTGCTCGTGGTCGGTCATGTGCTGGTGCTGGGCGCGCTGGCCCTGCGCTTCGGGCGGCAGGCCTGGCGCGCCTGGCTGCCCACGGCCGTGGCCTCTGTGCTGTGCGTGGCCACGCTGGGCATGCTGCACGAGCCCTTCCAGCTGTTCAGCCTGCTGGCCTTGATGCTGCTGCTGGGCATGGGCGTCGATTACGGCATCTTCCTGATGGAGCACCAGGGCGACGAGCAAGGCCACGCCTGGCTGGCCGTGGTGCTCGGCGCCTGCAGCACCAGCCTGTCCTTCGGGCTGCTGGGCCTGTCCAGCACTCCCGCCCTGCACAGTTTTGGCCTGACGCTTCTGGTGGGCCTGACCATCGTCTGTCTGCTGGCACCGTGCCTGCGGCTTGAAACAACACCCTCGAAGGGATCTTCGTGAGCATCCAAACCACCGACATCGTCATCATCGGCGCAGGCCCCGCTGGCGCCGTGGCAGCCGGTCTGCTGCGCCAGCAGGGACGACAGGTCGTCATCCTCGAGCGTGAGCAGTTCCCGCGCTTTTCCATCGGCGAGAGCCTGCTGCCGCAGAGCATGGAATTCATCGAAGAGGCCGGCATGCTGCAGGCCGTGGTGGAGGCGGGCTTCCAGTACAAGAACGGCGCGGCCTTCGGTCACGGCGAGCGCACCACCGAGTTCGATTTCCGCGACAAGTTCTCGCCGGGCTGGGGCACCACCTACCAGGTGCAGCGCGCGCGCTTCGACAAGGTGCTGGCCGACCAGGCCGAGAAGGCCGGCGCCGACCTGCGCTACCGCCACGAGGTGCTCCAAGCCGATGTGCAGCGCGACAAGCCCGTGCTCACCGTGCGCGGCCCCGACCAGCAGGTCTACCAGATCGAGGCCGGCTTCGTGCTCGATGCCAGCGGCTTCGGCCGCGTGCTGCCGCGCCTGCTGGACCTGGAGTTCCCGTCGAACTTCCCGGTGCGTGGCGCCATCTTCACGCACGTGCGCGACCACATCCCGCCTGACGGCGAGTTCGATCGCCACAAGATCCGCATCACCGTGCACCCGCGCCACACCGATGTCTGGTACTGGACCATCCCGTTCTCCGATGGCACCTGCTCGCAGGGGGTGGTGGCGCGCGCCGATTTCCTGGCCGGCTACCAGGGCGATGACACCGAGCGCCTCAAGGCCATCCTGGCCGAAGACCCGGCCCTGAGCCGCCTGCTGGCCAAGGCCGAATGGCACGTGCCTGCGCGCCACATCATGGGCTATGCCGCCAACGTGAAGACGCTGGCAGGCCCGGGCTTTGCCCTGCTGGGCAACGCGGGCGAGTTCCTCGATCCGATCTTCTCCAGCGGCGTCACCATCGCGATGAAATCGGCCTCGCTGGCCGCTGCATGCCTGGGCCGCGTGTGGGATGGCGAGGTGGTGGATTGGCAGAAGGACTACGCCCAGCCGCTCAAGGCCGGTGTCGACACCTTCCGCGTGTTCGTCGAATCCTGGTACGCGGGGGGCTTCCAGAAGGTGATCTTCCATGAGCACGCCACGCCCGAGATCCGCCGCATGATCTCGTCCATCCTGGCGGGCTACGCCTGGGACCGCAACAATCCCTACGTGGCCGAACCGGCCCGCCGCCTGAAGGTGCTGGAGGAGCTGTGTTCCGCGTGATGTCTCGCTGTGTCTGGCTGTCCGCATTGCTGCTGGGAGTGGCCGCGTGGCTGTCGGCCTGTGCCGGCCTGCGCGCCGGGCCCGGGGCACCGGCTTTCCTGCTGCGCCTGCCGCCTGCCGCCCTGGGTCGCGAGCTGATGCTGAGCCAGCACATGGAGATCCGCACAGCTGCCGGGGCGCGTGCCTTCGACGTCGCCCTGGAGGTGGATGCCGAGGCCGTGCGCCTGGCCGTGATGCAGTGGGGGCAGGTGATGGCCCGCATGAGCTGGGATGGCCGCGAGCTGACGCAAAGCACCGTGCCCGGCTGGCCCCGCCAGGTCAGTGCAGAAGGCGTGCTGAGCGATCTGCAATTGGTGTGGTGGCCTGCCGATGCGGTGCGCGCTGCCTTGCCACCGGGCTGGACGCTGGATGACAACGCCCAGGGCCGCATCCTGCGCGAGGGCACGCAGGCCGTGACCACTGTGCGACGGCTGGACCAGGCGCGTGTGGAGCTGACCCAGCATCGGCAGGGGTACACCGTGCTCGTGTCCAGCCAGGACGCCGCCCAGGTCCACACGGAGCCAACAACCCCATGAGCAGCACCATCCACCTTCAATCCATGGGCCTGGTGTGCTCGCTGGGGCAGAGCGCCGACGACATCCGCCGGGCCTTTCTGGGCGGCGAGCCGTCGGGTTTGACCGTCAGCGAGGCTTATTCCCCGGGGCGTGCCTTGCACCTGGGCATGGTCCATTCACCCCTGCCATTGATCGAGCATGCCGCACCACACCTGCGCATGCGCAACAACGCCATGGCCGCTGCCGCATTGGCCCAGATCCGCCCGGCCGTAGACGCGGCCATCGCACGCTTCGGCCCAGGCCGCGTGGCCATCGTGGTCGGCACCAGCACGTCCGGTCTGCCCGAAGGCGAGGCCGCGCGCAAACAGTGGGCGCACACCAAAACCTGGCCTGAGGGTTTCAGCTATGCCCAGCAGGAGCTGGGCAACCTGGCCGATTTCCTCGCGGCCGAACTGGGCGTGACGGGCCCGGCCCATGTCATCTCCACGGCCTGCTCGTCCGGCGCGAAGGCGCTGGCCAGCGGTGCGCGCCTGCTGCAGGCCGGCCTGGCCGATGCGGTGGTGGCGGGCGGCAGCGATGTGCTTGGCGCCTTTACCGTGGCCGGCTTCTCTGCGCTCGAGTCGGTCTCGGCCGAGCGCTGCAACCCCTTGTCGGCCAACCGCCATGGCATCAACCTGGGTGAAGGCGCCGCGCTGTTCCTGATGTCTCGCGATGAAGGGCCCGTGCGTCTGGCCGGCTGGGGAGAAAGCTCCGATGCCCACCACATCTCCGCGCCCGAGCCTGAAGGCAGGGGCGCCATCGCTTCAATGCGCCAGGCCTTGCAGCGCGCCGGCCTGGGCCCAGAGCATATCGACTATCTCAACCTGCACGGCACCGCCACGCCGCAGAACGACGCGATGGAAAGCAAGGCGGTCACGGCGGTGCTGGGCGCCGATGTGCCCGTGAGCTCCACCAAGCCGATGACGGGCCACACCCTGGCCGCGGCCGGCGCCATCGAAGCGGCACTGGCCTGGCTCACGCTGGTCGACAACCCGCATGGCCTGCTGCCGCCGCACTGGTGGGACGGTGTTCCCGATCCGGCCTTGCCGTCGCTGAACATCGTGCAACCCGGCCAGAGGCTGGGCCGCGCGCCACGCCATGTGATGAGCAACTCATTCGCCTTCGGTGGCAGCAACGCCACCTTGCTCCTGGGGGCCACATGAACATGACCGTGCAAGACCAGCCCTGGCCGCCCATCGACGAACTCGTGCCCCATCGCGGCGGCATGAGCTGGCTGGACCGCGTCCTCTCGGTGGATGCGGACACCGTGGTGGCCGAAGCCGTGATCCGCCCCGACACCTTCTGCGTCGAGCATGACCAGGTGCCGGCCTGGGCGGGCATCGAGTACATGGCGCAGGCCGTGGCCGCATGGGCAGGGCACCGCGCCCTCACGGAGCAGCGCCCGGTCGATCTGGGCTTTCTGGTGGGCACACGCCGCTATGAAAGCACCGTGGAGGGTTATGCCGTGGGCACATGCCTGCGCATCGAGGGCCGCTGTGAACTGATGGGGGACAATGGCCTGGGCATGTTCGCCTGCCGTGTCCTGGTGGATGGAGATTGCGTCGCCAGCGCCAACTTGTCGGTGTTCGCACCGCGCAACGGCCTGGCCTTCGTGAAAGGGTTGGAAGGGACACCATGAACGACAACAACAACACCGTGCTCGTCACCGGATCGAGCCGCGGCATCGGACGGGCCATTGCCCTGCGCCTGGCCCAGACGGGCTACGACGTGGTGGTGCACTGCCGCCACCAGCGCGAACACGCCGAGGCCGTGGCCGATGCCGTGCGTGCCTTCGGGCGCACCGCCCGCGTGTTGGCCTTCGATGTGGCCGATCGTGCCGCGGCATCCAAGGCCCTGCTGGCCGACGTCGAAGCCCATGGCGCTTATTACGGCGTGGTCTGCAACGCCGGCATCGCCCGCGACAACGCTTTCCCCGCCATGAGCGGCGAAGAGTGGGACGAGGTCGTTCACACCAACCTCGATGCCTTCTACAACGTGCTCAACCCGCTGGTGATGCCGATGGTGCGCCGTCGCGCACCCGGCCGCATCGTCACGCTGTCGTCGGTGTCGGCGCTGATGGGCAACCGCGGGCAGACCAACTACAGCGCAGCTAAGGCTGGTGTCATCGGGGCCACCAAGGCCTTGGCCATCGAGCTGGCCAAGCGCGACATCACCGTCAACTGCGTGGCACCCGGCCTGATCGATACCGACATGGTCGACGCCCAGGTTCTGGAAGAAGCACTGAAGATGATCCCGGCCCGCCGCATGGGCCGGCCCGAAGAGGTGGCCGCGGCCGTGGTCTTTTTGATGTCGCCGGATGCGGCCTACATCACCCGGCAGGTCATCTCCGTCAACGGAGGGATGGTGGGATGAAACGCGTCGTGATCACCGGCATCGGTGCCCTGAGCCCACTGGGCCATGACTGGCCGAGCGTGCACCAGCGCTTGCGTGCCGAACGCAACGTGGTGCGCTACATGGAGGGCTGGGATGTCTACGAAGGGCTGAACACGCGCCTGGGCGCCGTGGCAGAGCCTTTCGAGCTGCCCGCGCACTACAACCGCAAGACCACGCGCAGCATGGGCCGGGTCGCGCTGATGGCCACACGCGCCAGCGAGATCGCGCTTGAGCAGGCCGGCCTGCTGGGCCATGAGCTGGTCAGCAGCGGCCAGATGGGCGTGTCCTATGGCTCGTCGGCCGGCAGTCCCTCGGCCATCGGAGATTTCGGGCTGATGATGACCCGGCGCACCACCGAGGGCATCAACGCCAACTCGTACATCAAGATGATGTCGCACACGGCCGCGGTCAACATCGGCGTGTTCCTGGGCCTGACGGGCCGCATCATCACCACATCGAGCGCGTGCACGGCCGGCAGCCAGGGCATCGGCTATGCGTACGAGGCGGTCGCCTCGGGCCGCCAGGTGGCCATGCTGGCCGGTGGGGCTGAAGAGCTCGAAGCCATGGACGCGGCCGTGTTCGACACCCTGTTCGCCACCAGCGTCAGCAACCAGGCGCCCGAGGGCAGCCCAAGGCCCTTCGACGCGCAGCGCGACGGCCTGGTGCTGGGCGAAGGCGCCTGCACCTTCGTGCTCGAAGAACTGGCGCATGCCCAGGCCCGCGGCGCGCGCATCCTCGCCGAGGTCATCGGCTTCGGCACCAACAGCGACGGCACCCACGTCACGCAGCCCAATGCGAAGACCATGGCCCGCGCCATGCGCATGGCCCTGGACGACGCACAGCTGCCGCCCGAGGCCATCGGCTACATCAACGCCCACGGCACGGCCACCGAGCATGGCGACGTGGCCGAGACGCAGGCCACCTTCGAGGTGTTCGGCGGCACCACGCCGATCAGCTCGCTCAAGAGCTACATGGGCCACACGCTGGGCGCCTGTGGTGCCCTGGAAGCGTGGATGACGCTGGAGATGATGCAGGAGGGCTGGTTCGCGCCCACCGTCAACCTGCGTGAGGTCGACCCGCGCTGCGGTGCGCTGGACTACATCATGGCTGGTGGTCGGCAGATCCAGACCGACATCGTCATGAGCAATAATTTTGCGTTCGGCGGCATCAACACCTCGTTGATCTTCCGTCGATGGACTGATTGACCGGGCATGGTGCACCGGTCGGTTTTTACAAAAGGGGAAAAGAATGAAGTTGGTATGCACGGCTGCGCTCCTGGCTGTCTTGTGGGCGGCCTCGCCTGCCCACGCTGCGCGCCAGGCGCCGTTGATCGAGCCTGAGCGCGTCACGCTGCAAAGCCCGGATGGCCAGCCGCTCACGGCCGAAAAGGTTCGCAACGCGATCCTGATGGGGGCTCAGCCGCTGGGCTGGCTGGTGAGCAAAGATACCCCGGGTGTGCTGGAGCTGAGCTACAACAAGCAGAACAAGCATTACGTTGTGGTGCGTGCCACCTATGACGAGCGAGGCTATCAGTTGCGCTATGTCAGCAGCACCAACCTCAACTACGAGGTCAAGACCGCAGGCCCCGAGATCCACCCCAATTACAACCGCTGGATCCAGAACATGATTGCGCACATCATGATCCCCGGCCAGGTGATGCGGACGGTCGCGACGGCGCCTGTGGCCCCTGTCATCCCTGCTGCAGCCGCAGACGCCGCCAGCCGCTAAGATCGCCGGGCCGGCCCTCTCGAGGCCGGTGGTGATCAACTCCAGGAGACCTCATGACACACACTCTGCGCGCCACCTTGCTGGCGACCACCCTGGCCCTGTCGGCCTTGACCAGCTTGCCTGCCATGGCCCGCGACACGGAACTGCACCTGCCCCTGGCCGATGTGCTGGACATGCCCGAGGCCAAGGAAAAGCTTGACGGTTCAGTCAAGTTCTACCTGGCCGGCCAGAAGACGCCCAAGGTGCTCAAGCGCCTGGAGTCCGACGTGTCCAACCGCAAGACCAATGGTGTGGGCAAGGCCGATGACGTCGCTTGCCGCTGGGCGGCGCTGTCGGCGCTGATCGCGTTCCAGGACAAGGCCAAGCAACTGGGGGCCAACGCCGTGGTCGACCTGGTCAGCTACTACAAGAAGAACGAGACCAAGAGTGATACCAACTACGAGTGCCATGCAGGCGCCGTGGTAGTGGGCGTGGCGCTCAAGGGCAGCTACGCCAACGTGGCGCCCTGATCGATCCAGCGCTGCGCATACACAGAAACAGAAACGCCCTCCGTTGAGAGGGCGTTTTTGCTGTGGGGTGCGTCGTTTGGTGGAGCGGGTCGAGCTCAAGCCGCCATTGGTTTCACTGCCACCGCATTGACCAGCGTCTCTTCCCGCTTCGCAGGCACCGGCACCCCGATCCATTCCAGAAAGCCGATGTCTGGCCGGCTCCACCACAGGTAGGGGGTGGAGATGCGCGCATCAGGCAGGTCGAACCCGGCCGCACGGACCATCGCGATGTATTCGGGGGCTGTCTTCTGCACCTCCATCGGGTGTGCGAACAGCAGCTTGATCGGCAGCGAGTGGATGTAGCGCTTGGTCGATTCGGCGAACAGCAGCACACCGCCTGGCTTGAGCACGCGCAGGAACTCGGCCATGGCCGCCTCTTGCGCCACGATGTGGTGGAAGGTCTGGTGGCAGAACACCATGTCCACATGGTGGTCCGGGAAGGGCATCCTGGCCGCATTGCCTTCCACCAGTTCAACCGGGGCGGGGCACAGGCCCGCCTGTTCGCCTGCACGCTCCTGCAGGCCAGGATCGGCGTCCATGCCGATGATCTGCGCGGGCTGGAAGCGGCGGGCCAGTTCACCGAAGGAGTGGCCGAAGCCGCAACCCACGTCCAGCACGCGGGCGTAGCCTTGCGGGCGTGCCGGCATCAGGCCTTGCAGGTCGGTCAGGGCGCGGCACAGCACATGGGTCTTCCAGGTGGCGGTGCGAAGGAACCAGTTGCCGAACCTGGTCTCTTCTACAAAACTGTCGATCTTCGAGGCATGTTGCATGCCGGTGCTCCCTGTTTGGTCCCCTGGGATTGTAGGGTTCCTGAACGCAGGGTCACATCGTGTCATGCCCTCATGTGCGGGCGCGTCAGTGGAGCGGCGGCTCAGCGCTTGCGGCTTCCGCTGCCACCCAGGATCGAGCCCAGCACGCCGCGGATGATCTCGCGGCCCACGGTGGAGCCGATGGTGCGCGCGGCCGACTTGGCCACGGTTTCCAGCACTGAATCCTTGCGACCGCTGCCGCGCAGCAGCCCGCCGGCCATGTCGCTGAGCCAGCCGCCGCCCAGGTCGCTGCCGGCGCGGGTGGCCGCATCGGTGGTGCTGTGGCGGATCGCGTCGCGGGCCTCGTCGTCCAGGCCCACGCCCTTGCCGCGTGGCGGCTCCACAGTGGCCGAGGGTGTCGGTGCACTGGGAGCCTTGGCGGCGCGTCCCTTGATCTTCTCGTAGGCCGATTCGCGGTCCACTGCCGTGTCGTACACACCGGCCACCAGCGAGCCCTTCATCAGCGCCTGGCGCTGGGCCGCGTCGATCGGGCCGATCTGGCTGCCCGGCGGCAGCACGAACACGCGCTCGGTGATGCCGGGGCGGCCTTTTTCATCGAGCAGGCTGATGAGGGCCTCGCCCACGGCCAGTTCGGTGATGGCGGTGGCGATGTCCAGGCCCGGCTTGGCGCGCATGGTCTCGGCGGCCGACTTGACGGCCTTCTGGTCACGCGGGGTGAAGGCGCGCAAGGCATGCTGTACGCGGTTGCCCAGCTGGCCCAGCACGGTGTCGGGCACGTCCAGCGGGTTCTGGGTGACGAAGTACACGCCCACGCCCTTGGAGCGCACCAGGCGCACCACCAGTTCGATGCGCTCGACCAGGGCCGAAGGCGCGTCCTTGAACAGCAGGTGGGCCTCGTCGAAGAAGAACACCAGCTTGGGTTTGTCCAGATCGCCCACCTCGGGCAGCGATTCGAACAGCTCGGACAGCATCCACAGCAGGAAGGTGGCGTACAGGCGCGGCGAGTTCATCAGCTTGTCGGCCGCCAGGATGTTGATCACCCCCTGTCCATCCGATGTCTGCATGAAATCGGCGATGTTGAGCATGGGCTCGCCGAAGAACTGATCGCCGCCCTGCTCGTCGATCTGCAGCAGGCCGCGCTGGATGGCGCCCACGCTGGCCGGGCTGATGTTGCCGTACTCGGTGGTGAACTGGCTGGCGTTGTCGCCCACATGCTGCAGCATGGCGCGCAGGTCTTTCAGGTCGAGCAGCAGCAGGCCGTTGTCGTCGGCGATCTTGAAGACCAGCTGCAGCACGCCCTCCTGCGTGTCGTTCAGGTTGAGCATGCGGCCCAGCAGCAGGGGGCCCATGTCGGACACGGTGGCGCGCACCGGGTGGCCCTGCTTGCCGAACACATCCCACAAGGTGGTGGGGCAAGACAGGGAGTCGGGCGTGGCCAAGCCGCGCTCCTCGAGCACCTTGGCCAGCTTGGGGCTGACCGTTCCCGCCTGGGAGATGCCGGTCAGGTCACCCTTGACGTCGGCCATGAACACCGGCACGCCGATGCGCGAGAAGCTCTCGGCCAGGGTCTGCAGGGTGATGGTCTTGCCCGTGCCGGTGGCCCCGGTGATCAGGCCATGGCGGTTGGCCAGGGCGGGCAGCAGGTGGCATTCGATCTCGCCTTGGCGAGCAACGAGGATGGGGTCTGCCATGGGAGCACTCCGGGGCGGGTAAAATCACGGAATTCACAGTATGGCTCAGCTGTGGGCCGAGCCAGCACCATTCGCGCACCCTCGCGGGGCCTGCCCCAGGGCGGGGCGCTATGTGTCGTTCAACACCGACAGACAAACATTCCGGAGCTACACACCATGGCCGGTCATTCCAAATGGGCCAACATCCAGCACCGCAAGGGCCGCCAAGACGAAAAGCGCGGCAAGGTCTGGACCCGTCTGACCCGTGAAATCATCGTGGCGGCGCGCACCGGCGGGGGCGACATCGCCATGAACCCGCGCCTGCGCCTGGCCATCGAGAAGGCCAAGGGCGCCAACATGCCCGCCGACAACATCAAGCGCAACGTCGACAAGGCCACGGGCAACCTCGACGGGGTCACGTACGAAGAAATCCGCTACGAAGGCTATGGCATCGGCGGCGCGGCCATCATCGTCGACTGCATGACGGACAACCGTGTGCGCACGGTGGCCGAGGTGCGCCACGCCTTCAGCAAGTACGGTGGCAACCTGGGCACCGAAGGCTCGGTGGCCTTCCAGTTCAAGCACGTGGGCCAGTTCCTGTTCGCGCCCGGCCTGAGCGAGGACAAGCTCATGGAGGTGGCGCTGGAAGCCGGTGCCGATGACGTGGTCACCCATGAGGACCAATCCATCGAGGTGCTGAGCAGCCCGACCGAATTCGAGGCCGTGCAGAAGGCACTGGAAGCGGCGGGCCTCCAGCCCGAGGTGGCCGAGGTGACCATGCGTGCCGACACCCCCATCGAACTCACCGGCGACGACGCCGCCCGCATGCAGAAGCTGCTGGACGTGCTGGAAGACCTGGACGATGTCCAGGACGTGTTCCACAACGCCGAACTGAACTGAGATTTCTCGACTGCTTATATGAACATCCTTGTCATCGGCTCAGGCGGCCGCGAGCACGCCCTGGCCTGGAAGCTGGCCCAGTCCCCGAAGGCCCAGAAGGTCTTCGTGGCACCGGGCAACGGCGGCACGGCGCGCGACCCGCACCTGGAAAACATCGACATCACCGATGTGAAGGCCCTGGCCGATTTCGCCCAGGAGCGCAAGATCGGCCTGACGGTGGTGGGCCCCGAGGCCCCGCTGGCCGCCGGTGTGGTGGACGAGTTCCGCGCCCGTGGCCTGCGCATCTTCGGCCCGACGCAGAAGGCCGCGCAACTGGAAAGCTCCAAGGCCTTCGCCAAGGACTTCATGAAGCGGCACCAGATCCCCACGGCCGCCTACGACACCTTCACAGACAACGCCGCCGCCCACGCCTATGTGGACCAGATCGGCGCGCCCATCGTGATCAAGGCCGATGGCCTGGCGGCGGGCAAGGGCGTGGTTGTGGCCATGGACCTGGCCGAGGCCCACGAGGCCGTCGATTGGATGCTGCCGCTGGACGGCGGCGACAACAAGCTGGGCGTGCAGCACAACGGCGGCGTGGCCCGCGTGGTGATCGAAGAGTTTTTGCAGGGCGAGGAAGCCAGCTTCATCGTGCTGGCCGATGGCAAGAACGTGGCCGTGCTGGCCACCAGCCAGGACCACAAGCGCCTGCAGGACGGTGATGCCGGCCCCAACACGGGCGGCATGGGCGCCTACTCGCCTGCGCCCGTGGTCACGCCCAACGTGTATGCCAAGACCATGCACGAGATCATCCAGCCTACGCTGGCCGGCATGGCCAAGGATGGCATCCCCTTCACCGGCTTCCTGTACGCCGGCCTGATGATCGACGCGCAAGGCAACCCCAAGACGCTGGAGTTCAACTGCCGCATGGGCGACCCGGAAACGCAGCCCATCATGATGCGCCTCAAGAGCGATCTGGTCGATGTGTTCCTGGCCGCCACGGACGCCACGCTCGACCAGCTCGAGCTGCAATGGGACCGCCGCTTTGCCCTGGGCGTGGTGGTGGCCGCGGGCGGCTACCCGCTCAACCCCAAGAAGGGCGATGCCATCACGGGCCTGCCTCTTGAGGCCGACGACGCGATGGTCTTCCACGCCGGCACCACCTTGGTGGATGGCGTGGTGCGCACCAACGGCGGCCGCGTGCTGTGCGTGACGGCGCTGGGCGATTCGGCCAAGCTGGCGCAGCAGCGTGCCTACGAATACCTCAATGGCATCCAGTTCGACGGCATGCAGTTCCGCACCGACATCGGCTGGCGCGCCATCAAGGCCCGCTGATCCGTTGAGCCGTTGAGCGACCCCACATGAGCACCACGCCCGACACCGCCGCCCCAGCCTCGATGGACCCGGCCGTGGTGCGCGAGTACCTGCTCGGCCTGCAGGACCGCATCGTCGCCGCCTTCGAGCAGGAAGACGGCACCCCGTTCGTGCGCGATGCCTGGGTGCGCGGTCCTCAAGAGCGCCTGCAGGGTGACGGCTGCTCGCGCGTGGTCGAGAACGGCCAGGTGCTGGAGCGTGGCGGCTGCAACTTCTCGCATGTGAAGGGGCCGCAGCTGCCGCCTTCGGCCACGCAGCACCGGCCCGAACTGGCCGGCTGCCCCTTCGAGGCCATGGGCGTGTCGCTGGTGTTCCACCCGCGCAACCCGCACGTGCCCACCGTGCACATGAACGTGCGCATGCTGGCCGCCCACAAGCCGGATGGCGAGGTGGTGGCCTGGTTCGGCGGCGGCATGGACCTCACGCCCTACTACGGCGTGGAGGACGACGCGCGCCATTTCCACCGCAGCTGCCGCGACGCGCTGGCCCCATTCGGCCATGACAAGCACCCGCGCTACAAGCAGTGGTGCGACGACTACTTCTTCCTAAAGCACCGCAACGAGGCGCGCGGCGTGGGCGGCATCTTCTTCGATGACGTGTCCGAGCTGGGCTTCGAGGGCGGCTTCGCGCTGATCCGCTCGGTGGGCGATGCCTTCACCGGCGCCTACCTGCCCATCCTGCAGGGGCGCCGAGACACCCCCTATGGTGAGCGCGAGCGTGATTTCCAGTCCTACCGCCGGGGCCGCTATGTCGAGTTCAACCTCGTGTGGGACCGCGGCACGCTGTTCGGCCTGCAGTCAGGCGGCCGCACCGAAAGCATCCTGATGTCGATGCCGCCGGTGGTCACCTGGCGCTACGACTGGCACCCCGAGCCCGGCACGCCCGAGGCACGCCTGTACACCGATTTCCTGCCGCCGCGTGACTGGGTCTGACGCTTGGGCATGACGCACACCTCCACAGGCGCTGGCCACCTGGGCCGCATCGGCCTGATGGGGGGCAGCTTCGACCCGGTGCACAGCGCGCACCTGGCCTTGGCCCGCACCGCGCTCCAGCACCTGGCGCTCGACCAGGTGCGCTGGGTGCCCGTGGGCCAGCCCTGGCAGAAGGCGCGCCAGCTGGCGCCCGCCGAGCACCGGCTGGCGATGGTGGCCCTGGCCATCCAGGATGAGCCTCGTTTCGTGGTCGATGACATCGAGATCCGCCGCGCCGGCCCCTCGTACACGCTGGACACCGTGCGGGAGCTTCAGGCCCGCGGTCAGCGCGAGCAGGCCGGGCAGGGCGCCCCGGCCGAGTACTTCCTGATCATCGGCCAGGACCAGTACGCCAACCTGCCGACCTGGCACGGTTGGCGCGAGCTGATCGACCTGGTCACCCTGGCCGTGGCCTGCCGGGGCGATCAGCGCCCGCGCCCCGCGCCTGAACTGGCTGCCGCCCCGCACCGCGTGGTCGAGCTGCCAATGCCCCCCATGACGGTGTCATCCACCGACATCCGCGCCCATCTGGGCGCGGGCGAGCCTGCAGATACCCTGGCTGACGCCATGGTGCCGCCGGCCGTGTCACGCTATATTGCCAACCATCAACTCTACGCCCCAGGCGCCCCCCGCTGAATGGACATCCGCAAACTGCAACGCGCCATCGTCGATGGTCTCGAAGACGTCAAAGCCCAGGACATCGTGGTGTTCAACACCGAGCACCTGTCCGCCCTGTTCGAACGGGTGGTGATCGCCTCGGGCACGTCCAATCGGCAAACCAAGGCCCTGGCCGCCAGCGTCCGCGATGCCGTGCGGGCTGCGGGCTTCCAGGTCATGCGCACGGAGGGGCAGGACAACGGCGAATGGATCATCGTTGACTGCGCCGCGGCCGTGGTGCACCTGATGCAGCCAGCCATCCGTCAGTACTACCAGCTCGAAGAGATCTGGGGCGAAAAGCCTGTGGCCATCAAGCTCAACACCGGCTCGGGCCGCCTGGCCAAGGCGTCCGAGCCCATGGAAGACGATGAGGTCGATGAGGCTCCCGCCAAGCCCCGCAAGGCCGCCGGCAAGACCACCGCCGCCCGCAAGGCCGCCACCGAGGCGCCCACGCGCAAGGTGGCTGCCAAGAAGGCACCGGCCAAGAAGGCTGCTGCCAAGACAGCGCCCAAGGCCGCCGCGAAGCCTGCTGCCGTCCCCAAGCCGGCCGCCAAGAAGGTGGCCGCCAAGAAAGTCGCCGCCAAGAAGGTGGTGGCCCGCAAAGCCGCTGCCCCCACCAAGGTGACCAAGCTGGTGGTCAACGCACCCAAGCCGGCCCGCAAGGCAGCGGCCAAGAAGGCCCCGGCCCGCAAGACCGCGGCCCCCAGGCCCGCCGTCAAGAAGGTCGCCGGCCGCAAGGTCGCTGCCAAGAAAGCCCCGGCCCGCAAGACCTCGCGTTGAGCCGTCGCCTGGAGCCTCTGGCCATGGAACAGCCCTTCCTGCCTGACCGGGGAGGGGCGCCATGAAGCTGACCGTCGTGACCATCGGCCACCGGCTGCCCGACTGGGCGCAGCAGGCCTGCGACGATTACCTCAAGCGCTTTCCGCCCGACTGGAAGGTCGAGGTCAAGGCGCTGAAGGCCGAGCCGCGTGAAGGCAAGCCCGTGGCCGCCATCATGCAGACCGAGGCCGCCCGCATGGAGGCCGCGCTGGAGCGGGGCGTGCGCCGCGTCATCCTCGATGAGCGCGGCAGCCGCCTGACCAGCGTGCAGCTGGCCGAGCGAACCGAGGCCTGGCTCAACGATGGCCGCGACGTCGCCTTCATCATCGGCGGCGCCGATGGCATCGATCCGCAGCTCAAGCAGACGGCGGACGAGGCCATCCGCCTGTCCGACATGACCCTGCCGCATGCCCTGGCGCGCGTGCTGCTGCTCGAGCAGCTCTACCGCGCCTGGTCACTGCGCAACAACCACCCCTACCACCGGGCCTGAAGGGCGCCGGTGCCCGCCACATGCCCGACACCGCCCCCTCATCGCTCTCCACCCCCTGGATCTACCTGGCATCGCAGAGCCCGCGGCGTCGGCAGTTGCTGGACCAGCTGGGTGTGGCCCACCGCCTGCTGCTGCCCGACGATGCAGAAGCGGCAGAGCTGCTGGAGGTGGAATGGCCTGGCGAAGCCCCTGACGACTACGTGCGCCGTGTGACGCTGGCCAAGTGGCAGGCCGCCGCCGAGCGCCTGGCCGAGCGCCACCAGGCCGATCCCGCCGCCTGGCCACGGGCGCCCATCCTCTGCGCCGACACCACCGTGGCGCTCGACGGCGACATCCTGGGCAAGCCGCGCGATGCGCAGGATGCGGTGCACATGCTGCGCCGCCTGTCGGGGCGCGTGCACCGCGTGCTCACCGCCGTGGTGGTCGATGGGCAGGCGCGCCTGTCGATCTCGGCCGTGCACTGGCGCTCGCTCAGCGACGACGAGATCCAGCGCTATGCCGACAGCGGCGAGCCCATGGGCAAGGCCGGTGCCTATGCCATCCAGAGCCGGGCGGGGGCGTGGATCTCCCGCATCGAAGGCAGCTACAGTGGCATCATGGGGCTGCCCCTGTTCGACACCGGCGAACTGCTCAAGCCCCTGGACTTCAACTTCTGACATGGACACCATCCTGCCGCCGCTGCCCGCCATGCCCCCTGGTGCGCTGCCGCGCGTGCTGCTGGCTGGCGGTACGGGCCTGGTCGGGCGCCACCTGCTGCAAAGCCTGGTGGCCGACCCCGGCGTAGGGCCCATCACGCTGTTGTCGCGTCGGCCCCTGGGGCTTGAAGAGCTGTTGCCCGAGGCCACCGTGGCGACCCTGCCCGAGGGCCGGGTGCGGGTGGCCGTGGTGGACTACGAGCACCTGGACAAGCAGGCCGATGTGCTGCACGCCGACTGGGTGTTCTGTGCCTTGGGCACCACCATCGCCCAGGCGGGCTCGCAAGAGGCGTTTCGCCGGGTGGACCACGACTACCCGCTGCAACTGGCCCGCCGCACGAAGGTGCTGCGCGCTCACCACT
Source organism: Aquabacterium soli (assembly GCF_003933735.1). Lineage (GTDB taxonomy): Bacteria > Pseudomonadota > Gammaproteobacteria > Burkholderiales > Burkholderiaceae_C > Aquabacterium > Aquabacterium soli. The sequence continues at coordinate 83,156 of NZ_RSED01000004.1, read as the reverse complement.
TCCTGCTGGTCAGCGCGGTGGGCGCCAAGGCCGATTCCAACCTCTTCTACAACCGGGTCAAAGGCGAGCTCGAAGACGCCCTGCGCACGCTGCAGTTCGACTCGCTCACGCTGGCGCGGCCCTCTCTGTTGCTGGGCGACCGCGCCAAGCAGCGCCTGGGCGAATCGCTGGCTGCGCGGCTGGGCTGGCTGATGCCGGCGCGCGCCAAGCCTGTGCAGGCGTCCCAGGTGGCGGCGGGCCTGCTGGCCGCGGCCCATGAGGGCCAGCCAGGCGTGCGCATCCTGGACAACCAGGCCCTGCGGCGCATGCCGCTGGCGCCAACCCTTTCCGAACAATGACCCAAGACATCCTCGTCAACTGGACCCCGCAGGAAACCCGTGTCGCCATCGTCGAGGGCGGCGCCGTGCAGGAGCTGCACGTCGAGCGCACGCTGGAGCGCGGCCTGGTTGGCAACATCTATGCGGGCAAGGTGGCCCGCGTGCTGCCCGGCATGCAGTCGGCCTTCATCGACATCGGCCTGGAGCGTGCGGCCTTTCTGCACGTGGCCGACCTGCACCGCGAAGACCACGGCAGCCGGGGCGGCCGTGCGCCCGACAACCCGCTGCCCATCGAAAAGCGCCTGCATGAGGGCCAGACCCTGATGGTGCAGGTGATCAAGGACCCGATCGGCACCAAGGGCGCGCGCCTGTCCACGCAGGTCAGCGTGGCCGGCCGCCTGCTGGTGTTCCTCCCGCAGGACGATCACATCGGCATTTCTCAGAAGATCGGCTCGCCCGAGCAGCGTGAGCAGTTGCGTGAGCGCATGGTGCGCTTGAGCCAGCCCGAGGGCGAGCCCCGCCGCGCGGGTGGCTACATCCTGCGCACCAATGCCGAAGATGCCACTGACGACGAGCTGGGCTCCGACATCGCCTACCTGCGCAAGACCTGGAACACCATCCGCGAACAGGGTCTGAAGGCCGCCCCCGGATCCTTGCTCTACCAAGAGCTGAACCTGGCCCAGCGCGTGCTGCGCGACCTGGTCAACGAGCACACCCAGACCATCCGCATCGATTCGCTGGTGCAGTTCGAATCCCTGCAGGCCTTCGGCCAGGAGTTCACGCCCTCGGCCGTGGGCCGCTTGAACCTGTACCGCGGCGAGCGCCCGATCTTCGACCTGTACAACATCGACCAGGAGGTCGAGCGGGCCCTGGGCCGGCGTGTGGATCTCAAGTCCGGGGGCTACCTGATCGTGGACCAGACCGAGGCGCTGACCACCATCGATGTCAACACGGGTGGCTACGTCGGGGCGCGCAACTTCGACGACACGATCTTCAAGACCAACCTGGAGGCCGCGCAGGCCATCGCGCGGCAGCTGCGCCTGCGCAACCTGGGTGGGATCATCATCATGGACTTCATCGACATGACGCGCGAGGAGCACCGCGAGAGCGTGCTGGCCGAGCTGCGCAAGCAGCTGGCGCGCGACCGCACCAAGAGCACGCTCAATGGCTTCTCGCCGCTGGGCCTGGTCGAGATGACGCGCAAGCGCACCCGCGAATCACTGGCCCACATGCTGTGCCAGCCGTGCCCCACCTGCGAGGGCAAGGGGCAGGTCAAGACGGCCCGCACCGTCTGCTACGACATCCTGCGCGAGATCCTGCGGGAGGCGCGCCAGTTCAACCCACGCGAGTTCCGCGTGGTGGCCAGCGCCACCGTGGTCGAGATGCTGCTCGATGAAGAGCATCAGCACCTGGCCGGCCTGTCGGATTTCGTCGGCAAGCCGATCTCTTTGCAGACAGAGCCATCCATGTCCCCCGAGCAGTACGACATCGTGCTGCTTTGAGGGGAGGGCGGCGAAGCCCCCCGTGTCTGCTTTCCCCTCGCACGGCGCAGGGGAACACCGTTTACTGGGATAATCCCCAGGGCAGAAAAACCTGATTTTTGCCATTGCACCATCCGGTGCGCGAGAAGCCTGCAGCCACCCCCGCAGGCTTTCTTTTTTTCGCAAGCCAAAGAAGCCCAAGAGGCATCCCATGAAAAAAACGATCAAGGCGTTGCTGAGCGCCTTCGTGCTGCTGGCCATTGCCGCAGCCTTGTTCCTGACCTGGCCGATTTTCCCGCGATCCGTGCCACCGGCCGAGAACGAGCAGCCCATCGATGTCGTGATGGTGGGCGGGGGCGTGATGAGCACCACCCTGGCCACCTATCTGCAGGAGCTCGAGCCCACCTGGAAGATCCAGGTTTTCGAGCGTCTGGATGGCGTGGCGCTGGAAAGCTCCAACGGCTGGAACAACGCCGGCACGGGCCACTCGGGCTTCGCCGAGCTGAACTACACCCCCGAATTGCCTGACGGCTCGATCGAGACCAAGCGCGCCATGGGCATCGCAGAGCAGTTCGAGGTGTCGCGCCAGTTCTGGACGCACCAGATCGGCCGGGGCCACATGCAATCGCCCGAGAGCTTCGTGAACCCCACGCCGCACATGAGCTTCGTGTGGGGTGATGAGAACATCGCGTACCTGCGCAAGCGCCACCAGGCCCTGATCCGCGAGCCGCTGTTCTACGGCATGCAGTTCTCCGAAGACCAGGCGCAGATCCGCCAGTGGGCGCCCTTGATGATCGAAGGGCGTGACCCGGGCCAGAAGGTGGCCGCCACCTACATGCCGCTGGGCACCGACGTGAACTTCGGCGTGGTGACCAACCAGTTGATGAAGGGCCTGCAGCAGAGCCCGAACTTCGCGCTCAAGCTTCAGCACGAGGTGCGCGCACTGCGCCAGAACGACGACAAGACCTGGAACGTGACCGTGGCCGACCTGGCCGATGGTGGCAAGGAGCGCACCGTCAAGGCCCGCTTCGTGTTCGTGGGCGCTGGCGGTGCCGCGCTCAAGCTGCTGCAGGCCTCGGGCATCCCTGAATCCAAGGACTACGCCGGCTTCCCGGTGGGCGGGCAGTTCCTGGCCATCACGAACCCGGCGCTGACCCAGCGCCACATCGTGAAGGCCTATGGCAAGGCCGCCACGGGCTCGCCCCCGATGTCGGTGCCTCACCTGGATGCGCGCAAGCTGGATGGCCAGCCCGTGGTGCTGTTCGGGCCCTTCGCCCTGGCCACCACCAAGTTCCTCAAGCAAGGCTCGTGGTTCGACCTGTTCTCGTCCGTCAACCACGACAACGTGGCTGGCATGCTGCGCGTGGGCATCCACAACCTGGACCTGGTGAAATATCTGGTACAGCAGGCCGAGCTCAGCGATGAAGACCGCCAGCGCGCGCTGCAGGAGTACTTCCCCAACGCCAAGCGCGAAGACTGGAAGCTGGTCACGGCCGGCCAGCGCGTGCAGGTCATCAAGCGAGACCCGAAAGAAGGGGCCGTGCTGCAGTTCGGCACCGAGGTCGTGACCGACAAGGACGGCACCATCGCGGCGCTGATGGGCGCATCGCCCGGCGCGTCCACCGCCCCGCACATCATGCTGAACCTGATGGCCAAGGCCTTCCCGCAGAAGATGACGGACGAGGGCTGGAAGCCGCGCCTGAAGCAGATCGTGCCGTCGTATGGGCGCAAGCTCAACGAGGACCCGGCCCTGACCAACCAGATCCGCCGCATGACCAGCACGGCGCTGCACCTGCCTTACCTGGACGTGCCCGCCGACCTGGTGCCGGGCAAGGTGGCCACCAAGGCCGCCGCGCCGGCGGCGTCGCCCGCGTCCGGGCCGGCCTCGTCACCGAGGCAGCTCAACAAGGAGCTGCAGGCGCTCTGATCGCCGCCTTTGTGAGGGTTGAGTTCGGCCGGCGCGACGCTGAACTTTTTCCTCGTTTAGCATTCCATGTCCAGACCTGATGGGCCCGAGGTCATGAACCCCTGCTGTTGAGCGCGCATGCAACAACCAACGTATCCGTTTGTCACACCTTCCACCTGCTCTCGCCGCCATGTGATGGCGGCCCTCGGGCTGGCCGGCGCGGTCGGCCTGGCAACCCCCGCCTGGGCGCAGTTCCGCGTCCAGATCAGCGGGGTGGGGGCCACCCAGATCCCGATCGCCATCGGCGCCTTCCGCGATGAGCAGCGTGGCCCGCAACCCGTGTCCGCCATCGTGCGCGCCGACCTCGAGCGCAGCGGATTGTTCCGGTCGCTCGACGCCTCGGCCGACCGGCTGGACGAGGTCTCGCGTCCGCCGCTGCCCGACTGGAAGACCAAGGGCGCCGATGCGCTGCTGGCCGGCTCCGTGAGCCCGCTGGCCGATGGCCGCTTCGATGTGCGCTACCGCCTGTGGGACGTGCTCAAGGCGCGCGACCTGAGTGGCCAGAGCCTGGTGGTGCCCGCGGCCGACCTGCGACTGGCCGCCCACCGCATCGCCGACGACATCTACGAGAAGCTGACGGGCGACAAGGGCGTGTTCGCCACCCGCATCGCCTACGTCAGCAAGGCGGGGCGCCGCTACACCCTGCTGGTGGCCGATGCCGACGGCGAGAACGCCCAGTCGGCCCTGACCAGCCAGCAGCCCATCATCTCGCCCGCCTGGGCGCCCGATGGCAAGCGCCTGGCGTATGTGAGCTTCCAGAACGGCAAGGCCGAGGTGATTTCGCAGGATGTGTCCACCGGCAAGCGCCGCCTGCTGGCCAGCTTCAAGGGCTCGAACAGCGCGCCGGCCTGGTCGCCCGACGGGCGCCAGCTGGTCGTCACGCTCAGCCGCGACGGCGTGTCGCAGCTCTACCTGATCAGCGCCGACGGCGAAGGCGCACCGCGCAGGCTCACCTCCAGCTCGTCCATCGACACCGAAGCCGCCTTCTCGCCCGATGGCAGCCTGGTCTACTTCGTGAGCGACCGGGGGGGCGGACCTCAGGTCTACAAGGTGCCGGTGGGCGGCGGCTCGGTGCAGCGCGTCACCTTCAGCGGGGCGTATAACATCAGCCCCAACATCAGTCCTGATGGAAAATGGCTGACCTACATCAGCCAGGTGAGCGGCGCCTTCCGCGTGCACCTGATGGACCTGTCCTCCGGCGATGCCCGCCCTCTGACCGATACCCGTGACGACGAACGTCCCAGCTTTGCGCCCAACGGCAAGCTCATCATCTATGCCACGCGCCAGCAAGGCCGTGACGTGCTGGTGACCACCTCGCTCGATGGCCGCATCAAGGCGGTGCTGGCCACCTCGCAGTCCGATGTGCGCCAGCCCGTGTGGGGCCCGTTCAACAAGTGACCTTTCTTTCTCTGATCACCATCAACAATTCGACTCCTGGAGCCTGACGATGAACACGCAACAAATCGACTCTTCCGTGATGACCCTGGCACGCCGTGCCACCGGCGTGGCCCTGGCCTGCTCGGCCCTGTGGCTGGTCGGCTGCGGCTCGAACGTGAAGCTCGAGGATCCCAAGCCAGCGCCCATCACCACCAGCTCGAACGCGCCCACGTCCACATCGGCCGCCTCGACCGTGGCCCCGGTGGAAGCCGCACCGATCGACCCGAGCGCGCTGCCGGCCAACCTGGCCCGCGTGATCTATTTCGACTACGACAGCTTCGTGGTGCGTGAAGACGCCCGCGGCACCGTCGACGGCTACGCCAAGTACCTCAACGCCAACAAGTCCAAGCACATCACCGTTGAAGGCCACACCGATGCGCGCGGCGGCAGCGAATACAACCTGGCCCTGGGCCAAAAGCGTGCCGAAGCCACCGTCAAGGCCCTGGGCCTGCTGGGCGTGTCGGCCAACCAGCTCGAAGCCGTGAGCTTCGGCAAGGAGCGCCCGGCCGTCGAAGGCAGCAATGAAGAAGCGTGGGCCAAGAACCGCCGCGCCGAGTTCAAGGGCCGTTGATTCTTCTTTGATCTGCAGGAAAGGGTGTTGTCGTGAAAGCACTGCGTGAGTTGTCCGGCCTGAAGGTGCTGCGACCCCTGGTCGTGGCCCTGGCCGCGCTGGGGGCTACCGCGGGGGCACAGGCTGCCCTGTTCGGTGACGATGAGGCCCGCAAGGCCATCCTGGACCTGCGTCAGCAACGCACGCAGGACCAGGATGCGCTCAACACCAAGCTGGGGGCGCTCAGCACCCAGGTCGACCAGTTGCGGCGCAGCCTGCTGGAGATGAACGCCCAGCTGGAGCAACTGCGCAGCGAGATGGCCTCGCAGCGTGGCCAGAACGAGGTCCTGGCGCGCGATGTGTCCGAGATCCAGCGGCGCCAGAAGGACCTGCAGCAGGGGATTGACGACCGCGTCAGCAAGCTCGAGCCCCAGTCGGTCACGCTGGATGGCAAGACCTTCCAGGCCGACCCGGAAGAAAAGCGCCAGTTCGAAGAGGCCCTGGCGCAACTGCGCCAGGCCGATTTCGCTGGCGGCCTGGCGGCGCTGAACACCTTCCTCAAGCGCTATCCGGCCACGGGATACAAGGAATCGGCGCTGTACTGGCTGGGCAATGCCTACTATGGCCAGCGTGATTACAAGCAGTCCATCAGCGTGTTCCGCTCGCTGCTGACGGCTGCGCCCCAGCACATGCGTGCGCCCGAGGCCATGCTGTCCATCGCCAACTGCCACACCGAGCTCAAGGAAACCAAGGCCGCGCGCAAGGCCCTGGACGACCTGATCAAGAACTACCCGGATTCCGAAGCCGCCCTGGTCGCGCGTGAGCGCCTGGCCAGTGCGTCGTCCAAGCCCAAGGGTTGATTCAAGCTTGACGATGGCGGCAGGCGCGTGTGCGTCTGCCGCCATTTCTTTTTGCCGTTCTGCACATGATCCCTGTCTCTGACGAAGCCGACCTGGAACGCCGTTTCGGCGGTTTGCGACGCCTGCACGGGCCCGCAGGCTATGCACGTGTGCGCGGTGCCCGCATCGCCGTGGTGGGCGTGGGCGGCGTGGGCTCTTGGACGGCCGAGGCCCTGGCACGCAGCGGTGTGGCCGAGCTCACGCTGATCGACCTGGACCACATCGCCGAATCCAACATCAACCGCCAGGTGCATGCGCTGGAGCCCACGTTGGGGCAGGCCAAGGTGCTGGCCTTGAAAGACCGCATCGCGCTGATCCACCCTGCCTGCGTGGTGCATGCCGTTGAAGAGTTCGTCGACGAGGCGAACGCGGCTGAGCTGCTGGGCGCGCAACCCCTCGATGGCGTGATCGATTGCTGTGACCAGGTGCGTGCCAAGGCCGCGGTGGCCGCCTGGGCGCAGGCGCAGGGCGTGCCCGTGGTGGCGGTGGGTGCTGCTGGAGGCAAGGTGTCGCCGCATCTGCTGGAAGTGGCCGACCTGGCACAGGTGACGCATGACCCGTTGCTGGCCAGCCTGCGTCAGCGCTTGCGGCAGCGCCACGGTGGCGTGCGCAAGGGCCCGATGGGCCTGACCTGCGTGTTCTCACGGGAGGCGGTGCGCCCGCCTCAGGACGCGGTGTGCGAGGTGGACGGCGAAGTGGGCGAACCAGCGGAAGCGGCCTCCAGCGATGGCAGCCTCAACTGCCACGGCTTCGGCTCCAGCGTCACGGTCACGGCCACCTTCGGCATGGTGGCCGCTGCAGAACTTCTGAATCGTCTGATCGCGGGCAAGCGCTGAAACGCGCTATACTCTTGGGCTTTTCCGGGGGTCGTTAGCTCAGTCGGTAGAGCAGCGGACTTTTAATCCGTTGGTCGCGTGTTCGAGTCACGCACGACCCACCAGAATTTCAGATCATTGCAACGATGCTTGCCAAACACTCGCAAAGTTGTATATAATCTGAGGCTTCGCGGGGATAACCAAATTCCTCGAAACGCTTGCAGCCTCAGGGCTTAAGCAAAGCGGGCTCTTAGCTCAGTTGGTAGAGCAGCGGACTCTTAATCCGTTGGTCGAGTGTTCGAGTCACTCAGGGCCCACCAAAATTTCTTCAGTCGTCTGCTGTGTGCAAGCACATGCAGGCGGCCCGAAGTGTGAAAGCCACCTCAGGGTGGCTTTTTTCTTGCCTGCTTGGGCACCTGTTGCTTGCAGGCACCGGTGCGCGGGGTTGTGGCAGGTGCGGGGCCGATGGCTCTGAGGCCACCATGTGACCCCAGGCGCGTGCCCCATCCATGTTCAGTTCAGTGCGCCAGTTGCGGCACCAGCGAGCGGCCACCGCCTTGCCGGCCCATGCCCGAGGTGGCGGGCATGCCGTTGCCAGAGCCATGCTCCCCATCGTTGGACAGCTTGAACACGCTCACCGCCTCGGTCAGCCGCCTGGCCTGCTGGTGCAGGCTGTCGGCGGCGGCGGCGCTTTCTTCCACCAGTGAGGCGTTCTGCTGAGTCATCTGGTCCAGCTGGGCCACGGCCAGGTTGACCTGACCGATGCCCGATGTCTGCTCGCTCGAGGCGCTGCTGATCTCGCCGATCAGGTCGGCCACGCGCTTGACCTGCATGACGATGTCTTCCATCGCGCTGCCTGCCTGGTTCACCAGGCTCGAGCCAGCATCCACCTGGCTCACGCTGTCCGCGATGAGGGTGCGGATCTCCTTGGCGGCTTCGCCGCTGCGCTGGGCCAGCGAGCGGACCTCGCCAGCCACCACGGCGAAGCCGCGGCCTTGCTCACCCGCACGGGCGGCTTCCACGGCCGCATTCAAGGCCAGGATGTTGGTCTGGAAGGCGATGCCATCGATCACACCGATGATGTCGCCGATCTTGCGTGAACTGGCGCTGATGCTCTGCATGGTGCTCACCACCTGTCCCATCACCTGGCCGCCATTGCTCGCGGCCTGGCTGGCCGATGCGGACAGCTGGGTGGCCTGCTGCGCTGTGTCGGCGTTGTGCTTGACCGTGGTGTGGAGCTCTTCCATCGACGAGGCGGTTTCCTGCAGGTTGGAGGCCTGCTCTTCGGTGCGCTGCGACAGGTCGGAAGCGCCATTGGAAATCTGCGATGAACCGGTGGCGATGCTGTCGGAGGCCTGGCGTACCTGGGTGACCAGGCCGGCCAGGCTGCCCTGCATGTGGCCCAGCGAGGCCATGACGCTGCGGCGGGGGGCCTGCTCCGCGCCCTCGATGAGGCTGAGATCGCCTTCGGCCACGCGGCGGGCCGCGGCGCCCAGTTCAGCCGGTTCCGCGCCCAGCGCGCGGGTGAGGCCCCGGGTGATCATCATGGCCAGGCCGGTGGACGCCGCCACGGCCAGCACGCAGAGGGTCACCAGCAAGGCCCGATCGGCTTCGTAGTCGGCTTCGGCGCCAGCTTCATCGCTCTTGGCCTGCTCAGTGGACAAGGCGATGTAGTCGTTGGTGGCCTTGATGAGCGCGGCCAGCAGCGGGCGGCAATCGGCGTTCATCTTGGTGATGGCTTCTTCCTGGCGGTCGTGCACCGCCAGATCCACGATGTTCAGGGCCACCGGGCCGTACTGCGATTCGATGCGGGCCAGTTCCTTGAACTGGGCGCGCTCCTTGTCGGACACCCCTTCTGTCTGCTCGACCATCTCGCCGAGCTGCTTGAGGACGGCCTGCATCTGCTCATGGGCCTGCACCACGCTGCGCTGCTCATTGCCACGGTCGGATGCGTCCTTGACGAGCACCAGGTTGCGCGCGCTGACAGCACGGGCATTGGCGGCGGCGCGCACCTCGTTCGCGAGGCCCACGCGAGCGCTTGTCTGCTCCACATAGTTGGAGAAGTCGTTGTGGCTTCTTGAAAGAGATCGCAATGAGAGTCCTGACACCACGAGGACGAGCAGGGCCAGTGCGCCAAAGGCGCCCAGCAGTCTGGTGCGGACGGTGAGGGGTCTCGAACTCATGTGAAGGCCTACAACTTTCTCGCTCGCAGCGAAAACCTGACATCAAAAACCGAACTTCGCGATCGAAGGCGGTGACGGCATGGATGCCCGTCACTCCAGGTTTTCGGAATCGAGCGCGCTCACTTTAGTCATTTGTGATCAGTGGCAACAACACCCTAAAGCGCGAAAATCCGCGTTGCACGTGATCTATTCCGCGTGCTGGGTGACGAAGCACAGTTCACAATGTGGTGTGCTGTAACTGATCGTGCGTCCTTCACGGCGCCGAGCCGTTCTTTTGTCCGATGTCCTTTGATACCGCCTCCTTGCCCGACTCCCTGGCCCTGGTCGATGACGATCCGGAGTACAGCGAGTTCCTGGCCCAATACCTCAGCACCGCCGGCGTGCGTGTGCACCGGTATGCCGACAGTGCCGAACTGCTGGCCGATCACGAGCCTTTCCGCCACGGCTTCTACCTGGTCGATCTGATGCTGCCCGGCATCGATGGCCTGGAGCTCATCCGCGTGCTGCGCAAGCGCACGCAGGTGGGGGTTCTGGTGGTGTCCGGGCGCGTGGCGCCCGATGTCTTCGCCTCGGTGGTGGATGCCGGCGCCGACATGTACCTGGCCAAGCCGGTCAACTTCGAGCAGGTGGCGGTGGTCATCCGCGCGGTGCACCGGCGTGTTGCCGCCACCCGTGGGCGCTCATCGGCCTGGATGCTCGACCGCCGCGCCGCCCAGTTGGTGGCGCCCGATGGCGTGCGGATCGACATGAGCGACCTGGACATGGCCGTGATGGCGTGCTTCCTGACGGCCCAGGGCCAGTCGGTCACGCGTGAGCAACTGTGCCAGCAACTGGGACGCCCCGTGTCAGAAGAGCCCGACAACGCCTTGAGCGCCACCATCTACCGCCTGAGACGCCGCATCGAGCGGGCCACCGATTGTGTCGTGCCGCTGCAGTCGCTGTCGCGGGTGGGCTATGTGTTCAAGGGCGAGTTGATCGAAGGCTGAGGCCCCCCGGACTGCTGGCGTTCAGCCATCCTGTGGCAGCAGCAGTCGGAAGATGGAGCCCTGTGGCGTGTTGGGGCGCAGATCCACCATGCCGCCGTGCAGGACCATCACGCGCTGCACGATGAACAGGCCCAGGCCATGGCCGGGCACGCCGTTGTCGCCTCGGGCACCGCGCTCGAACAGGCGTGGTTGCAGGGATGCCGGCACGCCCGGGCCCTGGTCCAGCACCTCCAACACCAGTGCCAGCGGGTCGTCGCTGTCGCTCACGCGCAGCACCACATCGGTGTCGGGGGGTGAATAGGCCAGGGCGTTGCCCAGCAGGTTGCGCAGGGCCAGGCGCACCAGTCCCATGTCCATCGAGGCCGTGCGCGTGGCGGACTGCCGCACGATGCGCACGCGGTGGCGCGCTTGTGGGTCGAGATCGCCCAGGCTGAGTTCGATCAGGGTGTCGACATCGGTGTCGTGGCATTCGATGCGGTCAGGGCTGGCCAGCAGGGCGGTGGCCGCCAGGGTGTTGTTCAGCGACGCGACGATCTGTCCGATCACGGACTGGGCACGCTGCACGGCGTCGGCCACCCCGGTGGATTCCTGCCCGGCGGGCGGCGGCCTGTGGCGATCTGCCAGCGCCGCGCGGGCACCCTGCAGGGCCGCAGAGGCATTGTTCAAAGGCTGGCGCACCTCATGGGCCAGGATGCGGACGAACTCCTCGCGCTCCGACACGCGTTCGCTCAGGGCGCGGGCCTGCTGCTCGGCCACCAACCGCGCCGCGTGTTCGCGTGCGGCCGTCTTGCGATCGGTCACGTCTCGTGAGGCGCAGAACAGCAAGGGCTCGCCGTCCAGCAACACGCCCATGGTGCTCACCTCCACCGCCAGCAGGCTGCCGTCCACGCGGCGGTGCACGCTGCTGAACTTGCCGTAGCGGTTGGGCTCGATGGGGGTGTACAGCGCCGTGAGGTCCTTGGTGGACAGGCCGGCATCCCATTGCCCGAGATGGGTGCCCAGCAACTGCTCGCGCGTGGCGCCCAGCATGGCACCGAAGGTGTCGCTCACCTCGACCAGGCGACCCTGGGCGTTGATCACGTGCACGCCGTCGCTGGAGGTGCGCAGCAACGCCTGGCTGCGCTGGCCGGCCTGCACGGTGGCCTGCTGGCTCTGGATGTCCCGGCGCCAGCTGCGGTAGATCAGCGCGGAGCATCCCAGCATGGCCGCCGCCACGATCAGCAGGTACAGGCCCAGGTGCACGCGCTGCAGGCGCCAGGAGGCCAGTTGCTCGCCGGCGTCCAGGCCCACGACGACGTACAGCGGGTAGCGGCCAACGCGCTCGTAGTGGTTGATGCGCTCGATGTTGTCCAGGGTGGTGGGCGCGGTGTAGTTGCCGCCTTGTGGTGACCTGCGCAGCGCCTGGCGCAGCTCGGTCGAGACCTTGTCACTGCCGATGGCGCTGGCGTTGTCGCCTTGCGTGGTGCGCCGCGCCACCAGGCGCATGCTGGCCGTGCGCAGGCTGACGGCGCCGTGCTCGCCCAGGTCGATGCTGGCGAACAGCTGCTCGAAGTGGCGCGAGGACAGCGAGGTGTAGATGATGCCCGCGAAGCTGCCATCGGGCGCGCTCAGACGCCGGGCCAGCACGACCACCCAGCGGCCGCTGATGCGCGACTGCAGCGGCTCGGACATGATCAGCCGATCGCCGGTGACGGCGCGTGCCTGCGCGAAGTAGGCGCGGTCTCCCACGTTGACGATCCTGGACAGCGGCAGGCCCGCGCCATGCAGCACCTGGCCCTGCGCATCGGTGATGCGCAGGCCTTCGCCCTCGGCCAGCAGCCGTTGGTGCTCGGCCAGCGACTGCTTCACATCGCCTGCGCTCGGATGGCCATGCTGCAAACGTTCTTCATGGACATGGCCGGCCAGGCGCAGTGCCAGGTCCAGCTTGTCGATGGTCGATCCGATGTTCTGCTGCAGCGTGCGCGCCAGGTTGGTGGTGGCTGCATCGGTGCGGGCCAGGTGGCTTTGCAGGCTCCAGCGCAGGGACAGCAGCGACAGGCCGATGAACAGTGCCAGCAGCAGCAGGTTGACCAGCACCAGCTTGGCGAGCAGGCGGCCTGGGCGCGCGGGTGCGGGCGTGGCCGCCAGGTGGACACCAGGGATGGTGTCCGAAAAGGCTGGCGTGGTGTTCACGGGGGTGATGGGAAGATCATGCGATGGCGAAGAGGGGAGGGGCGCAACGGGATTATTCACGCGATACCGGGTGCCTGCCATCGGTATAGTTGCTTCATTCCTCAAGGGCCCTCACAGGGCCCTTGTGCTTTTTGCCGTTGGAGACTGTCGCGACAAGATGAGAAAGAACTTCCCGATCACCCAGAACGAGTTCGCACTGGTCGACGGTGAGACCCTGGTGTCCGCCACCGACCTGAAAGGCCGCATCACCTACTGCAACCCGGCCTTCGTGCGGGTCAGCGGTTTCCTGCGCGATGAGCTCATCGGCCAGCCGCACAATCTCATCCGGCATCCTGACATGCCTTCCGAGGCATTTCGCGATCTGTGGGCCACGGTGCAGGCCGGTCGCCCCTGGTCGGCGCTCGTCAAGAACCGCCGCAAGGATGGCGATCACTACTGGGTGCAGGCCAATGTGACGCCGGTGCTCGAAGGCGGTCGGGTGGTGGGCTATCTGTCCGTGCGCACACGGCCTGACCGCGAGCAGGTGGACGCTGCGGCGGCCTTGTACCAGCGCATGCAGGAGGAAGCGCGCGATGGCGCTTTGATGACGCACTTGCGGGAAGGGCGCCTGTGGCGCCGGGGCTTGGCGGGCCTGGTCCAATCGGCGCAGCGCATGTCGCTGGGCGCACGTGTGCAGGCCGGCAGCCTGTTGACGCCTGTGGCCGTGGCATTGGGCGCGTGGTGGGGTTGTGGCCTGACCGCGGGGCAGGGCGCTGGCCTGCTGGGGGTGGCGGTGGTGCTGGGCCTGTGGCAGGGCTGGCGTTGGCAACGCAGCCTGGTGCAACCCATCCGTGGGCTGATCAAGCAGGCGCACCGCATGGCGGCGGGCGATCTGTCCTTGATGAACGAGGCGGGGCGCTACGATGAACTGGGCCGGCTGGAGCGGGCCATGGTGCAGCTCAACGTCAATCTGCAGGCCATCGTGGGCGATGTGCGCCGCGAGATCATCGGCATCCATTCGGCCTCGCGGGATATCGCGCTGGGCAACCACGACCTGTCCGAGCGCACCGATTCGCAGGCCAGCAACCTGCAGGAAACCGCCTCGGCCCTGGAGCAGATCACCGGCAATGTGCGCACCAGTGCCGATGCCGCGCGCCAGGCCGCGGGGCGTGCCGAGCACACGCACGAGATGGCGCGCCGCAGCCAGCAGTCGGTGCAGGAAATCGTGGCGCAGATGGATGCCATCGCGCAGGCCTCCGGCCGCATCGGCGAGATCGTGGACGTGATCAACCGCATCGCCTTCCAGACCAACCTGCTGGCGCTGAACGCCGCGGTGGAAGCGGCGCGGGCTGGCGAGGCCGGTAAGGGCTTCGCGGTGGTGGCCTCCGAGGTGCGTGCGCTGGCCAACCGATCTCGTCAGGCCGCCGGCGAGATCAAGGTGCTGGTGGACAACGCGTTGACCACCATCGAGCAGGGGCACGAACGGGTGCGCTCCAACGGCGAGCTGATGCAGCAGACGCTGGGCTCGGTGCAGGCGGTGAGCGACCTGGTGTCCAGCATCAGCCGCGCCAGTGCCGAGCAGTCCGTGGGCCTGACGGAGGTGAGCCGGGCGGTGGCCTCGCTCGATGGCATCACGCACCAGAACGCGGCGATGGTGGAGCAGCTCTCGGTGGCGGCTGCGGCCCTGAGCGGCCAGGCCGATCAGGTGGCCGAGGCTGTGCGGATCTTCCGCGTGCGTGAGCCGGCATCGGCCGAGATCTGCGAAGTGGTGGGCTGACACCCCGGGTATGTGGCTTGCCTGAGTGATTGGCTTTGGCCGAGGCTTTTCGGCCGACCTCCCAGGAGATATCCCATGCGCCCCATGATCTGGATTGCGGCCCTCGCTTCGGTGGGCTTGGTGGCCCGTTATGTCAACAAGGAAGCCTCGCGCATGCCGCGTGGCTTGGTGCTCCAGCCAGATGAGGGGCACGATGAACGCGCCATCGGGGAAGCGGTTGAAAGCGGTTCGCCCAATGATGCTGAGCGCCTGCGTGCGCGAGGCCTGGGGACGGTGCCGCTGCCCACGGCGGCCACGCCTGAAGAGCGCGGCAGCATCCCGGGCCTGCCCGATTTCATGCGCGGTGCCTGACGCAGGTGCTCACAGGCCTGCTGGAGCAGCCCACCACGTCGGGAGCAGCTCGCGTACGCGGGCCTGAGCGAAGCGCTCATCCATCAGCACGACCACGCCTTCATCCTGCGGAGTGCGGATCACGCGCCCTGCGGCCTGCACCACTTTCTGCAGGCCAGGGTAGAGGTAGGTGTAGTCGTGCCCCAGCCGTGCGCCGAACAGGCGCTGCAGGCGGTGGCAGATCTCTTCGTTGACCGGGTTGAACTGCGGCAGGCCCAGGGTGGCGATGAAGGCCCCCACCAGGCGCCGGCCCGGCAGGTCCACACCTTCGGCGAAGGCCCCGCCCAGCACCGCGAATCCGATGCCCTGGCCATGCTCGGTGAAGCGGGCCAGGAAGCTGCTTTGCTCGCCCTCGCTCATGCCGCGTGATTGACGCCAGGTGGGGATCGTGGGGTTCAGTGCCTCGAAGTGGTCGGCGGCCTGGCGCAGGTAGTCGAAGCTGCTGAAAAAGGCGAGGTAGTTGCCTGGGCGCGCCTGGTAGTGCGAGGCCATCAGCGTGGCCATGGGCTGCAGGGAGGCTTCGCGGTCCTTGTAGCGAGTGGACAGGCGTGTGGCGACGTCGACCTGCAGTTGCCGGGCATCGAAGGGCGAAGGCAGGTCGATGCAGGCCGTGTTGTCCGGCAGGCCCAGGGTGTCGAGCTGGTAGTTCCAGGGCTGCACGGTGGCGGAAAACAGGGTGGCCGTGTGCAGGCCGGCCCAGCGTGGCGCCAAAAAGGGCGCGGGCACCAAATTGCGCAGGCACAGCACGGTGTTGGGCTTGCCCCGCGAGCCGGGCGGCGGGGCTTGCTTGTGCACGTCGAACATCGAGTGCTCGTCGAACAGCTCGGCCACGCGGGTGAAGTGCAGGGCGTCGAAGTAGAAGCCTTGCAGGGCCGTGTCTGTGGCTGCTGCCGGGTGCTCGGTCAGGTGGTCGGTGATGGCGCCGACCAGGTGCTGCAGGGCCTGCACCAGGGCGAAAGGTGGTTCGTCGTGTGGCTGGTAATCGGCCGTCTGCACCTTGACGAGCGACTGCCAGAGGCGGTGCACACGCTCCAGCGGGCGCTTGAGCGGGGCGGGGGCCGTGCGGCGCAGGCTGCGCAAAGCATGCTGAGACAGTTCGGCCGAGTACATGCCCCTTGCGCGGTCCAGCAGATTGTGGGCTTCATCCACCAGGGCCGCCGCCCGCCACTGCTGGGCCTGTGTCAGGCTGTGCAGCATCGCGTGCAGGTCGAAATAGTGGTTGTAGTCGCCCACGACGATGTCGGCCCAACGCGCCAGCTCCTGCCCCAGGTAGTAGGGGCAGACGCCATGCGCGGAGGCCACGGCGCGCACCTGGGCCTTGTCCAGGGCCTGGCCTGCATCGATGGCGGCCTGACGCGCCTGCGGCAGGCGGTTGTAGAAGCCCTGGGCCAGTGGGCAAGATTCGCCGTGGCAAGCCTTGTCGGGGTGCTCGCAGGCCTTGTCGCGTGCCACCAGTTCGAGCACGCGCCAGGGGGCTGGTGTGGGAGTGGGGTGCAGTTGCTGCAGGGCATCGAGCGCAAGCTGGCGTCCGGAGGTCTTGGCCGACAGGTAGAAAAGCTTGTCGATGCCTTGCGACGGGCAGGCCTTGAGCAGCGGGAACAATGTACCGATGGTCTTGCCGATGCCGGTAGGGGCCTGGGCCAGCAGGCAGCGCCGGTGCGTGGCGGCCTTGTAGACGGCCTCGGCCAGGGGGCGCTGGCCAGTGCGGAAATCGGCATGGGGAAAGCGCAGCGTGGCCAGGGCCTGGTCGCGTGTCTGGCGGTGCGTGGCTTCCTGCGTGGCCCAGGCCAGGAAGCGCCGGCACTGGTCTTCGAAGTGGGTGCGCAGTTCATCGGCCGACCAGGTCTCGGCCAGCACGGTTTCCCGCTCGGTGCCCACGTCCAGGTACACCAGCGCGATCTCGAGTTGGGCCAGGCCCTGCTGGGCGCACAACAGGTGGCCATAGACGCGGGCCTGGGCCCAGTGCAGGTGGCGGTGGTTGTCGGGTTGTTGATCGAGCGCGCCCCGGTGCGTCTTGATTTCTTCCAGGCACGGGCGACGGGCATCGAACCCATCGGCACGGCCCCGCACGTGCAAGGTCTGGCCGCCGGCTTCGAAGCGACCTTCCAATGGCAACTCGGTCTGGTAGCCAGCCCCGCGCCTCGTGGCCACCAGGGCATGCCCGGCCATGCCTTCCTGGGCGGTGGGCGAGGGCGTGAAGCGCAGGTCCAGATCACCCTGGCGGGCGGTGAAGTCGCACAGTGCGCGCACGGCGATCGTGTAGGCCGGTGGCGCCACGGCAGCAGCGTTGGACATCAGGCCAGAGGCGCCAGCGGGCTTTGCGCCAGGTCTTCGTCGGGGCACAGCGGCGTGGCCTTGGCCAGCGCCATCCACACGGCAAAGGGCAGGGTGCGGGGCGTGTGGCGCGCCGGGCGGGCCAGCTCCAGCCGGCCGGTGTCCAGATCGCCATGCAGCAGCCACACGCCGAAGGCGTCGGGCACCTCGGCGGGGTCGGCCACGCTGGCGGGGAAGACGTAATAGCACTCGCAGGACAGCCATTGGTAGGCCTGGCGCTTGGCCTCGTGCCGCAGGTCGGAGAGCAGGTCGGCCCGACTGACCTTGATCTCGTGGACCATGGGTCGCAGGTAGGCCTCCACCGTGGTGTTGCGCAGGGAGAAGAGATCAGGTCGGGCCATGCGCCATCGGTGGTCTGCCTTCGGGTTGGCGACATGCTCTGGGGTGGGCCACAGGCTGGCAGGGCCTGACTCTTGCACGGCGGCAAGTGCCGCAGGCCTGTCAGCGTCCAGCGGGGGCTGCAAAGTCTGCGGGTGGGCGACGAAGGCTCGGAGCGACAATTCCCGCCAGACCACCCGACCGTCACCGCGCAATTGCGTGGCCATGCGATCTCCAAGCTGGTCGTGGCGACTGGCGGCGCGTTGCGCCTGGCGCCTGGCATTGGCCAGGAACTGGATTCCTGCACTGGTCAGGTGGAGCGTGTCGCGCCCATGGACATCGGTGTCCAGACGGACCAGTTCGGCTGCCAGGAGATCGATCTCGATGGAATCGAGGCATGGCCAGCCGGCAGAGCGCCAGATGTGCATCAGTCGCGTGCGGTGCACGCGCGTGGGGACAAAAGAGGAGACGGTGCTCATGAGCGTCCGAAGGTGTCGGTATCTGTATGTCCGTAAGGGACCCTCTTAGCTTCAGCAATGCTGGGCAGCTGTATGAATATACAGCATAACTCAAGCTCAAGGCAGGTACGGGGTGGGGCAAGTGACCGAACCAGAAGCAAGCTCATGGCTGTTCGTTCCCCGACGGCGCTCACGAGCCGGGCTCCTCACGCGGCAAGGGCGGCAGCAGGACCTCGCCCATCGGCCCCCAATCGACCTTGGTGATCCCTGGCTCCTCAGCCTCCAGGCGGCGCATCTCGGCAGCCTGGGGCGACATGTCCCCTGTGAGAACCTGCATCGCATCGGCCAGGCCCTGTTGCGTCCTCAGTGCGTGGTGGCGCTTCAAGGCGCCGTGCAATTGCAGGACCAGGAGCCCGAGGTCCCAGGGTTTGCTGAGGTAGCGGAACACCTCCGCATCATTGAGAGCCTGCATGACGGTCGATATGTCATTGGATGCACTCAGGATCATGCGTGTCGCGAGGGGTTGATGCGCGCGTGCTTCTCGCAGCAATTCGATCCCGTCCATCGCCGGCATCCGGAAGTCGCTTAGTACGACGGCGAAGCGGCTTTCCCGGAGCCGCCGGCATGCCTGGACAGGGTCATGGTGCATCTCCAGGTGAACTCCTGCGGCCATGCCCTGCGCCAGATGCGGGCGCAGCCCTCGCGACAGAGCTTGCAGCACCAGGGGTTCATCATCGACCAGGAGGATCTTGTCCATGGCATGCCTCGTCAGGCGGGTTTGACCGCCAGCATGAGCGGTCTGCGTGTGCGACGCTCGAACTGGCGGATGCGGGCGATCAGAGGTTCAGTGAGCACGTGGTCGGCAGCCAGCAGAAGCACGCCCTCGGCCGACTGGAAATCCAGAGCCAGCACCATGCCGGGCTGCAGCGCATCTGTTTGGAGTTCCAGCGGGCGCTGTGCGGCGGGCGCGGTGGGCTGGCTGAACACGGCCAGGAATGCATCCGCCACCGCCGGATCGAACTGGGTGCCACGCCCACGCCTGATCAGTGCGACTGCTTCCGCCGGATGGAGGCTGCCGGAGATCACGTGCCCCGATAGCAGGTCATCGTAGGCATCGGCAATGGACAGGATGCGCGCGCCCAGAGGGATCTGATCGCCGGCCAGGCCATCGGGAAAGCCTCGTCCGTCATGGCGTTCATGGTGGTGCCTGATCAGATTCGCCACGGCGGGCATGTCGTCCATGCCCATGAGCGACTGTTCTCCCAGCTCGCTGTGCCGGCGGTAGCGGGCCAGGTCCTCGCTGCCGAGCTTGGACACGGGGCTCCCCAGGATGTGGTCGGATAGCCCGATGTGGCCTATGTCATGCATCAGCGCGGCGATGAACAGTTCGTGAGCCTGGATGTCGTCCAGTCGAAGCAGCCGTGCGGTTCGGCGGGCGAGGTCGGCCACGCGTCGGGCATGCCCAGCCAGTGGCCCGCCGCGAAGCTCGATCAGGTGCGAGAAGGCCTTGATGGAGTTGAGGTAGTTCTTGTGCAGCCGGCCGTTGGCGTCGGACAGCTCGCTCGTGCGCTCCTGCACCTTGTGTTCAAGCGTGGCATTGAGTTCGCGCAGCGACTCGTTCTGGCTGGCCGTGAGGGCTTCCAGCCGCTCCTTCTCGTCGCGCAGGCTCTGCCGCTCGAAGGCCTCTCGCACGGTCATCAGCAGCTCTTCATCGTTCCAGGGTTTGGTGATGTAGCGGTGGATGCGGCCCTCGTTGATGGCGGCAATCGTCGAGGCAATGTCGGCATAGCCTGTCAGCAGCAGTCTGGTGATGCGCGGCCATCGTTGGCGCACACGCTGCAGGAGTTCGGCACCGTCCATGCCTGGCATGCGCATGTCGGAAATCACCAAGTCCACCGGCTCGGCGTCCAGCAGGGCCACGGCCTGGGCGCCGCCTTCGGCAGTGAGTACACGGTGGCCCGTGGCGCGGAACAGCCGCTTCATGGACGACAGGATGTTGGGCTCATCATCCACGCACAGGATCGTCCGCAGTTCGCTGCTCATGATGTGGTCCCAGGGCTGGCCTCTTCGGGCTTGTGCTGGCGCACGGGCAGGGTGACGCGGAAAGTGGTGCCGCACCCTGGTTCGCTGTTCACATCGATGTGACCATGGTGCTTCTTGACGATGCCGTACGACAGCGACAGGCCCAGGCCGGTACCCTTGCCCACCGGTTTGGTGGTGAAGAAGGGGTCGAAGATCCGGCCGATGTTCTCCTTCGCGATGCCGCTGCCGTTATCGCTGACCTCCACCCACACATGGTGTTCGATCTGACCGGTTCGGATAGTGATGGTGCCGCGCTCGGCCGCGATGGCATGGGCCGCGTTGACCAGGAGGTTGAGGAAGACCTGGTTGAGTTCCGAAGGCAGACATTCAATATCTGGGATGTCTCCGTACTGTTTGAGCACGTCGGCCCGGTACTTGATCTCGTTGTTGACGATGTTCAATGTGGAGTCGATCCCACGGTGTAGGTTGGTCCAGACCCACTCCTGGCTGGCATCGACCCTGGAGAAGTCCTTGAGATCCTGAACGATCTTGCGCACGCGCGAGATGCCCTCTCGGGATTCGTTCATCAGCGAAGGGATGTCTTCCTTGAGGTAGTCCAGTTCTATTTCATTGCGCAGCGCGGCCAGCCCGTCACGCTGCGGCCCGGCTGGCAACGAGGCCTCCGCGCTCTCGTAGGCCTGCAACATCTGGAACAGCTGGGCCAGGTATTTCTCCAGCGTACCGAAGTTCGAGAAGATGTAGCCGATCGGGTTGTTGATCTCGTGAGCCACGCCTGCTGCGAGTTGTCCGATGGAGGCGAGCTTCTCTGATTGGACCAGCTTGTCCTGCGTGGCCGAGAGGCGGGCGTTCAACTCCTTGAGCCCCTCGTTGGCCTTGAGAAGCTCCTGTACCTGCCGGTTCTGGAGTTCGGTGCCGGCTTCAGCGGTGATGATGTGTTGCGTGGTCATCGCGGCCTCCGTGTAGGTGTCAGACGTGCAAGGCTTGGCAGATGTCATCGAACTCATGCTCGACCTGCGTGAACAGACGCATGCTGGCTTGGGCGCCAGGAGCCATGGCTCCCCATACCTCGGGTGGCGTAGGGGGCACCATCTCGTCTTCCTGACCG
Organism: Aquabacterium soli; assembly: GCF_003933735.1. Classification (GTDB taxonomy): domain Bacteria; phylum Pseudomonadota; class Gammaproteobacteria; order Burkholderiales; family Burkholderiaceae_C; genus Aquabacterium; species Aquabacterium soli. The sequence continues at coordinate 61,946 of NZ_RSED01000004.1, read as the reverse complement.
GACAGGCCCAGCGCGTGGGAAAACGCATCGGCCAGGTGAGCCAGCCCTACCAGTCCGGGCCCATGGTGCAAAGCGGGCGCATGGTGGTGGGTGATTGCTTCGACCACGACAGGAGAAAAGTGCCAGTGCTCTGCGAGCAGTCCGCCCATCGCAGCGTGGTCGGTGCCCAGCGCAGCGTGCTCGGCGTCGATCGGAAGCAGGTCCAGTGTGCGCTGGTGCATCAGGACGTGAGCGTATTCCTCGGGGAACATGCAGGCCAGTGCCACCCTCCCAATGTCGTGAAGGAGTCCGACCGTGAAGCCGATGTCGGTGTCCATGTGCAGCTCGCGGGCGAGCCCCTGGCCGACCAGTGCGGCACCTACGGCATGGCGCCAGAATGCCCGCAGGTCGAAGCCCGCCTCGCGGGCCACCTGGAAGCGTTCTGTCATCCCGGCGGCCAGCACCATGGTGCGGACAGTGCGCAGACCCAGTATGGTGATGGCATCAGGGATCGATCCGACCTGCCGGGACATGCCGTAGAAAGATGAATTGGCCAGACGCAGTGTCTTGGCGCTCAACGCCGGGTCATGAGACAGATGATCTGCCACCTCGGCCGCCCCGATGTCCTCGCGCCCCAGGGTGAGGATGATGTCCTGCACCGCCGCGGGCAGGGCGGGCAGATCCCGCAGACTGGTGCGGAACCGGTCTGGTGTGATCAGGAACGACAGGGACAGGTCCGGCCGCAGGTCGGGGCTCGTGTTCATGTGCCGCCCTCCAGCTTGTAACGCATCACCAGGTGCAACAGGGGGCTGAGCTGTCCCGAGCGCAGGCTGTGCCGAAAGCGGTGATCCAGTTGCCGGCGCAGCCGCTCGCGGTCGTGGTCGTTGGTGCCTGGCAGTGGCGTCCCACCGTTTGACATGGCGGTGTCGGCCTTGTCACCCGTGGGCAGGGGATACATCGGGCTGTTCATGATGCGCCCTTCTCGGAGGAGATGTGAGGGGTCAAAACCATCAATGACCCTCTGGCATGGGCTCGGCCCTGCATGTCGCGGCACACACCCATGAAGCGCTGGCCTACCAGCTCGATCTCGTGATGGTGTCCATCGCGGGTGTGCCACAGTGCCGCGAGGGCGGCCGAACCGGTGGACTCCACAGGCTGCCCGAGCAATCCCGTGGCGCCGTCGAACAAGGCCTCGGCATCGGAATTCATGAAGGCGATCATGCCTTCCTGGTCCAGGCCGATGACCGGTGCCGGCAGGTTCTCCAGGACTTCGCGCGCGATCACCAGGCTGGTCTCTTCCCGGTGGATCTGTTCGCGCTGGCACTCCAGAAGGCGCTTGAGCTGTCCATTCACGTGAGCCAGTTCGCGGGCACCTTCCTGCACTTCGCGGTCCAGACGGCGGTTCTCGTCGGCCATTTCCTTGTGACTGAACGCCTCGCTGATGTGTCCGCGTACCCTGTCATCGTCCCAGGGCTTGGTGAGGAACTTGTAGATGGCGCCTTCGTTGATGGCATCGGTGATGGACTGCAGCTCGGTGTAGCCCGACAGCACCATGCGCACCGTGTGCGGATAGAGCTCCTTGGCTCTACGCAGAAACTCGACCCCTGTCATGCCGGGCATGCGCTGGTCGGAGATGATCACGTCCACATCGTTCTCGGCCAGGCGCTGAAGCCCTTGCTGCCCGCTGTGCGCCGTGATGATGTGATAACCGTCGCGTCTCAAAAGTCGCCTGAGCGACGCGACGATGTTCTCCTCATCGTCGACCACCAGCAAGGTGCGCTGGCGAGCGTGACGCCCCAGCACGGTCTCAGGCAGACGCCGCTTGGCGTGCAGCAAGGCGATGAGTTCGCTCTCCGCCAATGGCGCGCTGAAATACATGCCCTGCATCTGGTCGCACTGGTTGGTTGCCAGCAATGCCAGTTCACCGTCGCTTTCCACACCGAGGGCCAGCACCTTCATGCGCAGGCTGTGCGCCATGTCGATCACTGCCCGCAGGATGGATACGTCCTCGGTCGAAGCGGTCACGTCCGGCACCAGTGCCCTGTCGATCTTGAGCACGTCAACCGGCAGGCGACGAAGGCAGGCCAGGCCCGCGTAACCCGTGCCGAAATGGTCCAGCACGATCTGGATGCCGATGGATTGCAAATCGCCCAGCGTGCTAGCCGCATGGTCGAGGTCGCGCATCAGCATGTCCTCAGTGACTTCGATGGTGAGCATGTGCGGATCCAAGCCGCTTTTCATCACGATCGATTCGATGGCGCAGGCAATGTCGGCCTGCTGCATCTGTCCGGGATGCAGATTCACTGCCATGCGAATGGGGCTCAGGCCTTTCTGATGCCAGCGCTTGGCCGCCTGGCAAGCTGCCTGCAGCACCCATTGACCCATGGCGTGGCCCTGGCCTGTCCGCTCGGCCATCGGGATGAAATCATGCGGCGGGATCTCGCCCAGCACGGGGTTGTGCCAGCGCACCAAAGCCTCGACACCCACGACTTCGCCGCTGCGCAGATCGACCTGCGGCTGGTAGTGCAGATAGAGCTCTTCACGCGCGACTGCGTGGACCAAGGCCAGTTCTCGAGCCATGCGCTCACCAGGACGATCTGCGCTGGCTGTTTCCGCGATGGATGAGGAGGGGGGCATGCCGGCCTGTGTGCCGGGGCCGCCGAACAGCGCGATTGATTCATCCACGATGGACCCCTTTCCCTCCTCGGAGGCGGGGGTCGCCAAGGGGCTACCGCACGGACCGAGGATTCAGCTCTCGCTGAATTCAGTATCGTCAGGTGTCCGGAAAGTCGTTATGACTTTTTCACTTTTTTCATTGAAAGTGAAGAAAAGACCTGTTTGGCATCCACGTATCCACGTGGCATCGCGTGATGTCAGTCGCGCCAGATTTTTTCAACCAGCGTCTCGGGCTCCAGCGATCGACCGGCCTTGTCAATCGCGGCACGCCACTCCTTGGGCGCTGGAAGATCCCGCACAGGTGAACTTCCGCCCCAGAGGCCGGCCTTCACGGCCAGAACGACAGGTCCACCCCTGACTGCCGGTGGCGTGACAGAGCGCATCGCTCGGATCATGGCTTCTGCCATTGTTGAAGGCAGAGGGGGCTGGAAATCAAGCCATGCGTTGGAGCGCAAGCCGGGCCGGATGGCGATCACCAGGAAGCCACTGGTGGGCGGACCCACCCGGGCCTGGCGTGCCACCTCGGCCGCTTGGGCGGTGGCCTTGTCGATGTAGGTGGCCAGGCTCTGCACATCGGGCACGCGGGGCTGCAGTTCGGCTTCGGGTTGCAGCAGCACGACATCCGAGCTTTCGAGCGCACCTGCCCTGGCGGGCTGAGCCGCCAGCAGGGCGCACATGGCCAGTGTGATGAGGATCAGTCGCTGCATCTGGTGATGCCCCCCGTGATTCAATCAACGTGCGGGGAACAATGCCACGGAGAGGACACCCGGACAAGTCCGGAAAGCCCGGGTTCCTCAGGATGAGGGGGGTGTGTCGGGCGGGGCGCCCTCATCGCACTTCTTGCAGGCCAGGCGGCGGCCCAGCGTGGCCTGGCGGCCTTCGGGCGTGGTGGTCCAGGGACGGTTGATCCACGGCGGGTCATGGCGCACGTGCTGGTGGTGCCCGCAGGCCAGCCGGGCCACCCAGTGGCCTTCGTCGTCCAGGTGGAAGCCGGTGATCGGCTGGTCCATCGTTCCGGGCCTCAGGCCGCAGGCTTGGGGTACAGCACCATCTGCGTGCAGCGGAACAGGGCCATCGTCTTGCCCGTGTCGCGGTGCGTGACAGTGGCATCCCACACCTGCGTGTTGCGGCCCAGGTGCACGGCCTTGGCCACGCACTCGACCACGCCTTCGCGGGCCGTGCCCAGGTGGTTGGATTTGAGCTCGATGGTGGTGAAACCGCTGGCACCGGCCGGCAGGCTGGCCACGCAGCCATAGCCGGCGCAGGTGTCGGCCAGGGTGACGATGCTGCCGGCGTGCAGGAAGCCGTTGGGCGCCATCAGGTGGGGCACCACGGGCAGTTCCGCGCGCACTTCACCGTCGCCCACGTGCGTGATGACGATGCCGAGGTGGCCGGGCAGGGTGTTGGCGCCGCGCTGGTTGAACTGTTCGGGAGTGGGCATGGATCGGATCCTGGAAAGTGGTGCCACGATTGTGCGGTGGCCGGCGCGTCGTGGTGTCCGGATTGGCCTGCCCACGCCAGCCTGTCAGGCGTCGATCTCGCCCGCGGCTTTGAGGGCCTCGTGGTCCAGCACTTCGATGCGGCCGTAGTGCCGCGCCACGATGCCGCGCGCTTCCAGATCGCGCAGCACCTCGTTGACGGTCTGGCGCGTCAAGGCCAGCATGGCGCCCAGCTGCTCCTGGTTCACGGCCAGCGAATGGCGTGCGCCCTGTTCCGTCAGCATGCCGTGGCCCAGCGTCATCTCCCGCAGGCGGCGGGCCATGCGCTGCGGGGCGGGCAGCACGGTCAGCTCTTCCAGCCCCGACAGCACTGCGCGCATCTTCTCCACGGCCAGGGCGCCCAGGTGGTGCCAATCGGCCGGGTGCGCGGCCAGCAAGGCCTGCAGCGCAGGCAGGGGCACCTGCAGCAGGGTCGTCGGCGCACGGGTGTCGGCATCGTGCGTGCGCGGGCCGGCGTCGAACAGGGCGATCTCTCCGAACCACAGCGGCGGCTCGATCATGCTGAGCACGGCCTCCTTGCCGCCGGCGCTGATGCCGCCGATGCGCACGGAGCCTTCGACCACGGCGTACAGGCCGTCGTTGGCATCACCCCGTGAGAACAGGCGCTGGCCAGCCGGCACGGCGCGCACCCGGGCCGGGGCCAGCAGGCGCTGACGCACCTCGGCCGGCAGGCCGGCGAACCACCGGCCCTGCAGCAGCAGGGGCAGGTAGTGCTCGGGTGGAGGCAGGGTCTTGTTCAAGGTGGGAAAGGAGGCAGGGCGGCAGGCGTGAGGCCCGCAATATGCCTGAAGCGGGGCCGCCGGGCGCACAGGACAAGCCCTCGCGGGGAACGTAGCCTATCCGACAGACAAAATGCACATGTCGGCGCATCATCCGATCATGGTTTCCGGCCCCGAGCCAGGAGCCGCCTTGCCGAGAGAGACACGCCATGAAAACCCTGGTCCAGCAACTCACCAACTACGCGGCCTACCACCGGGACCGCCGCAACATCGCCACCCACTTCATCGGGATCCCGATGATCGTGCTGGCCATCGGCTGCCTGACGGCGCGCCCCGCGGTCGACGTGGCCGGCGTGCCGGTGTCGCTGTCCACGCTGCTGGTGCTGGGCACGTCCATCTACTACCTGCTGCTGGACATCCGCTTCGGGCTGGTGATGTCGGCGCTGCTGGCGGCCACGCTGTGGATCAGCATGGGCGTGGCGGCACAGGCCACCAGCGTCTGGCTGGGCACGGGCGTGGGCCTGTTCGTGGTGGGCTGGATCTTCCAGTTCGTGGGCCACTACTACGAGGGCCGCAAGCCCGCGTTCGTCGATGACCTGGTGGGCCTGTTCATCGGCCCGCTGTTCGTGGTGGCCGAGCTGGCCTTCGCGATGGGCCTGCGCCCCGAGGTGCTGCGCGCCATCGAGGCCGAAGTGGGTCCGACCCGCCTGCGCCAGATCGATCTGGACGCGTTGAAGCACTGAGTTCTCAGGCGGCCAGCCAGCGCTCCACCAGCTTCACCCACAGGGTGGCTCCCACCGGGATCAGCCTGTCGTTGAAGTCGTAGCTGGGGTTGTGCAGCATGCAGGGCCCCAGGCCATGGCCGCCTTCGCGGTGTGCGCCGTCGCCATTGCCGATCACGAAATAGGCGCCGGGCTTCTTTTCAAGGAAGAAGCTGAAATCCTCGGCGCCCATGGTGGGCTCGAACTCCAGAACGTTCTGCGGGCCGACCACCTCGCGCATCACGCCGCGCACGAACTCGGCCTCGGCGGGGTGGTTCACGGTGGGCGGGTAGTTGCGGTGGAACTCGACCTCGGCCGTGCAGCCGAAACCGGCCGGCACGTGCTCGCAGATCTCGCGCATGCGCCGCTCGATCAGGTCGAGTGCGTCGGTGGTGAAGGTGCGCACCGTGCCCTGCAGGGTCACGCGCTCGGGCACCACGTTGGTGGCCACGCCGGCCTCGATCATGGTGACCGAGATGACGCCGGTTTCGATCGGGCGCAGGCTGCGCGTGAGGATGGTCTGGAAGGACTGCACCAGCTGGCAGGCTACCGGCATCGGATCCAGGCCCAGGTGCGGCATGGCCGCGTGGCAGCCCTTGCCGATCACCGTGACGCGGAACTCGTTGCTGGAAGCGAAACAGGGGCCCGCGTTGATGGCGAACTGGCCGGCGGCCATGTTGGGCCAATTGTGCATGCCGAAGATCGCGTCCATCGGGAAGCGCTCGAACAGGCCGTCCTTCATCATCTCGCGGGCGCCGCCGCCGCCTTCTTCGGCGGGCTGGAACACCAGGTACACGGTGCCTGCGAAATCACGTTTGGCCGCCAGGTGCTGGGCCGCGGCCATCAGCATGGCCACGTGGCCGTCGTGCCCGCAGGCATGCATGCGGCCGGGGTGGCGGCTGGCATGGGGAAACTTGTTTTGCTCGGTGACGGGCAGGGCGTCCATGTCCGCACGCAGGCCGATGGCCTTGGCGCCTGGCCGCTGTCCCTTGATCACGCCGACCAGGCCGGTGGTACCCAGGCCTCGATGCACCTCGATGCCCCATTCGGCCAGTTGCCTGGCGATCAGCTCGCTGGTGCGCTGCTCTTCAAAGCACAGCTCGGGGTGGGCGTGGATGTCGCGGCGCAGCGCCTGGATGCCAGGGGCCTGGTCCAGCAGCTCGGGCAGGACCGTCGATGGCAGGTCGGTGGTGTCGGAGGACATGGCTCAACCGTCAAGGAGGTGGTGCGGAAGGTCCATCTTACCCGGCTGGCACATCCCCGCCAGAACCGGGTCGGGCACCCCTTGAACGAGTGGGGCGCAGCCTGCTGCAGCGCAGCAAGTTGGTCTGGTCCTTGCTGTCTGGTCCGGCTGTGTCCAGATTCGTCAGCTTCTTGCGCAGGACCGGTGCATGATTTTTTCGCGTAGTTCCGAAGTACCCCGCTCTTTGTTCCCTCTGTTGTCGATCCTGCTGGTGACCTTGCTGGCACCGGGTGTGGCCCGGGCGGCCGAGGCCGCCTCGCCGGCGTTGACCCTGCAGTCGCTCAAGGCGGCCACCGACATGGTGTGGGTGGTAGCTGCAGGGGCCCTGGTGTTCTTCATGCAGGCGGGTTTCGCCTTCCTGGAATCGGGCATGGCCCGGGCCAAGAACACCGTCAACGTCATCATGAAGAACTACTGCGACATGTGCTTTGGCGCGGTCGCGTACTGGCTGGTGGGCTACGGCCTGATGTTCGGCATCAACCAGACGGGCTGGCTGGGCACCTCGGGCTTCGCACTGCACCGTGTGGCCGAATCAGAATATGGCGCCCTGTTCTTCCAGACCATGTTCGCCGCCACCTCGGCCACGATCGTCAGCGGAGCGATCGCCGAGCGCACCCGGTTTTCGGCCTACATCATCGGGTCGGTGGTGATCACTGGCCTGATCTACCCCGTCTATGGCTCCTGGGTGTGGGGCTCCACCCACGGCGGAGAGGGCTGGCTCCGGCAACTGGGCTTCATCGATTTCGCGGGCTCCAGCGTGGTCCATGCGGTGGGGGGCTGGGCGGCCTTGGCGGCCATCCTGGCGGTGGGCCCGCGCACCGGGCGCTTCGGCCCGGAGGGCCAGTCCCGCCAGATCCTGGGGCACAACCTGCCGCTGGTCTCGCTGGGGGCCTTCATCCTGTGGATCGGCTGGTTCGGCTTCAACGCCGGCAGCACGGGCGCGGCCACCGTGGGCCTGGGCAAGATCGCGCTGAACACCCACATGGGCGGCGCGGCCGGTGCATTGGGCGCCATCGCCATGATGACGCTGCTGCGCCAGAAGCTGTTGATGACGACCACGCTCAATGGCTCCATCGCGGGCCTGGTGGGTGTGACGGCGGGCTGCCACGTGATGGAGCCCGCCTTCGCGGTGGTGGCCGGTGCGGTGGCGGGAGCGCTCAGCGTGGTGGCCGCCTCGATGCTGGAGGCGTTCAAGGTGGATGACGTGGTCGGCGCTGTGTCTGTGCACGTGGTGGGTGGCGTGTGGGGCACGCTGGCCGCCGGCCTGTTCAACGCCAACGACCTGTTCAACCCTGCGCAGGTGGGTGTGCAGGCGCTGGGCTGCCTGGCCGCCTTCGTGTGGGCCTTCGGCGCCTCGATGCTGATGTACTGGCTGATCAACAAGGTGGTGCCGCTGCGCGCCTCGACGCTGGACGAGCAGCGGGGGCTGGACTTCAGCGAGCATTACGAGATGGGTTACCCCGAGTTCCAGCACGATGCCGTGCACCGGGGCAAGCAGCATGCTTGAGCCCGCCGCCTCCACCGTGGCGGCTCCTCAGGGATCGCCTGCCTGGCTGGCGCTGATGTGGGCGCTGCAGCCCTACCTGGATGCCGACCGCGCCCGCGAGGCGGCCGCGCTGTGGCAGCCGCCCGATGCATCGGGGCCGGCTTCGGTGATGGTGGGTCTGAGCCGCTACTGTCGCCTGATCGGCCAGCGCTTCGGTCTGCAGGGCAAGGAGGCCGAGCTGCACCTGCGCATCATCCGGGCGCTGCAGGCGCAGGGCCTGGGGGCGACACGCAACCCATCGACGCCTGAGCGCACCGCGCCGCACGCCTCGGAGCCCCCCAACCGGCCCTGGCAAGGGCCGAGCACCATGGACATGGCGCGGGCCGCGCAGCCCGGGGTGCCGGGCAGTGCCAACGACTCGCAGCCGCCGGGCACCTCGGCCCTGGTGGTGCAGCGCTTCCTGGAGGCGGTGGAGCAGATGGTGGCGCGCGAGGCGCCGATGTCCTACAACGCGCCACACTGGCGGCACACGCTGATCCGGCATGCAGGGCGCCTGCCGGAGCCGGTGCTGCGCCACGCCACCGATTGGCTGTGGGGCCGCACCAACGTCTTGATGGGCGACTGGCCTGCGCGGGGCGCCGGCACCCGCCTGATCAACGCGGCCTACGTGGCGCTGGCCGAGTGGGTGGGGCCGGTCAAGGCCGATGCCTGTTTCACGCGCGTGGTACGGGATTTCGAGGGCAGCGGCGATGTGCACCTGGCCGGGGTGCGCCGCTACCTCTGAGGTGTCTTTCCGCGACAGCCGTGGCCGTGCCGCCCCACAGGGTCTTTATAGTGGCGCCCATTGCATCCACCACCTGACACGCAAGGGACACGCCAGGCCATGAGCGACATCCACTACGAACGGGCCCACGATCTGGGCCTGGACCGCGCCCGCGAACTGGCCCGTGAATGGCTCGACGACGCAGCCCGCAAGCTGGGCCTCAGCTGCCAGACGCAGGCCGGCGACACGCAGGACACCATCACCTTCGAGCGCAGCGGCGTGAAGGGCACCATGCTGGTGTCGGGCACCGGGTTCACGCTGGACATCAAGCTCAGCATGATGATGGTGGCGCTCAAGCCCATCGTCGAGGCCGAGGTGTCGCGCAACCTCGAGCGCATCATTGAAAAAGCCTCAGGTGGCGCATCGGCCGCCTGAGGCTTCTGGGTCGGGGCGCTCGGTGGCTTACTTGGCCTTGAGCGACTCGATCAGGTCGATGTAGGCCTGCTGGGCCTGCTCAGGGCTCTTGCCCTTGAGGCCGGCCCAGGCGTCGTACTTGGCGCGGCCCACGAAATCCATCATGCCGGGGCGCTCGCCCTGCACGTCGCCCACGCTGCCTTGCTTGAACAGCGAGTAGATCTGCAGCAGGGTGTTGTTGTCGGGCTTGGCGGACAGTTGCTTGGAATCGGCCATGGCTTGGTCGAAGCGGGCTTTCAGGTCGGACATCGTGTCTCCTAACGGCGTGTCGGTGTTCTTGGAAACCCGGATCTTAGCCGCCCGCGGGGGCCAGCCACCAGGGGTCCATCCCCAATTGGGTGGGTTGGATCAGATGCCGGCCCAGCAGCTGCGCATCGGGCTCGGCGAGGCTGGGGCGCAACAGGCCCAGCGCACGGCCCACGGCCATGTCCACGGCGTGCGGGCCGGTCTGGCGCAGGTGCTCGCGCGGGTCCAGCGCGCCATCCAGGCCGGTGCTGTTGGTCAGGCTGGCCAGCATGTGGCCTGCCCACACCGCCAGGGCCGCGTCGTCCACCTCGGGGCCACGCCAGGGCAGGGCACGCAGTGCCAGCTGCAGCGCCTGCGCCTGGCGGCGCAGCAGCGGTGGCAGGCCTTCTTCCAGCACGCGGTGGCGGGAGACCAGGTCGCTCAGGTCGCGGAACAGGAAGCGGTACACCCACGCCGTATGTGCCAGTGCATCGGCCAGGTGGGCCAGGTGAGCCAGGGTGGGACTGGCCTCTTGCCACCAGGGCGCCCCGGGCGTGGGCTCTTCGGGGGCTGCGGCTGCGCCCGTGTCCGTGGCGGCGACCTCCAGCGCCTGTTCCAGATCGGCCTGGTAGCGCGCGAACAGCCCCGCCACCAGCGCATCCCGGGTGGGGTGGTGGTAGAACAAGTTGCCCGGGCTGATGCCGAGCTCGCCACACAGCTGGCTGGTGGAGACATTGGGTTCGCCGAACCGGTTGAACATCGCCAGGGTCACGTCCAGGATGCGTTCGGCGGTACGGCGGGGTCTTTTGGCTGTCATTGAAGGCAGTGTGACCGGTGACTCCTACAATTGTCGCCTCCCATGAGCGCCATCACCTTTCAAAACGTCACGAAAACCTACGATGCCGGCGGCCGCACGCTGCATGCACTCAAAGGCGTGAGCTTCGACATCCCCCAAGGCGAATTCTTCGGCCTGCTGGGCCCCAACGGCGCGGGCAAGACCACGCTGATCAGCATCCTGGCCGGCCTGTCGCGCGCCAGTGGGGGCCAGGCCCTGGTGCATGGCCACGACGTGCGCCGCGACTACCAGGCCGCCCGCCGCGCCCTGGGCGTGGTGCCGCAGGAGCTGGTGTTCGACCCCTTCTTCTCGGTGCGCGAGACCCTGCGCATCCAGAGCGGCTACTTCGGCGTGCGCCGCAACGACGACTGGATCGACGAGCTGCTGGACAACCTGGGCCTGCTGGACAAGGCCGATGCCAACATGCGTCAGCTGTCGGGCGGCATGAAGCGCCGTGTGCTGGTGGCCCAGGCCCTGGTGCACAAGCCCCCCGTGATCGTGCTGGACGAGCCCACCGCCGGCGTGGACGTGGAGTTGCGCCAGACCCTGTGGCATTTCATCGCCCGCCTGAACCGCGAAGGCCACACCGTGCTGCTGACCACCCACTACCTGGAAGAGGCCGAGGCCCTGTGCCACCGCATCGGCATGCTCAAGCAGGGCGAGCTGGTGGCGCTGGAGCGCACCTCCACCCTGCTGGCCAGCACGGCCCACACCATGCTGCGCTTCAAGACCGATGATGCGCTCCCCCTGGTGCTGGCTGCTCGGGCTCGCATCACCGGCCGTGTGGTGCAGATCGCCGCGCACGATGCCACCGAGGTCGAGCAACTGCTGGCCGAGCTGCGCCAGGCCCAGTGCCGCATCGAAGACTTGGAGATCGGCCGCGCCGACCTGGAAGATGTCTTCCTGGCCATCATGCAGGGGCAGGGCAGTGCATCTGCCCGTTCACCCGTCACCGCGGAGGTGCCGGCATGAACTGGGCTGACAGCGTCACCGGCGCCGCGCCGTTGTTCCGCAAGGAGGTGCTGCGCTTCTGGAAGGTCGGCTTGCAGACCGTGGGCGCGCCCGTGCTCACGGCCGTGCTCTACCTGCTGATCTTCGGCCATGTGCTGGAAGACCACGTGCAGGTGTTCAAGGGCGTGGGCTACACCAGCTTCCTCATCCCCGGCCTGGTGATGATGAGCCTGCTGCAGAACGCCTTCGCCAACAGCTCTTCGTCGCTGATCCAGAGCAAGATCACCGGCAACCTGGTGTTCGTACTCTTGAGCCCGCTGTCGCACCGGGCCTGGTTCCTGGCCTATGTGGGCGCCTCGCTGGTGCGCGGGCTGGCGGTAGGGGCGGGCGTGCTGGCCGTCACGGCCTGGTTCGCGCCGCCCGGGCTGGCCGAACCCTGGTGGGCCTTGAGCTTCGCCGTGCTGGGCGGCGCCTTGCTGGGCGCCCTGGGCCTCATCGCCGGCCTGTGGGCCGAGAAGTTCGACCAGATGGCCCTGTTCCAGAACTTCATCATCGTGCCGATGACGTTCCTGTCGGGCGTGTTCTATTCGGTGCACTCGCTGCCGAGCTTCTGGCAGGGGCTGTCGCACCTGAATCCGTTTTTCTATCTGATCGACGGCTTCCGGCGCGGATTCTTCGGCGCCAGCGACGTCAGCCCATGGATCAGCCTGGGCGTGGTGGGCAGTGCCACCGTCATCGTCTCGGCCATCGCGCTGCAATTGCTCAAGACCGGGTACAAAATCCGGCATTGACGGCGCATCCTTACGCCTGTTTTCATATTCCACATCACGAGATTTTCCATGGCCGATCCCACCGCCGCCGAGGTCCAGCAGTTCATCGAAGCCGGCCTGCCCTGCACCCACCTGCATGTCGAAGGTGATGGACGCCACTTCTTCGCCACCATCGTCTCGGCCGAATTCGACGGCAAGGCCCGCATCGCGCGTCACCAGCGCGTCTACCAGGCCCTGGGCGATAGAATGCGCGAGCAGATCCACGCCCTGTCGATGAAGACCCTGACCCCGGCCGAATGGGCCGCCCAGGACAGCGCCGCGTCGTGACTGCCTGTGTTGTTTGCTTGACCCTTACCTGAGGCTGATGGCGCGATCCGCTCCCCGTGGCGGCCTCGCGCCCTTTGTGTTTTCATGGACAAACTCCTGATCCGTGGCGGTCGTCGCCTGCAAGGCGATGTGACCATCTCCGGCGCCAAGAACGCCGCGCTGCCCGACCTGTGCGCCGCGCTGCTCAGCGCTGAGCCCGTCACGCTGGCCAACGTGCCCCAGTTGCAGGACGTGAACACCACGCTCAAGCTGCTGGCCAACATGGGCGTGCAGGCTGAGCGCCATGGCGATGACCCCGACCGCGTCACGCTCGATGCCGGCCAGGTGAACAACCCCGAGGCGCCCTACGAGCTGGTCAAGACCATGCGCGCCTCCATCCTGGTGCTGGGCCCGCTGCTGGCCCGCTTCGGCCGTGCGCGGGTGTCGCTGCCAGGCGGCTGCGCCATCGGCTCGCGCCCGGTGGACCAGCACATCAAGGGCCTGCAGGCCATGGGTGCCCAGATCACGGTCGAGCACGGCTACATCGAGGCGCGCACCCCCGTGGGCGCCGATGGTCAGCCCACGCGCCTGAAGGGCGCCCGCATCACGACCGACATGGTCACCGTGACCGGCACCGAGAACTTCCTGATGGCCGCCAGCCTGGCCGAGGGCGAGACCATCCTCGAGAACGCCGCGCAAGAGCCCGAGATCTCCGACCTGGCCGAGCTGCTGATCGCCATGGGCGCGAAGATCGAGGGGCACGGCACGCACCGCATCCGCATCCAGGGCGTCGACAAGCTGCACGGCCTGACATCGGCCAAGGCCCACCAGATCATCCCCGACCGCATCGAGACAGGCACCTTCCTGTGCGCCGTGGGCGCGGCCGGCGGCGATGTCACGCTGCACCGCGCCGAGGCGGCGCACCTGGAATCGGTGATCGAGAAGCTGCGCGAAGCCGGCATCCAGATCACGGTGGGCCAGGGCACGATCCGCGTGCAGGCCGATGCGCGCCCGCGCTCGGTGGGTTTCCGCACGCGTGAGTACCCCGCCTTCCCGACGGACATGCAGGCCCAGTTCATGGCGCTCAACTGCGTGGCCGAGGGCACGGCCGTGATCCACGAGACCATCTTCGAGAACCGTTTCATGCACGTCAACGAGCTGGACCGCCTGGGCGCGCGCATCGAGGTCGATGGCCACAGCGCCGTCGTCACCGGCGTGCCCAAGCTGTCGGGTGCCACCGTGATGGCCACCGACCTGCGCGCCTCGGCCAGCCTGGTGATCGCCGGCCTGGTGGCCGAGGGCGAGACCCTGGTCGACCGCATCTACCACCTGGACCGGGGCTATGACCGCATGGAAGCCAAGCTGCGCGGCATCGGTGCCTCGATTGAACGCGTGAAGGGCTGAAGCACATGATCACCCTCGCACTCTCCAAAGGACGCATCTTCGAAGAGACGCTGCCGCTGCTGGCCGCGGCCGGCATCGAGGTCACCGAAGACCCTGAAAAATCCCGCAAGCTTATCCTGCCCACCACCCGCGACGACGTGCGCGTGGTGCTGGTGCGCGCCACCGACGTGCCCACCTATGTGGAGTACGGTGGCGCCGACCTGGGCGTGGCCGGCAAGGACGTGCTGATCGAGCACGGCGGCGACAACCTCTACCAGCCGCTGGATCTCAACATCGCCAAATGCCGCATGAGCGTGGCCGTGCCGGTCGATTTCGACTACGCGGCGGCCGTGAAGCAGGGCTCGCGCATCCGCGTGGCCACCAAGTACACGACCATCGCCCGCCAGCATTTCGCCGACAAGGGCGTGCACGTGGACCTGATCAAGCTGTACGGCTCGATGGAGCTGGCCCCGCTGATCGGCCTGGCCGACGCCATCGTCGACCTGGTGTCCACGGGCAGCACGCTCAAGGCCAACAAGCTGGTCGAGGTCGAGCACATCATGCCGATCAGCTCGCGCCTGGTGGTCAACCAGGCGGCGCTCAAGCTCAAGCGCGAGCCGATCCGCCGACTGATCGAGGCCTTCCAATCGGCGATCCCGGCTTGATGACCGGCCCGGCCATGGCCTGAGCCGTGGCCGGCGCCCTATGGCGCCGATCGCGAGATCCCATTGCCGCACCGCTCCACGAATCCCGCAAATCTGAGATCCTTGGCTCCATGACTGTCCAGATCCGCCAACTGTCCACCGCCCAACCCGACTTCGACGCCGCCTTTGCGCGCGTGCTGCATTGGTCGGCCGAGACGGACGTGGCCATCGAGGAGCGCGTCGGCGCCATCCTGGCCGACGTGCGGCTGCGCGGCGATGCCGCCGTGCTGGAATACACCGCCCGTTTCGACCACCTCGACGCCGCGTCGATGACGGCGCTGGAGCTCACCGCCACCGAGCTCAAGGCCGCCTTCGACGGCCTGCCCGCCGAGCAGCGCGAGGCGCTCGAATCGGCCGCCCGCCGCGTTCGCAGCTACCACGAGCGCCAGAAAGAGGCCTGCGGCCTGAGCTGGCAGTACCGCGACGAAGACGGCACCCTGCTGGGCCAGAAGGTCACGCCGCTGGACCGCGTCGGCATCTACGTGCCCGGTGGCAAGGCGGCCTACCCGTCGTCGGTGCTGATGAACGCCATCCCCGCCCACGTGGCCGGTGTCGGCGAGATCATCATGGTCGTGCCCACCCCGCGCGGCGAGAAGAACCCGCTGGTGCTGGCCGCTGCCCACGTGGCCGGCGTCACGCGCGCCTTCACGGTGGGCGGTGCGCAGGCCGTGGGCGCGCTGGCCTACGGCACGGCCACCATCCCCAAGGTCGACAAGATCACCGGCCCGGGCAACGCCTACGTGGCCAGCGCCAAGAAGCACGTGTTCGGCCAGGTCGGCATCGACATGATCGCCGGCCCCAGCGAGATCCTGGTGCTGGCCGACGGCACCACGCCGCCCGACTGGGTGGCCATGGACCTGTTCAGCCAGGCCGAGCACGACGAGCTGGCGCAGAGCATCCTGCTGAGCCCCGATGCCGGCTACATCGCCCAGGTCAAGGCCGAGATCGACCGCCTGCTGCCCACCATGCCCCGCGCCGACATCATCCGCGCGTCGCTGGAGGGCCGTGGCGCGCTGATCCTCACGCGCGACATGGAAGAGGCCTGCGCCATCAGCAACCGCATCGCGCCGGAGCACCTGGAGGTGTCCAGCAACGAGCCGCACCGCTGGGAGCCGCTGCTCAAGCACGCCGGCGCCATCTTCCTGGGCGCCTACACCAGCGAATCGCTGGGCGACTACTGCGCCGGCCCCAACCACGTGCTGCCCACGTCGGGCACGGCGCGCTTCTCGTCGCCGCTGGGCGTGTACGACTTCCAGAAGCGCTCCAGCCTGATCGAGGTGAGCGAGGCAGGCGCCCAGGTGCTGGGCAAGACAGCCGCGGTGCTGGCCTATGGCGAGGGTCTTCAGGCCCATGCCCAGGCCGCTGAGTTCCGCCTGAAGAAATAAAGCGCCATGAGCCTGCTCGACACCTTCCGCCCCGACGTGCGGGCCCTGCATGCCTACCATGTGCAGGACGCCGCTGGCTTCATCAAGCTGGACGCGATGGAGAACCCCTTCGCGCTGACGCCCGAACTGCAGGACGAGTTGGGCAGGCGCCTGGGCGCCGTGGCGCTGAACCGCTATCCCGGCCCCCGCATCAATGATTTGCAGGCGGCGCTGCGCCGCCACGCCCAGGTGCCCGACGGTTTCGGCCTGGTGCTGGGCAACGGCTCCGATGAACTGATCTCGCTGCTCTCGCTGGCCTGCGCCAAGCCCGGCGCCACCGTGCTGGCCCCCTTGCCCGGCTTTGTCATGTACGAGATGTCGGCCACCCTGCAGGGCCTGCGCTTCGTCAGCGTGCCGCTCACCCCCGATTTCGAACTGGACGCCGCCGCCATGGTGGCCGCCGTGCGTGAGCACCGCCCGGCCATCACCTACATCGCCTACCCGAACAACCCCACGGCCAACCTGTGGGACGACGCGGCCATCGAGCAGGTGGTGCAGGCCGTGGCGGCCAACGGCCAGGGCCTGGTCGTGATCGACGAGGCCTACCAGCCCTTTGCGAGCAAGAGCTACCTGGATCGGCTGCAGCAGCACCCGCACGTGCTGCTGATGCGCACCCTGTCCAAATTCGGCCTGGCCGGCATCCGCCTGGGCTACATGCTGGGCCGCGCCGACCTGATCGAGCAGGTCGACAAGGTGCGCCCGCCCTACAACATCAGCGTGCTCAACACGGAGGCCGCGCTGTTCGCACTCGATCACGAAGCCGAGTTCACCCGCCAGGCGGGCGTGATCAAGGCCGAGCGCGAGCGCCTGCAGTCTTTTTTGGCCACGCTGCCCGGTGCCCAGGCCTATCCCAGCCAGGCCAACATGATCCTGGTGCGCGTGAACGACGCCGCCAGCACCTTCGCCGCCCTCAAACAGCGGGGGATCCTGATCAAAAATGTGTCTGGATTACACCGTTTGCTGGCAAACTGCATCCGTCTGACCGTGGGCCTGCCCGCAGAGAACGACGCCCTGATGGCCGCGCTGGCCGATCTCCTGCGCGAGCCCCTGACATCCCCATCCGCTGCATGAACGCTTCCGACATGACCGCCCCAGGCACCGCTGACCGCGTGGCCGAGGTCGCCCGCAACACCGCGGAAACCCAGATCACCGTGCGCGTCAACCTGGACGGCGCCGGCACGGCCCGCCTGGCCACCGGCATCGGCTTCTTCGACCACATGCTCGACCAGATCGCCCGCCACGGGCTGATCGACCTCGACATCGATGCCAAGGGCGATCTGCACATCGACGGCCACCACACGGTGGAAGACGTCGGCATCACCCTGGGCCAGGCCGTGGCCAAGGCCGTGGGCGACAAGAAGGGCATCCGCCGCTATGGCCATGCCTATGTGCCCCTCGACGAGGCCCTGTCGCGCGTGGTGATCGATTTCTCCGGCCGCCCCGGCCTGACCATGCACGTGCCCTTCACGGCCGGCAGCATTGGCGGCTTCGACACCCAGCTCACCT
This sequence comes from Aquabacterium soli, assembly GCF_003933735.1. GTDB lineage: Bacteria > Pseudomonadota > Gammaproteobacteria > Burkholderiales > Burkholderiaceae_C > Aquabacterium > Aquabacterium soli. The sequence continues at coordinate 44,242 of NZ_RSED01000004.1, read as the reverse complement.
TCGAGTTCTTCCAGGGTTTCGTCAACCACGCGGGCGTCACCTTGCACATCGACAATCTGCGTGGCGTGAACGCACACCACCAGTGTGAGACCGTGTTCAAGGCCTTTGCCCGTGCCCTGCGCGGCGCGCTCGAGCGCGACCCCCGCATGGCCGGTGTGATCCCCTCGACCAAGGGCTCGCTGTGAGCGCCATGGGCGCTGCCCCGATCCGTCCTATCGATTTCTCCTGCTTTTTCCTGATCCCATGAACCCCGCTTCGACCGTGGCCGTCATCGATTACGGCATGGGCAACCTGCGTTCGGTGTCCCAGGCGGTGCAGCACGCCGCCCAGGGCCTGGAAGGCCTGAAGGTGGTGGTCACCAACGACCCCGAGGTGGTGCTGGCCGCCGAGCGCGTCGTGCTGCCGGGGCAGGGCGCCATGCGCGATTGCATGCGCGAGCTGCGTGAAGCCCATGGCGGCGGCCTGCTGCAGGCCGTGCTCGATGCCGCCAGCCGCAAGCCCCTGATGGGCGTGTGCGTGGGCATGCAGATGCTGCTGGAGCACAGCGAAGAGCAGGACACCCCCGGCCTGGGCCTGCTGCCTGGCCGCGTGGTCCGCTTCCGCCTGGAAGGCCAGACCCAGCCCGACGGCAGCCGCTACAAGGTGCCCCAGATGGGCTGGAACAGGGTGCACCAGCCTGCGAACCACGGCGGGCAAGTCCACCCGGTGTGGGCTGGCATCCCCCAGGACAGCTACTTCTATTTCGTCCACAGCTACCACGCGGTTGTGGATAATCCCCAACACAGCGCTGGCGAGACCGACTACGGCTCACGCTTTACCTGCGCGGTGGCCCGGGATAATATTTTCGCGACACAGTTCCACCCGGAAAAGAGCGCGGCGCATGGTTTGGCGCTGTACCGCAATTTTCTGACGTGGCGGCCGTGAACCCCGTGGCTGCGCTGTACGCCCCGGTTCGATTTCCTACCCTTTTCTCCACCCCTCTGGCACCACAGCCATGCTGCTGATCCCCGCGATTGACCTGAAAGACGGCAAATGCGTGCGCCTCAAACAAGGCGACATGAACGACTCCACCACCTTCGGCGAGGATCCGGCCGCGATGGCCCGACGATGGCTGGAAGCGGGCGCCCGGCGCCTGCACCTGGTGGACTTGAACGGGGCCTTTGCAGGCAAGCCGGTCAATGAGGCGGCCATCAAGGCCATCATCAAAGAGGTGGGTGACGAGATCCCGGTGCAGCTGGGCGGCGGCATCCGTGACCTGGACACCATCGAGCGCTACCTCGATGACGGCCTGAGCTACGTCATCATCGGCACGGCGGCGGTCAAGAACCCCGGTTTCCTGAAGGATGCCTGCAGCGCATTCGGCGGCCACATCATCGTGGGCCTGGACGCCAAGGACGGCAAGGTGGCGACCGATGGCTGGAGCAAGCTGTCGGGCCATGAAGTGGTCGACCTGGCCAAGAAGTTCGAGGACTACGGTGTCGAGGGCATCATCTATACCGACATCGGTCGTGATGGCATGCTCACCGGCATCAACATCGAGGCCACGGTGAAGCTGGCGCAGGCGCTGAGTGTGCCGGTGATCGCTTCGGGTGGGTTGTCGAACATTGCTGACATCGAGAAGCTGTGTGCGGTCGAGGATGAAGGTGTCGAAGGCGTGATCTGCGGTCGGGCCATCTACAGTGGCGACCTGGATTTCGCGGCGGCGCAGACTCGGGCTGATGAGCTGAACGGCGAAGGCTGAGTTGGTGTTGAGCGCCTGAGGGCGCATCAAGCGATAAAGCGGCTTTCGGGCCGCTTTTGTTTTTGGCTGGTGGCTTCCTTTGCCTGCGGTGGTCTGGCGCTTTGTCGGGGCAGCGCGGGGCGAGGGATGTGGGCACTGGCGGCCGGGGCCTGTGTTGTCGGTCCTGCCTGCGGCAGGACTGCCTTGCGATGCTCGTGACGAGGTGGGGTCGCAGAACTCGCTACGCGGCTTCGCCGCTGCGCTCAGACAGCTGCGACCAGTCAGATGAACGAAGCGCGCTGCGCGCGCCCACCTCGCCACTGCGCTTCTCAGCGCCAACGAAGGCCCCGGCCGCCAGTGCCCACATCCCTTTTGTGCCCCGGCTCCTCGCCTGCGCAAAGGTGTGATGCGGCGGCTTGTGCGCTTGGGCATTGTTCAAGCTCTGCCCTGTCTGTGGTGGCAGACGCCAGCCCAAGCAAGGCAAAGAATGCTTCCTTCGCATGCGGCGAGCGGGGCACAAAGGGCTGAGCCGGCATATGGCCGGGCGCCTTGTTGGCGTCGGAGGCGCGCAGGGAAGGACAGGTTGCCCCTGGCCGCAGGCCAGGGGATGGCGAGCATGTCTGAGCCCGCAGGGCGAGTTGCGCAGCCACCTGTCCTGGACGAGCACCGCAGAGCAGTCACGCCGAAGGCGGGACCGCCGACATTGAAGCCCGGCCGGATGCCGGCTCAGACCCCGCCCCGCGCTGCCCCGACAAAGCGCCAGACCCATCGCATGCAAAGGACAACACCCATCAAGGCGCAGAAGCCAGCGTCTCGATCGACAAGCGCAATTGCGGGCTCATCGGCAACCCCAGTGTGATCCCCGAAGGCAGCTTGCGCAGGAACCATTGCCGGTACTGCCGCTCGATCTCGCCATTGCGCGCCAGCACCGCAAACGCATCGGCCACCAAGGCCGCCATCTGCGGATCATCGCGCCGGAACATGATGGCGTAGGGCTCGTAGGACAGGCGCTCGCCGACCAGCCGGTACAGGCTGCGCTGCGTGCCCTGCTGGGCCGCGCGCACGTACAGCAGCACCTCATCCGTGGCAAAGGCCTGAACCTGGCCCCGCGCCAATTGCGCGAACGAAGCATCGTGGTCGGCCATGGGCACCAGGGTCACCGGCACCCGCTGGCGCAGGATCAGACCTCGCAGGACCTGTTCATTGGTGGTGCCGGTGGTGACCGACACGCGCTGGCCCGCCAGATCCCGCAGCGAGGCCACCTGGGCGTCATGCCTGACCAGCAGGCGCGTGCCCGACACGAAGATCAAAGGCGAGAAGGCCACCCGGCGCTGCCGCTCCAACGTGCTGCTGGTGGTGCCGCACTCCAGGTCCACCCGGCCGCTTTCGACCGCCTCGATGCGCGACGCGGCCGTCACGGGCACCCAGGTGATGCTCAAGGGGCGGTGCACGGTCTCGGCCATGGCGCTCACCAGCGCGCGGCACAGTTCGATCGAATAGCCCCGAGGCTCAGCCCCTGGCGCCGGCACGAAAGAAAACGGCAGCAGGTCAGGGCGGTAGCCGATGGCCACCCGGCCACTGGCCTGCACGGTGCGCAAGGTGCCCTGCAGCACCTCGGGCGTGACCGTCGGGTTCGGGGGCGGCGCGGCTTCTGCCCGCGCAGGGCTCGTGGCGCCCAGCCCGAGGGCCCAGGCCAGCGCGGTGCGGGCCACCACGCGCAGATGCCATGAGCGATGCCGTGGAAGGTGCCGATCAACCATGGCGCGCTCCGCCATGGCCGGTCTCCGGATCCGGCTCGGTGTCCAGCGTGAGCGCGCGCTCCCGGGCTTCTTCTTCGCTCAGCAGGGCGCCCTCCCACTTGGCCACGGCCGCGGCCGCGATGGAGTTGCCCACGGCATTGGTGGCCGAGCGGCCCATGTCCAGGAAGGTGTCGATGCCGAGGATCAGCAGCAGCCCGGCCTCGGGGATGTTGAAGTGGCTGAGCGTGGCGGCGATCACCACCAGCGAGGCGCGCGGCACGCCGGCAATGCCCTTGGAGGTGAGCATCAGCACCAGCAGCATCGTCACCTGGGTGGCCAGGGGCAGTTCGATCCCGTAGGCCTGCGCGATGAACAGCGTCGCGAAGGTGCAGTAGATCATCGAGCCATCGAGGTTGAACGAATAGCCCAGTGGCATCACGAAGCTGGAGATGCGGCGGCGCACCCCGAAGCGGTCCAGCGCATCCAGCAACTTGGGGTAGGCCGCCTCGGAGCTGGCCGTAGCGAAGGACAGCAGGAAGGCCTCGCGGATGCCCCGGATCAGCGTGAAGATGCGGCGCCCCAGCACGGCCCAGCCCGCCAGCACCAGCAGGGTCCACAGCAGCACCAGCGCGATGTAGAACTCGCCCATGAACACCGCGAAGCGCAGCAGGATCTCCAGCCCGTTGATGGCCACGGTGGCGGCCATGGCCGCCAGCACCGCGAAGGGCGCAAAGCCCATGATGTAGCCGGTGATCTTGAGCATCACGTGCGAGAGCTCCTCGATCGAGGTCGTCAGCGTGCGGGCCTTGTCGCCCAGGGCGGCCAGGGCCACGCCGAAGAACATCGAGAACACCACGATCTGCAGGATCTCGTTGTTGGCCATGGCCTCCACGAAGGACTTGGGCACCAGGTGGCCGACGAAGTCCTTCAGCGTGAACTTGGACGTGGCCAGGTTGACCGTGGCATGGGTGTCCGGCAGCGGCAGATTCAGGTTGGCGCCCGGCTGCATCAGGTTGGCCAGCACCATGCCCAGCAGCAGCGACACCAGCGAGGCCGTCATGAACCAGGCCAGCGCCTTGAGGAACACGCGCCCGACGGAGCTGGCATCGCCCATGTGCGCGATGCCCACCACCAGGGTCGAGAACACCAGCGGGGCGATCAGCATCTTGATCAGCCGCAGGAAGATGTCCGACACGATCGAGATGTAGCCGGCGATCTCATTGGCCGTGGCCTTGTCCGGGGCCTGGGAGAACACCGCCCAGCCGATCAGGATCCCCAGGATCATGGCGATGAAGATGCGAGCTGTGGGGGGCAGTTTGCGGATCATGGAAGGCTTCCTGGCGATTGGCGCGCCGTGGGGGCGGGCCGCTTGTTATTGAGACAAAGGGGCGCCATGATGCCCATGACGCGGCACGTGCGCTGCGACTGCCTACAATGCCGGATTACACCACTGGGTGTCATTGACCCCACCTCCTGAACCGTTGCTGCCTTCTCCCATGCTCGCCAAACGAATCATTCCTTGTCTCGATGTCACGGGCGGCCGCGTGGTCAAGGGCGTCAACTTCGTCGAACTGCGCGATGCCGGAGACCCGGTCGAGATCGCCGCACGCTACAACGAGCAGGGCGCCGACGAGCTCACCTTCCTGGACATCACCGCCACCAGCGATGGCCGCGACCTGATCCTGCACATCATCGAGGCCGTGGCCTCGCAGGTGTTCATCCCCCTCACGGTGGGCGGTGGCGTGCGCGTGGTCGAGGATGTGCGCCGCCTGCTCAACGCCGGTGCCGACAAGGTCAGTTTCAATTCGGCGGCGGTGGCCAACCCGCAGGTGATCCGCGATGCTTCCGACAAATACGGCTCGCAGTGCATCGTGGTGGCCATCGACGCCAAGCGCCGCCAGGGCGATGACCTGGCCGCGCGCGGGCCCGGCTGGGATGTCTACACCCATGGCGGCCGCAAGAACGTGGGCCTGGATGTGGTGGCGTGGGCCACGCAGATGGCCGAGCACGGTGCTGGCGAGATCCTGCTGACCAGCATGGACAAGGACGGCACCAAATCAGGCTTCGACCTGGCCCTCACGCGTGCCGTGAGCGATGCGGTGAGCGTGCCCGTGATCGCGTCAGGCGGCGTGGGCAACCTGGACCACCTGGCCGATGGTGTGCAGCAGGGCGGCGCCGATGCGGTGCTGGCCGCCAGCATCTTCCACTACGGCGAATACACGGTAGGGCAGGCCAAGGCGCTGATGGCGCAGCGGGGCATCCCGGTGCGGCTCTGAGCGCCGTTCCCAGCAGACAAGGGCCGCGGATGCGGCCCTTTTGCTTGGCGATGTGTATGCCACAGAACCATTGTCTGAACACGCGTGAATGGCATCACATCAGGCGCGGTGCGGCCATGCAAACCTGTCAACCTGAACGGGCACTTCGGCGTAATGTAGAGGCGAGGCCCTGGACAACATCCGCCGCGCCCAACCCCGTTGTATGGGGATCACATGGGCCACCAGCGGACGCTCCATCGAACCTGAAAGGAGCCCTCTCATGTCTGAAGCACAACAACAAGCGCAACGCTTCCGCCCTGTGCCTTTGTCGTCGCTGAGCCAGGCCCCCAGCCTGCCGCAGCCCAAGCGCACCGCGCGCCTCGACGACCGCGCCCTCCCTCTGCTCACCGACGTGCGTTTCAGCCCCCTGGTGGTCGCCAGCGACCGCGACGGGCTGGACCAGACCCTGCACGTGATGCTGCGGGCCGGGGTGCGCATGGCCTTCGTCTCGGGCACTCACGGGGAACTGGTCGGCATGGTCACGGCCGACACCTTGATGGGCGAGCGCCCCGTGCTGCGGGCACTGGCGCACAACGTGCACCGGCAGGAGCTGTCGCTGGCCGACGTGATGACGCCGCTGACCCACTGGGAAGTGGCGGACATGCAGGCGGTGCGCCATGCGCGCGTGGGCGACATCGTGGCCACGCTGCGTGAGCACGGCCTGCGCTACTTGCTGGTCACCGAGGTGGCCGAGGGGCGCACCTCGCTGCGCGGCGTGTTCTCTGCCAAGCGCCTGGAAGCCGCCCTGGGCGAGCCCATCGGTGCGGACCTGCACGCGCACAGCTTTGCCGAGCTGGAATCGGTGCTGCGCTGACGAAGCACCTTCGTGGGCTGGCAGCCCCGCTCAGGCGGGGTTGTCGATGTCGATGAAGGCGTGGGCCACGCCGAAGTGCTCGTACAAGGCCTGGCCCAGTGCCTGCACGCCATAGCGCTCGCTGGCGTGGTGCCCGCAGGCCATGAAGGCCACGCCGGTTTCGCGCGCGTAGTGCGCCTGGGGCTCGGAGATCTCACCCGTGAGGTACACATCGGCCCCGGCCGCAATGGCCTGCTCGAAGTAGCCCTGGGCGCCGCCGCTGCACCAGGCGATGCGCTTGAGCGTGCGGCCATCGCCACTGACCACGGTCGGTGTGCGGCCCATCACGTCTGACACCCGATCGGCCAGGCCATCCAGGCTCAGCCCGTCCGGCACGGCGCCCAGAAAGCCCAGGTCCTGCTCACCGAAGCGCCCATCGGCCACCAGGCCCAGGTGCTGCCCCCATTGGGCGTTGTTGCCCAGGCTGGCGTGTGCGTCCAGTGGCAGGTGGTAGGCCAGCAGGTTGATGTCGTTGCGCAGCAGCGTGTTCAGGCGCTGGCGCATCCAGCCCGTGACCCGGCCATCCTGCCCGCGCCAGAACAGGCCGTGGTGCACCAGGATGGCATCGGCGCCGGCCGCCACGGCGGCCTCGATCAGGGCCAGGCTGGCCGTCACGCCTGTGACGATCTTGCGAATCTGCGGCTTGCCCTCCACTTGCAGACCGTTCGGCCCATAATCGCGAAAGCGCCCGCTTTCCAGCAATTGGTCGAGGTGGGCCGTCAATACCTCGCGTTCGATCACGTCGGTGGTCATTCCGTATTCCTTGCAATGCGCAAACTCTGGCTCATTTTCTCGCAGGCCGTCACTGTCGGGGTGGCCGTCATTTTCGTGGTGTCCACGCTGCGGCCCCAGTGGATCCAGAGCCTGCCCTGGCAGGATGGCTCGCCCATCGCCTCACTGCCTTCTTTGGGCAGCCCTTCGCCCAGTATCCCGGCATCCGGCGTGCGTGGCGTGCCGGCGGCGGCCGTGGGCTTCTCGGATGCAGCCAAACGGGCCGCGCCCACCGTGGTCAGCGTGATCACCAGCAAAAGCACCTCGCGCAACCCGCGCCACAAGGATCCCTGGTTCCGCTATTTCTTCGGCGAGCAGGAGGGTGGCGGCCAGTCGCAGGCCGGTGTGGGCTCGGGCGTGATCGTCAGCCAGGATGGCTATGTGCTCACCAACAACCACGTGGTCGACCGCATGGACGACATCGAGGTGATGTTGACCGACGGCCGCAAGGCCCGCGCCAAGGTCATCGGCGCCGATCCGGAATCCGACCTGGCCGTGCTCAAGATCGACCTGGACAAGCTGCCCTCCATCGTGTTCGGTGATTCCGACACCCTGCAGGTGGGCGATGCGGTGCTGGCCATCGGCAACCCCTTCGGCGTGGGGCAGACGGTCACCTCGGGCATCGTGAGCGCGCTGGGGCGCAACCAGCTGGGCATCAACACCTTCGAGAACTTCATCCAGACGGACGCGGCCATCAACCCGGGCAACTCGGGTGGTGCGCTGGTGGATGCGCACGGCAACCTGATGGGCATCAACAGCGCCATCTACTCGCGCTCGGGGGGCAACATGGGCATCGGTTTCGCGATCCCGGTGTCCACGGCGCGCCTGGTGATGGAAAGCCTGATCAAGGATGGACAGGTCACCCGGGGCTGGATCGGCGTGGAGCCGCGCGACCTCACCCCCGAGATCGCCGAGACCTTCAACCTGTCGGTGAAGGAGGGTGTGCTGATCACCGGGGTGCTGCACAACGGGCCGGCGGCCAAGGGCGGTGTGCGCCCGGGCGATGTGGTGGTGCAGGTGGCCGAGGCCCGGGTGGGCAACACGACGCAGCTGTTGAATGCGGTGGCGGGCTTGAAGCCTGGGTCTGTGGCCCAGGTGCAGGTGCGGCGCGGGAACCAGACCTTGTCGATGAATGTGGCGGTGGCGCAGCGGCCCAAGGCGATCAACCGGCCTGCGGCGGCCACGGCGCCCGCTGAGCAGGATGACGACGAAGAGTGATTTTGTGCTGATGCTCTGCTGGGCGTTCGGTTGGTTGAGCGCTTTGTCGTGGCAGCGCGGGGCACGGGATGTGGTGGCAGCCGTCCGGGCTTCATTGTTGTCGGTCACGCCTTCGGCGTGACTGCTCTCCGCGTGCTCGGCCGGGAGAGGTGGCTGCGCAACTCGGCCCTTCGGGCCTCAAACATGCTCGCCATCCCCTGGCCTGCGGCCAGGGGCAAACCTGTCCCGGGCGGCATGCGGAGAGCGGGGCAAAAAGGGGCTGAGCGGCCATCCGGCCGGGCGCCTTGAGGGGGCCGAGGAGCAGAGCGGCGAGGTGGGCATGTGCGGAGCACATGCTTCGTTCAACTGACTGGCCGCAGCTGTTTGAGCGAAAGGCCCGAAGGGCCTGTAGCGAGTTCTGCGGCCCCACCTTGCCGTGAGCACCACAGGGAAGTTTCGCCGAAGGCGAAACCAACCGAATGAAGCCCGGCCGGATGTCGGCTCAGCCCCCGCCCCGCGCTGTCACGACAAAGCGCCCAGCCCGCCGCAGGCAAAGGAGAACAACCCCGATCAAGACCCCGAAGCCGAAGAAGCATCCTTTTGCGCTTCTTCATGCTTCTTCTTGGACCGATCCGCCAACTGCGCCGCCCAGATCCCGACCTCATAGAGGATGCACATCGGAATCGCCAGAGCCAGCTGCGACACCACATCCGGCGGCGTCACCACCGCGGCGATCACGAAGGCCAGCACCACGAAATAGCCGCGCCATTCCTTGAGCTTGGCCACCGGCACGATGCCCATGCGTGACAGGATCACCACCACCACAGGCACCTCGAACGCCGCCCCGAACGCCAGGAACATGTTGATCACGAAGCCCAGGTAGGCCTCGATGTCAGGCGCCGCCGTGATGCTCTTGGGCGCGAACTGCTGGATGAAGTGGAAGACCTTGCCGAAGACAAAGAAGTAGCAGAAGGCCACACCCATGAAGAACAGCAAGGTGCTCGACACGATCAGCGGCAGCACCAGCTGCTTCTCGTTGGCGTACAGGCCTGGGGCCACGAAGGCCCAGATCTGGTAGAGCACCACCGGCAAAGCCAGCATGAAGGCGGCCAGCATGGTGATCTTGATCGGCACCATGAAGGGCGAGATCACGCTGGTGGCGATCAGCGTGGCGCCCTTGGGCAGGTTCTGCACCAGGGGCTGGGCCATCAGGTCGTACAGGCCCGAGGGGCCGGGGTACAGCGCCAGTGCGATGAAGCACACGCCGATGGCCAGCACGGCCCGGATCAGCCGGTCGCGCAGCTCGATCAGGTGGGTGACGAAGGGCTGCTCGGTGCCCTCCATCTCTGGGGTATTGGGGTCTTGGCTCACGGGGCCTCAATAGGGCAAAGAGGGGAGGGCATCGATGCCTGGATCAGCAAGCACGCTCACCGGGGACCGGCACCGGGTGGCCGGAAGCGCGCCACGCGCGCCGCGCCCGATTGCACGTGCCGGCGCACCCCGTTGTGCTGCTTGTACCACATGGGTACAGCCGCCTTTTTCAGGCGCCAGTTCTTGCGCGGCGGGGCGTACAGGTGCGAATAGGACGGCGTGTAATGCGACGACGATGCGATCGAGTCATCGCCCGGGCGGTCGCCTTCATGGAAGCCGTCGCCCGCGTGCCGCACCTCGTCGAGGTTCTGGTAGACGGCGGATTCGACGTCCGAGGCGGCCGTCTCCAGCCCCGCCTTCATCTTCTTGAGTTCTTCAAGCTCGATGGAGCGGTTGACCTCGGACTGCACCTGCGAGACGTAGCGCTGGGCCTTGCCCAGCAGAACGCCCACGGTGCGGGCCACCTTGGGCAGCCTTTCGGGGCCGATCACGATCAACGCGACCGCGCCGATCAGGGCGAGTTTGTCTATGCCAAAGTCGATCACGTGGCGGCGGGGCCTTGCTCAGGCCCTGAAAAGGGTGTCAGGACTTGGTCTTGGCTTCGACGTCCACCGTGTTGGCGTCGGTCTTGGCCGTGTTGGTCACCTGTTGCGCAGGTGCATCCGGCGCAGCAGTACCACCATCCTTCACCCCATCCTTGAAGCCCTTCACGGCGGCACCCAGGTCGGTGCCCACGTTCTTCAGCTTCTTGGTGCCGAACACCATCACCACGATCACCAGCACGATCAGCCAGTGCCAAATGCTCAACGATCCCATCGTCTGCTCCTCAACGGTCTTGTGACCTTACCACTACGAAACTGTGTCTTGCGAATTGCGTGCCAACTTGGTGCATGCGGGGCGTCAGCCCGGGCTGCCCGAAGGGGTTGGCGTGCGCCGTGCGAACTCTTCCAGGCCGGACAGACCTTCACGCCGGGCCAGTTCCTGCACCACATCCTGCGGGCTCAAACCCAGGTGAGACATGACCACCATCGAATGAAACCACAGATCGGCCAATTCGCCCACCAGGGCCTTGCGCGTGGCGGCATCCTGGGGCGTGTGGGCCAGATCCTTGGCGGCCAGCACCATTTCGGTGGCCTCTTCGCCCACCTTCTTGAGCATGGTGTCAGTGCCCTTGTGGAAAAGGCGCGCCACATAGCTCTTGTCCGGATCGCCGCCCTTGCGGGATTCGATGACCTGGGCCACGCGGGCCAGCACGTCCAGCGTGTCGGGGGATGGGGCGGAGTTGCTCATGCCTATTTGTAGATGCTGTCCGGGTCTTTCAAGACCGGCTCAACGGTGATCCAGCGGCCATTGTCGTGCCGTTGGAAGAAACAACTGTGACGGCCCGTGTGGCAGGCGATGCCGGGTTCGTGGCCCAGTTGCTCCACTTTCAACAGAATCACATCGTTGTCACAATCCAGGCGGATGTCGTGCACCTTCTGGGTGTGGCCGGATTCTTCGCCCTTGTGCCACAGGCGCTTGCGCGAGCGGCTCCAGTACACGGCTTCGCCCAGCTCGGCCGTGCGGGCCAGGGCATCGCGGTTCATCCAGGCGAACATCAGCACATCGCCCGAGCCCACTTCCTGGGCAATCACGGGCACCAGGCCCTGTTCATCCCAGCGGATGTCGTCTAACCAGTTCATAGACGGTCAGTGTACTGCCCGGGGGCGGACGCCCCGGTCCGCATGCGGTCAAAATCGAGGGCATGCAACATCCTGCCTCTCCTTTGAATGACGTATGGACAAAACCGGCCCCGCTGGTGCTGTCCATGGGTGATCCCTGCGGCATCGGGCCCGAGATCGTGGCGATGCAGTGGCTGGCCGGTGAGGCGCCCGGGGCGGTGGTGATCGGATCGGCCGCGGTGATGCGCCGGGCGGTGGCAGCGCTGGCAGGGCGGCATCCCGCCGCGGCCCGGCTGCAGGTGTGGGCGGTGCGCTCCGATGCTCGGCCGGCACCGCCTGGAGCGGGGGCCGAGGGCGCCGAGTCGCCCGTCGTGCTGCCGGTCTGGGAGCCGGCGGGCCTGCCTTCAGGCCTGGATGCCTTGCCTTGGGGGCAGGTGCAAGCGGATGCCGGTGCCGCTGCGGCCTTGTGCGTGCGCGAAGGCGCAGGCCTGGTGCAGCAAGGCCTGGCCCTGGCCCTGGTGACGGCGCCCTTGCACAAGGAATCCCTGTCGCTGGCGGGCGAGCCTTTTCCGGGCCACACCGAGTTGCTGCAGGCTCTGGCCACGCCAGCGGGCCAGCCGCTGGTGCCTGTGCGCATGATGCTGGCCAATCACGAGTTGCGCACGGTGCTGGTGTCCATCCACGTGTCGCTGCGGCAGGCGCTGGATGCGGTGAATGTCGCCAACGTACTGTCAACTGTGCGCATCACGCATCAAAGCTTCGTTAAAATGGGTTTTGAGTGCCCTCGCATCGCTGTCGCGGGGCTCAATCCGCACGCCGGAGAGGGCGGTTTGTTCGGCGACGAAGAACTGAGCGTGATCATTCCGGCACTGGAGGCCGCCCGAGCTGAAGGCATCGACGTGACCGGCCCGTTGGCCCCCGACACCGTGTTCATGCGGGCGCGGCATGCGCCTCCCGATCACCCGGGTGAGTTCGATGTGGTCGTGGCGATGTACCACGATCAGGGCCTGATCCCGGTGAAGTACCTGGGGGTGGCGCACGGCGTGAACGTGACGTTGGGCCTGCCTTTCGTGCGCACCAGCCCGGACCATGGAACGGCCTTCGATCTGGCGGGTAGCGGCAAGGCCGATCCCTCCAGCCTGACGGAGGCGATGCACTTGGCGCGCCAGCTGGCCGCAGCTGTCTAGGCCTGGCAGCTCATGCCGCCACCTTGTTGTTGCGCGACTGGCTCAGTGCGGCCAGTTGGCGGCGGGCACGGATGGTTGCGCGCTCCAGCAATTGCGCCTGCTCGAATGCCTTGAAGCGGCCGGTCGCGCACATCTGCGTCAGGGTGCGGGCCGTCAGCGAGATGGTCTGCTTGGACGGCGAGTGCCCCTGTGTGAACATGAAGAAGGTGCGGCCATCGGACATCCAGGTCAGGCGCACTTTTTTCCACTGGCCCTTGAGCAGCATGCGGTAGGCCGCGCCAGGCTGGATGTAGTTGACCAGCGAGGGGCCGGCGGCCGGTGGGGCGGGGGTGTCCAGCGGCAGGTCCACGTCCACGCCGGACAGGTCGGGCTCGTCGCCTGCGCTCAGGTCGATGTCCAGGGCGCCCGGGCTGGTGTCTTCGAACAGGCTGGCTTCGCTGACCCAGCCGGCGGCCTGGGCCTCCTGCGGGGTCATGGTGGCGGCCATGGCCAGCGGGCCCGGCTCCGTGGTCGACGAGGGCGCGGGCAGCGGGTCGTTGGCGGCGTCCTCGCGGCTCGGGATGGCGATCTGCTCGACCTTGCGCAGGCGCTGCTCCAGCAGGCGCAGGGTCAGGTCGTGAGGTGGTGGTGCCTTGAGGGCCTCGGCGTGCATGGGCAGCAACTGGGCGAAGAAGCCTTCCTTCGCGCCGGCAGGCCACTGGATCAAATCCAGCCCCTCGTTGAGGTCCTTCATCAGCTGGGGCAACTGGCGCAGAAAGTCCTGCCGCAGCGATGGGTGGCCCTTGGGCTGCACGCTCAGCACCAACTGGTGGGCGGCATTGCGCATGCGCACGGCCTTGTCGCTCTCGGGGCCGTGGCGCGCGCCCACCATCACCTGGACCTGGGTCCAGATCTGCGCCAGGAACTCCTTCAGGAAGCCTGGGGCCTCCAGGTCTGCCAGCTCGCTGCGCACCAACTGCATGTAGCGCTGCTGCACGCGCAGATCGGCTTCCTTGCCGCTGAGCAGGGCGGCCACGGCGGCGTTCTCTTCGACCTCGCGCGCGGTCTGCGAGGCGACGAAGCGCTCCAGGTCACCCAGCTTGGATTCGTACAGGTCCAGCCTGTCGAAATCGCCTTCGACGATCTCTCGCACCAGTTCGGTGACCACCTGGATGCACTCGCGGCCCGGGCCCTCATCCAGCCGGTCGAAGGCGACCGCCAAACTGGCCATTCGGTTGACCAGTCGGCGCACCGGGTGCTTGCGCGAGTGGAAGAAGGTCTGGTCGCGCAGGGCCACGCGCAGCACGGGCAGTTGGAGCCGGCCGATCTGGCGGGCCATCTGCGGCGGCACCTTCGGATCGGACAGCACCTGGTCGAACAACGTGGCCACGATGTCGATGACCATCTGGTCCAGTGCGGCGCCACCGCTGGCCTGCAGCAGTTCTTCGCGGTGCGCGCGGATCAGGTTGGGCGGCGCGGGGATCTCGGTGTGCGACAACTCACCCGGGATGGAGGCTGTCCAGCCCGAGGCCACGGACGACAGGCTCTGCAAGCGGCGCATCAGGCCGAGCATGCTGCTGTCGACGGTATGGCCTTGAGCGCCTGCATTGCCGGCGGGGCGTGCTCCGCCCAAGGGGCCTTGGCCGTGCACTTGTGGGCTGCCTCCGCCACTGAAGCCAGCGCTGCTGCCACCGCCTACGGTGACTGACCGCGCTGCTGCCGCCTGCATTTCCTGCGGAGAGGGCAGGGCCACGCCAAACAGTTGGCCCAAGGCCTTCATCGACGGGGGCGGCGCCCAGTCCTGGGCGCCATCCGGATCATTCAGTTCTCCGTGGCTGGATGACAACGGGGCGCCGCTGGTCGACGAATGGCCTGACTCTCGATCCAGCCCTGGGCTGCCGGTGTGGCCCGTCGGTTTGCGCACCAGCAGCGGGGCCTGTTGAACACCTTGCTGGCGGCAGTCGGCCAGCAGGCCGTCGTAGCAGGCCTTGAGGGCGGCGCTGGCGTGCACGGCCAGCACGCGGGCCAACTGCTGTTGGGCGGCGCTGTCCTCGCTGGCCTGCGTCACAGCCCGCAGCAGGGCCTTGCCGACGATGGCCGGGCGCAGTGGAAACACTTCATCCGCTGTCTCGACACCCTGAAGCGTGACGAAATAGCCACGCAATTCACGCAGGGCCGCGTCGGTGTCGATCTCCAGCAGGCGGGTCAGTCGGGCGGCCGTGACGGTTTCCTCGACCTCGGCGTTCTCCACCAGGCGCAGGGCGGTCCAGTCGGTGTCGGCATAGGCGTTGCTGCCTTCGGGTTGCTGGCGTTGCAGATCCTTGGCGATGCGTTCACCCAGATCCCGTGCAAACGCCTGTCCGACCGCGGTGCAGCGGCGCTGCAGGTCGTACTCGGCGTTCATCAGCGCCTGGCGCTCGGCATTGCTGTTGGCCGCCAGGGCCAACATGCCCAGCTGGGTGGCCGTCTTGTCGATGGCCTGCGTCATGCCCGCCACAAGGCGGGTCACGGCAGGTTCGAGCAGACGGTCCAGTCGGGGATCGGTCACAATGGTTCTACATCCAGATCACTCAAGGGTGAAGACTTCCACCCCTTTCGATCCAGATATCGGCCGTTTCCCCGGCTTCTTGCGTCAGCGTTTCAAACTGTCACGAATTTCCCGCAGCAGCACGATGTCTTCCGGGGTGGGGGCTGGCGCGGCCGGGGCGGCCGGCGGCTCCTGGCGCAGGCGGTTGATCTGCTTGATCATCAGGAAGATGATGAACGCCAGGATCGCGAAATTCAGCGCCACAGTGACAAAATTACCCCAGGCAAACACGGCGCCGAGTTTCTTGGCATCTGCCAGTGGCAGGCCCGAAGGCTGGCCCGCCAGGGCGATGTAATAACTGGAGAAATCCAGCCCGCCCACCACTTTGCCTACCAGCGGCATGATCAGGTCGTTGACCACCGAATCCACGATCTTGCCGAAAGCACCGCCGATGATCACGCCCACGGCGAGATCCACCACATTGCCCTTGACGGCAAACTCCTTGAATTCGGTCACGAAACTCATGCACCACTCCTGCCTAGCACTGGTTGAGGAAAGAAATCGACTTAATTGCACAGGGTTTGATCTGACTGCGCGTGCCCGTGTGACATGGTTATAAACCACAGGGCCCGTGGCTAGAATAACAGCCAACCCCTCTTCCATCGTTCATCGTCCCCGAGGAACCAATGAGCAATCAGCCAGTGGATCAAAGCCGCCGGACGTGGGTGACCATCGCCTGCGTCACCGGTGGTGCAGGTGGCGTTGCCGCCGCCGTGCCTTTCGCCCTGACCTTCCAGCCCTCTGAACGGGCCCGCGCCGCCGGCGCCGCGGTCGAGGCCGACATCAGCACCCTCAAGGAGGGCGAGATGATCACGGTGGAATGGCGCGGCAAGCCTGTGTGGATCGTCAAGCGCACGCCCGCCCAGCTGGCAGAGCTTGAAAAGATCAGCGCCGAGCTCGCCGATCCCGATTCGCAGCGCAAGGCCGATGAGCTCACCCCACAATACGCCCGCAACCACCACCGCTCGATCAAGCCCGAGATCCTGGTGACGGTAGGCATCTGCACCCATCTGGGTTGCTCGCCGACGGCCAAGTTCCAGTCTGGCGCCCAACCCTCGCTGCCCGACAGCTGGCCGGGCGGCTTCCTGTGCCCCTGCCACGGCTCCACCTTCGACATGGCCGGCCGCGTCTACAAGAACAAGCCCGCGCCCGACAACCTCGAAGTGCCGCCGCACATGTACCTCTCGGACACCAAGATCCTCATTGGTGAAGACAAGCAGGCCTGAGGCAGGAGCACATCGACATGGCTGAATTCAAGCAAGCGGCTGCGAATGCCTCTGCCGGTGAGAAGTTGATGACCTGGGTGGACAACCGGTTTCCGGCCACCAAGCTCTGGAACGAACACGCCGCGCAGTACTACGCCCCCAAGAACTTCAACTTCTGGTATTTCTTCGGCTCACTGGCGCTGCTGGTGCTGGTGATCCAGATCGTGACCGGCATTTTCCTGGTCATGAACTACAAGCCCGACGGCACGCTCAACGCCGCCGGCATCCCCGTGGCCTTCGCCAGCGTGGAGTACATCATGCGCGATGTACCCTGGGGCTGGCTGGTGCGCTACATGCACTCCACCGGGGCCTCGGCCTTCTTCGTGGTGGTGTACCTGCACATGTACCGCGGGCTGATCTACGGCTCCTACCGCACCCCGCGCGAGCTGGTCTGGATCTTCGGCTGCCTGATCTTCCTGTGCCTGATGGCAGAGGCCTTCATGGGCTACCTGCTGCCCTGGGGCCAGATGTCGTACTGGGGCGCCCAGGTGATCATCAACCTGTTCTCGGCCATCCCGTTTGTCGGCCCTGACCTGGCCATCCTGATCCGCGGCGACTATGTGGTGGGCGATGCCACCCTGAACCGCTTCTTCGCGCTGCACGTGATCGCCGTGCCGCTGGTGCTGCTGGGCCTGGTGGTGGCGCACCTGATCGCGCTGCACGAAGTGGGCTCGAACAACCCCGACGGTATCGAGATCAAGGCCAAGAAAGATGCCAACGGCATCCCGCTCGACGGCATCCCCTTTCACCCCTACTACACGGTGCACGACATCATGGGGGTGGCCGGCTTCCTGATCGTGTTCACGGCGGTGATCTTCTTCGCGCCCGAGTTCGGCGGCTACTTCCTGGAGTACAACAACTTCATCCCGGCCGACCCACTCAAGACGCCATCGCACATCGCACCGGTCTGGTACTTCACGCCGTTCTACTCGATGCTGCGCGCCACCACCGACTGGATGGTGCACGTGTTCGCCGCGCTCATCGGCCTGTCTGCGCTGTTCAGCCTGGTCAAGGGGCAGGGCGGCAGTGGCCGCAAGATCGGTGGCATCGTGGCTGCGGCCATCGGCATCGCGCTGTTGTACACCTTCGAAGCCAAGTTCTGGGGTGTGGTGATCATGGGCGCTGCGGTGGTGATCCTGGCCTTCCTGCCCTGGCTGGACCACAGCCCGGTCAAGTCGATTCGCTACCGCCCTGACTGGCACAAGATCGTCTATGGCGTGTTCGTGCTGAACTTCGTGATGCTGGGCTGGTTGGGCATCGAGCCGCCGTCGCCCGTGTACGAGAAGATGGCGCAGGTCGGCACGCTGTTCTACCTGGGGTTCTTCCTGCTGATGCCGTGGTGGAGCCAGCTGGGCACTTTCAAGCAAGTGCCTGAGCGCGTGACCTTTCACCCCCACTGAGCGCCCAGGAGCACACAACATGATCAAACGCATCATTGCTTCGCTGCTGACTGCGCTGGCGCTGGCCTCTGGCGCGCACGCGGCCGAAGGCGGCATCCCGCTGGACCGCTTCCCCAAGGAGCGCGTAACCGACCTGGCTGCCCTGCAGCACGGTGCCAAGCTGTTCGTCAACTACTGCCTGAACTGCCACTCGGCCGCCTTCGTGCGCTACAACCGCCTGCAAGACATCGGCCTGAGCGAAGACCAGATCAAGCAGAACCTGCTGTTCACGGCCGACAAGGTCGGCGAGACCATGACCTCGGCGATCAAGCCGCGCGATGCCAAGGAGTGGTTCGGGGCCGTGCCGCCGGACCTGACCCTGGCCGCCCGCGCCCGTGCCAGCCATGCGGGCACCGGGTCGGATTGGCTCTACACCTACCTGCGCACCTTCTACAAGGACGACACGCGTCCCACGGGCTGGAACAACCTGGCCTTCCCCAATGTGGGCATGCCCCACGTGCTGTGGGAGTTGCAAGGCGAGCGCGCCGCGGTGTACAAGGAAGAAGTCGATCCGCATGATGAAAAAAAGAAGGTTCACACCTTCACTGGATTCGAGCAGTTGACCCCGGGTAAAATGTCGCCCCAGGAGTTCGACAATGCGATGGCCGACCTGGTGGCCTACATGACGTGGATGGCCGAGCCAAATGCGCAAGGCCGGGTCCGCATCGGTGTGGGCGTGATGATTTTTCTGCTCGGTTTCTTCTTCATCGCATGGCGACTGAACGCAGCGTTCTGGAAAGACGTGAAGTGAACTGAAATGTGTCGACGACGCCCTTGACAAGAGGGTGTCTGGCGCAGTGAACGCCCTTTCAAGGGGTGCCACTGCGCTTCGTTGTTTTTGGCATTTGCCTGTTTCTGACTGAGGATCCTGCCGCCATGATGGTGCTTTACTCCGGTACGACTTGCCCCTATTCGCACCGCTGCCGCTTTGTGCTCTTCGAGAAGGGCATGGATTTCGAGATCCGCGACGTCGACGTCTTCGCCAAGCCTGAAGACATCGCCCTGATGAACCCGTACAACGAGGTGCCCATCCTCGTCGAGCGCGACCTGATCCTGTACGAGTCGCACATCATCAACGAGTACATCGATGAGCGCTTCCCCCACCCGCAACTGATGCCTGGTGACCCCGTGGCACGCGCCCGCGTGCGCCTGTTCCTGCTGAACTTCGAGAAGGAACTGTTTGCGCACGTGAACCTGCTCGAAGGCCGTGGCGGCCTGAAGGGCAACGACAAGCAGCTGGAAAAGGCACGCTCGCAGATCCGCGATCGCCTGACTCAGCTGGCGCCCATCTTCCTGAAGAACAAGTACATGCTGGGCGATGACTTCTCCATGCTGGACGTCGCCATCGCGCCCCTGCTGTGGCGCCTGGATTACTATGGCATCGAGCTGTCGAAGAATGCGCTGCCGCTGCTGAAGTATGCTGAGCGCATCTTCTCGCGGCCGGCCTACATCGAGGCGCTCACGCCGTCCGAGAAGGTGATGCGCAAGTAACGACGACACCAGGATTTCATGACCACGCCGACCGACGCTGACGCCCAGGGCAATTCAACCCGCCCCTACCTGATCCGGGCCCTGCACGACTGGTGCACCGACAACGGCTTCACCCCCTACCTGGCGGTGTTCGTCGACAAGACGGTGCAGGTGCCGCGCGAGTACGTCAAGAACAACGAGATCGTGTTGAACGTGAGCTTCGACGCCACGAGCCAGCTGCAGCTGGGCAACGAGTACATCGAGTTCAAGGCGCGCTTCGGTGGTGTGGCACGTGACATCGCGGTGCCTGTGGACCACGTGATCGCCATCTACGCCCGTGAGAACGGGCAGGGCATGGCTTTCCCGGTGCCCACGCCGCAAGAGGCGGATGACGGGCAGGATGGTGCCTCGGCGCCGGCGGCTGCCGAGCGCCGGTCGGGCATCCGCCTGGCCAGCGTGCCCGACAGCGAGCCGGTGGAATCCGTGGCGCTGGAGGCAGCGTCCTCGCAAGACGAGCCTGCGCCAGAGCCTGAACCGCCTTCGGCGCCCACGGGCGGTGGGCGTCCGTCGCTTCGGCGCGTCAAGTAAGCGCAATAGAACCCAGGGGCTGCATTACAATGCGGCCCTTGCTTCTTGAAGCATGCCGCTTTAGCTCAGTTGGTAGAGCAACCGCCTTGTAAGCGGTAGGTCGTCAGTTCGAATCCGACAAGCGGCACCAGTATCGAAGAGCCTTCCCTTGATAGTGATTGCTAACTTGGGGAGGCTTTTTCTTTGGCTGGATACCATTTCGGATACCACCGTTGTGGCGTCGCCCCCACGGTACGTGGGATTGTCAGCCGTGCCTCACTGCGCTACCTTTTGCCAAATAGACGAGAGGGAGATGTCATGTGGGCCCGCTGCTTGCTAAGTCTGCAAGGTTGCGTTGCTTCATCCCGATGCTTGGTGGAGTGCCCATGAGGTTGGTGGAGCACATCAAAAAGCGGAAGGAATCCGCCTTCATCGCCTTTTTCTTCCTTTTGTTCTGGATTGTCCTGTTTATCTTGATCCGGATTGGGGCGATACCCGTTGAGACGGCTAGGACTTGGTTTGAGTTGTTCAATGGGGCGACTTGGCCAACAGAGTGGCCGGTCATGCAAGGCACGCAGCCCGGGTGGTTCAGTTTTGCGCTGGCGACCCGAACTGTCTTGAACTTCGCAGGGCCGTTCGCAGTCCTAGCTACGTTCATCTGGTTGTTGTTTGGTGGACTGGAGAGAGTGATGAAGATGTCTAAGATCGAAGTGCTCAAGATGCACAATGCGGAACTCGTCGGGCGTCTGGCGTTTGTACTGAACAAACGTCATCCTCACCTCTTGGACAGGGCTGACTTGATCGCGATGCAAGACGCAGCCGACCAGTTCACTGATGAGTGGGCACATGACGAGCCTGTGGCGCGCGATGTGCTCAAGGAAGAGGCTGCCAGTTCACCAAAATAGCATCCGAGCCTTAGGGGGGCGAAGTGGCTTTCACGGTGCAAGACCAGTTCAACGAAATCATCGATCGCGGGTTGCGCAACCACGCCCCTTGGGAGTATGTCGAACGAGCCATATGGCGATGCTGGAAGACGGCCAAGGATACGTTGCCGTATTGCATGACGAAGAACGATGTGAACACCTTTTTAGCGAAGGCCTCTGGCAACTATTCGAAGCGACTGAACGGCGGCGCCTAGTTCAGTGACGACATAAGCCAACGAACGCCACCGTCTCGGTGGTTTTTTGCTTTCTGGCGTCGGGGCCTCATGTAGCCACCATGTAGCCACGGGTACGGGGTTTTTGCGCCTGATCGAAACCGCGACAGCCACACTTCCGACCGTTGGGGGACGGCTCCTACGAGGTATCCTGACGCCAATAAAACAAGCGCGCGGACAGGGGAAGCATGAGCCAGATGTCATTGACTCCGATTGAACTCGTGGATGAGCAGCCAGCCGACCGGACTCAGAGCAAGGATCTTCTGTGGGTCGGCCTCGACGAGCAAGACCGGCGGTACGCACTAAAGACTGTAGAGCCGGGGCATCCGCACCTACCGTTGACGGAATGGCTATGTCACCAAATATGCGGGGCTGTTGGGATAGTCACCCCAGCCTACGCAATCGTGAAGCGGCTGGATGGCAGTGAAGCCTTCGGCTCACAGTGGGAAGTCTTCGCAAAGCAGTTCTCCCCCGCCCGAGTCCACGAACCCGAACTGATGACTTGGCTCGCAAGGGCTCAGAACGATCTCTGCGGCATGTTTGCTTTGGATGTCTTCATGCCAAACAACGATAGGCATTTTGGCAACATCCTATTTGTTGACGTCGGCCCCAGGCTTAGGGCACTCGCGTTTGACTGGTCGCGAACCGAAATCTTCCAGCCATGGCCATGGCGTGATGACGCCCCCTCGGCAAAGAACTGGCGCTGGCTAAAGGCCCACCCCCATCTGATCAACATGGCGGCGGTTACGTCACGCCTTGACCGGATTAAAGGGCTTACGGCCGATCAAGTGCGGAGCTTCCTTATGGCGGCCCCTGAGGCGTGGCGGGATAATTTTGATTGCGAGCAGCAAGCCCAATGGTGGGCGGACAATGCAGTCGCAAGGGCCGACAACGCCCTCAAGCTGTTGCAATCATGACTCGACAGATCGCTCATTACGGAGTGCTTTCGCACTACCCCCAGCCAAATCGCACAGAACACGTGCATATCGGCATCGCTGTGTTCCTGGCCGACGGGTCGGTGCGTGTGCATTTTGGTCATGACCTGAGAAAGCTTCAAGCTATTGATCCCCAAGTGAAGCTAGATGCGGTCCGCTCATGGGAGGCTGGCCTTCCTCGCCTACTGGAGGGGCAGACACACGCCGCAGCCGCAGCGTTTGTGAAGAGCCTAGGGCAGTGGAGCCTTTCCGATACGCTCGGCCGCTTTGCCTATACCGGAGAAGAGGAGTATCTGGCTCGAGTGACTGCGGCGCTGCATAGCCTGGTTTCGACCCCCGCCAAGCCATCTCGGGAGCGTGGTGAGGTCTCTCGCTTGCACATCGATCTCAAGACAACCTTCACTGCCAAGGGTTGGCTAGGAAAAGACATTACTAAGCACGAGATCGTAGAGCGATACCCCATCGGACCAATGACAACCGCCGAGTTCGCTCTTCAGAATGGCCGGTTGCATGTAATTGAGTCTTTGGACCTTCGCACAAGCACCCCTTCGGCAAAGAGGCAGGACGCGCGAGCCAAGGCCCTGGTCTTCGACATGGCCAAGCAGTCCGCTGCCGACTCTGCCCGTTATTCAATTCTCGCGGGTGTTGGCAGCCCGCTTATGGGCGACGCAAAGGCCTTAATGTCCCGCTACAGCGAGCACGTGTTTACCTGGGAGAGCGCGCAAGACATGAGCGAGCTGATGAATATCCTGGGGGCCGCTACAGGCAAGCCTGGGTTGTCGCTGCCTCATTGACCCTCTCCCCCCAAGCCGCCCACTGAGGCGGCTTTTCTTTGCCAACAACTGCGAGACCAGGATAAAAATGGATACGACAGCACTTGTTGCCCAACTCAGAGCAGCATCCAATCGCTGCGACGGCAAGCACCAGGACATCGCGGGGTGGCTCGAAATCGCCGCAGAAAATCTTGAACGGCAAGAGCTGGTTATTAAGGACTCAGCCAGGCTGGTAGCCGCGAGCACACCGGATCAACAAGCAATAGCGACGGCCGCAATAGCTGAGGGGGTGATGGTTCGCGAAGGGCTAATCAGGATTCGGGATGGCTGCCTAACGGCAGCACAGTGCCAAGCAGAAGCAGAACGACTTCTAGCCTACAACTCCATGCGACGCTAATCTACAAGTGCCCCGGGGCGGACGCTTCGCAGGGGTTGCATCTTGAGCTCAATGAGCCCAGCCGAACTCCCGCAGAATGAAGCCAATCGCATGGACTGAAGCCTCAGCGTGCTCCTCCTGAGAGAGCCTGTATGCCTTGCTGGCCTACCAGCGGCCGTCAACGAGACCACCGGATGGCTGCATCCCTAGAGGCAGGTACGGGCCGCCCTTTGTCTGAGGACATAGACGGTCCCCCATACCAACCCGCCACCTGCTGAAATCGCCGATCCGACAAGCACGCCGATCTTTGCAGCGCCGAGGAGCGCAGCGTCTGAGAAGGCCAACATGGCGATGAAGATGGACATGGTGAAACCGATGCCGGCCAGCAGGCCCACTAGGCCTATACCCGACCAGGAGACGCCAGTGGGCAGGCGGCACCACCCCAACTTCACGACAGTCCAACTGGCGGCCAACACCCCCAGCGGCTTGCCCAGAACCAGCGCTGCAGCCACACCACTCACTACGGCACTGGCACCGCCCGCAGCCAAATTCAAACCCGTCAGGCTGACACCAGCATTGGCCAGCGCGAACAGGGGCATCACGCCATAGGCCACGAAGGGATGCAGGGCCTGCTGCACACGTACGACCGGCGGCAGCAGTTCGCGCTGAGCCACGCGCAGTTCACGCAAGGGCAGCTCGCCCGAGGCCGCACCGCACCCCGAGGGGCCGACTTTGTCCGACAGATCCCGGGTGATGCGCGCCAAGGCATCCATGGGCCTTTCACGCATGGGCACCGACACCACGGGCGTCATCAAGCCTAGCACCACACCCGCCAGCGTAGGGTGGGCGCCCGTCATCAGCAGGCCGCCCCAGACCACCGCTCCGGGTATCACATAGGCATAAGCTGACCACACGCCAATGCGCTGCAGTGCCAACACCATCAGCAGCCCGGGCCCCGCCACCGCAAAGCCGCTGTAGTCCAGTCCGCCGGAGTACACGAAAGCGATGATCAGCACCGCGATCACGTCATCAATGATGGCCAGCGTCAGCAGGAACACGCGCAGATTGCCCGGGATCGAACGCCCCAGGATAGCCAGCACACCTACAGCAAAGGCGATGTCTGTGGCGGTAGGCACTGCCCAGCCATTGGGCTGGCCGCCCCGGGCGTTGAAGGCCAGGTAGATGCTGGCCGGTACAAGCACACCACCCAGTGCGGCGGCTATCGGTAAGGCAGCCTGGCGCACATCGCTGAGCGCACCCTCGTGGATCTCGCGGCGAATCTCCATGCCGACCACGAGAAAGAAGATGGTCATCAAGCCATCGTTGATCCAGAAGTGCAGAGACTGCGAGAACGCCCAGCTACCCACGCTAACGGACACAGGCGTGTGCCAGAGCGCGTCATAACTGGGAGCCAGTGGCGAGTTTGCCCACAAGAGCGCCGCCACGGCCATGATCAGCAGGACGATGCCGCTGACAGCTTCGATGTGGAGAAAGCGCTCCAGCGCAGAAAAGGCGCGCTGGGCCAGGACTTGGGCACGTGGAAGTGCCTGCAGGGTGGTTTGCATGGACAAGGTCGGTTCAAAGCCGCGTGGCGGCCCGACCAGCGCAAACAACCTGCCACGCCGCAAAGCGGGCACCCAACAATCATTTTACACGCGCCGATCGTGTCGGCTGCAGTGAGCGCTGCGTTAGTCAGGCGCTCCGGGACCGGGTACCGACTGACCGCGAGCGCTACCCATTCATTAATGGAGGCGCACAGACTGCTCATAGGCGCGAGGCACTATCAAGGGGATATGCTCGGCTATGCTGCTAAATCCCCCATGGTCCCCCGTGAACGGTATGGCCGTCAGCCCAGTCCCTTGGGATGTCATCAACAGCTTAGCTGCGTTGTGCCTCTCGCCCCAGTGAATGAGCCAGGGTATGCCAAAGCGGTCAATGACGGCCCCAGCCAAGAAGGCCCACTGCGCTCTTTGCATTGAGGTTGCGACTTGGCCGCCCGCAGCGAGTGCTTCGAAGATCCGCCAGGTTTCCCTGACACTTGCACAGCCCAGCAGTAGCGCCACATCGGATGCTTGGTGTCGCTCGCCGCGCTCAATGTCCGCCCCTCTCAGAAACTGGCCCTTCACCCTCATAAGGGCCTGACGCACTCGCGGCTTCTCCAGCAGAGACGAAGCGTCCAGATCCATGTGATCAATGCTGCCATCGAGCAGTTCAGCGTAGAACCCGAAGGCCTCCTGGCACCGACCATTGAACGTGAGCTGGATATGAGCTGGCATGGCAGTCTCCGGCGATCGACACCATGCCATTCAAGAGCGCTACCGTGACAACCATACGTCAGCGGCTCCAGTCCTAATGGGCGGAACACGGTCGAGCCCGCGTGTGGTCTCCCTTGAAACACCTGGCTTGGATGGAGCTGCAGGCAAGAGTGGACTAGCCCATAGCCCGCTCCGTCCCTCTAAACTCGGGGAGGGCAGAGGCTTTGGGGCCCCATCGCTTTCTTCGCTGATCCAGGTGCTCTGCAAGGAGTCACAGTTAACCACTTCATGGGCCTTGCTCCCTTGGTGCTAGTGCTGTGTGGAATCCACCAAGACCGCCAGTGCAACGCGCAGGCCTTCAATCTTTGCGGCCTGCAGAGAATCGAAGGCCCCATCTAGTACGCGGACGGGGCATAGGAGCTTGCCAGTTGCCCCGTGCACGTGGACATCCGTTGTAAAGGTGGAGCCTCTAGACTCCGCATACTCCGTTACGAGGATGCGGAAAGACTTGTCGCCAAGGCGCCCGCGCTCTTCGTGAAATAGCACTGCTGGCTTGCCTTCCATTTCGGCTCCTAGAAGTGATTTAGCGGTTTTTACTTCTTTCCCGGCGGGGCTACAGGCCATTTCACAGTGTTTTTCCGATAGCACATGTCCTTACATGTGCCCTGTGCAGATCAACCAAGATCGAGTCGAGAGGGCTAAGGAAGGTCTGCATAAGCCACCCGGACATGTGCTTGGCGCCGACCTGATTGCCCGAGACCATTGACCATGAAGCAGAACAGCCTTACGGGCTTTACGAGCGGTTCGCCGCGTAGACCCAGGGATTGACCAGGCCGTCCTTGTGTGTAACGCTTTGCTTACAAACACGAGGGACATGGATGGCCACGGATCTCATACGAGTTATTGCGTGCGCGGTGCTGGGGGTAGCTTTGCTGGCGCCTGCTTTTGCCGCGCAAGAAGAGGCTAACTTGCGAGCAGCACGGGCTGAGGCAGTCAGGATGCGCAACGAGCTGAACCAGCGCATTGCCGAGATCGACCGCCAGTTGGCCAAGCACGATGGCCACGGTGTAGCGCCTTCAACAGTGAACTCCTTTGCGGACCTTCCCGCGACCGGTGCGGGCTATGTCTCACCATCGCCGCCCCCTCGATCCCGCTCGCACTCGGTCGGAGGGCAAACATGCTTTGTCGGCCCACGCGGCGGCACGTACACCATCACCAAGAGTGGGAGGAGGAACTATGGCGGGTGCTGAGCGCGAGAGGCGGTCAGAATTTCGGTAGCATGGCTCGCCTCTAGGCTTCCTCACAAATAAGAAACATCATGGTCGTGGAATCAATCCCCATCTATAGCCTTGCCAAAGGGCTGATACGGTACGTACCTGGCTTCTTGCTCCGGCGTCATTTCACTGCGGAGAAGCTGGCCGATCTTGTGTACTGTGATCTGGCGCCGCGAGGAGAACCAGCCCACATCAATGTGGGCCAAGTAGCTTCCGCGCAGGTCTACCTGCAACTGATTAACTTGTCGCCGTTTCTTGTAGAGATGGATCGAGGCCAGTTCGATATGAATAGTGGCGGGGGGCGAATTGATTTCGTACACCTCAAACGGCTCCAGCTTGAGCCAGGTGTCATCGTCCATCTTGCGCTGCAAGCAGGCATTGCTGATGGGTCCGCACTTGCCATCGCTAGGTCGCCTGAGGATATGACTAGTAGGACACGGCTAGATGGTGTCCTAGAGTTCAACTGCGGTGTGCGGAACTTCTCTAAGCGAATTGGCCTTTCTGAAATCAGGCCGGTGGTGATCAACGCCCAATCAAGGAGAGTCGCCGCATGACTCCAACGGTTCCAGTCCCAACTGACAATATCTTCAAATTCGCGTGCATGTTTGGTCTCGCGCTGATCGTGTCGTGCATCTTCGCCTTCGTGTCAACCTACACGGCTTCGCTTGACCGAAAGGTGAAGTACTCCGAAGCCCTTATCCCCCTTGAAGCAAAGACGCAGAGGACCAAAGCTGAGGATGACATGTTTGAGATGAACAAGAAGCTTATTGAGGTCACAAAGTCCAACGAAGAATTTTCCAATGGAGCAATCGCACTTGTCTTTGCATTTGGTTCGCTTCTCAGTTGGTACGGCGCAAGCAAGTGGCATAGTGTCATTCAGCGTCGGGATGACCGATTGGTCGAACTCCAGCTAGAGAAGCTAGAAGCGGAGATCGCAAAACTCCGGGCGGAAGCAAGAAAGGCATAGCCTCGGCTGAGGCTTGGTCACTGTCAGCAGTGCGATTGAGCAGATTTCCTACCTACCTGGCGCTTATGTGCGCGCCGGGCAGAGCTTTTAAGAGCTAGGCAACCGCCGCTACCACCGGCACAAGTCGTAAGAAAAGAAGGGGTCGATATGCTGGATTTGACAGGTGCCAATGAAACTGACGTGCGAGAGGAAGTGGCCGCACCAATGCTCAAGCTTCTGGGATACGCGAGGGGCACGAACTGCGACATTGCTAGAGAACCGACGCTGAGCTATGAACGGCATTTCCTCGGAAGAAAGAAGCAGACTGACCCACCACTTCGCGGGCGAGCTGACTACATCCTCTCAGTCGTAGGGGTGGCGCGATGGGTTTTAGAGATAAAGGGGCCCAGCGAGCCTATCGACATTGATGCTATAGAGCAGGCAATCAGTTATGCGAAGCATCCCGAAATATCAGCATCCTACGCGGTAGTCCTGAATGGAAGGGAGGTGACTGTTCATCATGCATCTCAAAGATCGATTGATGTTCCGCTGCTGCAATTTCAGGTCACCGATGTAAATAGCCTTGCGGAGAAAATAGGCGCACTTCTAAGCCCCGCATCCATTCGTAGGGACTGTAGCCCGCCCATGCTGGACGTTGCTAGGCCCCTAGCAACAGGACTGCGCTCAAATGTTGACATCCTGCGAGGCGATCTGACGCACCACGATTTGCGGTGGCGCGCCAATGTCCCGCTCCTGCCTGAGGCCGTTGCTGGTCTCGATGAGTTGCGTAGGCGAGTGCAAGGACTAAAGGTGGCTGTCACGGGGGGGAGCATTGGACGTGATGCAGCCTCGCGGATACGTGCGAAGTTGGTTTGGTCTCTTCCGCATGACCAAATCTTGCAGTTCGCGCTTGATAAGCGACTGATGGATAGTGAGTACATCGCCCTTGCCGAGGTTCTTTCCCGAGACGCCGAACACCCTACCGTATTCGACGTAGTGGGGATGGTGGAGGTGCGCGCGGGTGAACCCATGTTCAACATAGTCAGTTGGACAACTGAAGCCGCCGGGATAGAAACCAAAATGAGCTACGCTGGGTCGGCAACGGGATACTTGGAGGACTACGAAATCAAGGGTTCGTTTGAGTCAACCTATCGTTGCATCTATCCAGCTATTCCGGGATTGGAGCTCGAAATGGAGATGGAAGGCTCATTTCGAGTAGAGCTCGACAGAAGATAGGCCCATGGAGAATCTCTTCACTGATTACCTGTTAGGGAAGGTCTGCATAACGTGACGACAAAAGGTTCTCTGGCTATGCCAGAAGCTCCAACGCCAGCCTGAAGTCGGAATATGACAAAGCCTTGCATCTCGTTGATGCTGCGGCCATTCGCCGCCGAAGCCGAGCGTCCTCCGACACTAGCCATTCAGCCATCCAGTCAGCGGCATCTGCTATGTAGGCATCGTTAAGTTGCCGAGAGTTACCAAGGTGGGCTTCAAAAATATCCCCTTCGCCTATGGAGTCATCGACGGACATTTCGACGTTGCCAACGGTATTTCCCACGTACTCTGTGGGAAACCACTTTGGGATGCCTTTGAACGGTGAGTCGAGCAGTTCTTCAAAGATCGTCCTCGGCGCTAGTACGTGAAGCAAGCCGATAGCGATGCGGTCTTTTAGCAACGTCAGCGTGCTCGAGTCCTTGGCCAAGAGGTCGTAGATGTTCCCGTCAAGGATGATGGGAATCATCGCTTCGGGCTTTCTGCATTTCTATGCTTGGCCGAACTCTGTTGTTCATCCCGGCGCTTAAAAAGCTTCCTGCCGGTGTAGCCCTCCCAGAAGGCGATGACTCCAGCGATGCCGATGAGGATCGCGCCCTTCCAGATCATGAAGCTGATGAATGGATCGTCCATACGTTGGCCAGTGCCCTGTGTATTGAGGTTTCGGCCCATTCTAGGTTTGGCGCGCTAGCCTGGGAAGGTGTGAGCGTCCCTCGGCTCGATGGAGTCAAGGGGCAGCAATCTCCTAAGTTGTCGACCTTCGAAACTCCTTATAGGCCAACAACTTAGGCTGCTTTTGGCCATGAAAGCAGGGGTGTGTGTCGACTCCGGTTATTGCGTCAACAGCAGCGGTGTGGCGCGGTAGGCCAGGGGGAGCACCTTCTCGCCTTGCTTGCGTACTTGACCCAGCAGGCCCATCACAGGCGGCACACCGGCCGGTTGCGCGGCTTCGAGCAGGCTCAGCGCCTCGACAGGATCTAGCAGCCCACTGGTCAGGCGCTCTTGCAATCGGCGGTTGGCACCGCCGTACAGCGCATTTGCACCTTGGCTCAAGATCCCGCCAAGGGTGCCTGTCACGCCGGGCAGCAGGCGCGCAAAGGCACCAGGCGAGCCGCCGGGCATCCTGTTCGCCGTGGCCAGCTTCTGCACCGTGTCCGAACCGACGCCCCGCCCGGCGTTGGCCACAAAGTCCAAGCCTTCCAGGCTACTGCGCACGCCGCCCAGCGTGTTCAGTTGGTCTGGCGTGAGCAGGCTGGGCAAGGTTGCGTCTTGACGCTTCAACACCGCCTTGGCGGTCTTGTCGGTAGCGGCACGGTTGAACTTGTCCAACGTCACGGTGCCACGCGGCGTGATCGAGTTCGCCGCGATCTGCTCCAGCACCTGGAACTGATTTACCGGCACGCTCATGGCTGCGTACTGGCCACGCGCTCCAGCATACTCGGGACTGAGTTGGTCCATTACCTTGAGCAGATCCGATTGCACGCCCTGAAGGATGCGCTTCTCGTTGCGAGTGGCGGCCTCGCGGATCATGGCATCCAGTTCGGACTTGGCATAGTGCATCCCGCGCAGCGAACCGGCTGGATCAGCGATATCTAGGCCTTCGTTCTGAGCCAGGACACGGGCACGGCGCATGGCCTCTTGCATTGCTGGCTTCTGCATCAGGCCATCCATCTGGCGCAGCATGGGCTTGGTCAGTTGCGCCGGGTCAATCGGCTTGCTGTAGGCCTGCTGATAGAGCCGGTTGGCAGTCTCTTCTCGCATGGCATCCGTGAACTCACGCTGACCATCACGCCCGGCCAGGTCTTCGAGCTGGTTGACCAGCAAGTCCTGGTTGCGCGTGGCCATGTTGCTGTACTGATTCATGCTCAATGGGTCTACCGCTGTAGCAGTGCGCTGCAAGGCCGCAAAGCTGGGCACACGCGCCACCTCCGCTGTGGTCGCCTGGTAGCCCGGCAGCGCGGGGCCGGTCTGCTGAAAGGTCTTGAGCGCGCTGATTGCCGCATTGGCATCCGGCCCAGCCTGGTCCCGCAGGAACTGGCCAACCAGGCGGGCATCGTTCTTGGGATTCAGCGGCGCCAAGGTCTGGAGCGTCTTCTTGACCGCCTGACCAGCAAGACCAAGGCCCTTTACTGCCGTGGCCATGCCGACAGGGAAGGCTGCGCCAACCAGCGCACCCGTACCTGCTTGGTCCGGATCAATGAGGCCAGCGGATGCCCCGCCGTTGATTGCACCGCCCGCAGCACGCACACCGAGGTTGGCGGCACCTGCCGACAGCGTGGTCGGCGCCGCGCCAGTGCGAAGGCCACCAGTTGCGACGGCAGTTCCAAGGCGCTCCACGACGGGGAGACCTGCGCGGGTCCCGGCCGCCTTCACACCGGCACCGATGACTCCAC
The DNA here is from genome assembly GCF_003933735.1 of Aquabacterium soli. GTDB lineage: Bacteria > Pseudomonadota > Gammaproteobacteria > Burkholderiales > Burkholderiaceae_C > Aquabacterium > Aquabacterium soli. The sequence goes on along the minus strand of NZ_RSED01000004.1, from coordinate 12,741 downwards.
CCACAGGTGCGGTCATGGCGATGTCACCGACGAGACGACCGGCGCCATAGGTCATTGGGTTGGAGGCGTTCTCACTGTCCAGCCAATCCATCGAATCCTTCATCTCGTTCAGGTAGTTGGCCACAGGGGCAAGTGCGCCAGTCCTGCGCTTCTTGCCGTCCACCAACGTTTCCACCGTTGTTTCTTCCGGCGCGAGGTAGTTGGCGGCGGCACGGACCGGCGACAGGATGGTGTTGCCCACTGAGGCAGCACTGCGAAGCACTCCCTCTGCAGCCGAGCGGGCATAGCTGCGGTCGTCTTGCGGTGACGGCTGAGTGGTCGCACGGGTGGTCAGGTGCTGGACGATGTCCGCATCCGTGTACCCGGCTTGCTTGGCTCCTGCGGCATTGAACCCGGATTGCTTGGCCATGTGGTCCGCAATCTCGGCGTCGCTGTAGCCCGCACGGCGGGCGCCTTCAATATCAAAAGCCATGGTTACTGTCCTTCAAAGCTGGAGAGGGGAGGACGCTGGCCACCGTTGGCTTGGCCATTGCCTGATTTGTCAAACGAGGTCAACGGCGGGCGGCTGCCGCCTTGCGGGTTGGCCCCAAAGCTCGGCTGCCTGTAGCCATTGGATGGTGAGTAGATGTCACGCAGCCCCTGCTGTTCGGCCTCATAGAGCTGTTTGAACCGCTGGAGCTTCTTCACGGCTGTCTCCCTGCTGTCTGTGATCAGCGGGATGAACGGCATCAGGCGCGGGCTTTCGGCTGCCGTCACAGCCGCGCCGCTTCGGTCGTGGATGATCAGGCTCCCCAGATCGGCGATCATCGCCCGGGCGTCGATGCCGTTGGGATCTGCCCGGTTCAAGGCGGCTTGCGGTAGGTAGCCCTTCCAGCCGGTGGCTTCCTTGTCGCCCTTCAGCTTTCCTACGTCATCCCCCTCCAGCAGGGTCAAGGCGTCGTTGATCTTCGCCAGGTTCTGCTGGTTGGTGATGATTGCTGTACTGGCCTGCGAAGGAATCGGGCTCAGAGACCGACCATAGGTCTGTCCAGCCGGGCCCGTGACTGGCGTTGCTTGTCCGCTGCGCGTGTTCACGACAACGGGGCCTTGATCGGTCTGGATGATCTGGGTGCTTCCGTTATCGCGCTGCCACTGCTGGTTTTCGCGCACGCGCTGATCTGCCGCAGCCTCGGCCGGGGTAAGCGTCTTCTTGAAGCTCCTGCGAACCTCCAGCGTAACTGGGTCGATGGCATTGAGGGCGCTGCCGCCATCTCGCCATTCAGGTTCAATCCATGGTTTCACTCCGGTATTGACTCGGCGACCTTGCTTGTCCAGCCCAACGACCTCCAGGCCGCCGCCTTCAGCAGGCACTTGCAACCACTTATCAACCTCGGAACTGTTGTTCTTGTAGATCCATTCGCCGACCTTCTTGCCGTCGTTGAACAGCATTTCGGCCGCGAGTGCCTGGCGAGGAACATTGAAGCTAGTCGGGATGGATGGGCCTCCTTGAAAGCCAGGGGAGGCGCTGAAAGACGGCAGGCCAGGAACACCAGGGCCAGCGGGCGCGTTGGTCACGCTCGGGAACTGCGATTGATTGGGTGCAGGCATCCCGGCCAACGACGGGATGCCTCGTTGATCCATGCCCTGCGGCTCATAGCCCAGTGACAACGGGCGATCCAGGGCAGAAGGAGCAGGGGCTATGGTCATTGAACCATCGCCATTGCCCAGCAAGTCTTGGGCGAACTTCCAGCGGCGATCTTCTTGGTCTGACAAGCGTTGCTGCTGGAGGCTGCGGATATCCAGCCCCTGCCGCGCGCGCTCGGCTTCTAGTGCGGCGCTGTAACCCTTGACGCCTTCTAAACCCGCCATGCCGATGGTATTCCAGCGGCCATAGCCCTTTCGGCCAGCCGTCGAGAGTCCACCGGATACCGCCGATAACAGGCCTTGCCCCAGGGGGCTGCCCGCAAAGTCGGCAATCTGGCTAAGCAAACCACCTTGCGGTGCTGGGGGCTGAGAGAGCAAGCCTTGCGGCTGATCGGTTGTCAAAGGCACGTTCTTTCCTTTCAGTGGGTGGGGGAACCGGATTGCTTGGCGGCGGCGATCTCGTCGGCAGGGATGGCACCTTTGAACAGGTATTCATCAAGCCAACTGGTGCCTTGTGTGGGTGGGGTGCAGGCCTGGGCTTTGATCCCGGCTTGTGTCGCGCGGTCGATCAGCGTCTGTGCCTGGTCGCGGGTGGAGTCGTCGCACAGCACGATCAGTTCGGCGGTGCCTTGCGGCCAGTCGAAATCCGCCATGTCTTCAAGGTCGCGCACGATGCACATACTGGCCTCCAGTGGCATCAGGGCGCGGGCTGAAAGGGCATGGCCCAGGCCGGTGGCCACTGCAATGACAGGGCCTACCTCACCATCCAGCGCGAAGAACATGCCGGGGTACTCGACCAACAGGTTGAGCTGGTTGGGCGAGACCACGGGGGCAAAACCATCCTCTGCCAGGTAGACCGTGCTCACCCCGACGTATTCACCGGCTCCCGTGCGCAATGGCATGACCATCGCCGGGTGCGCGCCGAACTGATCGTCGCCAATGAAGTAGGGGAGGTGAGGATGCAAGCGCACCGAGGGCGGCACCGTCTCGAAGATGCCGACGCGCTGCAGCAGGGCATGAATCAGATCCCCAGGCTGTGCGGGCAGCGAGTCGGTCAAGATCATGTCGATGATCATTCGGCCCTCTGCCATCTCCTGCTCAGTCATCCGCTTGTGTTCCAAGTAGTCGATCTGCGACTTCATGCATCACCTCCTTCTGCGCCCGCAGGCTTGCTCGTAGCTCCTTCAACGCCTCGCGCTCTACCCGCCACAGCCCGCCCTTGTCGGCGTTCTTGGCGGTGACGGCCTTTCCCTCGGGTGTCTTGGGCCCCGTGGACTGCTCCCACGGTCGCCATGTGTGGATCAACTGCGCCTGCCGTTGCTTGCGCTCCAAAGTCCAGCCGTTCGCCATTGCTGCTCTCCAAAAGTTGGCTTTGAGGGGATTCGGTTCTCGCCGTGTGCGTGGCAGCAGGCACCCCGTTGTTGACCTGTTGCGGGCCATTGGCAAAGTTCGCTTGCCGGGCGTAGACCACAGGCGGGTTCTTGATCGCGGCCAGGGTTTCCAAAGTCATCCGGCTCTGGTTCTGAGCCTTGAGGGCCAGCTTCATGTACGTATCGACGGCCTGGAGGTGGCTGCCCATGTTCATGCCCGCACGGCGGGTCATCTCAACGAAGATGGCGTTGAGCGCAGTGGCTTGGGCGAACAACGCTGTTTCCGCCTCGCTGAGGTCACCCGAGTGGATGGCCTGCGCCTTGGCGTTCATCGCGTCCATGGTCTCGGTCAGACCAATGCCGTTCCAATCTTTGCGAAGCCAACCGGCAATCAGGTTCGTGCAGTTGGCAGCCGGGTTCAGAGCGTGGTCGGTCATGACCTGGCAATCTGTCTTGCCTGGCTGGCGCCTTAGGCGCAAGGTGTTGGCTGTTTCGTCGCTGTTCTCAGCGAGCGCCAAGCCTGTCTTGGGTTCAGTCATGACGGCCCCTCACGCGGCAAGGGTCAGTTGACCACCGACGCCCTCTGTCGCCAGAGGCTCTCCGGGCTCGGGCGCGTCCACCAGCTCGGCCAGGTCTTGAGCCAGGTCGGACAGGCGGTCTGTGATGTGTTCGGCACTGGTCAGCTCCACGCCGACGCCTTCACCTTCTTTGAGGGCGCCCTCTAGCAAGCGGACCAGTTCGCGGGCACGGCTATGCAAGGCCTCAACGCGGCCCTGGAGCTTGCCAACCGCTGCACGGGTACGGTCAGGCATAGGACGGCCCGCCATGGCGCTCAGCAGCGCGATCTGATGCGGGTGCAGGTCGATGCAGCACGATTCGCTATAGGAAGGGTCTTCAACCCGCAGCAGGCCGCTAGGCAACTGCTCGATGGTGATGTGGGGAAGGTGTTGCTTCTTCACGGTCATGATCTCGTCTTTCAGTTCAACGGCCATTGCTGGCCATGTCGTATTCATTGACCCAAGGGTCATCTATTGGCGCCACCGTCAAGACCTGTATTGAATTGGACTTAACTAAACTGGACTTAACTAAGGACCCGCAAGTCACTCGCGGGTTACCCGGCGGGTCACCCGGCTGTGTTGGGTGCTCTGCTGGCAGGCGCTTGCTGTTGGTCTTGGCTGCCCCTTGCTTGCCGCCGCTGGACTGCTTTTCGCGGATGGCAGCTAGGTGGGCGCGGTAGTCCTCCAGCTCGGGACAAGTGATCTCGCGGCCATCCGAGGTGAAGAAGGGCATGACGCCCGGCAAGGCGTTGACCACCTCGCCAGCGTCATGGCCCAGGACACGCGCCAGCATGTGGGGATCAGCAGGAACGCTCCTGTTCACCCAACACTCCAGGCGCATCGAATACAGCAGCCCCCGCTCGGCCAGTGTCATGACGCGGTAGTGCGTCCTGGCCATCATGTTTGCCGCGTATTCCTGAAACGCCGGGGCCTCACGGTTCTGGGCCATGGTGTCAGCCCTCCAGCGTGCGCAGCAGCGCAGAGGCCGCCCGGATGTCCGGGCAGACGGCCAGCAGGCCAGAGGCCGCGTTAGAGGCCACTACGGCGCCGCTATCAAGGCTGTACAGGCTAAAGCCGATGCGCCCGAAGGCGCGCTGCAATCGGCTGAAGACATCGACACCGGCTTGAAACTCGCCCGCCACTTGGGCATACTGCGACTGTTGGTTTTCGCAAGTACCCGAGTCGCCCTGGACCGCTGCAACGGTTGCCAGGGCTTCTCTTTTCTGAGAGGGCGATGTGGTGGTGATGGTCATGCCGTCACCTCCGTGGCCATATCGCGGGCCAAGTAGTACCGGCCCACGCGGTGCAGGGTGCCGGATTCCGTGGCCATGCGATCCCAGGCCAACATGATGGGGTGGCCGTCCTGCACCAACTCCAGCTTTCGCGGGCGCGGGTCGTAGCAGTCCAGGTGCCTCATGCACTCGAACGTCGTGACACTGCCAAGCTGCTGGATCGCCGTCAGGATGCGCTGCTTCTGACTGGATCGTTCACAGCCAGGGATGCTGTCGCGAATGGCGTGTAGCGCTGCACGGCGCTCGGGGGTGATGATGAAGGCGGCGCTCACGCGGTCACCTCCTTGCGGGCATCTTCCAGCTTGTTGACTAGGACGCGGATCTCGGCGTCATCTTTGCCAGCAACGCGGGCTGCCGTAATCTTCTTGACCTCTTCAGCAGGCCAGCCAACGGCCCGAGCACCGAGCCGCACGGGCTTGGTCATCAGCCCACGATTGATGTCTTCGTAGATGCTTGTTCGGGACTTGCCGTACTCGGCACGAACAGAGGGGAGGCGCCAGATAGTGGCCATCTTTCAACCTTTCGCTTCTGCTCTCCGGACGTTCCGGATGCATTAGGGACAGTGTCGAAAAATGGGTCTATTGGGTCCACGACAAGAAATGTCGATTTAGTGTCGTCAGCGTTGGTCTGGCAGTGGCTTGGGATTCTTCATGCCGAGTAGATACGACTCAAGGTCGGCTCCGGGATAGAACTCATGCGCTTCTACGAAGCGCTCAACCTGTCTTTCGGAAAGGCCGAATAGATCCGCTGCGGCTTGATATGCCTCGTTTGCGCCATAGCCACGCTTTAGCGCAACTTGAACCCATGCAGCGACGGGTGTGCTGGCCCGGCCAGTCCCCTTTGCTCGGCCCTTGGGGCGTGGCTTCAAGCAGAAGGCCGATACCGCATCCTTATGTTCGAGGATTTCGCCCAGCACGTCCACGATCCAGCCGCTTGTGTATCTGCTCTGCGGCAAGTCATGCCAGTGCCGCAGGCAGAAGTCCCGGATGACTGCCTTAGCGATTTCGTCGGCCTTCTGTTTATCAAGTGGTCCGCCACCATCCTTGAACTGCTGCAGTTGATCAGTCCATATGAACAGCGTGTTGTCGTCAAGCGGCTCGAAATCGCCCAGCATCTGCACCCCCGTGCAACCCCGCCAAAAGGAGCCCAGCAGGCCACTCGGGGGCGTGGCTGTTCGGCAAGGTTTCGAGGCTAGCCTAGCTGGGCATCTGGAACATATATCGGCTTTGGTGTTTTGTCATCACCTTCGCGTCGGTGCGCATGTCAGCGGCGACCACACCGAGATCACTGCGCATGGGGCTTGACCTTGCCGCATAACCAATTTATCGTGCGCTCACGTCCCGGCTAACCAAGGCTGACTTGGTTCGATTCGCGGTAAGGCACGGCGCAGTTTCTTGGTCAAAAGCCAAACTGTCGCGGTAGGTGGCACAGCTCGGGACCGGTGCATCTACCCTCCTTTACGACTTTGTGTAGGAGCAATTGCTATGAACTCTACTGTCACTGTGTCCGAGCGTGCCTTGCTGGAACGAGCAAAGCGCGCAGCGAAGCGTGCAGGCATGACGCTACGTGTCTGCCGAGAAACGTCCCCTTCATTCCATAGCCTCGGACGTTTCTATCTTGTAGATGGCAGTAGCCATCTCGCCCAAGCAGACGTTGATTTGGAAAGTTTTGTTTCGGAGCTTTCTGACTTCGGTGCTTGACGTTGATCGTGCCCGGCCTCGCGCCGGGCCTTCGCGTCCATCTCTGCCTTTAGCCTGCCGCTGCTTGGTCGCTCAGGAACTCCAGCGCCGTCCTATCCCGCTTCGCCAGGTTGCACGGCACGCAGGCTGCAACCAGGTTGATCAGGTCGTCGGGGCCCATCAGTGCCCGTGGCATCTGATGCTCAATGTGCCACTTGCCATCGAGCGTCAGCACCTTGCCGCAGTAGAAGCACTGACCGCCGCTCTTCTCGAACACCTCGCGGCGGCGCTTGGGGATGGCTTTGACTTTCCGGCCTTGCTCCGGTGGCGGCAGCTCGCCCTCGGCCCACAACGTACCCTGGACAAACGATTCGTCATTGGCGCTGGCCAAAGTTGCAGCGGCCTTGAGCACGCGCCGCGCTTGGGCCAGAGCCTCGGTCTTGTCCGTGGCCACGGCGAGCACGCCACCAGTGCTCGGATGAAGAACCATGTACCGAACAGCGTGCAAGCCCCGCTCAGTGCAGGCCATGGTGCCGAGCACGTACTCACCCGACTTGCCGAAGATGCCGCCGTAGATCGGCCGATAGCGAATTGCTGGAGCGCCCCCTCCCTTGGATGCACCCATGGTCAACCGCCCGCCAATGGGCGGTCGCAGGATGGAAGGATCCATTCCTCTGCACGCGTACTGCGAACGCTGATCGCGTTTGCTCCCAGAAGCTGAGTTGCTATGTCGGCCAAGAGCCCGAGCTGGCAGATGACCGACCGTAAATGGTCGCGGTCATGTTCCATCGCCTCGCAGTCTCCAGAGATGGCCCCATCCGTGTGGTGATGAAGGCGGTCAGTCCGGTGAGCGATCTGCCCTATCTGGCCCAGGATAGTTTTCACTCTCTCAAGGGTCAGGTCGGACGGTGCCTGATGTGGCGTTACAGTGTCTATAGCCATAGTTCACCTCTTTTGTAGGTGGGTTGTGGTCAGACCCTCGGCAGAACTCTCACCTTCTGCCTTGGGTCGCTTTGAGAAGCCTTTGAAGGCTTCATATGTTGTCTGACTGCCCGGCGCTTTCAATGATCACACTAAGCATGTGCATACTTTTTGCTGCCGGTACATAGGCGGCAGCAGGGTTTTGCCAATAGGAGCCCTCAATGCCGTAGCGGTGGTGGCCATTCCCGGCGTCTATCAGGTACCAAAGTCCGATCACCTCCCCGCGCCTGCATTTGTCAAGAAGATCAAGTAACGCCGCCTCCACCTCCAAGAGTTGGCTATCCCGCCCTGGTATGACCCGGGCGTGCCATGGCAAAACTTTTGCCTCCACTGCGGGATCGGCCACCGCCCTTGCCGCACTTCGACGTTTACGCCTGACGGGCAGATTCACCACACCTGATGGTGTTGAGGGTTCTGTAGACTTCGATTCAGCCATTTGTGCACCTCCCGTGTGCTCGATTGGTCAGGGCCCGGTCGCTGCTCCAACAGCTTCCGAGCCCGCTTTGCCTGAGGCCGTCAGGCGGCGGTTTTCTTCGCAATCGGTATAACTAAGGCGCCTCCTGCCCGTATGGCAGCGAGATGAGCCCCGGCCTTGTCCCATGCCTGCGTCATTTCTCCGAAGTAGTCGTGACCGTCGTAGACGCGGCGCATGGTCTCCGTCTCCTGATGATTCATGCACAACTCCGCGATGTGTGGCTGAACCCCCAGGCGTGACAACATGGTTCTGAACGTGCGGCGCAGGTCGTGAGGGCGTAGCCGCTTTCCCCCTTGATCCTCGATCCGCTGCGCCAGACGGGACAGTGCGCGGGCAACCGCCATCTTTTCCATGGGGCCCTTGCCGATGCCGGGAAACACGGATTGGTTGCCTTCGACCCGGGGCAGAGCCTTGGCGCGCCTGAAGATGGCTTGCGCTTCGGCAGACAGATGGATGTTGAATGGCCTATCGGACTTCACCCGCTCGGGGGGAATAGCCCAGATCCCGCGCCTCATATTGAACTCTGAGAACGTGGCTAGCCTGACTTCCGTTGGCCGGGCACCCGTCAGCAATTGGAACTCGATGGCCAGCTTCGTGGCCTCGTTAAGACGCGATGCATCGATGGCCTTGAACAGGGCCAGGAGTTCTGCATCCGTGGCTGCGTTGACCGGGGCAGGGCGGTAGGGCTTTGGATTCTCAATGCCGCGCATTGGGTCGGCACCGGCCACGTACTCGCGCTTCATGGCGAAGTTCACCAGTCCGCGCCATGTCCGGTAGACCTGCGCCGCTGCTCCGGGGGAGCCCTTGCGCCTGGGGATGTCGATCGTTTCCTGAATGACCGTCCTGTCCAGCTTGGCGAATTTGTGCTGTGCGGCCTTCGGCCCGATGTAGATGTCGTAGTTCTGCTTCAGCACGGTGATCGTGCGCTCCCGGACCGGGCGGCCACCCTTGCGAGCGGAGCCGAGACGCTTGTCCTCCAGCCACTCCTTGAAGACTTCTTCAACAGTGGGCTCTGACTTGGCCTTGCGCCGCGCCACCTGAGCCACGATCACAGGATGATCGCCTTCACCCTTCTTGGCCGTTTCGTGCGCGGCTTGGTGGATCAGCAAATCGGATTTGGCCTTTGCCAAGCCAACCGCAGGGTAGGCCCCCAGCGACAACCACCTACGGGCTCCGTTTACCTGTGCGCGGTACTGCCACTGCTTGGAGACATCACCTCCGGCTTTGGCCCGCAGGAAGACATACAGCCCCGAATCAACCAAAACGCGGTGCTCGCGCTTGCCCTCTGGCAGCTTGAGTGCCTTGACCTTTTCATCGGTCCACTTCTTGGCCCGAGGTTGCCTTGATGTCGCGTTGTCGTTCACGCTTTGATGCCCAGTTTGGATACCACCCTGGATACCACTTTAGCCGGACATCCTTGGACGGTCAAGGACGTTGATGGACCCTATGTTATTGAAAAACAAAGGGTTTTGTTCTTCCTTGGATCTCTGTGAATCCTATGCGGAACGCCTTGTAAGCGGTAGGTCGTCAGTTCGAATCCGACAAGCGGCACCATACAAAGAACCCCTCCACACCGGCCGGTGCGGAGGGGTTTTTCTTTGGTGCTTGCCCGGTGGCGCTGAATGTGCGGCCGACTATAGTGATGCCATAAACAAAACATCAGGGTAGGGCGGAGCGTGAAGAATCAAGCAACGAATTTCAGGGTCAGTAAGAAACTGTCGCCGGCGCAGCCGGGGGCCATCAAGCTTGCCCGCCGGTATGGCGAGCAGTTGGTTTGCGTGCGCCATCGCGTTGACCCAACGAGTACGGTGCGGATCACCACGGTGGAGCTTGTGGTGGATCAAGCCCCTATTGCGGTGAAGCCGGAGCAGATCGTCGGGGTTCGCATTGAATACCGCGAGGGGTTGCTCCGATCTGCAGCGAGGGCGGCGGGGGCCGTCTGGGATCAGGAGGCGGGCGTTTGGCGCATGCCGATGAAGGTTGCGCGGCGCTTGCAGCTTCGCGATCGCATTGTTGAAAAGTAGCTATATGTGGATTCCATATCTATCCACAAAGGGCTATAGGTGGCCATTTCTTTCCAGTAATGGAAACGTGGCAGTGTCGTCTATATTGCGTTAGGCCCTCATAGAACAATCATTCGGGAGTAATAAAAGGATGAACGCCACGGTTGCCGTCTTCGGAATACTGCGCTTCCCCGCCGAGCGGGTAAAAGATGTCCTTCCCCATCTTCGTCAGCTTGTTGAAGAGACATATCGCAGTGACGGCTGCATCGCCTACGATGTTGCAGAAGATCCGTTCGCCCCAGGCCTGATCCGCTTCTCGGAGCTCTGGCCCGACAAGAAAAGCCTAGAGCGGCACCTGCAAGCTCCGCACATAGATCCTTGGCGCGCAGCAGCAAAGTCATGTGGCCTACTGGAAAGAAAGTTCACGGCTTATGCCATCAATGGCAGTTGGTCTGTCTAAGGCTACTGTGCCTACGGGCCACAGCCTAACCATTTGGTCAAGCCGACGCCCACAAGCTCCGCTTGTGGGTGCCCTCCGTGCTTCGCACTCCGGCGCGGCTTACCGCGAGCGTTAGGCCGCAGCTTGCGGGACTTGTGAATATGCTCCAATGGAGCATCAGCCAATGCCGCTGTTCTTGGTCCGCAAAGGGCTCAGCATGAACGAAAACAAAATGTCAGGTGCAGGCCGCGCGCGTCAATCGCTCGCTACCTCCAACACAAATTGGCCGCGGGCCACACGCTGCCGCCTTCGTGCTGCGCGCGGTGGCTATGAGCTTAAAACCAGTGCCGCCTTCAACCGCAGTGCCTTCGGCGTTGGGCTCTGCCTAACGGGTCGTTCCAGAGGACGCCTACATGTTGCATCGCTTCGGCCAGGCCAAGCGCGGCGCCTCTGAACTAAGGCGTTAGGCCTTACAACAATCAATGGAGGCGCCATGGAATGCTCATCATGCGGAAGCTCGGACTTTTATATACCTGCGGAAAAATCGGCATTGGAAATTTGGACCTGCAAAAAATGCGGAAGTGAGAATGCAGTCCACTGCAACTATGGCTTTGATCTTTCAAAAATTCAGCTTCATGATTCATTTATTGGAACGGCGTCCATTGATCCAGGAACCGAATCACTCAAAGCGCTGTTCAAGCTGAAGAAGGCGCTTGCCTTCGCTGAGCGCTTTGAACCTTCGAAGCTAGAAGAGCAACACAAGGCAGGCAAGCAAACTTGGAATCTTGGCTACTTTTTTGACTTTGAAGTTCAACAGGCAGCAGCGGAATGCTTACGTGCCGGCATACATGCTTCTTTCGACAAGGTCGATTAACTAATGCCACTTCTTATGTCCTTCCCCTTCATGTCAAGTGCTGGCTCCCGGCATCTGCAGTGGCTCCCAGGCCTAACTCATTGGTCAAGGGGACGCTTGCTCAACCCAGCGCTTCGCCTCAGCCAAGCGGGCGCCCCTTACCGCGGGCGTTAGGCCTTTTGAGAAAGAGTGCATAGACATGTCAGATTCCATCGCAGCCCTTGAGGCCTGGATTCATCAGGCCCTTCCGGCTGAATATTCACGTCTCTTAATAGATCAAGGTGGAAAGTTTCTCGGCCCAAGCGTTCGACTATATGCAGCCGATGAAGTGATTGAGCGCAACCAAACCTACGAGAGCCAGTTGTATTGCCCGGGCTTCATTGCCATCGGAGATGACAGCGGCGGCCAGGCCATTGTCATTGGTACAGGAGATACGTCTGGTCCTGTGTTCATTGTTGATCAGGGAGCTATGAGTCCAGATGACTTTGTGCAATTGGCAAAGTCCTTAGAACAATGGGCAGAGCAAAGCTATCCTGTTAACTGATTCTAGGCTGCCAATTCCCGTACCATCAGAAAAACCGCCGCAGTATGAATAGCTTATATGCTTCAGCATTTATCACTAGCCTAACGGGTCGTTCCAGAGGACGCCTACAAGTTCGCAGCGCTTCAGCCAAGCCAAGCGCGGCGCCTCTGAACTAAGGCGTTAGGCTTTTAGAAACAACATGGGAACATTTAGCGCGGCCCTATACGCTGACGACACCGCTTGCGATGTCAGGGATCAGTTTCTCGAACTTCTCGCCAAGATCAAGCAACCAGCTGAAGCTACAGACGAACTGCTGAAATCTTGGCAAGGCTCGCTCTCAGATGACGATGAGCGAGCCATCGTCTGGATGGCGCTCGCCGACACTCAATGGAAATACGGATGCCTTAGCGAACAAGTTAGGCTCACCGCAATTGAGATGATTGACTCTGGGATCGACCTCTCGCGATGGGAAGGCCGTTTGGCCTTACGCCGACAGGCAATGCAGTCAGCACTAAAAGAGAAGCTGCTGAAGGAGCAGCCAAAGCTACGAATACCTCGGATAAAAAAACTCGTCGCGCTACCGTCCGTAAAGTCAGTTTCACCTGATGCTCAAGCTTGGGCAACGGCCTTCGCACTCGGTGAGAGCTCTTATCCCGATGCTCCTCGCATGCAAGTGATGGTCGAGATGATCTCCCGTAGCCAAAAAGGCGGTGGCGGTGTCTTTACCGCCAGCTGCGAATACTCAGCCGTGGAACTCGAATGGATCGATGCATCGACTCTTAGAATTCGCTATCCGGCAGATGCTGTAGTTGGCCAAATGGGCGGATCTTTTTACTACTATGGCCGAACCATCCAGGTCGTCTACGATGCATTGCCTTAATAGCTCAGCATGGTCATTGCCGCAAAGCAAAAACCGCACATCTAGCACCAGCCTAACTGGTCGTAT
>NZ_RSED01000039.1 GCF_003933735.1 Aquabacterium soli | reverse complement strand
GATTGCCGGGTTCAAGGCCTATGACCATTATGAGTAAAGGGCGCATTGCAGCTGCTTTGCAGCTGCCTGTACCCTCGCCAGACATGATGGTGGGCAGTTCATATGAGCTTGGCTGAGAAAAGCATTGTTGCATTGGGTTGGGCCTATGTCGGAATCGCGTTCAAAGCCGGCGCTCAACTCGTCATCCAAATTTCATTGGCACGGATACTCGGACCGCAATCGTTTGGTGAGTACTCTGCACTAATGATCTTCGTGACCATCGGCTGGTTGATCGCGGATTTCGGATTCGGCGCTGCCTTGGTCCAACGCAAGACGCTGACGAACGATGACATTGGCTTGGCTGTAGGGGCTGTGCTGGTACTTGGCTCGCTTATTGCCGCTGCCCTTTACTTAGTTTCGCCAACTCTTGGCGACCTTTTTGGGAACGCGCGTCTGGTGCCCATGTTGAAGGCAGCGTCAGTCCTAATCTGGCTTCAGGCTCTGTCCAACATTTCAATGAGCCTGCTACGCCGCAACCTTGACATGCGCAAGTATCAGCTTATTCAGCAGGGCTCCTACGTTGGCGGCTTTGGCGTTGTGTCGCTCTGCTTGGCACTTTACGGCGCAGGAGCGTGGAGCTTGTTGGGGGGGTATGCCGCCCAGGTAATCTCATGCTTGGTGTTAGGCTATGCAGCGACTAGGCATCCTCTTAAGCCTCGCTTTCGCGGGGACCCCGCTTTCATTCGCTTCGGTCTACAAGTGGCCATCACCAATATGGTCAACTGGGTGGTGGAGAACGTCGATAGGTTATTGGTAGGACGGATCTGGGGAGTAATACCGCTGGGGCTTTATACCGTGTCATTAAACCTGACAAGAGCACCCGTCTCAATGGTGGCAAGTGCGGTTCAATCAGTTGCGTTCGCTGCAACCTCACGAGGCCAGGAAAACACAAGCGGTGCAGGCGTGGCATATCGTTTGATGGTGATATTGCTGTCTTGCCTACTTCTGCCAAGCTTCATGATCATCGCACTTCACTCCGAATGGATTGTTGCAACGGTGTATGGCGACTCATGGATGGATGCTGTCCCTTACCTAAGAGCCTTTGCCGTGGCTAGTCCATTCATTGCATTGGCAGCGGTGACTGGCTCAATGCTGTGGGGGCTGGGCGGTGTCGGGGGAGAGCTCCGTGTGCAGCTAATTGTGGCGACAGCATTGGTCACGCTGTTCTGCTTGGCCGCAGATGCGCCCCTAAGTACAGCTGTTTGGATCATTCCCTTTGTGTATATGCTCAGGTTCGCACTCTTAAGCGCCACATTCTGCAAGATTACAGCCATGCCAATTAGTCAGGGCATGCGAGCTTTGTTGCCTTCCCTCGTCATTGCTGGTGTCGGCGTGGCTACTGTCGCAACAGTCCAGTTGGCAGTAATTTCCTGGCCTATCAATATGAAAGATCTCGTATCGCTAACACTTTCACTGGTGACTACTGCCACGGCAGCAAGAGTCGTATTTCCTCGCATGCTAGATTCAGAGATCAGAGCCTTAATCGCATCTTTAATCCCGCATTCGAAAATGGTAAAAGCTGTTAGTAAAATCGCAGGCCTACGATTTCAAGAAAAGACAGTCGCATGACGAAAAAAATACGCGTAGCAATTGACGGGTTCAGAATTGTTTGTGAGAGGAACACAAGCGGACGGGCATATGCCGTCGAGTTGATCGCTGCTCTTTCGTTGCGACCTGAGATTGAGGAGATTATTGTTCTGGTTCCTTGGGTCGACGATGCGCAGCTTGCCTCATTGGCGCACTTCCCCAAAATTTCAGTGCAATCAGCTAACATTTCAAAGCTTTTGGACCCGGCACGAAGTTGGTTCAGAAAGACCTATTGGATTCAATGGCTTATTCCCGGCCTGATTTCTAGGAAGAAAATAATATTTGATTGGTATATAGCTCCCTATCATCAATGTCCCTTGCGGCTAAGCAAGGTAAAGGTGCTCGCGGTAATTCATGATTTGTGTGGATTAAGAGCGGACTGCGGCTATCAAAAACGCTCTAAAGGTTATTGGAATCATCGATTTAATTTCTGGACAGCTATCAGAAGAGCAGATGTCCTCGTGCCGATATCGCAATTTGCCCGCAGGGATTTTATTGCCAATTATCCAAAGGCTGCTGGTAAAATCATTTCGGAGATTTACAATTCTGTAAAATCTCATACCCTTAGTGTAGACGCTGGTCTCGACGCACTAAAGTCAATTCAAATCGATAAACCGTTCTTCATCGCATTTTCGGCTACTGGGCCTCGTAAAGGTACAGATATCACACTTAGTGCTTATAAAAAATACAAAGCGCAAGGAGGGAAATCTGATCTAGTCCTCATCGGTGGTAGGGCGGGGATAGATTTCTGGAAGAATAGCGCAGAAGCGAAGGGCTTAATCGGCGTTCATTGGTTGCCGCATGTTACCGACTTGGTTCGGGATGCTCTATATCAGCGCTCGGTCGCATTACTTTTTCCTAGCCGTTGTGAAGGTTTCGGTTATCCAATCGTGGAAGCTCTTCGACAAGGGTGCCCGTCGGTGGCTTTAGAATACTCGCCTGCAAAAGAAATATTGCCAGATACTTTACCATTGCTCAAGTCTCTTGATTATCATGAATTAGAGCGGTTGATGTGGAAATATGACAGCCTAGCCTCTCAGAGAGATGCAACGCAAATAAGTTCGTTAATTCAGCATTCCCAGCGTTTTGCTGACGACACACTTGGCATCAAGTTTGTCACTGCTATGATCACCAGGTGACTCATGGCAATCCGAGTTTTGCACATTTTGAACGAGTTGAAACCTTCCGGTGCAGAGGTAATGCTTAAGGTCGCGGCGAAATTCTGGGAAGAATTTGATGTTGATGCCGACGTTTTGTCCACTGGTAGAGAAGTCGGAAATTTTGCTGCACAACTAAAAAACTCTGGGTATGGTGTCATACATCTCCCATTTGCAAAGAATAGCTTGATTTTCTGTAAGAGGTTGAAGGATATATTGAAGCCATATGATCTTATTCATCTTCATACGGAAAATGCAAACTTTACCATCGGGATGGTAGCACGATTAAGTGGTAAGCCTGTAATTCGAACCATTCATAATGCATTTGACTATAAAGGATTCATGAGGGCAATTAGGGCCGCTCAAAGAAAATTCCTGCGCTTGTGTGGTGTGATGCATGTCTCCATTGGGCCAACTGTAAGTGCAGTAGAGCGTGACGTCCTTTATAACCGTACCAGCTTAGTGCCGAATTGGTACGACGCCATTAATTTCAGTGCGCCAACATCTGCAGAAAGAGTCCTGGCAAGGCAAGAGATGCAGATTTCAGAAAGGGCCGTTGTTTTGGTTTTGCTCGGAAACTGCTCCGAGATCAAGAATCACATCGCGCTATTCGAAGCAATCGGACGAAAGAGTTCTCCCCAAACCCTGGTGTTGCATGTTGGTACAGGCACTCACGAAGACAGCGAAAAGTTAGTATGCGTTGAACGGGGGCTCAAGGATAGCGTACGATTTCTGGGCCGTCTTGAAAATCCCAAGACCGTGCTGCAGTGCGCGGACATTTACGTAATGCCTTCGCTCAAGGAAGGATTTAGTATAGCCGCGTTAGAAGCTATAGGTATGGGAATACCTTGCATCTTTTCAGATGTACATGGTTTGCGAGATCTTAAGGTTATGTTTGGTCAATCCTGTGTTTGGGAGCCTCCGACGTCTGACGGGATGGCGAAGGCGTTGGATACTCTACTTGACGAATTGGATAAATTTAAGATAGCAGCCCGTAATAGCGCTGCTCTCTGTCGTGAAGAGTTTGGGGCGAGAAGCGGGGCTAGCCGCTACGCGGCGATATATTTTCAGAAGCTCGGTTTTGCTGGCAAAGAAATTTAGCAACATATGCAGATAGTTATACCTTTACTCGCTGCAGTTTTTGCGCTTGTCGCCGCAATCGGACTTTGCTTTGGACTGTTCTGGACCTTCAATAATAAGGCTTCGCCTTGGGTTGGGTGGTCTCTAGTGACGTTGTTGTGCCTCGCCGCACTAGCGCTAACTTTGGTCGTGCCTTCACCATTCCAGTACTATGTCGCGTCTAGAGCAGGTGTGATATCAACACTTGCCGGGATGGGCTCGAAAGCTGTTGTCCTGGCCTTTTTGTTGGTTTCTGCTGTCGGGGCAGTATTGGCAGTAATTCAAAGAATGTCACACAATTCAGGGAAAGCTGTTCACCATTTTGATAACTGGGCGTTGATTTTTTGGGCGTCATTACTTTCAATAATTGGAGCTAGCCTATTGTCTGCTCTTTTCGGCATCGTGAAGGTCAGGCCGTGGTCAGGAGATTTTCGTAAAATACTATATTTTCCTGCGGCATTGATAATGGTGTGGCACTTTAGAGATGTACTTACTGTTGGTCTGCTGCAGCGTGGATTTCTTATCCTGGCCAATTTCTGCGCTTTAGTTTCTCTAGCATTGCTCCCAGTAGCATCCATTGCTGTTACTGTGCCAGGTACAGAGTATTTGCCTGGATTTAACTCTAGACTCAGTGGGGTTTTGGGTACGCCCACTACAACTGGGTTTATTGCGGCTTCTGCAGTATTGTTGTATATCTTTAGTCCTGAAATAAAGAGCAGGGCCCGAATATTCTGGATTCTTCTCAATTTGGCTACCTTAATTCTTGCCCAATCAAAAGCAAGTTTGGCTGCACTTTTCGCATTGTTTTTTGTGGGTTTGTTAATACGGCCTAATGGCACCGTCTCGCAGCGCGCCGTTGCAATGTGCGCTATTGGGCTAGGGTTGTGCGCTATGCCTTTCTTTCTGATGGATGCATCGTCAAGGCTTTCAAACTCCGCTGCTCAAGAGGTCGCAACCTTCAGTGGACGTATGCAGATATGGCAGATCACTTTAGACGCATGGAAGAATAATCCTATATTCGGTTTCGGCCCTCTACTTTGGGGGCCAGATTTTCGCAGAGACTATGCCCCTCCACACCTCTTTAATCTTGTGGGAATGGCGCACAATCAATTTGTGCATACTCTAGGTGAATCTGGGGTGATAGGGCTGCTCGCATTGCTTTTCCACATTTCTGTTGTTGGTTGGCTCAGTTTTGATGTCAGAAAGCAAGACGGCGGCGTATCGATGCTGCTGTGGATTTTTATTATTATAAGGTGCATGACCGAAGCTCCTTTCCTCAATCACACAATCTCGGCAAATGGAGTGGTTTTGTTGCTTCTATATAGACACCTTTTCTTAAAGGAAAAAAAGGTGGGCCTAAAGATTGTCACCGAGTGCAGAAGACCAGAAATGAACGCGCCGACTAAAGTTATTATTTAGAAAGGTGAGAGGCTATGAGTTTTGCGAAATACATATACTTAGCTTTCTCTATGCTCCCCGTCACTGCCTTTAGTCAGGGGCATGAGGTGAAACCTGAGTATTTTGGTATACACATCTTTTATCCAGGCGGAGAAAAGATAGATGCAAAAACTACGGCGAGTTCGATCCCGGACTATTTTGGCGCATGGCGACTGCACACTGCCCAGCGTCTTACATGGCGTGATATGGCTCCAGTGGCAGGGAAACAGCTAGATTTTTCGGTGGCTGACGTCTACATGGACATCGCCTCTAAATCAAAGATGAAGGTCTTGTGGACCTTGGGTAGCTCCACTCCTAAGTGGGCTGCAGCTGATCCCCGAGCAAAGGCACTCTCTGGCCAAGATGGCTCATCCTCCACACCAGCCAACGAGGGCGATTGGCTAGGCTATATTGAAGGAGTGCTGGGCCGTTACCCCAATCGCATTGAGGCCGTTGAGATATGGAACGAGCCTGATACTACAGATGACAGAGGCATTGGGCATTCGTACCATGGTTCTATGAAGCAATTGGTCCGGTTAACCTGTGCCACCTATAAAAAGGTTAAGGAGCTAAGTCCTAAAGTTCTAGTAGTAAGCCCTTCATTTACCGGCGACGCGCAAGTCGGCATGAGGCTAAAGAGCTTTCTTAAAATGGGCGGCGGACAGTGTATCGATGTTCTAGGCTTTCATTCATATGAATACCAAGGGACTGGACCGTTTCATTTGACCCGCCAAGTTCAGCAGGTTCAAAAAATCATACGGGAAGCGGGCATTGCCAAGATGCCGATATGGAATACTGAATTTGGTCTGCTTGTGCAAAATCTTGAAGATGAGGTGAAGCCAGCATCAAAATGGGGCGGATTGAACAAGGTGCACTCGGAAGTTGAGGCTGCTTCGCTTGCTACCAAGTATCTTATGTGGGGAGCAGTTTCTGGGCTTGACAGATTCTATTGGTTTGCTTGGGACAGCCGAACTATGGGACTTACACGAAAGAATAGACGGCAAATGAATATGGTAGGTATGGCAACGAGGGCGGTTGCAGTGTGGTCTACGGGGCAGAAGGTTACCGAGTGTGGAGATCGCCCGAAAATGGCAGTAGCGCAATGCAAATTTGGTGTGGCTAAACCGAATATGTTGATTGTCTGGCCGGAAGGCAAGTTTAAGATACCGGAAAATGCAGAAGCAACCACAGTGCTAGGCGAGATAATTAAAGGCCCTACCTCATTGTCTGGCAACGGGCTTCCATTAAGGATTTTGGGTGATGGTATATCGAAAATGGACGAGGTAAATTGAATGAGCAGCCGGCCTGTGATTTCAATAATGATGGCCTGTTTCAACCGAAGGCAAAAGACGCTGGAATGTTTGAGGCGGTTGCAACTTCTTGAGAATGAGCCAAATTATGTCGTGGATATATGGATTTTGGATGATGGCTCTACTGACGGCACCGCGGAAGCCATAGAAAAGGCCTACCCTACCGTCAACGTTATTAGACATGCTGGTGGCTTGTATTGGAACAGGGCCATGCATATGCTATTTTCACATGTTAGAGATTTAGGTCGTACGTCTTATTACGTATGGCTTAATGATGACACCATGCTACATAGTTCGGCACTTCGCCAACTGTTATCCGTGGCTGAGAATAATGGCGGACCCATCCAACAGATCATAGTGGTGGGAGCCACAATGGACAGTGAGACAAAAACGGTTACATATAGCGCTCATAGAAGAATATCAAGCTGGAAAACGCTTAAGACCGCCATTGTTGCACCAAGCTTAGATGTCCAAAAGTGTGACACTTTTAACGGGAATTTCGTTCTAATTTCTAATGGGGCTGTATCCGCCATCGGAGTACTTGACCCCTTCTTCGAGCACGGTATGGGCGATCTGGACTATGGATTGCGAGCGAGAAAAGCTAGGGTATTAATTTTGCTCGCACCCGGCTTCGTTGGAACATGCTCTAGAAATTCAACTCGCGGAACCTTTGAGGACGAAAGCCTCTCCCTCCACGGTCGTTGGTTAGCCATAAAATCGCCTAAAGGTTTGCCATTCAAATCTTGGTTTCGGTTTACTTTCAGGCATGGTGGGATTATGGCGCCAATTCTTTTTGCCTGGCCGTACCTGAGAACCGTGGCTTCAGCACTGAAGAATAAAAGGATTTTCGCCAAATGAAAAACATAGTCCTAATGCAGTACAGGCTTTTCCATTATCGAATGGGATTGTTTAATATGCTTCGGGATCGAGCGCGCGAGGCTGGGCTAAACATAATTCTTGTAGTGGGGAACCCCTACTCACGAGAGCTGGCCAAGAATGACGAAGGGCATCTGGATTGGGCTCATAAGGTTAAAAATCTTTATTTTCCTATAGGAGAAAAAAAAGATCTTTGTTGGCAGCCTGTCCCAAAGGAGCATCAGGCTGCGGATCTGATCGTTTTCATGCAAGAAAATAGGCTCTTGTCCAATTACTACTGGATTTTAAAGAGGTATTTTTTTAATGGGCCCAAAGTTGCATATTGGGGCCACGGCCGAGACTTTCAGACGCGAGCTCCAGGCGGGCTGCGTGAGAAGTGGAAGAATACAACTCTTAGATGGGTAGACTGGTGGTTTGCATACACAGATATTAGTAAGAATGAAGTCATATCTGCTAATTTCCCTGAAGCCAGAATAACTGTTCTAAATAACGCGATTGATGTTAAGTCGTTGCGTAGAGATTGGACTAATGCACTTCCATCTGACGTTGAGCGCGTGAAAGCGGAGTGCAACCTCAGAGAGAATTCTTTTGTTGGGCTTTTCTGCGGCTCCTTATATTCCGATAAAAAACTGGAGTTGCTGCTTGAGTCGATAAAATTGGTTCATGCGCGCAATCCAAATTTTAGAATGATCATTGTAGGTGACGGGCCAGACCGCCCATGGCTGGAAGAGGCCATTAATCCTTATGATTGGATTAAATGGGTTGGGGCAAAAAGGGGGGCTGAGAAAGCACTCTATTTCGGGGTGGCCGATATTGTTCTGAATCCAGGTTTAGTTGGGCTTCATGTACTCGATGCGTTGTCAATGGGGCTTCCTATGATCACAACATTAACAGCGCAACACAGTCCTGAGATTTCATATCTCGAAGCAGGAAAGAATGGGCAACTCACAGCGGAAAATGCGAGAAGTTATTCGGACGCAATTATTGAATTGATGGAAAACCCCCATTTGCTAAAGGTCATGTCAGACTACGCATACATTTCTGCAAATAAATATACCCTCGAGAATATGGTGGAGAATTTTGTTTCTGGGATGTGCAAAGCGGTCGGATTGGCTCCTCCATTGTCAAAGGAGCAGCAATGAAGGTTGCTGTTACGGGATTGCGTGGATTTCCGAATATCCAAGGTGGAATCGAAACACACGCCCAACATCTTTACCCGCTTTTAGTTGAACGAGGGGTAAACGTTACCGTTTTCGGAAGAAGCCCTTATTTAAGCAAAAAAAAGCAATCATATAAGGGCGTAACCATCAGGTCTTTACCTTGTCCTAGATTCAGTTCGTTGGAAACAGTTGTTCATACTTTCTTGTCGGTACTTTACTGCGGGCTCATTCTAAGACCTGATCTGATTCATATTCATGCAGTAGGTCCTGGACTTTTCACGCCATTGGCGCGAATATTAGGACTTAGGGTGGTATTCACTCATCACGGGGAGGATTATCATCGGCAAAAATGGGGTCGATTTGCTAGTCGTCTTTTACAGTTAGGTGAGATGTGTGGTTCGAAGCATGCGAATGCGGTTATAGCCATTAGTCAAGGAATAAAAAAATTAATTGAGGAGAAGTATCAGGTTGTGCCATTCTTGATTCCCAATGGAGTTGAGTTGAAGTCGATTCCAACCTCCTGTCAAGAGTTGGAGAAGTTTGGTATTAGGCCATTCCAATATATTCTTGTTGTTGGTAGATTAGTTCCCGAAAAGCGCCAAGATGACCTCATTTCGGCATTTTCTCAACTAAAGGAGGATAAGCAATGGAAGCATATAAAATTGGTTATCGTTGGTGCGGCAGACCACAAGTCTGACTATTTGCAGAAGATAGAGAAGCTAGCGGGAATAGTAGATGATGTTATTATGACGGGATTTCGGTCTGGAAAGACATTATCCGAACTATACCGATGGGCTGGCGTCTTTTGCTTGCCGAGCTCTCATGAAGGTCTTCCTATTGCATTGCTGGAAGCTATGAGTTCCGGCTGCCCTGTTTTAGCTAGTAACATTTCCCCTAATTTAGAGGTGGGTCTCAAGGAATCTGAATATTTTGAGCTCGGTGATATTGAGTCATTGAGAAATAGAATCGAAGCTGTTTTACTCAGAGGCCCTGAAAAATACGATTCTGAAGCTAATAGAAGCGTCGTAGCTAAAAGCTACGATTGGCGATCAATTGCGGCAGAAACATTGACTGCATACCAAAGAGCCAGTGAATAATCTAGTAACCTTGTTCGACTCAACTGTTCGTGTAGTAGACGTTCATGCAATCTATGCCGCCGCAATTTTCGGAATTGGGGTTTTTTTAGCATGGGTACTTACATTCTTAGAGCGTGTCAATGCTGATAATTCTCACATACCTGCTCTAGACGGATTGCGAGGATGCTGTGCCTTTTTTGTTTTTATCCATCACGCACTTTTTTGGCGCTCATATCACAGTAGCGGAATATGGGCTATTCCTGAATCATCCTTTTTTGTCTTTTTAGGTAAGGGCAGTGTGATCATTTTTTTTATGATCACGGGTTTTCTTTTTTTTGGGAAAATACTTCGTCAGCCCGGCCTAGATTGGTTAAATCTATACATAGGGCGATTCTTTAGAATATTTCCTTTATACATTGCTCTAATTTTATCTGTCTTGGTAGTGCTCACCTTGCTCGGGAGGGGTGGATGGGTGGGCATACGAGAGACTCTAATTCCCGTTTTAAAATGGGTGTTGATGTTGGGGGCTCCGGACATAAATGGCCTAAAGGACACAAAGCTTCTAACCGCTGGGGTTACATGGACCCTGACACGCGAATGGATGTTTTATTTCTGCCTGCCGGCACTAGCGCTCCTGGTATGGCGCCAGCGCTCCCCAGTGAACTTATTTACTATTTTTGGAATTGCTTTCACTCTCGTTTTAGCCACTAGGAGTTCCTTCGATTATTACTGGGGTTCATTCCTGATAGGAATGTTTTTCGCTTGGTTGAGGCATAAATTTGGGCTGATGTCCTGGGTGAACTCTAGGCCTGCTAAATGGTCGGTTGCGATGCTCCCAGTTATATTGATAGTCTCCTTTCCAAATCCATATAATGGGTTCGCAATTTTGGGGTTGGGTTTGTTTTTTGGCTTAATAGTGATGGGTGCGAGAATTGCTTTTCTCGAATCTGCACCAATGCGCCTTCTCGGTGATCTAAGCTACGGGATCTATCTCTTCCATGGAATTATTCTATTTGTGCTCTTTGGCGGTCTTCTCAAAGCCTCAACTAAGCCCTTAGAGAATTTTCATTGGTTATTTATTGGGTGCTTGGTCCCTATTCTTGTGATAATTTGTTACATTCTTCATGTTTATGTTGAATTGCCTGGTATGGCATATGCGAAGGTGTTTGCTGAGAAATTGAAGTCGGCGCGGACTTCAGTTATGAATGCGTTAACTAGGGCTCGTATATGAAATTTGTCATTGGTATTACATGGGACCCGCGTTTAGGATTTCGTTTCGCAGATGTCTTGGCTGATTGTTCAGGGGCGAATGTCGAAGTTATAGGCGCGCGATTTCCGCGTAAGCAACCTAGATTTGTAAAGTATTCTGTAGTCTGGCCGCTATATGTTTTGGTCTCTTTGCGACTTTTTATTAAAAGCTGGAGCTGCGATCGAGTCATTTGCTGGCAGCAGGCATATGGAGTGAGCCTCGGCTTCTTGTTCCACGCTCTTCAGTTTATCGGAGTACGCCCAAAAGCCAGCATTGATGTGTTGACGTTTATATTGACCCCGTCTAAAAGGCAAGGTTTGTGGCTTAGTGTTCTGGCATTTTCTCTATCTGCTGATGCTGTGAAGAAGGTTGTTGTTTATAATTTGGCGGAATATGATTTATATAAAAAATTATTCCCGAAAGTTGCGCATAAATTTGCTTATACTTTATATCCGGCAGCGGATGTTCCTGAAACATTCATTAGCAAAAGAGAGGTGGGTGATTTCTATCTGGCAGTTGGTCGGAGCAATAGAGATCACGAGTTTTTGAGGGATTATTTTCAATCTCGACAAAATAGATCATGTTACGTTTTGACAGACCAGAAATTGCAGTCAAAGTCAGGTAATTTTTTTGTTGTTGGAGGTGTCTTTGGTGATGAGTATTTTGATTATTTGAGGCGCTGCAAGGCTGTTATTATTCCTTTTTTGGATCCAACTGCCAGTTCGGGGCAGCTTGTATATTTGCAAGCTATGCAGCTAGGAAAGCCGGTATTGGTGTCTGTGTCGCGATGTTTGGAGGGCTATTTGTTGGATGGCGTCACGGGAATATATTTTGAAAAGACCTTTTCGGGGATGGACGTCGCCCTGGAGCGCGTTGAGAATAGTGCTTGGTACGCGGATGCGACTGCTCGTTGCGCGGCAGACTACGGCCTTAGATTTGGGTTTCTGAAGTTAGCAAGAGATTATTGTTCTATTTTGGCAGGAGTGTCCGTCGTAAGTTAGGAAAAAGCCGGCAATATTTAGAGGCTTCTTGTTTAGTTTGCCTCTGTCGCAGGATTCAATCGTCAAGAAACAGGTGGTAATGACCCAGTGAATTCCT
>NZ_RSED01000038.1 GCF_003933735.1 Aquabacterium soli | reverse complement strand
CAGCGCTTCTTCCATCGCAGGATCACTCAGGCCAAACCACTGCTGCAGGTAATGAATGCGCAGCATCGTCTCAATGGCAAAAGGTGGGCGGCCGGTCTTGGACTTGGGCCAGTGGGGCTCAACCACGCCGACCAATACATCCCACGGCACGACCTTGTTCATCTGTTCCAGGAACTCACGCTTGCGCGTCTTCTTGGTCGACAGGTTCAATCCCAGGCTGACTTGCTTCATGTTCTTGCGCCACGCATCAACTTGACGACATCATCATGCAAGACCCGCGCCCTGCGGCAGGGTTTTGCAGACCTTCCCTAGCGCGTTGAATTTATTGATGTTTTTGTCTGAGTTTTGCTGATTTTTGCGTCTAGCTACCCACTTAGCTACCCAAATGGTCTGTGCTTGACGACGTGCTCATCTGCTCCCAACTGGTGGCTGCATTATCTCGTCGGGAAGCGCTGGTCATCTGGATGTCGACAGCGATTTCCCCTCGCGGTAGCCGCCTCGCCGCACACAGCGTGGCCGGCGACGCTGGGTGCCTTGCAAAGATCGCCATTTCCTCCTAAGATTGCATGAAATTTCAATGAGAAATCAATCGTGGAAAGCGTTTCTGCTCCATCGAGGATGCTGGTAAGCGGTGCCGCCGAACGGCTGGCTGCCTTATTGCGCCCCGGGCGCGTGTACCGGCGAGAGGATCTGGCAGAGATGAGCAATGCGGTGGACCGTCACGTGCGTGAGTTGGTCGCCGAGGGGCTTGTGAAGAAATTGGCGCAGGGCATGTACTACGTGCCGAGGGTGTCCAGCTTCGGTCCTGTACCGCCTGAGGATGCCGAGGTGGTTGGCAGCTTTCTTCGCGACAGTGACTTCCTCGTGTTCTCGCCTTCGGCATACAACGCTGTGGGCCTGGGTACCACGCAGCTATACAACCGCACACTGGTCTACAACCACAAGCGGCATGGTGTGTTCAAGCTGGGCAATCGGCAGTTCGATTTCCGGGTGAAACCACGTTTCCCCAAAAAGCTCACGCCGGAGTTTTTGTTTGTCGATCTGCTCAACAACCTTGAGCAGTTGGCTGAAGATCGCGATGCTGTCTTGCGGCAAGCGCAGAGCAAGCTGTCTTCGTTTGACCTCGACAAGCTCAAACGCGCGCTCTCGACGTTTGGCTCTGTGGCGACCCGCAAGCGAGCCAAAGGTTGGCTGAGTGCCTGAATTTCTGCATCACCGCAAGGACTTCGGCGACCTGCTTGCCGTGGTCGCTGACGAACGAAGCCTTGATCCGACATTGGTCGGGAAGGACTACTGGATCATGCATTGCCTTTTGGGGCTGCGAACTTAGGGGTTCAACTTCGAACTCAAGGGCGGCACATCCTTGTCCAAGGGCTTCGGTGTCATCCACCGATTCTCGGAGGACATCGACATCCGGATCGCGCCTCCCAAAGAGCTGGAGGTCAAGACCGGCCGCCATCACAACAAGGTCGCTCATGTCTCGTCCCGTCGGGCTTTCTATGACTGGCTGGCCACTAAAATCAGAATCCCGGGCATTTTTCAAGTCGCGCGTGATGAAGATTTCGACGACGAGAAGATGCGCAGCGGTGGCATTCGCCTGTCCTATGCAGCGCGCACGGCCCCATTGGCAGGTGTCAAAGACGGGATCTTGCTGGAGCTCGGCTTTGATGACACCGCACCCAACAGACCGGTGACAATCTCGTCCTGGGCGTGGGATACAGCAAGCGCACGCGGCGTATTAGTGGCAGACAACCGAGCTGTTGACGTGCCGTGCTACGCGCCTACCCACACCTTTGTCGAGAAGCTTCAGACGATTTCGACCAAGTACCGAAAGCTGGGAGAGGCACAGGGCTTCACAAACTGAGGCGCCATGAGCCGCACGGTGTGCTCAAGCTCCTGCAGCTTGCGAGCCCAGTGGTGAGCGCTGCCGCAAGCCTCCATGCCGATCAGGCACGGCGTCATGTTCGCGAAGAAGGCGGCAACCTGGTCTCGCCTTAACTGCTTGCGCAACACCGCCTTGCCGCGCTCGTTCGCTCCGTGGACCTGGAATACGTTCTTGGCCAGGTCGATGCCAATTGTCGTGTCTGCATGGTGGACGCTCCTTCCGTTTCAAGTGGCCGACACGCGCCACTCTGCCGTCATCGGGTGGGGGCGTCCATCCCATTGCTTACGAAGGATCTCTGGCGTCAGGGGAAAAACTTGGCCATCTTCAAGCGCAATAAGCCACTCCCGGTCTTGGCGCGCAGTCCGTTTGCCGAAGGGATATGGGGGGCTGCGGGATGGTCGACAGTCCCGGCGGGCGTTTGTGGGCGAGCCGGGCTGCTGCGTGAGCCTGTCGCGGAAAGTGGTGCCGTCTCAGACTGCCGTGCCGGCCGCAAACGAGTTGATCAGTTGGCGTTGTGCATGCAAGTGGTCTCCAGCGCTGTTCACGCGGTCCAGCAACAAGGCGCCTTCCAGCCCGGACATCATCACGGCGGCCAACCGGCTTGGGGGCAGGGGGTTAAGCAGTTCGCCCTTATGTTGCTTCAGGATCTGGGCCAACCAAGCTTCTGCCTGTTTGAAGAAGCCGCTCAAGAGGCTGCGGCAGTGCTCGTCGAGTGAGGACAACTCGGCGGCCAACATGCCGCACAGGCACAGCTTGTCGTCCTGAGCAGCTTCTTCAAATAGGTCAATAAAGGCTGACAGCTTGCGTTTTAAGGCTGTAGGCTTGTTGGCAATGGCTGTCAAGCGCTGCGCGAAGGCCTCGCTGTAGCTGGTGATCAGCACGGCGGTGAGGTCGTGCTTTTCCGGAAAGTAGTAGTGCACGCTAGACGACTTGACGCCCGTCTGTTCGGCGAGTTGGCGAAAACTCAGTTCGCGCAAGCCCGATCGCTGGACGATGGCCTGCGCCAGGGTTTGCAGTTCGGTACGTTTGTTAGCCATGGTACCGTTGTCTCAACCGTACATATTTTTGCGATATCGCTTTGCCAAGTGCTAGTCAAGCCGAAGGTGGGACTTGCACCAAGCTCAGGTGGCGCGTTTTGACCCAGACGGTGGTGCCTTGCGCCCCAGCGATGGCGGTGAGTCGCCCCCCTCGAGGGACGCGCAACCAAGACCAGGCTCGCAGTTCGTCTGCGCCCTCTGTGAAGCCGCCGGACAGCACCAGCAGTTCCGCGCCGTCAGGCATCACGGCGTCAAGCCGTGTGCCGGGTAGCCAGGTCTCCAGGCTCACAGTTTCGCGCTCGTCCTCGAACAAGGGCGTCACCGCCACGCCGGGGCGGGTGGCGTCGTCCACACGGCCGATCTTGTTGGTGTCGATCACCTCCGGGGTGCGGTCCGCCGGGTCGAACTGCCACAGCTTCACGAAGATCACGCAACCGGTCTCGGAGCCTGGCGTGTGTCGTGTGGTGGGCGGGTTGCGGATATAGCTGCCGGCAGGGTAGTCGCCGCGCTCGTCCTGGAAGACCCCGTCAAGCACCAGGAACTCTTCACCACCGTGGTGGGTGTGCGGGCTGAAATGGCTGCCGGGTGCGTAGCGCACGATGGAGGTTGCTCGGGCAACCTCACCGCCTATGCGGTCGAGCATTCTGCGCTGTACACCTGCCACAGGGGAGTCCACCCAGGGCAGGTCGGCACCATGCAGTAGCACCCGTTGGTCGAACTGGGCGTTGATGAGGTCCATCGGTACTCCGTTTGGGTGGTCAGGTGAAGGCAGTTGAGACTGTTCGAATCAGCCACCCATGCTGGGGCGCTGGGCCATACGAGCGCGCCACGCCTTCAGATGAGGCAAGTCCGCAGGCAACTCGATCTTGGCGAAGTCAGCAAAATTCAGGCCCACGAACAAAGTGATATCGGCGACTGAGAAGTGCTGGCCGGCTGCAAAGGGCTGCGTTGCCAGCACGCTGTCGAAATAGCGCATGCCGGCGATGGCACGCTCACGCTGCTTCAAACCCCATTCTTTGTTCTGGTACAGCTCCAGCGCACCAAGGCCGGGTGTGGCATGGTGGAAGTAGGTACCCACGGCGTCCATCACGCCCTGTTCGGCGCGGCACTGCATCATGTGGATCACCGCGCGGTCCTTGGCGGTCGTGCCAGTCAGCGAAATGCCGTCGAATGCATGGTCGATGTACTCAGTAATGGCCGTGCATTCGCTGATGGTGGTGCCGTCGCCCAATTCCAGCACAGGCACGGTAGCGTTGGGATTCATCGCCAAAAAGCCGGGCAGGCGGTGCTCGCCCTTCAAAACGTCGACATGCACAAATTGCATCTTGTCAGTGGCGCCTTTTTCGGCAAGGGCAATGCGCACACGGGCGGGGTTGGGAAAGCCTTCAAAGTCGTAGATTTTCATGATTTATGGGTTCATGGGTTCATGGGTTTGTGAATTCACGCAGGGTCGGTTATCAGATGCGTGCCATGGGTGAGAGCAGCGCCAGCACGTAGTGCTACGGCCACGAAGGTTGCCTGAGCCAGTTCTTGCTCGTTGGCACCAGCAGCAACTGCTGCCTTGCGATGAACCTCCAGACAGTAGCCGCACTGCGTGGTAAGTGCCACAGCGATTGCGATCAACTCTTTGTGTTTCTTTGAGATGGCGCCCTCTGCCAGTGCTGCCTTGTCCATTTCTTGGAAGCCTTTCATGGCTGCTGGAGCGCCAGCAGCAAGGCGAGGTATTTCTTCAGGTTGGAAAAGTCGAATGGAGTGTCTTTTGTGTTGTGGACAGGTTGCTAAGTTTATCTATCTATCAGAAGGTAGGCAATCTCCTTATTCTTCTAGGGGAATTGGTCTTGGTGACTTACCAGGGCACTTCTTGAAACCCACTGGCGCCGCGCTAGCTGACGCGGCAAGATGCTGATCATGGTCACACCGCGCATCAAGCCATCGGTCTTCTTTCAAGACCCGCCCGACACCGACTTGTTTGTGCAGGCACATCGGCAAGCCAAGTTGGGCAGCTACGTTGCCAACCTGGCGGCGATGGATGGACTGATCGACTTCAGTGCAGTGGCCCAATCGGTTGAGACGGCGTGCCCACGTGCAGAGCGCAGCAAGGGCGGTCGACCGCCCTACGCCAGCGAGGTCATGGTGCGAATGGAGTTCCTGCAGGCGCTGTACAACCTCAGCGATGAGGAGTGCGAGCACCAGATGCTCGACCGCATGAGCTTTCAGCGGTTTTGCCGCGTCGACGGCCAGCTCCACATTCCCGATGCGCGCACGCTGTGGAGCTTCAAGCAACGCCTGGCCAAGGGCGGTCTGGGTGGACGGGTCATCTTCGCTGCGGTGAGCCAGCAGTTGCAGCAGCAGGACTACCTCCCGCGTGGCGGGCAGATTGTGGATGCCAGTATCGTGCAAGCGCCCATCACGCAGGCCCTCAGCGAAGAGCGCCAGGCGCTCAACGAAGGCCAGGCACCTGAGGGTTGGAGCACGAAGCGGTTGCAGCACACCGACCGAGATGCGCGCTGGACCAAGAAGCATGGCAAGAGCTTTTATGGCTACAAGGTGCACAGCAACGTGGACGCACGCTGGAAGCTGATTCGCCGCATCGTGGTGACGCCAGCCAATGTGGACGATGGTCAATCGCTGGGGGAGGTGCTAGACGCGGGCAACACCCGAGGACGCGTGTTGGCAGACCGGGGTTATGACGCGCAGGCCAACCGTGAATTGCTGGCCCGACACCAGTTGGGCGACGGTATCGCCCGGCGAGCCAAGCCAGGCCAGAAAGCCCGACAGCGGCTGGGCGCGCGCAACCGCAGCATCAACAAGACAAGGTCCCGCGTCGAACATGTGTTTGCCGGGCTGGAGCAGCTGGGTGGCAAAGTGGTTCGGGCCATGACGCTGGCCAGAAACGAGCTGGCGATCACGCTCAAGTGCGTGGCCTACAACGCCAAAACATTGGTGTGGTTGGTGGCGCAAGGCGCGCCGACATGAGGGGCAAGATGCGCGCGCATGGTGCCCAGGCGGGCGTTTTGCAGCGTGCCAGGGTCAGCCTGCGCTGCGGCGGGCGGCCAGAGCGGGTACCGCAATGAGGCCGCCGGGCCGAACAATCTCAAGGCCTGGGGCGAATGGGCCTCCTGCGCTTTGGGAAATTGGGTTACGCGAAGTGCCCACCAGTAACCTGCCGCAGCAGACTCTGTGACCTGCTTGACCGCTTCAAGATTGAATTTTGGGGTGTAACGTAGTTTGCTCATGACACCTCCTATTGGCCTTCAATGTGAGAGTCATAGGTGTTAGCTGGGCAGGGGCGATCCAGTGAAATGGATCTGGGGCCTGTCCAGAAAGGCTCGTATGATCGGTTTGGTGAAGGCCTCGGGTACAGTTAGGTGAACGGGTTCTGGTGCAGGCTTGACTCAAGCAAGTTCTGAGGTCACCAGCCTGACCTGAAACGTTTTTGGGTAATGGGATGGGCCAATGGTTACGGCAACGCAAATTGCGACGGAGCGATATGAGCCCAAGTTCATTCATCATTCTTTAAGAAGGGTAAGTCGATAGTGACATTACACACAGCAGATATGGCACAGGCCCCCGACATTCCCCATCGGTCCGGCCGCCATTGCGGGAGTTCGGCCATCCGGGACTTGCTTGAGTTCCATGGCACGACGCTGACCGAGGCCATGTGTTTTGGGCTGGGCTCGGGGCTGGGCATCACATACCTGACGCTGCCTGATGCCCCGGTACCTTTTCTGGTCCATGTGCGCTCGCTGGGATATGAGGAGCGGGTATTCCAGGCGCTGGACGTACCGTTCGCCTGGACAAGTTACAGCTCCGTCGAGGAGGGCGCGCAGGCGCTGGATGGCTTGCTCGACCAGGGGCGCCCAGCCCTGCTCCTGACCGATATTTTTCACTTGCCGTACTTTACCAGCCGGACGCATTTTCCCGGCCACGCCATCGTTGCCTGGCAGCGCCAACCGGCGGACGGCTGCATTCTGGTGACCGATACCGAGCGCCCCGCGCCCATCCCGGTGGCACGTTCCGATCTGGCCCGTGCCCGCTTCGCGGAACTGCCTCCTTTTTTTCATGCTGGCAACTTGTTCGCGCCTCCCGCCATTCATGCGCGGCTTTCGGTCGAGCGGGTGGCTGAAGCCATACGCCACAACGCACGTTTACTGCTGGAGGGCGGACCTTATGCCGGCGTGGCCGCGCTCGATACCTGGCTGGCCGATCTTGGTCGCTGGGAACGCGAGGGCGACTGGCGCTGGACGACGCGTTTTGCTTATCAAATCATCGAACGGCGCGGCACGGGCGGCGGCGGTTTTCGCAAAATGTACGCAGAATTTCTGAACGAAGCCGCATCGGCTGATCCACGCATCAGCGATCTGCAACTGCCGCAGCTTATGACAGACTGTGCCGCATGCTGGACATCGCTGGCGCTGGCGCTGAAAGCAGGCTCCGAGAGTGAATGCTTCCCTACGAAATTGCTCGCAGATGCCCTGCAAGCCGTACGGGCGGCGGAGCGTCGCTATATCGACGCTGCTCTGATCTATTGAGTGAACACATTTACAGTGCAAATTGAGGAGCAGGCATGTCGCATATGAAGCCGCAACTGGACCAAGCTGCCATGGCAAAAGCTTTTTTCGGCAGTCAGCATCCACTGTTCAACGCCCTCGGCGTCGACGTGGTGGCGGTGGCCGACGCCAAGGCGGAGATGGTGATGCCGTTTTCTGAGGCTCTGGCCGACGGCCTTGGAGCGTTGCATCGGGGCACACTCGTGACCCTGCTTGACACGACGTGTGGACTGGCGATTTTCTCCGCGCTACGCTCGCTCAGGCCTATCGCCACCATTGACCTGCGCGTCGATTACCTTCGTGCCATTCCGGCGGGCAGCGGCCTGCGCGCGGTGGTCGAATGCATCGGCTGGACAGACAGCGTGGCCTTTGTCTCCGGCCGGGCTTATGCGGCGGGTGACGAGATGCCGCTTGCCACGGTGACGGGATCCTTTGCCATCGATACGTTAGGACCGGCTTTCGATACGACGGACAGGAGTGCGGCATGACGAGGGTGGTTAAATCAATGACAGATTGTGCAGAGGCAGCAATGGTCCTCGTGCCGGCGGTGCCCTTCCATCGGTTTCTGGGTATGCGGGAGGAGGTCGTTGAGGGCGAGACACGCTACCTCATGGACTTTTGCGAAAATCATGTCGGCAATCCCCTGATCCGGACCTTCCATGGTGGTGTACTTGCCAGCTTTGGAGAAGTGGTCGCGGCTACCCATCTTGCACGATCCCTGGCGCGGGTCGAGTTACCTGCTTGCTCGACGCTTACCTTCGATTACTTGCGACCGGCTTTCGCCGGCACGATTTGCGCGGTGCCCCACATTGTGCGGGCGGGACGACGTATCACAACGGTCTCGGTGCAGTTGCGCCTGGACAATAAGCTGGCGTGCATTGGGCGCTTCCTGTTTCCCGTGGGGACTGCAGACTTGGGAGGCAGCGCGTGACCCACGGTCGAGACATGACTGGTTTACGAATCAAAACTGACGCTTGAATCGCCACACGCCCAACCCGAAGATCGCCATGCCAAGCAGCAGCGCCAAACCCACAGGATGTCCCATCCCGCGCCCTGAAGCAGGATGCCGTAGCCCATCTCGACGAAGTAATAAAGTGGAGAGATAGACATGGCTTCGCGCAGCCCGATGGCATGGCTTCGGGTGGGGATCAGGTACCGGAAGGGAAGGTCATCGGCACCAGCACGAGGATGGCGAGCAGCGCAGCCTGGGCGAGATTGGGTGCGATGGTGGCGATGTAGAGACCCAGTTCGCGGCGGTGGATGTGTAGAGCGCTGTGCTGCCCGACCCGATGGCCACGTCCTACCGGGACCCGAAGAAGCCCCTGTGGCTGCTGCCAGCCCTGATCCCCGCCATCGTGGCCACGGGCCCGGTGGCCCAGCTGATGGGCCAGGACCACGCCGCCTGGTACGTCCTGCCCTTTTTGGTGCTGTTCGTGCTGGTGCCCATCCTGGAATGGCTGATCGGCGACGACACCAGCAACCCGCCCGAGGCCGCCGTGCCCGACCTCGAACCTTGGCTGCAAGCTTGACCAGGTCGTCTATGCGGACGGTGCCGTCGACGACGGAGAACTCGGTGTGGGCGCGGAGGTGAACAAAAGGCATGGGGCGATTGTAAGAAGCCGGCGCCCCTCGCCTGCACCCAATTCCCCGGGCAGTTTTTTCAGATTCGCAGGTTTGAATGCGCTGGATGTATCAATTTGCGACCGAATCTCCGAACGATGTCTTCAGTTCTCTGGTTCTGCGCCGGCAACAACGACGAATGCTGAAAGGAGCTCGACATGTCATTTTTCGGTGCGCGCGGGCTTGCCGCCCGCATCGCCCTGGCTTCGGTGCTGGTTTGCGCCGGCCTGATCGGGGCCGCCCTGTTCACGGTCTGGCGGCTGCAGGACGTCTCCACCGTCAGCGATCAAACGGCCAAGCACCGCATCCCGCAACTCTCGGAGATCGCCCAGGTCGAGCTCAACGTCACCCGCGCCTCGCTGCAACTGCGCCACGCCATGCTGGCGCGCACGCCCGCTGAACGCGACGCGGCCTTGCAGGACGTGCAAACCAAACGCCAGCTGATCGAGCAGCTGCTCAAGACCTATGAGCAGCAACTGTTCACCAGCGCCGGCAAGGAACGCTTTGAGGCCATCCCGCCAGCGGTGCAGGCTTTCTGGGTCCAAGGGGAGGCCAACGTCAAGCTCATCGCCGAGGGCCGCAAGGACGAGGCCTTTGCTTACCTGGTCGACCACACCATCCCGGCTCGCAACGCGCTGCTCAAAGAACTGGCGGAGACCGTGAGCTACCAGCGCGACAGCGCCGAGCGCGACATCGCGCACATCCAATCGAGCATCCAGCAGACCTTGATGGTGCTGTTGGGCGTGTTCCTGTTCATCGGCGGCGCCATGGTGACGCTGTCCTGGTGGATCGGGCGCACCCTGAAGATGCGGGTGGATCGCTCACGGGAGGTGGCCGAGCGCGTGCGCGATGGCAACCTCAGCACCACCATCCACGAAGATCAGCGCGACGAGTTCACGCCCCTGCTGGCGGCGCTTTCCGACATGCAGGCCAGCTTGACCCAGGTGGTCACGCGGGTGCGCGGCAACGCCGAAGCCGTGGCCACGGCCAGCGCCCAGATTTCGCAAGGCAGCCAGGACCTGTCGCAACGCACCGAGCAACAAGCCGGCTCGCTGCAGCAAACCGCCTCCACCATGTCGGACCTGGGGCACACGGTGCAGCGCAACGCAGAGAACGCATTGCAGGCCACCGCCATGGCCCAGGCGGCCGCTCAGGTCGCCGAACAGGGCGGTGGGGTCGTGCGCGAGGTGGTCGAGACCATGCAGGGCATCAACGAGGCCTCGCGCAAGATCTCCGACATCATCTCGGTGATCGACGGCATCGCCTTCCAGACCAACATCCTGGCCCTGAACGCGGCGGTGGAAGCGGCCCGCGCAGGTGAGCAAGGCCGAGGCTTCGCCGTGGTGGCGGCCGAGGTGCGCTCGCTGGCGCAGCGCAGCGCTGGCGCCGCCCGCGAGATCAAGCACCTCATCACGGCCAGCGCCGAGCGCGTCGAGCGAGGCAGCACGCTGGTGAACCAGGCCGGTGACACCATGGTCCAGATCGTGGATGCCATCGGGCGGGTCAACACCATCGTGGCCGAGATCAGCACGGCCAGCGCCGAGCAGCAAGCCGGGGAGTCGGTGGTCGGCCAGGCCATCCAGCAAATGGACCACGGCACGCAGCAGAACGCGGCCCTGGTTGAAGAGTCGGCCTCGGCCTCCGAGAGCCTGCAGCACCAGGCTGCCGAGCTCGTTCAGTCGGTGGCGGTGTTCAAGGTCTGAGCACCCGCTGATCGCCGGAAGTCGCTCGGCGGCATGCCCACCCAGCGCCGGAAGGTGCGGCTGAAATTGGACGTGTCCTGATAGCCCAGCCGGTCGGCGATGGCTTCGACGCTCATGTCCGAGTGCAGCAGCCACCAGCAGGCCAGGTCTTCGCGCACGCGGTCGAGCAGCTGCTGGTAGGTCAGGCCCTCGTCGCCCAGTTTGCGGATCAGGGTGCGGCTGGAGACGTGCTCGCGCTCGGCCAACTCGCTCAGGGTCGGGTAGCCGCCCTCGCAGGCCAGCAAGAGCCTCAAGATGCGGTCGCCCACGGGCCCCAGGCGGTCACGCGGGTCGTTCTGCTGTGACCACAGGCGCTCGCACTCGCGCAAGGCCATGCGGTGGGTCTGCGGGTCAGGGGCCAGGCCCGGGTGGCTCAGGAGCGACAGCGGCAACACCATGGCCGAGCGCTCCATGCCAAAGCGCACCGAAGGCCACCAGCGGCGGTAGGCATCGGCCCACGGCGGCTCCGGGAAGGCGAACTCCACACGGGCCACGCGGGTCATGTCCAGCCCCGTGAGCGTGTCGAGCAGGCGCAGGCCCGCGCCCATCAGGTGGCCCATGATGTACTCGCGCACATCCGGGGCCTGCAGGTGCTCGCGCATCCACAGGGTGACCTCGTCGCCCTGCTGGTCGACCTCCAGCGAGATCAGGCTCTGACGCAAGCCGGCGTGGCGCTGGATCAGGGCCAGCGCCTGCCCCACGTTGTCGCACGACATGGCCGCCACCCCCACCGGCCCGTGCGCCGACAGCTGCGTGCCCCAGCCCACGGTGATGCCCAGCCAGGGCTCCTGCGTGAGCGCCACCGCGCGCCGGATCAGCCGGGTCACCTCGTCGAAGCTCAGGTAGCGGTTGCCCTCGTGCAGTGACGCCCAGTTCAGCCGCGTGCCGGACAGGATCTGCGCCTCGTCGAAGCCACGGCGGCGCATCTCGGCGCAGATCAGCCGGGCGTAGATGGGGTGCAGCGCGGGCGCCAGCCAGTCGGCCGCCTGCGTGGGAGGGGTTCGGGTGCTCACGGTGAGTGTCACAAAATGACGATAAGTTGCCAGCGCAGACGGTACCCCATTTCGGCCTGCGCTCGCAAGATCGCATCACTCCATTTCACCGACTCACACCGAGGAGACAACAACATGAGCGCCGTGCTGCCCGACCCGCTGGCCGCGTCCTACCGGGACCCGAAGAAGCCCCTCTGGCTGCTGCCAGCCCTGATCCCCGCCATCGTGGCCACGGGCCCGGTGGCCCACCTGATGGGCCAGGACCACGCCGCCTGGTACGTCCTGCCCTTTTTGGTGCTGTTCGTGCTGGTGCCCATCCTGGACTGGCTGATCGGCGACGACACCAGCAACCCGCCTGAAGCCGCCGTGCCCGACCTCGAGCGCCGCGCCTTCTACCGCTGGATGATCTACCTGGCCATCCCCGTGGGCTGGGCCACCACGCTGTTCAACGTGTGGTTCCTGAGCACGCACGCGGTGCCCTGGTATGGCGTGGTCACCACCGTCATCATCAACGGCTTCATGCTGGGCCTGGTGATGAACATGAGCCACGAGCTGGGCCACAAGAAGGAATGGCTGCCCCGCAAGGCCGCGCTGTTCAACCTCTCGCTGGGCGCCTACACGCACTTTTGCATCGAGCACAACCGCGGCCACCACCGCCACGTGGCCACGCCGGAAGACCCGGCTTCGTCCAAGATGGGCGAGACGATCTACCGCTTCATGTTCCGCGAGATGCCCGGCGCCTACTTCCGCGGCTGGGACCTGGAGGTCGAGCGCCTGGAGCGCCAGGGCAAGTCGGCCTGGAGCCTGGACAACGAGATCGTGCAGGGCTGGATCGGCACCGCCATCGTCTGGGGCGGCATGACCGCCTGGCTGGGCACGCAGGCCCTGGTGCTGCTGATGGTGCTGGCCTTCCTGGGCGCCTTCATGCTGACCTCGGCCAACTACATCGAGCACTACGGCCTGCTGCGCCAGAAGAAGCCCGATGGCCGCTACGAACACTGCCAGCCGCACCACTCGTGGAACAGCAACCACGTGCTGTCCAACATCCTGACCTTCCAGCTGCAGCGCCACTCCGACCACCACGCCAACCCGACGCGCAGCTACCAGTCGCTGCGCAGCTTCCACGACATTCCGACCTTCCTGCCGCTGGGCTACACGGGCATGTTCCTGGTCGCTTACGTGCCGCCGCTGTGGTTTGCCGTGATGGACAAGCGAGTGGTTAAAGCCACCGGTGGCGATGCCTCGCGCATCAACTTTTTGCCGGCGCAACGCAAGCGCTTGGTCCAGACCTATGAGATGCAGGACACGGCCTCAGCGGCCTGAAATATAAGCTCCCAACACTGATCGCGAGTGGCTGAGAAGGTCTGTCGCCTTCAGGATCGAGAACGTGCGCACCACCGTCTCCTCGGTTAGCACGCCCGTGTCATCCATCAGAAGGCATGGCGCCGCCTGGAATAGCGGCTCCACCATCAGGCGAAGGGGCAGGCGCGCGCGACGAGCCGCGCTGAGCCCGTCGGCAACGTCCGCGGCGTCGGGCCGAACATGTCGGCATGCTGCCATGCTCGCCTTGCGGGCGAATAGCGGAGCCAGCGACCTCTCTACCTCTGCCCACGGCACACGTAGTACCAGCATTGCCAGCGGGTCGCGCAAGCCGATCATGGCATCCACCGGGGAAAAACCCAGAGTTTTGGCCATCCCTGTTGCCAGGCTCTGCCCATATTCACGGGCGTGGCGGTGAATTTGCAAGACCGACACAGGGCGACGCTGAGCATGCGCCTGGAGGATTTTGCCCAAGCCCTACACGATCGCACACGAGGTCGGCCACCGATGTGCAAAACCTCGAAGGTACCTCTTTCAAGCTGGTACCCGATGCACGGGTGCGTCTGTCAGGCGCAATGGAAAGCCATGAGCGTACGCCTTGAGCGGCAGGGCGGTTACTATGCTGGCACCGGGCGGCGCACGAAACGCAGCAATTCAAGCAGGGGATGGAAAACAGCGACTTGAAGAAGCCATGAATGCAGGTCTAGCATCAATCACAGGTCTGCCACCGTAGCCCTATTTTTACAACGCCATGGCTCAAGCAGAAGCCTTGAGCCCCCAGCCAGCCCGCTTGTTGGCGGCCTCAGACAGCTTCAACTCTTCGGGGCTGGCGTACTTCAGATCCCACTCCTTGACCTTGGGGTCCATCAGTTTGAACCACAGAGGCGGAACCATGGCCACCAGGATGGTGGTCAGGTAGCCACCGATCATCATGGGCGCTTCAGGGAAGGGCTTGAGGTCTTGATAAGGCACTTCGCCTTGGGCATGGTGATGCGAGTGGCGGGTCAGGTTGAACATCGACCATGAACTGATGCGCTTGTTGGTGTTCCAAGAGTGACGAGGCTGAACCGGGAGCTTGGGGTCGCGAACCATGCCGTAGTGTTCCATGTAGTTAACGATCTCCAGCAGCGATTTGCCCCACAGCGCACTGGCAATGAAGAAGCCAGCCACAGGCCAGCCGCCCATGGCATATGCCACCGCTACCAACAGCAAACTCATCAGGTGACCACGGATCACGCCGTTACGCAAGGAGATGGCGCCGTGGCCATCGCGCTTGAGGCGCTTTTTCTCGATGTTCCACGCGCTGATGTTGCCCTTGATGGTCGAGGCAAGGACGTGGAAGTACACATTGCGGCCGCGAGGTGCGGTGGCTGGGTCTTCAGTGGTGGACACATAACGGTGATGGCCGTAGACGTGCTCGATCGAGAAAATGGTGTCAAAGCTGAAAGCCAACAACCAGCGACCGACAAACATCGAGATCGGATCCCAGGTGCGGTGAGTCAGTTCGTGGGCGGTGATGGTGCCAACCATGCCGATCATCAGGCCGGAGAGCAGGATGGTCGAGATGTGGTGGCCCCAGAAGGTGCTTTCGCGGGCTGCCAGGGCATCGAAGCCCGTGAGCTGCTGCACCCAGGCGCCATAGCCCAGCACGTCGCCGGAGCTCACACTCCAAAGCGATGCGAAGATGATCATTAACAGCAAGGGCAAAGCCATCCACAGCTGCGCAGTCAAGATGCCGGGATACTTGAAGGTGGGTGTGGTGGTGTCGTCGCCACAGACAGCGTCGCCCACCATGTAGAAAACCAAGATGGTGATCAGACCGTAGGTGGTGTAAGCGCCACCTAGGGTGACCATCGTCAGAGCCAGCAGGCCGATGATATGGAATAGGAAATACTTGAGGTAGTGCAGAATGTTCATCATCACTGTGCTCCTGTAGAGTCGTGCAAGGTCGTGAAACGGTCGGCGCGGATTTGTTCTTTGGCGATGCCGCGGTCGCGCAATACTGCGCTGACGGCATCGACCATGACGGGTGGGCCGCACAGGTAGGCATGGGCACCGTTGGGCAGGTGCTCGGCCAGGGCGCTGTCAACGTTGCCGAGCGCACCTGCCCAACTGCTGCCATCGGGTTCGGCCGACAGCACGGGCACAAAGCGGAAGGCCGCAGGCCATTGGGTGCGAAGGGCTTCCAGCGTGTCTTGAGCGTACAAGTCAGCTTGCTGGCGGGCACCAAACAAGATGGTGACGGGGCGTTTGACGCCTTGGGCCAGAGCGTCTTCCAAGATGGCCAGAACGGGGGCCAGGCCGCTGCCGCCGGCCACCATCAGTAAGGGGGCGTCAGAGGGGCGCAGCCAGAAATCGCCCATGGGGCCCTTCACGCTGGCGCGCTGTCCAACCAGATCATGTTTATGCACATGGCTGGAGAACACGCCATTGGGCACCTTGCGTACCAGGAAACTGACCTGGGAATTGGGCTGCGAGGCGGTGGCAAACGAGTAGCTGCGATCAACCCCGGGCAGGCTGTCAACCGACAATTGTGCGTACTGGCCAGCTTTGTAAGGCAGTGAGTCGTCCAGTTGGATGCGCAGGCTGACGATGTCGTGGGTGAGTGCGGTGCAGGCCACCACCCGGCCACTTACGGTGCGGCGGGCTTGCTGGGCGGCCATGTCTACTTCGATGGTGACATTGGTTTGTGGCACCGACTGGCAGGCCAGGATCATGCCGGCGTCCAAATCTTCGTCCGACAAGATGTAGGCGGTCTGAGTCAGCTCCTTGACCTTGCCGTCGACCAGCTTGCATTTACAGGCTGCGCAGCCACCCACGCGGCAGCTGTTCGGGAAATCAATGCCTTCGCGCAACGCTGCCTGGAGCAAGGTCTCCTTGGGATTGACCATGATGGGCACCCCATTGATGCTGGCCTGGTTGGGGCCGGACTTCTTGAAAAACGAAAACATTGGCGTACTGTTAGTTTGATGGCGCTAAGTATTTGTATCCTATGAATCCTGGGGTAGATCAAGGGTAGGTTGTCTTGACACAAAAAGGTCATTTATTGACAATTGGCGCTTTTCAAAAAATCAAACCGTGCACAACGCAGCACTGCCCCTCCACTACGTGCGCCTTATCGCCGACATGCTGTCTGGCATGGGGGTGAATGTGAAACGCCCCCCTGATTCAC
>NZ_RSED01000037.1 GCF_003933735.1 Aquabacterium soli | reverse complement strand
GTTTTCGGTCGGCGTCAACACCCGTTTTGCCTAAGCCAAGAGGCGGCGGCAAAGACCAGTACGAAACGCTTGTACTGAAAACTAGGGCGCCGTGCCAACTGAACACCTACTCAGTCGTTCAAGGTCAAACCGATGCACGTTGCACCATAGCCTGACCTGGCGAAGGTACTCCCGCCGTGCATCCTGGCAATGGCGGCGACGATAGAGAGCCCAAGACCGTGGTTGCGTTCAGCGAACGCCCTGGCAGGGTCGACACGATAGAAGCGGTCAAAGAGCCTTGGAAGATGCTCTGCTGCGATGGTCGGCCCAAGATTCGAGACGCTGATGGCAACAGCCCCATCGACAGAACGCTGTATCTCTATGGTGATGGTCGAATCGCGCTCTGCATAGCGGGTTGCATTCCCGAGGAGATTTGAGATGGCTCGCCTGAGCAGCCGATCATCGACCGATGCGGGGCTGTCACCGCGCACCTCAGTTCTGAGTCCTTCCTCCTGAATGGAGGCTTCATGGTACTCAACCACTTCGTGGACCAGTCCTGACAAGCTTTCAATCGGGGCTCTACGTATGTTGGGTGATCTGTCCGCCATCGACAGGAACAGCATGTCCCCTACGATCCCCGCCATTCTGCGAAGGTCTTCTAGGTTGGATCCCAGTACTTCACGCATCTCTTCTGCGCTGCGCTCACGTCGCAGGGTCAGTTCACAGCTACTGATCAGGTTCGAAAGCGGTGTATTGAGTTCGTGTGCCACATCTGCGTTGAAGGCCTCCATCTGCCTGTATGCGTCGGATAAGCGGTGCAAGAGTTCGTTGAACTGCTCGATAAGAGGTTGCAGTTCGGTTGGTTGACCAGTTCCATCAAGGCGGCGCTCGAGTTCGCTCACCGTAAGTGAACGTGTCTGCTCGACAAGCCTGTGTATGGGAAGCATGCCCTTTCGAACCAACCTGAATGCTCCGTACGAGACAACGATGGAGCCAAACAAAGCAGCACATCCCAGGGTCCCAGCCAGGAATGACAGAAGCGCGTCATCAGCCTTCGGATCAAGGGCCAGTTCAAGCGACACCTTGCCTGGAGGTTGCCCTGCAGCGCTCGCTTCTACCGCGACCTCAAAACGCCTCAGCTTCAGGCGTTTCCCGGAATGGTCTGGAGCCGAAGCGGCTGTTCCCTGCACGGCAAAAATGCCATCTGGATCTTGCTCTATACGAAGTGACATCTCCGCGTGTCCGGCCAGGACGTCGCGGAGCAAGTGCTGCAGCTCCTCGGGGGAGTGACGCCGGCTGCCCTCCATCAGGATGCTGCGGACGGCGTCTTGCTTTTGATCCAGCGTGGTATCTTGACGCTGCGACAGCGCCAAGGCGATGACGACATACACGCCGATGCAGATGAGACTAAGGCCAACGAAGGCCTGGATCGCCAACCACTTGGATAGCGTTTTCCCAAGGCTTCCCTTTGACCAGGCACCCATATCAAATGTCATCGGCGCTCAAGGATGTAGCCCATGCCGCGGACAGTGTGTAGCAGTGAGGTCTCGAAGGGTTGGTCCAACTTGGATCTGAGCCGCCGAACGGCCACCTCCACGACGTTTGTCTCGCTATCGAAGTTCATGTCCCATACCTGTGCTGCAAGCTCTGTACGAGACAAGACCTCACCCTCCCGGCGCATCAGCAGACTGAGGAGGTTGAACTCCTTCGGTGTCAGATCTAGCCGTTGTCCGCCGCGGGTAGCTTTGCGACGCAGAAGGTCCAGCTCCAGGTCGTCCAGTTTGAGAAGCGTCGATTCCGGACTAGGACGGATCGTCCCAGCTCGGCGGAGAATGGTTTGAATGCGGGCAAGCAACTCGGAGAATGCAAAAGGCTTGACCAGGTAGTCGTCAGCACCTGCGGTCAGGCCTTGAACCCTATCTTCCACCCGACCTCGAGCCGTCAGCATCAAGACAGGCGTCTGTTTGCTCAACCGCAGCGACCCCAAGACGGTGAGGCCATCGATGGCCGGAAGCATCCCGTCGAGAAGGATGAGGTCGTAGTCGCCAGACATTGCAAGATGAAGGCCATCCACGCCAGTATGGGCAAGATCAACCACATAGCCTTCTTCGGTAAGGCCTTTGTGGAGATATCCGGCTAGCTTGAGCTCGTCTTCGACTACCAATAGCTTCATAAGTACGATTTTGAGGCCAGTGGGGTTTCCCGGGCATTACGAATTTGTCATCTTCCTGTTGGCAGGATGAAAACTCACGTTCTGTAGATTTGGGTCCTGGCAGAGCTGAGTGTTCTTCGCGAGTGACCTGGTGGAGTGGGACTGTCGAGGGCTGGTTGCCAGCCTCGCAACTGGAGCCCGTGATACAGCGTAAACAGGTGGAACCCTCTCGCGGGACCACTCAGCCTCCTGCCTTAGCCTGCACTGTGCAGTGTGCCCATCCCGTTTTTACTGAGGAGATGCATATGCGTCAATACCCCACTTCCAAAACTGGCATCGCCGCCTCGTTGGCTTTGGCCGCCGGAATCGCTTTCTCGGCGCCGGCGCTAGCCGGTAACTCCGGAGACTCCTATGGCGTCGCAGTGAGCTCCACTACAGCGGCCACCAAAACCGTGGACGTTTCGAGCCTGAAGCGCCCGTACATCAACGTGCGCTGCGGCGACGTGGTGGTGTTCCGAAACGGAGACCGTTCGTTCACCTGGAAGTTCGACGTCAAGGGGCACCGCACCTTTGACCTGGCAAAGGTCGCCCCTCAAGGCTTCGTCACTTCGCCGCTCAAGGTCTATGTGGCAGGAAATGACCTCGAAATCGGCTAAGCCATGACCAAGCATGCCCACGGGGACCTGCAGGTCCCGTGGGCATTTTAATTTCTGACGCGCCGATACCGTGGCTGATGTCAGCCCTTCAGCGGATCCGAGGTTGCAAGCTTCATCTCGGAACTCTCGTCACCGACACCTGCCAAGGCCAGTTCATACAGGATGGCGTTCTTGGCGATGGACGCCCGCTCTCGATCCATGTCGACCGTGTTGTTGTCCAGAGAGGCTTGGGCAGGCTGGGCATACCTTATGAAATCCAGGGTGTTCAGCTTTGAGGCGAACATGTTGGTTTCTGCATGCGCCTCAGACGTTGTAACTAGTTTTCCGCCCTCTTGGGTCTTTTGGGCGCTGCGCATAGCCTCCGAGAAGTCGAAATCCTGCGCTTGGTAGCGTGGTGTATCCGCGTTGGCAATGTTTGAAGCCAGAAGCTTCTGCCGATGTGACCGCAGGACCAACGCACGGCCTTGCCACTCATCATCCGCCTGAGCACCCACTTTGATGTGGCCTGGGAGGGTCATGCAAGTCTCCTGCGGATCGCTTGGATAGTCGAGCGTGGGCTAGCTGCCTGAAAGGGACGCTGGGGGCAAGAGATCTGTTCGCCACCATGCTCCCAACGGTCTTAGGCATCATTCACAACGGAGCTTAGCTAGGTGCCTCTGTCAAATCACCAACAAGCAGATGACAAGTTCGTAAGCCTCACGCGGAGACGGAACTTCCTTCAATCGGATCGAAAAGCCCATAGGTTGCTAAGTAGATAAGTCATGACGGCAACCAAGGCCAGCGTCAGGCTGAGCCAGAAGGCATAGAGCGATGGATTGATCGAAAGCAGTGCCCCAAAAAGGATCG
Source organism: Aquabacterium soli (assembly GCF_003933735.1). Classification (GTDB taxonomy): domain Bacteria; phylum Pseudomonadota; class Gammaproteobacteria; order Burkholderiales; family Burkholderiaceae_C; genus Aquabacterium; species Aquabacterium soli. Next base: position 14,156 of record NZ_RSED01000037.1, on the reverse strand, counting down.
AGTTCGCAACGAAGCCAAGGGCCGAGACGCCAAGGAATCGAAGGCCGGATCGGATCAACGGGCCCCCATGATCCCCAAACGTCACCGACCAATGCCCCGCGAAGGAAACTGCGACGGCAATGCCCCATCCCACGGTATTCGCCACCAGGGGATTCAACTGAAGCAACTCAGTCACAGAAACTGTGACAAGCCAGTGCACAACGGTGGCAACCAGGCCGACCATGCCAAACCGCGCCACGCGTCGCATTTCTTTGCTTCGCGCATGCAATCGCGAGCCCTCAAGACTAGCCATCTTGCTTACCTCATGTCTGCTTACGACCATCGATGGTCGATGGGCCTAGCACGATGGGGTTCGGTGTGTCCAGACTGTCCTGTTCGTGGTCTGCCTCATCGTGCCAGTCGCTGGTCACCAGCAGGTAATCACCGAAGCGCCCCTCTATGTGCATGCTTTGCTGTTGAGCCGCGGAAAGCCTGTCCCACTCTCTCTTGTAGACGGCGAGGTGGATTCCCTCCAGACACTCGCCCGCGGCTGTGACGCGGGCGGACATGAAGCGGTCCAGTGATTCGAAGTCCCTGAAGGTCCGCGCCTTGCCACCGGTGTAGTAAGACGATGAGTACGTCGGAGGGCCAACAAAGAGCAGCCCTCCTTGGCCCTGATGGCTCTGTCTGAAAGCATCCAAAACGCCTTTGGTCGAGTTGACCCCGCCATAGGTGCCTTGGGCGAGCAGGACGGCTGCAAACAGGGCCCCCGTAAGCAAGGTTCCCGCGCAGGTCAGCGCATCAACAACCTTCTCTCGGTGCTCTGTCGCCAAGATGCATCCCACCAGGATGGCCAACGCAGGGATGCCTGGAAGAACGTATGTCCAAAGGATGTTTCTGGCCAGCATGAAGAACAGTGCCGGAGCCAGGGCCCAAAGAAGGAGATAGAGGCCTTCATGGCTAGCCAGAAAAGTGTTCCGAACCTCTTGCTGGCGATTCATCCGACGCTTGAGAAGGAGAGCGCCCACAAGAAGCGTCCAAGGGAACATTCCTGCGAAGAGGTAGGCCCAGATCATCCCCCTCGGCTGGAGGTGGGCCGATCCGTACAGGTCACCCGCCCAACCAGGTTTTGTGAACCGTAGCCAGTGCTCGCCGATCAGGAAGTACTCAAGAAACCCAGGCGTCTTCAGCTCGGCCAAGATGTACCACGGCAAGCAGACAATGGCGGCGATGGCTGATCCAGCCAACCAGGGCATGCTTCTGATGATGCGAGGCAGGCTGTACGTCAGCACCGCCCATGTTGTTATTGGCAGGCCAATCAGCAGTAACGCCACAGGCCCCTTTGCCAGCATGCCCAGTCCAAGGCCGGCAAAGAACAGGTAGCCGTGCAGGCGCCTGCTGCGAACTGTGCTCGCAGACTGCGCATGCCAGAAGCCGAACATGGCCAACGTCACGGCGGTCACAAGCGCCATGTCGGTCATGACAGCTCCGGCCGCAATGAAGAATGCCCCCGAACCCCACAGTGCAGCCGCGGTTAGCACCGACCATCTAGCGCTGCGTGCAGAGCTCCAGCGCCATACAAGGGCAGTGACAGCAAGGGCTAGAAGCACACTGGGGAGCCGCACAGCCCACTCATTTACGCCAAGTAGCTGAATGCTTGATGCGGAGAGCCATGACGACAGCGGCGGTTTTCCCCAGAACACGGTGTTGTCCGCGATCCGGGGTGTGATCCAGTCCCCGCTCAATGCCATCCGTCGAGCAATCTCGGCGTAGCGAGACTCCGTGTTGTCGGACAAAGGGTACAGGCCTAAGCTCAGCAATCGAAACGTGATGATCAGCAAAAGAGCAGCGAGGACGAGACGGGTTGATCTCCTTGCTGCGGTGTTGACGGGTGCCACTTCAGGCAACACGGTGCTCATGATCTGCTTGAATGCTATGTTGATGTACTCCCTGAGACGAGCCAAGCCTGATGGGCTTGCTCTCACTGGACAGCGAAGTTGCTTGCTCGTACTCGTCCAGCAGGAACAAAGGTCGGCGCTTTGATTCCAGGAAGATGCGCCCAATGTACTCACCGAGGATGCCGATGGCCATGAGCTGCAGCCCGCCCAGCAGCAAAATGCTGACGATCAGCGTTGGAAAGCCGTGTACAGCCTCGCCAACAAGAAGTGTCTTGATCAGAAAGTGCGCTGCATAGCCAAACGAGAGAAGCGCGCTAGCCACGCCTGTATAGGTGGCAAGTTTGAGCGGCGCGACAGAGAACCCCGTGATCCCTTCAACGGCGAAGCGCCACAGCTTCCGATACGGCCATTTGGACTGCCCTTCTGCACGCGCATGCCGGTCGTACTCGATGGTGACGGTTCTGAACCCAACCCAGGCGAAGATGCCCTTCATGAAGCGGTTCCGCTCAGGCAACTGGTTGATGGCGTTCACCACACGTCGACTTAGAAGCCTGTAGTCGCCCACGTCGGCCGGCATGTGTACGTCGGCCAGGGCATTGAACACACGATAGAAGGCAAACGCAGATGCCTCCTTGAACCATGACTCTCCCGCACGAGAGCGGCGGCGCATGCTGACGACGTCTGCGCCTTGTCGCCAGGCGTCAACCATCTGGCCAATGAGCTCAGGCGGATCCTGGAGATCCGCGTCGATAATCACGACGGCTTGCCCTTTGGCCAGTTGGAGGCCGGCGGTCATGGCGGCCTCTTTTCCGAAGTTCCTGCTGAGCTTGGCGACAGAGACGCATGGGTGGTGATTCCGGAGACTCTTCAGTTGATCCTCGGTGCCGTCCGTGCTTCCATCGTCGATGTAGAGGATCTCATGCGTCACTTGAAGAGCCTGCAGGGCCATCATCAGCCGCAGATGAAACTCTGCGAGACCGGCCTCTTCGTTCAACACAGGAACGACCACGGTGAGACTGCATGCGGCCTGGTCGTTCTTCGGCCAGCATGCTTCTGTGAAATTGCTCATTTGGTCTCTTGCGCCGGGCAGGCGGAGCGCTTCATGGGCGAGCACCAACAACTATCGGTTCGGTTCGGCTCGTCTTGTGCTGCCTTGTTGCAGCCTGCCGCAGAGGATTGCGACATCTGGACACTGTAGTGAGCCGTGCCTGACAGGCAGCCCACCGTGAGATTACAGTTGCGTCATCTCACGCCTGTCAGGACGGGCGCTCGGCAGAGCTCTCGGGAGGTGATACCCGAAACACACCTAAGGTGTCCGCGCCACGCATCAACGTCTTTGCGATCTCTGGTTTGATTTCTCGCACGACGAATCGCCTTGGGCTCCAGTTGGTTTTGCGCAGTTCAAGCGCTACAACCTGTCCCGCCTGAACGTCCACAGTTATGCTTCCATCTTCATCCATTGGATCTGCTCTGACCACATGCCGGCCAGGTTGGACGTCTACTGCGATGACCGAAGCCGGGATCATCCGCTGAACGGGCGTTCCGTTGACCAGAACATTGGAAACACCTTGCAGGTCCGGCCACATGTGCCTCACGATGACAAGCCTACCTGTGTCACTTACTGCCGACAGCATACGTATAGCCTTGTCATCCTCTGGAACGACACCAGGTGCCGCTGCACATGAGCTAATTTTCAAAGACTTGAAGCAAAACCGTTGCAGCTCTGAGGTAACTGGCCTCTGAGCACAACCGACCAGGGCGGATGTGCCTATCAGCAGGGCCAGCAATGCAAACTTTGATGTTCGTCGCATGTTGAGATAATGCCTTTCTGGACATGGTCAGTGCATTACATCTTTGTCATGAAGATGCAACTGGACCGGGCTTTGTTCTTGAAGCGGGACGGCGTCACCTGGCAGTTAACTAGGCTTCCGCGACTCCCCCTTCTTTCGACGTGTACCAACCGCTCGGGGCAGCACTGTCGATGGATCAGATGGCGACGTGTTTGGCGTCGCCTGCTTCTTGGCACTTTTGCTACGCTTGAACTGGCTCTGTAGCCGTTCCGCATACTTGGGCTTCTTGGGCTCTGGGGGCAATGGAGGACGGCGTGATAGCCACCAAGCAAACAGCAGAATGCCGGCGATGAGGATCACCGCGTTACACACGGCGAACACGCCCTCATCGAAGTGAGACAACGAAGAAAACATTGCGACGCTCCATGGCAGAGCCCAAGCTTCCCGGCGGGAAACTCAGATGTGGTACGTCGGATCGGCGCCAAAGCTTGTTCGGGCCGGCCTCAATACTTCAGGCGCTCTAGAGAAGCCGGCACCAACACAAGGTGCTGCCGGCACGCACCGCGTTATGCAGTGGCCTCGACCGGTGCACTCTCCCGCTTGGCCTCTTCATTGCGATGAATCAGCCAATACAGAACGGGTAGGACCAACAGGGTCAGGAGCGTCGACGAGATAATCCCGCCGATAACGACCGTTGCGAGCGGACGCTGAACTTCAGCACCTGTACCAGTGGCCAAGGCCATAGGCACGAAGCCAAGTGATGCGACCAGAGCTGTCATCAGAACAGGGCGAAGTCGGGTCAGCGCTCCCTCAAGCACCGCGTCATGGAGTGATTTACCTTCATCACGTAGGCTACGGATGAAGGAAATCATCACCAGGCCGTTGAGCACTGCCACCCCTGAGAGTGCAATGAATCCGACTGCAGCCGAGATCGACAGAGGTATTCCTCGCATCCAAAGAGCCAGCACGCCGCCCGTCAGGGCAAACGGAACGCCGGTGAACACCACCAACCCATCCTTGACGTTGTTGAACATCATGAAGAGCAGCAGGAACACCAGGGCCAAGGCAACGGGAACAACGATCTGCAGTCGTTGGGTGGCCGAGAGCAGGTTCTCGAACGTTCCTCCCCACTCGATCCAGTATCCCGCCGGCATCTTCAACTGCTTGTTCACAGCAGATTGCGCAGCCTTAACGAACGAGCCCAGGTCAGTGCCTCGAACGTTGGCGGTGACGACAACGCGACGCTTGCCGTTCTCCCGGCTGATCTGATTCGGCCCGGGAGCCAGCTTCAGCTCTGCCACTTCAGAGAGAGGGATGTAGCGCACATTTCCGGCGGCGCCGGCGTCTGCCTGAGCCGGGATAGGAATGGGCAGACGGCTCACAGCATCGAGATCGCCTCGCAGTGTCTCAGGCAAGCGGACGACGATGTCAAAACGGCGGTCTCCCTCGAACATCGTGCCAGCTTCCTTGCCACCCAACGCGGTGGCCAGGGTTTCCTGGATGTCAGACGCGTTCAACCCGTACCGTGCAGCACGGGCCCGGTCGATGGCGACCGTCAGCATGGGCAGCCCCGTTGTCTGCTCCACCTTGACCTCGGCTGCTCCCTTGATTCCCTGCAAGGTGGCGGCGATCTTTGCTGCTTCGGCGTTGAGCACATCCATGTCGTCGCCGAATACCTTGACCGCCACGTCACTGCGGACACCTGAAATCAGTTCGTTGAAGCGCAGTTGAATCGGCTGAGAGAACTCGTAGGCGTTGCCCGGGATCTTCTCCACCGTCTCCTGGACTGCTGCCATCAACTCGTCACGCGTCTTGCGAGGCTTGGGCCATTCGTCTACTGGCTTGAGCATCACATACGCGTCCGAGATGTTGGGCGGCATCGGGTCAGAAGCCACCTCGGCGGTACCGGTTCGAGCAAACACGCGGTCAATTTCGGGGAACTTCGCTTTCAGCGTCGTTTCGATCTGCTTTTGCATCTCCACGGACTGAGAGAGGCTGGTGGCAGGCACCCGCAGTGCTTGCATGGCGAAGTCGCCTTCGTTCAAGCTGGGAACGAACTCACTGCCCATCTTGGATCCGACCACCACCGAGATGGAGATGATGGCGATGGCACTGGCGATAACGACTGGCACGTTGCGCAGTGCCTTCTCAAGCATGGGCTCGTACAGGCGCTTGCTGGCAGTGACCAGTCGGTTTTCCTTTTCATCGACTTTGCGTCCGATGAACAGTGCGACTGCGGCAGGAACGAAGGTGACAGACAGGATCATGGCGCCAATCAGGGCGGCGACCACTGTGAAAGCCATCGGATGGAACATCTTTCCTTCCACGCCGCTGAGGGCGAAGATGGGCAGGTAGACCACCATGATGATGAGCTGACCGAAAATCAGCGGGCGGCGGGCTTCCTGAGCGGCGGCAAAGACCTCTTCGAATCGTTCCTTCAACGTCAGCTCTCGACCATGGTGAGCCTGAGCATGCGCGAGCCTGCGGACGCAGTTCTCCACAATCACGACCGCTCCGTCAACGATGATCCCGAAGTCCAGTGCTCCTAGACTCATCAGGTTGGCGCTGACACCTCGGTTAACCATGCCTGTGAAGGTAAACAACATGGACAGAGGAATCACCATCGCTGTGATGATGGCGGCCCGAATGTTGCCCAGGAACAGGAACAGCACCACGATCACGAGGATGGCGCCTTCGACCAGGTTCTTACGGACTGTGCCGATGGCCTTGTCCACCAAGTTGGTACGGTCGTAAACCGTGATGGCATGCACGCCCTCCGGCAGAGAGCGATTGATTTCAACCATCTTCTCCGACACGGCCTGGGCGACGGTCCGGCTGTTCTCACCGATCAGCATGAACACCGTGCCCAGAACCACCTCGCGGCCGTTGTCTGTGGCAGCACCGGTGCGGAGCTCCTTGCCGACGCCGACAGTGGCAACGTCACCGATGCGCACGACCTGGCCGTTGACGCTCTTCACGACGATGTTGGAGATGTCCTGAGGGCTGCTCACCTGACCAGGAGCTCGAACAAGGTACTGCTCGCCACGCTTCTCGATGTAGCCAGCGCCGACGTTGGCATTGTTCAGGTCGATGGCCTTGATGAGTTCAGCCAGGCTGAGACCAAGAGACGACAGCTTGGCGGGGTCCGGCGCAACCAGGTACTCCTTTGCATAGCCGCCAATGGAGTTGATCTCGGTGACGCCAGGCACGTTGCGCAGCTGGGGCTTGATGATCCAGTCCTGGATCTCGCGGAGGTCCGTCGGCGTGTAGAGGGTGCCGTCAGGCTTCTTTGCCCCCTCCTTGGACTCCACCGTCCAGAGGAAGATCTCCCCCAGGCCCGTGGAGATCGGGCCCATTTCCGGGCTGACGCCCGCAGGGAGGCGCTCACGAGCCTGCGCCAGACGCTCAGCAACAAGTTGGCGGGCGAAATAAACGTCGGTCCCGTCCTTGAAGATGACCGTGACCTGGGACAGGCCATAGCGCGACATCGAGCGAGTCTGGACGAGCTTTGGCAGCCCGGACATCACCGTCTCGACGGGGTAGGTGACGCGTTGCTCGGTCTCCAGTGGAGAGTAACCCGGCGCAGAGGTGTTGATCTGCACCTGGACGTTGGTGATGTCAGGAACGGCGTCGATGGGCAGCTTGGTGTAGCTGAAGACGCCAATGGCGGCCATGCCCAGTACGGCGAGCAGAACTAGCCACCGCTGGTCGATGGCGAACTTGATGATGCGTTCAAACATGTTGATCTCCCGCATCAATGGCCGTGTTCGGCGCTGCCCTTGCCGAGCTCAGCCTTCAAGATGAAGCTGTTCTCGGTGGCATAGTCTGCGCCTGCGGTCAGGCCGCTCAGCACCTCGGTATAGGTACCATCTGAGCGGCCGAGCTTCACCACCTGAGCCTTGAAGCCTTCAGGGGTTCGCACAAATACGCTCGGCTTGTCCTCCACGGACTGCAGGGCATCGTTGCGGATGACCAGGGGTACCTGGCTACGCTCGCTCAGCACGTTCACGGCCAGGAACAGGCCGGGGCGCCATGCGCCAGCTGGGTTGGTCATGGTGATGCGTGCCGTGGCTGTGCGTGTGGTCGCGCCAAGCAACGAGCCAACATAGTTCACGGTGCCGGTGACCACCTGGTCGGAGCCGGTTGCTTTGACGCTCGCGGTCGCGCCAACCTGAACCTTCTCGATGTCCTTGGCCGGAACATAGAACTCGACCCAAACCTTGGAAAGGTCGGAGATCACGAAGACTTTGGCATCACTCGCGACCGTTTCACCGAGCGCCAGGCTCTTTTCAACGATGGTCCCATCAAACGGGGCACGAATCTCGAAGCGGCTCAGACCGTCAGCGGTCGCTGTTGCGCTGGCACCCAGGGCAGAGAGACGTTGCTCCGCATTGCGCTGCTCGATCTCCGCTTCTCGCAGCTGTTGTTGGGCAATGAGGTAGTCCTGTTGAGCCGAGATCTTCTGCTCCCAGAGGCTCTTTTCACGCTGGTATGTAGCCCGTGCGGCTGAAGCACGTTCACGCGCAGCAAGCAACGCAGCACGCTGGCCAGACAGGTCTGGGCTGGAGATGACAGCCAGCACGTCCCCCTTCTTGACTCGTTGCCCCAGGTCTGCCTTGACCAGCTCGACAACACCGGCCACGCGAGGCACGACCTGTGCGGTACGGTCGGCGTCGAATTTGGCTTCACCCTGGAACTCTGCTCCAGACATGACGGTACCGGCCTGAGCCTTCTCCACCTTGATACGGCTGAGCTTGATTTGTTCTTCAGTCAGTTTGACGGCTTCTTCTTCGGCTTCTTCGCCATGGTCACCATGGCCATCACCGCCAGCCTTGCCCTTGTCATCTGCGGCCGCTTGAGCATTTCCTTCCTTGCCAGCCTCGGGCTTGGCCGGGGCTTCGTTGTGATGTTCCTTGTCGTCGTGTCCTTCGGCTTCCGAGTGACTGGCAGCAGTGGAAGACGAGCCGCCGAACACCCAGACGGCTGTGCCTGCGGCGATGGTGATGGCGGCGATGGCCGCAACGATGATCTTTTGTTGGTTGTTCATTGCAATCTCACTTTTGCATCGCGCGAGGCGAGTTAACCGGTGCCGTGCTGTTGGCCACACCCATCTGGGCCGAAACCGGGGCGCCAAGAAGCGCCTCAAGGTCAGCAGCTGCCTTCTGGGCGTCGGACAGCGCCTTCAAGTGCTGAGAGCGGGCTTGGAACAAGGTGCGTTGAGCATCCAGAACGTCGAGGAAGCCAAACTTGCCCAGGGCAAAGCCTTGAGTGGCCGCTTCGTAGGTACGGCTGGCATCGGGTAGCAGCTTCTCTTCAGCAAGAAGCACCTGGCGTCGCGCAGTTTCAAGCTGACTTGCGGCAACCTGCACATCGGTTGTCAGGCGCATCTGCCTGCTGCGAGCGTCGTCCCTTGCTTGGTCAGCACGCGCTATGGCCTCACGAAGGTTGCCTTGGTTGCGGTCGAAGACAGGCAAAGGAATCGAGACACCCAGGAGCGTCTGGTTGCGCCCCATCTCGTTGTTGCGCTGCATGCCAACACCGATCGTTACGTCGGGTACGGCGCGGCTGCGCTCCACTTCGACCAGGGCGTCTCTGCGCTTGACCTCAAGCTCGGACTGCACGGTCTCTGGGGCGGTCTCCATGTACCGGGTGAGCTCACCAGGCGTTGGTGCCTGTCCTGGCGCTCGCAGCTCACCTGCAGGTTGAGGCAACTGATCAGGTGTCATCCCGAGCATCGCGCCAAGGCGGGACTTGGCGGCTGTCAGATCCTGCTGCGCCTGGGCAGTCTCGAGGCCCACGCCGGACAGAGCCAGACGCGCGCGGGTTTCTTCAACCGGAGAGACCTTGCCTGCAGCGACACGTTTGGACGCAGCATCGACCGCGGCTTGTGCGAGCTCCTCGGATTGGCGAGCCAGCTCCATGCGCGACTGAGCCGTCAGAAGGTCCCAGAAGCCAGTACGGGCGGAAGCGCGGATCTGCACAATGCGGCCTTGAACCTGGGCGCGATTCAGGTCTTCCATCAACTGGGCGGCCTTGACACGGCTTGAGCGCTTGCCGCCCAGCTCGATCAACTGGCTCAACTGGTATGCGGTGGTCCTCGTCGCCTTGCGAGTGTCCTCAACGGACATCGACAGAGACGGATTGGGCAGGACTCCTGCCTGTTGGGTGGCTCCCAATGCGGCTTCCACTTCGCGGCGAGCCACGGAGAGGTCTGGGTGGCGATTGAGTGCGAGCTCAATGGCCTGATCCAACGTCAGTTTTGGGGCCGGGGCTGTCGAGGGAGCAGGCGCGGAGGTGACGCCAGGTGCCGACGGCAGGCCAAGTTGAGGCGTAGAGGTCTGAGCCCAGGCAAAGGTGGGCAGAGCGATGGCCAGCGCAACCAGGCCAGGAACAAAGGGAAGCGTCTGCGTGCAGGCAGTGGGCCGCACGCTCCGAGGGCATTTCATCGAATTCTCCAGTGGAAGTTGGATGCAATTCGACGAGGGACAATGCACCTACAGTGGTGCACCCCGGTGATACAGCAAGGGGAAAGACTGTCCGCTCGTCGGTTAGAGCAGTTGCAGCCAGTTGGGGCGTTCGATCCTGTTCGGGTCGGCCGAGCTGTAAAGCAAGGCATCTCCCGAGGGAGTTGCCGATTCACGCATGAACGTGGGGATCTTCACTTGCTTGCCAAGCAGCTCTGGCTTGGCAAGGTGGCAGCTGGCGCAGTCGGCGTCGGCAAAGATCTTTGCTTTTTGCTTCGACTTGCTTGGGCCATTGTCCTGGTCGGTGTTCTTATGAACATGGACGTGATGACCAAAGTGACCAGCGCCCTGACTATCCTCATGCTGGCAATAGGTCGCCGCCACCGCATAGCAAAATTGCAGCGGCAGGACCAGAAGCAGCAGGATGTTCAGCAGTCGGCGCATGAAACAAGTCTGAAGACGATCTCTTCCGAATGGCTCGGAGGGGCGGTGCTCCTGCAGCAAACAGCTTTGCCGTAGAAGCAGCTGCATTGGATATCGTAGCTGCCTCCACTGTCAAGGCACTAGTTCGCATGCCTGATGAGCGTCTTCAGAAGGGATAGCGAGCGAGCTAGGCGCGTGGTTTGCACCCGCTTTCCCTATGAAACAAGGGCGTGGCGAGCCATATGAAGCGGCGCCGATGTGCCTTGTTTAGGACCTCCAGGTTGGGATTCAGGCGTCCAGGATGACAAATTTGTAATCTTGGCGTCCGCAAGCTGACGGGGATGGCCGACTAGCCTATGGGGTAGGTCCTCCCTACAGCTTATGTGGTGAGCCATCCCGACGTTTTGCCCCATGCACCTTCTTGCGTTAGAACTGCCTCCAACCTGCATTCAGGTTTGGCAGCGAACTTGCGCAGAGTTCCTCCGGGGATTGCCGTCTGTCCATCGGGCCTGTGCCCAGCGGTTGAATCGGTGGCATGAATCAGCCTCACGGGCCTCGCGCCTGATCAACAGAGGCAAGGCCAACTGGCTTCAACCATAACGACTTGGCTATGACAGAAAAAACAAGCTTGGAGCTTTCACTTGTCCTTCCTGGCGTCACTGAGGCGGCGGACGCATGTACAGGGAGGCTGATAGGTGAACTTCAAGGGCGTGCGGGTGTGGAGAAGGCGCATATCCGAACAGATGACGGTGGCGCTGTCCCGCAGTTGTGTATTCACTTTGACCCTGAGGTCATTCCCCTTGCAAGGATCCGAGAGCTTGCGAAGGCCTCAGGTGCTGCACTGACTGCTCGTTACGGGCACAAGAGCTGGCAGACCGAAGGCATCGGCCATCAGCGCCGGGCAGACACGGTGGCCAAGACCTTGCTCGCTGCCCCAGGGGTGCTTGAAGCCACTGCCAGTCCATCGGGCCAAGTGTCGGTCGAGTTTGACCGAGAGCGGACGACGGAAGCAGGCGTCCTCGGTGAGCTGGCCAAGCTGGGTGTCAAGCCATCGGCGAAGAGTGCCGAACCGCAGCATGCAGGTCATGGCGAGCCAGGACATCAACACTCGGAGGATGAAGCGGGGGAGCATGGGCATAGCCATGGAGACGGTGGTCTTCTGGGCCCGAACTCCGAAATGATCTTCGCATTGACGTGCGGCACCTTGCTCGGGGTTGGCTTCGGCATCGAGAAGCTTGCGACGGGTTTGCCAGCCTGGCTACCCACGAGCCTGTATGTCCTGGCCTACTTCTTCGGCGGCTTCTACACCCTCCGAGAGGCTCTGGACAATCTTCGTCTGAAGCGCTTCGAGATCGACACCCTGATGCTTGTCGCTGCGGCGGGTGCTGCGGCTCTGGGCTCCTGGGCAGAGGGGGCGCTCTTGTTGTTCCTTTTCAGTCTTGGTCATGCGCTGGAACACTACGCCATGGGGCGAGCGAAGCGAGCAATTGAGGCTCTGGCGGAACTTGCACCAGACACCGCCACCGTACGCAGAGACGGCCAGGCCGTAGAGATTCCTGTCGAAGAGCTTGTGGTCGGCGATGTGGTGCTGGTTCGACCGAACGAACGGCTCCCTGCTGATGGGTTCCTGGTTTCTGGGGAGTCGAGTGTCAACCAGGCCCCCGTGACGGGCGAGAGCATGCCTGTAGACAAGCGCCCAGTTGTGGATGCGGCGGCGGCGAGAAGTCGCCCTGACACCGTCGAGGCGGTTTCACGGGTCTTTGCCGGGACCATCAATGGATCTGGAGCCATTGAAGTTGAGGTGACACGTCGTTCATCCGACTCTGCGCTTGCACGTGTAGTGAAGATGGTCAGCGAGGCCGAAGCCAGGAAATCACCGACGCAGCGTTTCACAGACAAGTTCGAGAAGATCTTTGTACCGGCAGTCCTGATGCTGGCCTTCTTGCTGTTGTTTGCTTGGGTGGTTGTTGATGAACCATTCCGCGACAGCTTCTATCGGGCCATGGCCGTCCTGGTTGCGGCCAGCCCTTGTGCATTGGCCATCGCTACACCTAGCGCAGTGCTGTCAGGCATCGCTCGCGCAGCACGTGGAGGTGTTCTGATCAAAGGTGGAGCCCCTCTGGAGGAACTTGGATCCTTGAGCGCGATGGCGTTCGACAAGACCGGAACCTTGACGGAAGGACGCCCACGAATCACCGACGTCATTCCTGCTGAAGGCGTCGCCGAAGAGGAACTGCTCACCGTGGCCGTGTCGGTGGAGTCCCTTAGCGATCATCCGCTCGCAGCAGCCATCGCTCGCGATGGGCGTGAGCGCATTGGCAGCCGAGTTGTACCGGAGGCTGGTGCACTTGAGAACCTCATCGGTCGAGGCGTCAAGGCTAGCTTTGAAGGACAGCCCGTCTGGATCGGTAAAGCCGAGATGTTTGGTGTCGATGGTGTGCCTAAACTCGGCGGCTTCGTGGAGGCAGCAATCGCACGGCTTCGCGAGGCCGGTCGCACAACGATGGTTGTTCGCCTGGGAGATCGTGACCTTGGTGCCATTGGTCTTCTTGACACGCCACGGGCCGGCGCGCGCGAGGCCTTGGATAGGCTCCGAAAGCTTGGCATCAAGCGGATGATCATGATCTCCGGTGACCACAAGAAGGTGGCTGAGGCAGTCGCCAAGGATGTGGGGCTTGACGAGGCGTGGGGTGACTTGATGCCCGAGGACAAGGTCACCTCGATCCGCAAGCTTCGCGAGACCACCAAGGTCGCCATGGTTGGCGATGGCGTCAACGACGCCCCTGCCATGGCCAATGCCACTGTGGGCATCGCTATGGGGGCCGCTGGATCCGACGTCGCGCTGGAGACCGCCGACGTGGCTTTGATGGCTGACGATCTGCGTCATCTGCCGTTTGCGGTCGGCCTCAGCCGCCACACGCGTTCCGTGATCCGGCAGAACGTCTTTGTGAGCCTTGGCGTCGTTGCCATCCTGGTCCCCGCAACCATCATGGGGCTTGGCATCGGAGCTGCGGTTGCCGTTCACGAAGGATCTACGCTCCTCGTGGTTTTCAACGCTCTTCGCTTGCTTGCCTATCGGAGCGATGAGTGACAGTGGTCAAGCAGTCGCTGTGGGCCGAATCCGAGCGATACGGCCCGGGGGCAGTGCTTCGGATTCGGTTGGAAGTAGTTTCATGATCAAAAGCAATGGTCTGCCTGCGTCACGGGCAAGACAGACGACACAGCGGTTGCTGTTGGCCACCATCTTCGTAAGTGCCGGGGCAGGAGCCGCCTTCTCCGCCGCGGCGGCACTGTGGATAAGCGAGCGTTCAGAGGCTTTGGTCCTCTTCATACTTTTCCTGTCGGTCATTCTGTACGTTGTCGCAGAGGCCGGCCTTGGGCAGATGTTGATCCAAAGTATCCGGGAGCTTTCGTCCGACAGGTCGCCAGAAGTCCAGGATTAGTCGTCCCCATAAGCGTTGATACGGCCTAGCCGAGCTCATACGTATTCCGGACGTCGTACACACTCCGTCCGGTACCGTGATCAGCCGGCTTGGTTCTCATGAGCGCCGGATCAGTTGAGTACAACACTTTGAAGTGGCGTGTTGGCGCCGATTCAAAAT
>NZ_RSED01000036.1 GCF_003933735.1 Aquabacterium soli | reverse complement strand
GCCATTGGCCACCACCGGGATCCTCACGGCGGCCTTCACGGCAGCGATGGTGTCGTATTCAGCCTGGCCCTTGTAACCCTGCTCGCGCGTGCGGCCATGCACCGTCAGCATGGCGATGCCAGCCTGCTCGGCGGCCCGTGCGATGCGCTCGGCGTTCTTGTGCTCGGCGCTCCAGCCGGTGCGCATCTTCAATGTCACGGGCACGCCATGCGGTGCGCACGCATCCACCACGGCCTGCACGATCTGCAGCGCCAGCGGTTCGTCCTGCATCAGGGCCGAGCCCGCCCACTTGTTGCACACCTTCTTGGCCGGGCAGCCCATGTTGATGTCGATGATCTGGGCGCCGCGGTCGATGTTGTAGATCGCAGCCTCGGCCATCATGGCCGCGTCGGTGCCGGCGATCTGCACCGAGATCGGGGCCGTTTCACCGTCGTGGTTGGCGCGGCGCGAAGTCTTCAGGCTGTTCCACAAGTCCTTGCGCGACGTGACCATCTCGCTCACGGCATAGCCCGCGCCCAGCCGCTTGCACAGCTGGCGGAACGGCCGGTCCGTCACGCCGGCCATGGGCGCCACGAACAGGCGGTTGGGCAACTCGATCGGGCCGATGAACATGGGGCGAAAGACGTCAAAGCCCCGACCGGGTGAGCGGATCGGGGCTGCTTAAAAAGGAGGCAGATTATAGCCCGTGGGCTGCCCAGCAGGGGGCTCCATTCATGGGCTTGACACTGAAAATCCGGACAAGATCAAGTGCGGCGTGTCCGGTTCCAGGTCGCCCGCCTCGATGCTTGTGGCGCTGTGTCGTGTTGGGTCAAATACCCAATTGCTCGCGCGGTTTGAATGCCGCCCGCCGACGCTCGGCTGGCCGACCTATATTGTGGGTGTGACGAGAATGACAACGGCCTAGAGGAGACACGCCGCGAATGATGCCCCCCTGGATGGAAACTGTGCTGGTGATGGTCGCCTTGCCCAAGGTGGGCCTGCCGGCTGTGTTCGTGGTGTCGTTCATTTCGGCGACCTTGTTGCCGTTGGGCTCCGAGCCGGCGGTGTTCGCATTGGTCAAGCTCCAGCCAGAGCTGTTCTGGCCAGCGGTGCTGGTGGCCACCTTGGGCAATACCCTGGGAGGCGCCGTCACTTGGTGGATGGGCAAGAAGGCGCACCAGGCGGCAGACCGGCTGGCCCATCACCATGTCGAAACCCGCGCATTGGCCTGGCTGGAACGCTTCGGCCCCAAAGCCTGCCTGCTGTCATGGCTGCCTCTCGTGGGAGATCCGCTGTGCGGTGTGGCCGGCTGGCTGGGGATGCCGCTGCGCCCTTGCCTGATCTACATGGCCATTGGCAAATTTGCGCGGTATCTGGTGATGACGGCTGCCCTGATGGGAATGTTTCCGGGCGTGGCCATTCCTGCTTAGTGCATCACATGAACATGGGATTGCATCTTGTAACCATTTCGGGGAACCAATGCGTCTGCAATCCGGTGCTTGCCCCCTAAACTTCGCTCCGAAGCAAACAAATGCTTCAAACAGTGATTTGAAATCGAATGGCTTCGCGGCCATTTTGAATCAGTCCAGGGGGGACTCATTCAATTGAAAAGGGCTCTGGATTTCCAGAGCCCTTTTTTTCGGCAGCGCCTGAAAAACTTATTTCTTCACTTCCAGCGTGGTGATGGTGAATTGGCCGCCCACCTTGTCCGCAGTGAACTTCACCTTGTCGCCCACCTGCAGCGTCTTGAGCCAGCCGGGATCTGACACGCGGAAGGACATCTGCATGGCCGGCATGTCCAGGTTCTTGATCTCGCCATGCTTGAGCGTGACCTTGCCGGCGTCCGCATCGACCTTCTTGACCTCTCCATCGACGGATTGGGCCTGGGCAGACACGGCCAAGCCCAGTCCCATGACCAGTGCGGCCAGGGACGACAGAGGGGACGAGGACCAGCGAGTTTTCACGATGTGCTCCATTTCGACATTGACGGGGATTGGACAACGATTGTGATCCCAAGGTTCCACCGCCAGTCCATTAGACGCATGGCGGGCATGCCAGGTTGACATGCGGTATGGCCCGCCATCTCTTAAAATGAGGGGTTTCCATCAGAACCCACCCATTTTTTGGACCTTGATGCCATGACCGCCGAGCCCCCTGCTGCCCAATCAGACTCCCTCACCAGCATCGCCCCGCGCGACAAGGCCGAGATCCTGGCGCAAGCCCTGCCTTACATCCGCAAGTTCCACGGCAAGACCATCGTCATCAAGTACGGCGGCAATGCCATGACGGATCCGGAACTGCAGGCAGACTTCGCGGAAGACGTGGTGCTGCTCAAGCTGGTCGGGCTCAATCCGGTGGTGGTGCATGGCGGCGGTCCGCAGATCGATGCCGCTTTGGGCAAGATCGGCAAGAAGGGCGAGTTCATCCAGGGCATGCGCGTCACGGACAAGGAGACGATGGACGTGGTCGAGTGGGTGCTGGCCGGCGAGGTGCAGCAAGACATCGTGGGCCTGATCAACGTGGCTGGTGGCAAGGCCGTGGGCCTGACAGGTCGTGACGGCGGCCTGATCCGCGCCCGAAAGCTCAAGCTGCTCGACAAGGACGATCCCACCAAGGAGCACGACATCGGCCAGGTGGGCGAGATCGAGGCCATCGATCCCAGTGTGGTCAAAGCCCTGCAGGATGACCAGTTCATCCCGGTGATCAGCCCCATCGGTTTCGGCACCGACAACGAGAGCTACAACATCAACGCCGACCTGGTGGCCTCCAAGCTGGCCGAGGTGCTCAAGGCCGAGAAGCTCATGCTGCTGACCAACATCAAGGGTGTGCTCGACAAGCAAGGCAACCTGCTGACCGACCTGACGGCCCGCCGCATCGACGAGCTGATCGAAGACGGCACCATCAGCGGCGGCATGCTGCCCAAGATCGCCGGGGCGCTGGATGCGGCCAAGAGCGGCGTCAACGCGGTGCACATCGTCGATGGCCGCGTGCCCCACGCCATGCTGCTCGAGATCCTGACCGAGCAGGCCTACGGCACCATGATCCGGTCGCATTGAGCTCGCCCATCTGGTTGTTCGACCTCGACAACACCCTGCACGACGCGTCCAGCGCCGTGTTCGGTCGGATCAATGTGTCGATGACCGACTACATCGTGCGGCATCTGTCCGTGACGCGGCCACAGGCCGAGGCGCTGCGGATGCAGTATTGGCGGCGCTATGGCGCCACCTTGCTGGGCCTTGAAAAGCACCACGGCATCCGCGCAGCGCACTTCCTGGCCGAGACGCATGAGCTGCCCGGCATGGAGGCGCATCTGCACATCCCGCCGGCCGATCGCGCGGCGCTCTACCGCCTGCCGGGCCGCAAGTTCGTGCTGACCAATGCGCCGGCCGACTACGCCAAGCGCGTGCTCACGGCCCTGGACCTGGCCAGCTGCTTCGAAGGGGTGATCTCCATCGAGCAAATGCGGGTGTTCGGTGCACTGCGGCCCAAGCCCGATGCCCGTTCGCTGCGCCATGTGCTGGCCCGTTTCAAGTTGCCGCTGCACCGCTGCGTGCTGGTCGAAGACACCCTGAGCAACCTGAAGACGGCCCATGCGCTCGGGCTGCGCACGGTGTGGATGCAGCATTACCTGGGGGCCCGCGCCAAGGCCCGGGTGCCGGGCCGCGCGCACGGTATCCAGATGGAGGGCCGGCTGCACCGCAGGCCCGCCTGGGTGTGTGCCAGAATCAGAAGCCTCAAGGCGCTGCACGCCTGGTCCACCCTTCAACCGCTGCCATGAACGATCCTGCGCCTGCTGACGACCTTGACACCGATGCCGGTGTCGGCGGCAGCGCAGCAGCGGCTGTGGCCACAGCGGCACCGGTCCGCAAACGCCCCAAGCCTGGTGAGCGGCGCGTGCAGATCCTGCAGGCCCTGGCCACCATGCTGGAGCAGCCCGGCGCCGAGCGCGTCACCACGGCGGCCCTGGCGGCGCGCCTGGAGGTGAGCGAGGCCGCGCTCTACCGCCACTTCGCCAGCAAGGCCCAGATGTTCGAGGCCCTGATCGAGTTCATCGAGCAGAGCCTGTTCACGCTGGCCAACCAGATCATCGAGCGCGAGCCCGATCCGGCCCGCCAGATCGCCCGTGTGCTGGCGCTGGTGCTGCAGTTCGGCGAGAAGAACCCGGGCATGAGCCGTGTGATCGCCGGTGAGGCCCTGGCCTTCGAGCACGAGCGCCTGGGCACCCGCGTGAACCAGTGCCTGGACCGGCTCGAATCCCTGCTGCGCCAGAGCTTCAAGGCGCTGGCCGAATCCCGGGGATCGAGCACGCCCACGCTCGATGCACAGGCAAGCGCTTCCACCGCGCTGGCGCTGCTGCTCGGACGCCTGCACCGCTTCGTGCGCACGGGCTTCAAGCGCCTGCCCACCGAACACTTCGACGCGGAGACCCGGCTGCTGCTGGGCTGAACCACGCCGCGCTCCTGTCTTTGCCAGAGTCTGTCACCCATGTCTGCTGCTGATCTGACGAACCTGCTCGGCCGTGCCGAGCAACTGCTGTCCCGCCTTGAAGTGCTGCTGCCGCATCCGCTGCAGGAGCCCGAATGGTCTGCCTCCATCGCCTGGCGCTACCGCAAGCGCGGTGGGGCCTGGGGCGGTGCCGTGCTCGATCCGATTCGCCATGTCTCGCGCATCAGCTACGCCGACCTGAAAGAGGTGGACACGCAGAAAGAGCGCTTTGCACGCAACCTGGCCCAGTTCGTGGCCGGCCGCCCCGCCAACCATGTGCTGCTGACCGGTGCGCGGGGCACGGGCAAGTCCTCGCTGGTCAAGGCCGGGCTGGATGCGCACGCGCCTGACGGCCTGCGCCTGATCGAGGTCGACAAGGCCGACATGGTCGACCTCCCCGACCTGATCGAGCGCGTGGCGGCGCGCCCCGAGCGCTTCATCGTGTTCTGTGATGACCTGAGCTTCGAGGATGGCGAGCCCGGCTACAAGGCGCTCAAGTCCATCCTGGACGGCACCGTCTCGGCCGCGGGCGACAACGTGCTGATCATCAGCACGTCCAACCGCCGCCACCTGCTGCCCGAGTACCACAGCGACAACAAGACCTACAAGCACACCGACGATGGCGAGCTCCACCCCGGTGAGGTCGTCGAGGAAAAGATCTCGCTGTCCGAGCGCTTCGGCCTGTGGATCAGCTTCTACCCCTTCAGCCAGTCCGAGTACCTGGCCATCGTGTCGCAGTGGCTGAGCCACTTCGGCCTGTCGGCCGATGCGATCGAGGCCGCGCGCCCAGAGGCCCTGGTGTGGGCATTGGAGCGCGGCTCGCGATCGGGCCGCGTGGCCTACCAGTTCGCACGTGACCTGGTCGGCCGCCAGGGAGCCAAGGCATGAGCGGCAGCGCCCAGGGTGACGCGCACGAGGCCAAGCCCTACCACGTGATGCCGCCCACCGACCGCGTGCCGGTCGAGGTGGCGGTGGGCGTGCTGGTCGAGCGCGACGCGCACGGCCATGAAACACGTTTCCTCATGACCTCGCGCCCGGCGGGCAAGGTCTATGAAGGCTATTGGGAGTTCCCGGGCGGCAAGCTCGAAGCCGGCGAAAGCGTCGAGGCAGCGCTGCGCCGCGAACTGCACGAAGAGCTCGGCATCACCATCGGCCAGGCGCATCCCTGGCAGGTGGAGGTGATGGACTACCCGCACGCGCGTGTGCGCCTGAACTTCTGCAAGGTCTATGACTGGCAGGGCTCGTTCGAGATGCGCGAAGGCCAGGCCATGGCGTGGCAGACCCTGCCCGTCGAGCAGGGCCCTGTGCTGCCCGGGACGATCCCGGTGCTGATCTGGCTGGCGCAGGAGCGGGGCCACGAGGGCCCCACGCACATCGGCGGCTAGGTGGGCGCGTGCCGCCGGGCCTCAGTTCAACGGTGCGGAAGGGGCTGAAGGAGCCGAGGCCGGCGCGCTGGCGGCCGGCTCTTCCGAATGAGACACGCCCACGCCATGCTGTTCACCCCCCATGTCCACATCGGCGCCACTCTTGATCAACAGGAACACGGCGATCACGGCGAACACGATAAAACCAGCCAGCATCTTCCACATGGGGGATCTCCTCGGGGTGTACAGCCGGGATCTTGTGGACCCCGGGCGCCAGAACATCAGGCGCGTGGCATTGTCAACCAAGCTGAACAGTCGATCGCCTAGGTGGCAACCCTAGGTTGGCGCCGCAGGCCCCTTGCGAGCAGGCGGGCCAGCGTTATCCTGCTGGGCTGATCTGCCTTGGCATGAACCTCGACACCGCCCCACCCACTCCCGTGCAACCGCTCAAGGCCCTCAAGGCCTTGCTGGCGTTGCGGCGCGATCCGCAGGACACGCGGCAGGTGTTCCTGCTCACGGAGGCCCTGCGCGGGAGCTCGCCCTTGAAGCTGCTGGCGCGTTTCCGTGCCGATGCACAAGGGCGTGAACGGCTGGCCGAACGGCGCTCACTGCTGCCCACCCTGCGTCGCACGGAATGGCTGGCGGCCTTGCCCTTGGGTACCTTTGGCCGCACCTACCATGACTTCCTGGCCGAAGAGCAGCTGTCCGCGCAAGGATTGGTGGACGTGGCCAAGAGCGCAGGCATGGCCCAGCCCGACGATGGCTCCGATCGCCACTACATCGGCTGCCGGCTGCGCGACATGCACGACCTCTTCCATGTGCTCAGCGGCTATGGCCGAGATGAGCTCGGCGAGGTCTGCGTGCTGGCGTTTTCATACCCTCACCAGCGCACGCGCAGCTTTGCCCTGATCGCGTTTCTCGGCGCCCTGACACTCAGGCGCCGGTGGCGTCTGCCCGGCATGCTCGGCGCGGTGTGGGAGGCCTGGCGACACGGCCGGGCCGCGTCATGGCTGGTGGTGCAGCCCCTGGAAACCCTGCTTGAGCGCGATCTGCCTGAGTTGCGCCGCGAACTGAACATCGCGCCGCCCACCCGCTACCTGGCCGTGACGGACCGGGGCCGGGCGCTGGGCCGCGCCATCCCGCAACCCCCTGGAAGGATCCTTTGATGACGTACAACACCCTGGCCTGGACCGTCGGCGACGACGGCGTGCTGCTGCTCACCCTGAACCGCCCCGAGCAACTCAATTCCTTCACGGTGGAGATGGCCAACGAGCTGGTGGATGCCTTCACGCGCGCCAGCGACGACGATGCCGTGCGCGCCATCGTGGTCACCGGCGCCGGCAAGGCCTTCTGCGCAGGCATGGACCTGTCGGTGCCGGGCAATGTGTTCGGCCTGGACGAGAGCCAGCAGCCAACCCTGCAGGACATGCAAGAGCGCCTGGACGATCCGGCCATCTTCAACGGCGTGCGCGACACCGGTGGGCGTGTGGTGCTGTCCATCTTCAACTGCAAGAAGCCGGTGATCGGTGCCATCAACGGTGCGGCCGTGGGCATTGGCGCCACGATGACCCTGCCGATGGACATCCGCCTCGCGTCCGAAAAGGCCAGGATCGGCTTCGTGTTCGGCCGCATCGGCATCGTGCCCGAGGCCTGCTCCAGCTGGTTCCTGCCGCGCATCGTGGGCATCTCGCAGGCGCTCGAGTGGACCTACATGGCCGACATCTTCGACGGCCATGAGGCCCAGCTCGGTGGCCTGGTCAAGGCCGTCTACCCGGCCGACCAGTTGCTGGACGAGGCGATGAAGATCGCCCGCCGCATCGCCAGCGAGCGCTCGGCCGTGGGCGTGGCCCTGACCCGCCAGATGATGTACCGCAACTCGGCGCAGCCGCACCCGCTGGCCGCGCACCAGGTGGATTCGCTGGCCATGTTCTACACCAGCGTGGGCGACGGCAAGGAGGGCGTGCAGGCCTTCCTGGACAAGCGGCCTGCCCAGTTCGGGAGCAAGGCGTCGGCCATGCCGCCCTTCTACCCCTGGTGGGAGTGAACAAGACCACGAATTTGTGGTGCTTTACACGCCTTTGAGGACAAGCCCACCCCCTCAAATGAATGCTTTGTCGGAGAAACCCTGTGGGCGACGCAAGGGGGATGTTGGACATTGGATGCCATGCACCAAGGTTTAACGCGGTGCGCTGAATTGAATCTCCGAAGATCGCTTGAGGATCTCCGTAAACACAACCGAAGGACAAACATGAACGCAGTGATCAAAACCATCTCCCGCGCTGCTGTTGCCGTGGCCGCTGCCGTGGCCGCCCACGGTGCCATGGCTGCCAACGCCACCGTGCAGCTGGACACCAGCGTGATCAGCGCCAACAGCCTGACCGTGGCCGCGATTGGTGCCGACACCTACAGTTCATCCACCGGCGTGCTGACGGCCCCTGTGGCATCGGCCAGCAACAAGGTGGTCGACTTTGGCAACAGTGACGGGTTCTCCATCAGCCTGACTGTGCTGTTTGCGAAGCAGACCCTGAGCTTCACGAACTTCGCCTATGACCTGACCACGAACACGCTGTTTGGCACGCTGACGGGCTCCGGCTCGCTGCTGTCCGGCATCGCATTCACAGGTGACCTGCTCAAGGCTGGCACGACCTCCAGCACCAACAGCATCCTGACAGCCTCGAACTTCGGCGTGTCCGCAGGCCTGACCGCCTACCTGACCACCGCAGGCGTGAGCACCGCGTCGCTGTCGTCGATCACTTCTTCGATCAAGTCGGTTTCCGTGCCCACCGCTCCCGCCGTGCCCGAGCCCTCCACCTACGCCCTGATGGGCCTGGGCCTGGTTGGCATCTCCCTGATCGCTCGCCAGAAGCGTCAGGCCTGACCGGCTGATCGACCGTGCCAGCCTCTTTGGAGGCAGGCATCAAAAAAGGCAACCCAAGGGTTGCCTTTTTCATGGGCGCAGATTTGCGCTCGGTTCAGTGCGCTGCCTGGAACAAGGCGTTGCCGGCCACCATCGGGTCGTTGGTTTCGGCATAGGTCCGCACCCACACCGGGTAGCTGTGCACCACCTTGTGCTGCCACGGATGAAAACCAGGGCGGTAGTAATCCAGCAGCTTGAAGGTGTTGCGGGCGAACAGGCCACCCGGGCCATAGACCCAACCCAGGCCCTTGGTGATCAACCACACGCGCTTGCCCAGGCTGAAGCCATCGCCGACCATCAGGCGGTTGGTCAGGCGAATGCTGTCGACCACCACCTTGTACAGGGCATGTGTCATGGCCACGCAGCGCTTGAAGTAGCCCACCTTGGCGATCTGCTGCATCACGTCGAAGGCCACGGCCTTGTGCTCCATCTCCTCGATGGCATGCCAGGCCCACATGGCCCTCACGTTCGGGTCGGCGTCCTTCATGATGTCGCGCTTGGAGAACAGGCCCTCGGCCATCATGGCCGTGAAGTGCTCGAACGCGGCGGTCAAGGCCAGGTTGTACTCGGCAGAGTACTTGTTGGTGTAGTCGTCGAACAGCGCCTTCGCATCGGTCAGGATGCGGTCCACATCGCAACCCTGCTTGCGCAGCAGGTCGTTGTAATGGGTGTGGGCAATGCCGTGCTGGCCTTCCTGCCGCATGAAGTCCTTGACGTCCTGGGCCAGCTTCGGATCCTTGATCAGATGGCGGAACGCGCGCACACTGGTGATGAAATAACGCTCACCATCAGGGAAGGCGGCCTGCATGCCGTCAAACAGCCGTGTGCGGAAAGGATTGCCGCCGTGCCAGAAGCGGGGCGTGGACTCGTCCAATTGGAAATCGAGCTTCTCGCGCGGAACGATCTGATCAGGGCCTTGGTGTTTTTGTGACTTGGACATGGCGGTCTCCTCATGACAACGTGCCGCAGTGTAGGTAGCGGTTTGTCATCTTTGGGCCTGCCAGGGCGACAGTAAGGCATCGCGCACGACACCCAGGGTTTACGCCAGGTGTCGTGCGCGTACCTTCACTGGAACTGATTTACTCAGTGCGCGACTTGATGTCGCCCTTGTTGTCCTTGTAGGCTTCCTTGGCATCGTGCTTGGCGGCCTTGGCGGTCGTCTTGGCGTCGTGCTTGCAGTCGCGTTCGTCCTTGGCTTCCAGGTTGGCGGTCTTGCAATCGGCCACGTCCAGATCCTTGTTGGCCTCGGCCACCTTCTTGTTGGCCTTGTACTCGGCCTTGTTCTGGGTCTTGAGGTCTCGTGCCTCCTGCTTGGTCAGGTTGCCGCCCGGGTCGTTGGCCAGGTTGGTGTCAACGGCCATGGCGGACAGGCTGAATGCAGCGGCGGTGGCGGCCAGCAGGGTCTTGAGTTGTGTGTTCATTGCAATCTCCTTTGTAGAAACGTGGCCGGACAAGTCGGCACGTGGTCAAAGCGTGGCAATCGGTGTGCCTGGCAAGGGCATTCGGTGGTGATCCATCGGCCAACTGGTGCATCCGATGCCCCCCTGGTCTCGTATGAAAGGCCATGCATCTGCGCACCATGCTGTCCACCGTCTGTCTGCTGGTCGTCAGCGCCTCGGCCCATGCCCGTGAGCGTTACGAGGGCCTGGCCTATGCGCCTCACGGATCGACCTTGCTGTACAGCGAGACCCATTGGCTGCACGAAGAGGCCGGCGTGCAAGAGCATCTGGTGCTCTACCGCTGCCCTGACGGGAGCCCCTTCGCCCGCAAGCGCCTTCGCTCGCAACCCGGGGCCCAGGCCCCTGATTTCGACTTCCTGGATGCCCGTGACGGCTATCGGGAAGGGGTGCGGACGGCGGCAGGCGGCGCCCGGGAGGTGTTTGTCCAGGCCCGTGGTGACGCCCGCCTGGATGCGAGGCCGCTGCCCACGGCTCCCGGGGCCGTGATCGATGCAGGCTTCGATGCGTTCGTGCGGGGGCAGTGGGCCGCGTTGTCATCGGGCGGTGCCTTGAGTGTGCCCTTCTTGGTGCCCAGCCGGTTCGAGTACTGGCGCTTTCGCATTGCCGATGCCCGCGACGACACGTTCAATGGAGAGTCGGTGCGTTGGTTGCGCATGCGGCTCGATGCCTGGTACGGCTTTGCCGCACCCAATATCGCGCTGGCCTACGAGCCGGATGGGCGGCGCCTGGTGGCGTTCCAGGGCATCGGCACCATCAGGGACCGGCAAGGCCGCCACCTGGACGTGCGCATCGAGTTTCCATCGAGCCGTCGGCAAGCGATGGTCACCGCCGAGGACATGGCCGCGGCGTTGGCCCGCCCTTTGGTGGCGCAATGTCCGGGAGGCGTGCTGTGAACCGCATGGCTGCGCCGCCTGCGGGTGCATCCGATGCACCCCAGGGTGCGTATGTCTCCATGAAACCGCCAGCCATCGTCATGCCGCAACCCCCAGCCATCATCCCGTCCAGGCCGGCTCAGCCCGATTCTGCCCAGGCATTGCCCTGGCGCCGCCGGCTGCAGGCCCTGCGTCGCTGGTTCGACACCAGTGCGAATCCAGGCCAGGCCGCGGCCGATGACCGCATCGACTGGCTGCGCGCTTTGCCCTTCATCGGGATGCACCTGGGTTGCCTGGCGGTGTGGTGGGTGGGGACCACGCCCGTGGCGGTGGGCACGGCTGTGGCCTTGTACGCCTTGCGCATGTTCGCGCTGACCGGCTTCTATCACCGCTATTTTTCGCACCGCACCTTCCAGGCATCGCGTGCCGTGCAGTTCGTGTTCGCGGTGATCGGTGCGGCATGCGGCCAGCGTGGGCCGCTGTGGTGGGCCGCCCATCATCGCAACCACCACCGCCTGGCCGACACGCTGCAGGATCCGCATTCACCGCGGCATCAGGGTTTCTGGTGGAGCCATGCCGGGTGGTTCCTCACGCCGCGTGCCTTCGCGACGGATCTGAGCCGCGTGCCGGACCTGGCCCGCTTTCCGGAGCTGCGCTGGCTGGACCGCTTCGACACCGTGGTGCCGCTGGGCCTGGCACTGTTGCTGTTCGTGGCCGGGCAGGGGTTGCAGCACTGGGCGCCCGGCTTGGGCACCGATGGGTGGCAGATGCTGGTGTGGGGCTTCTTCATCTCCACCACGGTGCTGTTCCATGCCACCGTGACCATCAACTCGCTGGCGCACCGCTTCGGCCGGCGCCGCTATGACACGCGGGACGACAGCCGCAACAACGCCTGGCTGGCGCTGATCACCTTTGGCGAGGGCTGGCACAACAACCACCACTTCTTTCCCGGCTCGGCGCGCCAGGGCTTTCGCTGGTGGGAGCTGGACATCACCTATGGGGGCCTGCGCCTGCTGGCCGCCATGGGGCTGGTGCGTGGGCTCAAGCCCGTGCCGGCGTGGGTGATCGAGAAGGGCCGAAAAGGTCATCAGGGCCGCAAGGGCAGGAGCTGACACCATGCGCATCGCCGTGATCGGATCAGGCATTTCGGGGCTGGCCGCGGCCTGGCTGCTGTCACGCCAGCACCTGGTGACGCTGTTCGAAGCCGAGGAGCGCCTGGGTGGGCACACGCACACGCACGACATCGAGTTGCAGGGCCGCTCGTACGCGGTCGACACGGGCTTCATCGTCCACAACCCGGCCAACTACCCCTTGCTCAACCGCCTGTTCGACGAACTGGGCGTGGCATCGCAGCCCACCACCATGAGCTTCTCGGTGCGCAACGAGGCGCGCGGCATGGAGTACAACGCGGCCACGCTGGACACGCTGTTCTGCCAGCGCCGCAATGTGGCGTCTCCGCGCTTCCTGGGCATGGTGCGCGACATCCTGCGTTTTTACCGAGAAGCCCCGGCGCTGCTGGCGCTGCCCGGCCAGGGGCCCACGCTGGGCGAGTTTCTCGACACCCATGGCTACGGGGCCGGTTTCCGTGACGATCACCTGGTGCCCATGGCGTCGGCGCTGTGGTCCTCGCCCGCCGAGCAGATCCTGTCCTTCCCGGCGCACTACCTGGTGCGCTTCATGGCCAACCACCAGATGCTGCAGGTGGCCGACCGGCCCGAATGGCGTGTGGTGTGTGGCGGCTCGTCCAGCTACATCCAGGCCATGCGCCAGAGCTGGGCCGTGCACGAGCGCCTGGCCAGCGCGGTGCAGTCGGTGTGCCGTGTACCCGATGGGGTGGTGGTGACGTCGCGCCACGGCACCGAGTGCTTCGACCATGTCGTGATGGCCTGCCATGCCGACCAGGCCCTGGCGATGCTGCACGACGCCGATGCGAAGGAGCGCGCTGTGCTGGGCGCCATCGGCTACCAATCCAACGACACCGTGCTGCACACCGATGCGCGCCTGCTGCCGCAACGCCGCAAGGCCTGGGCCGCCTGGAACGCACGCGTGCCCAAGGTGCCCACGCAGACCTGCACGGTGAGCTACTGCATGAACCTGCTGCAGGGCCTGGACGCGCCAGAGCCTCTGATCGTGACGCTCAATGGCACGCATGACATCGACCCCGCCAAGGTCATCAAGCGCATGCAGTACCACCACCCGGTCTATACGCATGAGTCGGTGGCGGCGCAGGCCCGCAAGGCCGAGATCCAGGGGCAGCGGCGCACCTGGTTCGCCGGGGCCTACTGGGGTTGGGGCTTTCATGAAGACGGCATGCGCAGTGCCGTGGAGGTGGCCAGCGCCTTGGGTGTTGACTGGCCGCAGGCGGGTGCTGGGGTGCCTGCAAAGGTTGCAGATGGCGTGGTTCGGCCGCACGAGGTGCCAGCATGACACGGCCGCCGGAAATCTCTGCCAGCGCCGTGTACGAAGGCACGGTCCGCCATCGCCGTCACGCACCGAGAGCCCACGCGTTCAGCTACCGCATGGCCCAGCTCTACCTGGATCTGGACGACCTCGATGCGGTGTTCCGTGAGCGCTGGCTGTGGTCGGTGGGCCGATGCAACCTGGCCGCTTTCCACCGAAGCGACTACCTGGGCCCGCCCGAGCGCCCGCTGGCCGATGCCGTGCGCGACCGTGTCCAGCAGGTGCTGGGCCATCGGCCGATGGGCCCGATCCGCCTGCTCACGCACTTGCGCTATGCGGGCTACGTGTTCAACCCGGTGAGCTTCTATTACTGCTTCGCGCCGGATGGCGAGCATCTGGAGGCCATCGTGGCAGAGATCACCAACACGCCCTGGAAAGAGCGGCACAGCTATGTGCTGGCGGTCGACCAGGCGCAGCGCCATGGCCGTGCGCTGCACTGGCGCTTCGACAAGCGCTTTCACGTTTCTCCCTTCATGGCCATGCAGCGCGAATACGACTGGCGCTTCACGGTGCCGGCCGATGAGCTGCGCGTGCACATGACCGTGCTGAACGATGGCCAGGCCGAGTTCGATGCCGATGTGCAGCTGCAGCGCCGACCGCTGGATGCCGCCGCCTTGCGCCGCGTGCTGTGGCGCTACCCCTTGATGACCGCTCAGGTGATCGGTGCCATCCATTGGCAGGCGCTGAAGCTGTGGCTCAAGCGAACCCCCATCCACGACCATCCCAGAATTGCCGGAGGCCCTCCATGAGCAATGCCATCGACCACCGTGTCGCAACTTCTGCGGTGCCTGTGCCTGCGCGCATCGGTTCCATCGACCTGCTGCTGCGCGAGCGCCTGCTCGCCCAGATGGCCCTGCTCAAGGGCGGCCGGGTGTCCCTGAGCGATGCCATCGGCCACACCGACCTGGGCGATGCGGGCAGCGATCTCGTCATCCACCTGGAAGTGCGCGATGCCGCCTTCTACCGCGCGGTGGCCGCGCAAGGCAGCGTGGGGGCCGGTGAGGCCTACATGGACGGCCATTGGCATTGCGATGACCTGGTTGGTTTGATCCGGCTGCTGGTGCGCAACCGCGACCTGGTCGATGGCATGGAAACCGGCCTGGCGCGCCTGGGCGGTTGGGCCTTGCGTGCCTGGCATGCCCTGCGCCGCAACACGCGCGAAGGCAGCCGCCGCAACATCGCCGCCCATTACGACCTGGGCAACGACTTCTTCTCGCTGTTCCTGTCGAGCGACCTGATGTATTCATCGGCCTTGTGGGCTGGCGAGGACGACACACTGGAGGCCGCCTCCACCCGCAAGCTCGATGCCATCTGCCGCAAGCTGCAGTTGCGGCCGTCCGATCGCGTGATCGAGATCGGCACGGGGTGGGGCGGTTTCGCCTTGCACGCAGCCCGGCATTGGGGGTGCCACGTCACCACCACCACCATCTCGCAAGAGCAGCATGCCCTGGCCACGCAACGCGTGCAGCAGGCCGGTCTGCAGGACCGCATCACCGTGCTGCTGCAGGATTACCGGGATCTGGCGCACACCTACGACAAGCTGGTGTCGATCGAGATGGTCGAGGCCATCGGCGCGCCCTATCTGGACGCGTACTTCGACAAGCTCGGCCGCCTGCTCAAGCCCGAGGGGCTGGCGCTGGTGCAGGCCATCACCATCGAAGACCACCGTTATGAGCAGGCCGTGGCAGCGGTGGACTTCATCAAGCGCTTCATTTTCCCGGGCAGCTTCATCCCCTCCGTGAACGCACTGCTGGCGGCCAAGACGCGCGCCAGCGACCTGGCCCTGGTGCACCTGGAGGATTTCGGGCTGTCGTATGCGCGCACCTTGCAGGCCTGGCGATCGCGGTTCATGGCGGCGCTGCCGCAGGCGCGTGCGCAGGGCTTCGACGAACGATTCATCCGCATGTGGGATTTCTACCTGGCGTACTGCGAAGGGGGCTTTCGTGAGCGCTCCATCGGCGTGGCGCACCTGCTGATGGCCAAGCCGGGCTACCGGCCTGGTGAGGGCGTGTCCACGCTGACCTCCTGGGGCCCTGGCCATGAACCGGCATGAACACGCTGTGGGCCAACGCCATCGCCTACCAGGTGGTGTGGTTCGTCGCGGTGATCGGTGCGGGGCAGGGGCTTGCCTGGCCTGGTGTGCTGGCCGCCCTGGTGTTCGTGGCCGCCACGGTGGTGAATTCGCCCTGGCGGGCGAAAGACCTGCAGCTGTTGCTCGCAGCGCTGCTGTGCGGCAGCGTGATCGACACGGCGCTGGCCACCCTCGGGTGGGCGCGGTATGGCGCGCCGTCGCCAGCCCCGGGGCAAACGTTCGCGCCCCTGTGGATCCTGGCCTTGTGGGCGGCGTTTTCCACCACGTTGACGCGTTCCATGGGCTGGCTTCGACAGCGCCTGTGGCTGGGCGGCGTGCTGGGTGCATTGGGCGGGCCACTGGCCTACCTGGGGGCTGCCCGAGGCTGGCAGGTCGTGGCTTTCGAGGCGCCAGCCTGGCGGGGGCTGATGGCCTTGGGGGTGGGCTGGGCCGTGGCCATGACGATGTTGCTGCGGGCAGCGCGGCAACCGGCCTCTTGAGTCGTCGGCCTGATCACAAGCGAGGAACCACATCATGCTGAACGCCTGGCAAAGCCTGCTGCTCGTTTGGGGCCTCAGCGCCGTGGCCATGACGCTGGGCTGGGTGTGGCAGCGCCGTCGTGACAACGCAGGCTGCTGCTGGGCATCCTGGGCGATGGTGCGGTGCTGAGCCGCGTGCTGCTGGCGGTGCTGGGCGGCGTGTGGGGGGGGCGGCTGGCGTGGCATCTGTGGCGCCGCGTCAGCCGCGAAACCGAAGACGGCCGCTACCGGGCCTTGCGAGAGCATTGGCAGGGCAGCCAGCTCAAGTTCTTGGTGTTCTTTCAGGCGCAGGCCCTGCTGGTGCTGCTGTTCTCGCTGCCTTTCCTGGCCGTGTCGCGCGCCTCAAGCGCCTTGCCGGTGTGGTCGGCCCTGGCCTGCATCGTGTGGCTGGCCTGCGTAGCCGGCGAGAGCATCGCCGATGACCAACTGGCGCGCTTTCGGGCCGACCCTGCCAACCATGGCCGCACCTGCCGCGCGGGCCTGTGGCGCTATTCGCGTCACCCCAACTACTTCTTCGAATGGCTGCACTGGTTCAGCTATGTGCTGCTGGCCGTGGGCTCACCGTGGTGGGCCCTGGCCTGGCTGGGGCCGGTGCTGATGTACCTCTTTCTGCGTTACCTCAGCGGCGTGCCGTTCACCGAGAAACAGGCGCTGCGCACGCGTGGTGATGATTACCGTGAGTACCAGCGCAACACCCCCATGCTCTTTCCGTGGTTCCCCAAGACAAGCGACAGGAGTCCTCCATGAGTACCAGCACCACCCTTGCATCGGGCCGCCCGGAACTGGCCCAGGACCATGCCGCGCCCGGCCTGCTCGGCCTGGCTGAACGCGGCCTGGTGCCCGACGCGCTGTTGCGCCTGGGCATACGGCGCCTGTGCGCCCAACGCCTCACCGAAGAGTCGGCTGGCGGTGCCGAGGCGCAGGCAGAGCGCTTTCGCCAGCGCATCGAAGTACTGAAGAACAGCCCCATCGCCATCCACACCGACGCCGCCAACACGCAGCACTACGAGCTTCCGCCGGAGTTCTTCAAGCTGTGCCTGGGCCGTCGGCTGAAGTACTCCAGCGCCTACTACCCCTCGGGCCATGAAACGCTGGACCAGGCCGAAGAGGCCATGCTCGCGCTCTATGGCGAGCGCGCCCAGTTGGCCAATGGGCAGAGCATCCTGGAGCTGGGCTGCGGCTGGGGATCGCTGACCCTGTGGATGGCCGAGCAGTTTCCACAGTCGTGGATCACGGCCGTCTCCAACTCGCGCCCGCAGCGCGAGCACATCGAGGCACAGTGCCGTGAGCGCGGGCTGAACAATGTGCGCGTCATCACCACCGATGTGAACAGCCTGGCGCTGGACCCTGCCCAGTTCGACCGCTGCGTGTCCATCGAGATGTTCGAGCACATGCGCAACTACGAGAGCCTGATGGCACGCATCGGGCAATGGCTGAAACCGGGTGGCAAGCTGTTCGTGCACATCTTTGCCCACCGCACGCACATGTATCCATTCGAGACCCAGGGCGAGGACAACTGGATGGGCCGGCACTTCTTCACCGGCGGCATCATGCCCGCCGCCGACACGCTGCTGTGGTTCCAGAACGATCTGCGTCTGCAGGCGCGCTGGCTGGTCGATGGCACGCACTACCAGCGCACGGCCAACCACTGGCTGCAGCAGCAGGACAGGCACCGCAAAGCCGTGATGGATGTGCTGGAGCAGGCGTATGGCCGCGAGGGCGCAGCCCTGTGGTGGCAACGCTGGCGCATGTTCTGGATGTCCTGCGCCGAGCTGTTCGGATACGACGGTGGCCAGCAGTGGCTCGTGGCCCACTACCGTTTCGAAAGGGCACCCTCATGAAGGCGCGCATCCTGTCATGGGCGGCTGCCGCGATGTCCGTGCTGGGCCTGGGAGCCTGTGGCGGTGCCAAGGAAGGCCTGCCGCCGGTGCCTCGCGTGGCCCAGGTGGATCTGCCCCGCTTCATGGGTGATTGGTACGTCATCGCGAGCATTCCGTCCTTTCTCGAAAAGGACACCTACGACGCGGTCGAATCCTACGCCCCTCGCCCTGATGGCCGCATCCAGACCACCTTCCGTTACCGCCAGGGCGGCCATGAGCAGCCGATCAAGACCATGCATCCCATCGGCACGGTCAAGCCCGGCACCGGCAACGCCTTGTGGGACATGCAGTTCTTCTGGCCCATCCAGGCCGAGTACGTGATCAGTTACCTGAACGATGACTACAGCCAGACGATCGTGGCACGCAATGCCCGTGACCTGGTGTGGATCATGGCGCGCACGCCCAGCATCCCCGAGGCGGACTACCAGGCCCACCTGGCACGCATCAAGGCCATGGGCTATGACACGGGCCAGTTGCGCAAGGTGCCTCACCTGGACCGTTGAGACTGGGCTTGATCACGCCGTGGCTGGTGGAGCGCGCTCGTCATCGTCATCCATTCCTGGCGTTGTTCGGCCACGATCAAGGCGGCCAGCTGCCGCACCACCTCGTGTTCGGCATGCTCGTGCGCAAACTGGGCCATGGTGAGCGCGCTCTCGTGGTGGCGCACCATCAGTTGCAGGAACAGCCGGTCGAAGTCCGCGCCGCGAAGCCGTGACAGGCGCTCGAACTCCTGTGAGCTGACCTGGCCGGGCATGGTGCCCAGGCTGCCGCACAGGCTGATGAAGCGCTCGTAGTGCTCATGGCGCTGGCCTGACCGCCTGTAGGCATCGGCCATCCAGCTCATGCTGGCGGAGCCGCTGGTGGCAGGCTCGTTCCACAGCATCAGCCACCCCTGCATGTGGCCGATCTCCTTGAGCTGCATGTTGGCCAGGCCGCGTGCCCAGACCTGCACCGGCGGCGTGGCCTGGCCCTCTGCCATGCGCGACAGCAGCACGGCCTGTTCGTGATGCACAGACATGTCCTGTGCGAAGCCGACGCTGACAGGGCCCGGTGATGGAGTGGCCGAAGCTCGATGCTCGCCGATCGATGCACCCACCCTGGCGGTGGGCGGAGCTGTCCATTGCAGCGAGGCCGCATCGGCCGCCATCAGGCAGGCGCCCACCACCAGGCACATCAGGATCAGTCCCGCCGCTTGTCGCCACGGCGGCCGATCACTGGATGGGGTAGACGCCATTGGTGAACCTCAGCACCATGAACCCGTTGTCTGAACACGAAACCCACAGCTGGTTGTTCACGAACCGTGGGGGCGATGAACACCAATCAGCGCTCAGGTCGGCCACCTTCAGGCCCAGCGATCCCGTGATGGGCGAGATACCCGGGAGGCTGCCGAAGGCAGGCGCCTGTGCGTGGTCCGAGCCGGGCAACTGGGCGTTGCGGCCCGTCTGCGCGGGTGGGTTGAAGTAGGCGATCTCGCGGGGCCTGAGCGGGTCCACGATGTTGAACACCCGGATGCCGGCGTTGAAGTAGCCGCAGGCCAGCGCGGTGGGATTGGTCTTGCGGTCCACGTCGCAGTAATGCGCGTCGTAAGAGAAGATGCTGTCGCCGGCCAGATCCTTGCGGCGCGTGGCCAGGTTGGAGGCCGCCTGGATCGCCAGGCGGATGTGCGAGGCCACCACGGGCGCGCGCTCGTCGGAAATGTCGATGAAGCGGATGGCGCCGTTCACATCCTGGGCGCCCCCTTCGTCCACCGCGATCAGGTAAGGCTTGCCCTGGTAGGTGACGGGCACCGTGCTCTGCGTGATGCTGCCATCGCTCCACTTGAGTCGCGAGATCTGGCGCACCCGCGGCGAGCCTGCCTTGCGGTGCTGGATGTCGCTGACATCGAGCACGACCACGCCAGCCGGGAACATGCTGGCCAGGTACATGCGCGTGCCATCGGCACTGAACGACATGCCGTGGTTCAGGAAGATGGACGAGCCCCCGTGGTACACCGTCGCCGGCTTGGCCGGATTGCTCACGTCGATGGCGGACAGGTAGCCTGCCGCGTTGCTCGAGGTCCAGTAGGTGCGCCCGTCCGGTGACCACTCGGCTTCGTGGGCCAGGTTCTTCACCGTCTGCGACTCAAGTCCGCTGGCATCCTTGTTGAGCAGCCTGGGGTTGACGCAGTCCGACACGTCGTACAGATCCAGCTTGTCGGCGCCGAACAGCAGGCCGACGCCTGCGCCCGCCAGGATCGTGCCGGCCGGGTTCGCCTTCATGGTCTCCCAGGTGCCGAGCTGAAAGGCCCGCGTGGTGAGCGACTTGACCCAGCGGGGGTGGCCAGGATCGGACACATCGATCACCTGCACACCCTGCTGCATCTTCTGCCTGGTGCCGGCGTACGAGGTAGGGATGTAGGCGCAGTGGCCCGCCACCGCGCTGATGATGGAGGCGCCTTCGCCCTGGTGCTGGCCCACCATCTCCATGTTGCAGGCATAACCCTGCTTGCTGCGGCCACTGATGCGGTCAGCGGCAGGTACCTGGCCCTGCAGGCCTGTTTCCGGGCGCGATCCAGGGCCGCACTGCGCTGCGGGCACTGCGGCAATGGTGTCCGTGGCGGCCGATGCTGGCCAGGGCGCCGTGAGACCGGCCACACCCATCGCGAAGACCAGGGGTGCACACAGCGTGCGTGTCCATGTCGAGTCGGTCATGTCTACCTCCTGCGACATCCTTCATCGAGCCAGAGTTGTCCGCAATCACCATCCCGGCCATTCATTGGCTGCAATGGCAGAACCCAGGGCAAGCACTGAGTCGCCGGGGCCAAGTCGTGGACACTCCTGTTTTTCCTGTTTCCCGGAACCCCTTGAAACTCCCGGCCCGATCCCTATAATGCTTTTAGCACTCGACTGGCTTGAGTGCTAACAAGGCGTCGGCAGGGCCTGTGTCCACCGGCGCCTACGCTTTACCCCAAGCTTTGCATGTGAGTGATTACTTACATGCAAGACCACAACCCATCGATGTCTCACCAGACAGGAGAAGTCATGAAACTGCGTCCTCTGCACGATCGCGTGATCGTCAAGCGCCTTGAGCAAGAAACCAAGACCGCTTCGGGCATCTTCATTCCTGACAATGCCGCCGAGAAGCCTGACCAGGGCGAAGTGCTCGCCGTCGGTCCCGGCAAGCGCAATGACAAGGGCGAGTTCGTCGCCCTGAACGTCGCCGTCGGCGACCGCGTTCTGTTCGGCAAGTACTCTGGCCAGTCCGTCAAGGTGGACGGCGATGAGCTGCTGGTGATGCGCGAAGAAGACCTCTTCGCCGTCGTCGCCAAGTAAGCCGACACGACAAGCCTCTCAGGCACTACCCCACATCTACTGATTTCGGAGAATTCAAATGGCAGCAAAAGACGTCGTCTTCGGCGGTGAAGCCCGTGCCCGCATGGTCGAGGGTGTCAACATCCTGGCCAACGCGGTCAAGGTGACCCTGGGCCCCAAGGGCCGCAACGTGGTGCTCGAGCGCTCCTTCGGCGCCCCCACCGTGACCAAGGACGGTGTGTCCGTGGCCAAGGAAATCGAGCTCAAGGACAAGCTCCAGAACATGGGCGCCCAGATGGTCAAGGAAGTCGCTTCCAAGACCTCGGACAACGCCGGTGACGGCACCACCACTGCCACCGTGCTGGCCCAGGCC
>NZ_RSED01000035.1 GCF_003933735.1 Aquabacterium soli | reverse complement strand
GAGTTTTTCAACAGAATTAGCGGAAGGCAGTCAGTCAACAAACCGAAATGAGCCGACCCCCGGTTCTGTGCGCGCTGGCGGCGCAGCGCGCAACGGTCCCCTGGGGACCGCTCCGCAGATGGGCACTCACATCGGCGTTCCCGTCCTCGGTTGTTGACGGTATGCGTGCTGCACCGCACGTCGCGCTGCCGTTCGACACGATCCTTCGCCGCGCAGCCGTCCCCAGGGGACCGTTCCGTTGAGCGCCATGGAGGTCTGCTTCATGGTCTTGCATGCGCTCTACTCAGGTTTTGCGCAGCATGTCGCGCCGTCGCCCGGCGCTTCACCGCACAGCCGTCCCCAGGGGACCGTTTCTGCCGACCGCCATGGAGATCTACTTCACGGCTTTGACAAGCCCTGTGCTCAGGATTTGCGCAGCAGATCGCGCAGGCGCTCGATGTGCTGCCGGGCCACCTCGGGCGGCACGACGTTGCGCGGCGGCTCGGTTGGTGGCGCTCGCGCCGCCGATGGTGTTGGCGGTGCCGGGCCGGTCTGCTTGGCCCAGGCATTGAACTCGCCGCGCATGGCGCGCTGGATGATGCCGAACAGATAACCGGCGGGGTTGCGGATGCCATGCTTGCCGCACCGTGCGGCCCATTCGTCCAGCACGGCCTGCCGCAGGGCAGCGTCCACCTGCTGCAACGCCATCTTGGCTCCGGCCTGCTGTTCCGCCTTCAGTTCCGCGAAGCGCTTGGGCCATTGCAGGTCGCCCAGCGCACGCGCCTGCGCGGTAGTACGTACTTCATCAATACGACTACTACGTACTGTACGGTCCTGCTTCGGATTCCGAAGAGCGCCGTCTGGCGCGGGTTTCGGCCCTGCTTCGGATTCCGAAGATGGGCGATCGCCATTCCGAAGAAGGCTCGCGGGCCCTTCTTCGGAATCGTGGACCGCATCCTCCTGTGGATAACTTTCGGAGGCGGTGATGCCCTGGTCGGCCAGGCGCTCGGCGAGCACTTGCAGCCGCGACGGCAAGGTGCGTCCGGACAGCATCGGGTCGTCCGCGATCTCCTGGAGGGTGTTGAGTCCCACCACCTGGACGGCCTTGGCCGAATGCCCCAGCGACTGGCTGACCAGGGCCAGGTAGTCGGCGTCGAGTTGCATCGCCTCGAACGGCGTCAGCGGTTCGTCGTGCAGGACGTAGAGGTTGCCGAGGATGCGACCGGTCTTGGGGTCGCGCCGTCGTCGCACGAGGCTCAGCCAGCGCGTCAGGCGCAGCAGCGTCAGCGCCCGCGCCACGGTCTCATGGGAGGCCTGGCCTGCGCAGGGCATCGACGCCAGCCAGGGGCGCAACTGCTCATAGGTGGGAAATGCCGTGACGCCATCGTCGTTGAGCATCAATCGGAACACCTGCCAGGCGTTGCGCTCCAGCGGTGTCA
The DNA here is from genome assembly GCF_003933735.1 of Aquabacterium soli. GTDB lineage: Bacteria > Pseudomonadota > Gammaproteobacteria > Burkholderiales > Burkholderiaceae_C > Aquabacterium > Aquabacterium soli. The sequence continues at coordinate 20,429 of NZ_RSED01000035.1, read as the reverse complement.
GGCGGCGGTCGAGGAACAGCCGCCGCGGCACGCTCTCGTGCCGATTGCCACTGAACAGGAAGGCGTCGCCGGACGTAGGAGGCGTGGGCGTTGGAGCAGGCAGGGACGCGGGAGCGCCAGAGCTGGACTTGGGCGCGAGGTCCTTCAGCGCAGCGTCGAACAGGTCGGCGAGTGCGATGGGGCCAGGGCGCTGGGCTCGTGGGGCGGTGTCGTCCACGGCCATGGCCTAGCCCAATCCCTGATCGACCCAGTTCCTGATCGCGGCCCAGACCACCGAGAGCGGCAGCGACATGCCCTCGGCCAGGTCCATGGCCGCATCGAGAATCGAGGTCTCGTCCTCCAGATCGACGTTCCTGCTGCTGGTCACGGCTTTCCATTGCCGCCACAGTTCGGTGTCCTGGGTCTCGTCCAGGACGGGGTGGCGCCCCTTGCGCTTGGGCAGGCCGAGGATCTCCCGCCGCAGGGCGACTTCCTGATGGGTCAGGCCATAGAAGCGGCTGACCATCTCCGTGCTGGCCCCCAGCCGCAGCATGCGATCGACCGTGGCGATTTCCTTCTCCACGTCCTGTGCCTGGTTGAGCAGGCGCTGCAGCACTTCGCGGTTGACCGTGACCGAGCACCACGAGACGCTGGCGTTGGCCAGCACGCTGATCAGCGCGGGGTGCTTGAGCGCATCCAGCTCGGCCTCGCCGAAGCCCATGGCCTTGCAGCGGCGCAGTTGGCCGTTGCGAAGGTCATACAGCGCCTGGGCAATCACGGCCTGGTTGAGCGGATGCGATGTGGACATGCGGCCTCCCTCGCTCACGTCCCGGGCGCCGTGGTGCCGGCTTCCAGGTCCAGCAGACGCCGGGCGAGGCGCAGCAGCCGAAAGAGCTTGACCAACGCCGTGTCGCTCAAGCGCCTTGCGCCGCTGCCATGGCCTTGGCTCTGGCCGTGCAACAGGGTCGGCAGGTCGGCGGCGAGCTGCGCGCCGTCCAGGCCCGCTTCGGCGACGGGCTGACCCGTCAGGGAAGTGAGCAGCGTCAGCACCGCGCGGCCGAGCGGCGACGGGGCTTGGCCGCGGGCGCGGCACGCAAACCCGATGCCATCGGCGCGATCCTCGATGCACTCGTCCAGGTCTGCCTCCCCGGCGATCTCGCGCGCGAACTGCGCGATGTGGATGCGCAGCCGATCGGGCGTGTCCAGGCCGGCGTCGATGTACCAGACGTCGGAGATCGGATAGAGTCCGCCGGCTTGCACCGGGATGGACTGCAGCACGCTCGCCGAGAAGTCGGGCGGCAGCGCATCGCCCAACTGGTCGGCGACCATGCGCTGGATCGATTGGAGCCGTTCTGTCGTCGGTGCTGGCGAGACGATGTGCTCGCGAAGCAGATCGCCCGGTGCGGCCGGCTGGCTTCCCGTGGCCGCTTCGCCAACCGCCGTGTCGTCGTGGCGCAAGGTGGGCTCGGACGCCGGAGGGCTGGCGGGTGGAGGACCGGCCGCCGCTGCAGGCGTGGCGATGGACGATGCTGCGCCCGGCGGAGTCGGCGTGCCGGCGGTGGGCGAAGGCAACGCCGGCTGCGCCGCAGGTGGCGTCGGGTCACTGACCAGCGCCCGGTGGCGGCTTTCCGATTCGGTCAGGTCCAGCGCCAGCACGTCGTAGCCGATGCCCAGCAGCTCGGACATCTGGCCGATCAGCTCGTCTTGCACGCGCTGCGGCGCGAACTCGTCGCCCTGCGTGTCGAACTGCGCCAGCACCTCCTGAAAGAAACTGTCGAAGTCCAGCGGCAGCGAACGGTCCTTGGCGTAGTGCTCCCAGGTGCGTTTGCAGGCCGTGCGCATGACCGACAGCCGCTCGACCTGGTGGCGCCCCAGGCCGCCATAGAGCACAGTGGGAATGGCGGGCAGCAGGTAGCGCACCGCGTCGGCCATGCGGGTGATGTGCGACCGCTGGACGGGGAAGCCATCGGCCGCCAGGCGGCGGGCCAGTTCCGACTGGCTCAGGGCGGCGCCGCTCTCCTGCTCGTAGAACTCCCGTGCTTTCTCGACGCCGAGCGCGCGCTCGATGAACGTGAGGCCGCCGCGCAGTTCGTTCTCGGCAAGATGCCCGGTCAGCGCGACGATTTCACCGCGCTCCGGCCATGGTCGGAACAGGCACGATATGCGGAAGAAGCGTTCTTCCTTGGTCTCCGACCAGAGTTCGCGCAGGATCGCCAGTCGCGTGTTGCCGCCGTTGCGGATGATGTAGTGGTCCTCGCCGGGCCTGCGCGTGATGGCCGGCGCCGCGTCCAGGCCGCGCTCGCGGATGGATGCCTTGATTTCCTCGTAAGCCGGGTTGCGCTTCATGCGCGGGTCATGGTCGTAGGGCCGCAACTGGTCCAGCGTCACGACCATGGGCGTGTCCGCGATCGGGTCGCTCAAGGCCGTAGCCGCTGGGCCGCTGCGCTCGAAGCCGGCCGCGAGCAGCTTGCCTGCCATGTCCTGCGAGGTCATGTCAGCCATGGCCGCACCCCTCGCAGTCCCCACGACCGCCGGCCGGCGCCATGCGGGCCTCTCGCTCGGCGCGGCGGATCTGCGCACGGGCGTTCAATTCGGCCCGGTGGTCACTCGCTGTCGAACTCGTGTAGATCGCCGCGCAGCCGGCCTTGGTGAACTTGAGGTGCCCGCCCGGCGTGCGCTTGACGTGCCAGCCCTCACCGACCGCGAACTCGATCAGGGCGCGCAGCCGCTTGTGGCCGCGGGCCAGCTCATGTGCGTTCGCCATGGGGCCTCCCAGGATCAAGAGGTCGCTGCGGGCGGCCGGATACTTGAGCCAGTCGGTCCTGCCATTGCGGGAACAACTCGCTGGCGAGCGCGCGCATCGTGTCGAGCGCGGCAGGGGCGACTCTGCCGGGCGGCTGGCGGTGCTCGACCCGATGCACCGGCAGGCCGCGCGTTGCGGCACGTGGATACGCTTCTATGGCCGGCACGTCGGTGGCGAGCACGCGGATGCCGGCGCTGTCCTGGAACAGGTCGCGCAAGGCCTGCTGGATCAGCCGTGCGTTGGCGGACACCGGGTGGACGCGGTTGATGAGCAAGTGCAGCGGCGGCGGTTCGATGCCCAGGTGCCGGTACGGCGCAATGTCTTCGAGCAACTGCATGGTGCCGCGCCGCAGCTCGCGTGCCGCGAGGATCTCCGGCGTGACGGGCGACAGCGCGAGATCGGAGGCGAGCACCGCCATCTCCAGCAGCACGGAACGCGCGCCCTGGGTGTCGATCAGCACCAGGTCGTAGAGGGGAGCAAGTGCTGGCAGCAGATGCCGCAACCGCAGGCGGCCATCCGGCGCATGCAGCAACAACGTGTTCAGCTCGCCCCGGTGGTCGTCGGACAGCACCAGGTCCAGGCCCGCGATGATCGTGCGGGACACGAGCTGGCCAAGGTCGCGCTCGTTGAAGGCCAACAGCTCATAGATGCCGCCCGGCGCGCGCTGGGTCAGTTCGTAGTAGGAGGACAAGGTGGGCTGCACGTCGAGATCGAGCAGCAGCACGCGCAGGCCCGCGTCCGCGGCGAGCCCGCCCAGGTTGGCGGCCGTCGTGGTCTTGCCGACGCCGCCCTTCGTTGAAATGATGGACACGACCTGCATGGCGCTCTCCGGCTGGGAATGGGAAGTCCGCGGGAGAGCGGGTCAGGTCCGGTGGTTGAGGCGCTCGGCGATCCACTGGTCGATTTCGATCGAATCCCAGCCGACAGCGCGCACGCCCAGGCGCAGCGCCTGAGGGAACTGGCGCTTCTTCATCAGGTTGTAGATGTGGGCGCGTTTGAAGCCGGACTTCGCTTCGACTTCATCGAGCCGCAGGATGCGGCGCTCGTTCGGCGGGAGTACAGGGGTCTGCGACATGGCGGTCACTCCTGAACGCTCGGTGGCGTTTGTTGGCGTGACCTCTATTCAATAGACCTGGCTGCGGAAAGACATTGCAAATGCAATCTCCGCGATTGCACATACAAGCTGGATAACCTCATGCGCTTGCGCTACGAACGTACCTCTTAGCGTTGGCGAACTTTCCGTTTAAGGTGCGCTCAGTGATGCCCATGGTGCCGCCGTAGTGGGCGACCAATGCAGAGACAAGGGCCTCCTGCGTTTTGAAGCTGGAATAGGGCACGCCTGAAGGCGACTGGCTCAGCATCAGCGTCAACATCCCTCCAATGATGTTGAGATAGGTCGTTTCCGCCCGTTCGCTGATCTCGCATTGCTTGGATGCCAACAGCACCGAGGATTGCTTGAGTAGCGTGTCGTGCTGCTCCTGCAGTTCTCGCATCTCACGTCGGGCTTGTTCAAGCGCGGCCTGAAGGGCCAGCCGCTCCACGAGGATCGCCTGTCCTGTTTCCATGGTGATGAAAGGATGCGCCATGCGTTCGCCACGGCTGAACAGAAATCCTGGCCGGTGCTCGGGATAGTGGGTGCGCATCCAGCGTTTTAGATCGACATGGCGAACAGTCAGATCCAGAGAATTGAGCAGGTTCGGATCATTGAGCGTGATCCCGTTCTTGCCGTAGGGCAGCTCTCCGTTGAGGATGCCGTCATAGATACGTTCCGAGTGCAGCCGGCACTCATTCCATCGAGGGCAGTTCAGCGACCGAGGCAGGACACGCGGTGACGCGATCGTGGCCAGGATCATCGGGAGATACCGCAGCAACCCAGCCCATCGGATGGCCGCCTCGATGGGACGATAGAACACCTTTGATGTTGAAATGTCCTTGTGCATGTCTTCGTCTCCTTTCGGGTGCGCTACATCACCGGCTCCTTTCTTGCCCAAGGGCTGTTGTGTCGTTATGGCCTGCGACGGACGCTTGAGGCGATGCCCTAAGCGAAGGCGGAGGAGGCCATTGGCGTCCGCCGCAGGTGGCCTTGTCTTGCTTGATATGCAAGAATCGATCAGTTGCCGGCCCATCGAGCGATGAGGACGCAAGCTCGATATTGGCGCTCACGGTACCAGCGTCATAGGTGGCGCAAAGCCCATCAAGACCGATTTGGTATAGTCTGATATCCAGACGGTTCAAGACCAGCGAGTTGAAGCGTTCGACGCCCCTACGTCCAGTTGGTGACTGGAAATCAGCGGTTAGTGATGCATCGCTCCACATGCTGATATATCGACAAAGTATCTGCCGCAGTACCAGTGACCCTGCCAGGTTGCCCCAGCACATAGGAGACGGAGATGGCTGAACATTCCCATGAACATCAACATCACACATCCGGTCAGATGGGTAAGCACGGCCGACCATACGCCAAGTTCTGGGTGAACATGGTGTTGGGCCTCGTCGTCATGTACTTCGTAATGTTCAGCATGATCGACGGCGCCAGGGACTTCAGAAACAATCTCAACATGCTCTACATGGCGGTCACTATGTGGGCGCCAATGGGCATCTTCATGCTAGCGACAATGCCCGGCATGTTTCCAAACCGGCGGCTCAATCTCGTGCTGTACGGCTTGTTTGCCGTTCTCACACTCGGTTCTTTTGCCGCTACCCGTGCTCAAACCGGAATCGGCGATCGACAGTTCATCGCGTCTATGGTCCCGCACCATTCGGGAGCGATCCTCATGTGCCGCGAGGCGCAGCTCTCAGATCCGGAACTCGTCAACCTATGCCAAGCGATTTCCGATGGCCAGCGCGCGGAGATCGAGCAGATGAACCGGATTGCTGCACGCCTTCGTTGAGGCTGGCTGCCACTACACTGGCGCCGCGTTGCGCTCCGGCGAAGTTAGCCGCAGCGATGTAAAGATGAGTACTTGCGGTGTTCCGATGCCGGCGGTTGTGTCCTACAGCCGTCCAGGTGCCAGGCAGTCCACGCGACACCACCCCGCGCTGCCTGCGGAGCGAGCGCAAGTCATGATCGTCGCAAGTTGGAGTTCGATAGCGAACCCGCTCAGCAGCTGGACGCATCAGGCGTAACGACGGGTGGATGGATCATCCTTGGACGCTGGTGGAAGTGGTTGGATGAACTTTGTTGCCGAGGGCGAAAAACAAGGCTATAATTGAGTTCTTCGCTGATCACCACAGTGGAGAAAGTGATTGGGAAACAGAGACTTAGCGCTCTAGTGCATGACTCGTTTCCCGCTCCACATTCGAAAAGCCTCTTGCGAAAGCAAGAGGCTTTTTTCATGGCTCAACAGCGTCTGCACACGGCTTGGCCGTGCTCGGCAGGATGACCAAAACTGGGCCATAATCCGACCCTTGCCCAAGGCGCGGTAGCAAAGCGGTTATGCACCGGATTGCAAATCCGTGTAGGTCGGTTCGACTCCGGCCCGCGCCTCCAGATCCATGAAGCCCCCGAGCCAGCGGCCGGGGGCTTCTGCATTTGGCGGCTGCTCGTCGGGCCTGCGCGCAGCGTCCCGGGTGACGGGAAATGGCCGGTGATGCCCCTGCTTATGCTTCTAAAGAATTGGTCCTGCCTGCCTAGTATCGGAGGGCGTCCCATCACGTGTGGCGCAGGAGCATTTGTTTGGACACCCCGCAAGACCATCCGCAGGAAGAACCGCTGGAGGCCCCCGAGCCTCAAGTGGCGGTGACCGGCGTGCGCGACGGGGTGGACCCCTTGCTCGAAGCGCTGATGTGGCTGTGCCGCCACCACGGCATCGAGCGTTCCGAACACTCCTTGCTCAATGGGCTGGCCCTGCAGGGACCGATGTCGGCGCAGCAGGCCGTTCAGTTGCTGCGCCAGGCCGGCTTCAGCGCCTCGCTGGTGCGCCGCCCGCCTGGCAAGATCCTGTCGCTGCTGATGCCGGTGGTGATGCTGCTCAAGAACGGCGACGCCTGCATCGTGACGCGGCGCGTGAGTTCGCGCTCCAAGCGCGCCGGTGGTGACCGCTACGAGGTGCTGATGCCGGGGGCGGACGAAGAGGTCTGCACCGCCACCGAAGAAGAGCTCCTGATGGAGTATTCGGGCTACACGCTGATCGCAGCGCTCAAGCCGGGTGCGCGCCAGGGCAAGACCTCGGACGACGCCGATGAGCGGGGCCACTGGCTGTGGAGCACGCTCAAGCGCTTCATTCCCTACTACCGCTCGGCCATGCTGGCCGCGCTGCTCAGCAACGTGTTGATGATCGTGACGGGGCTGTTCACCTCGGTGGTGTACGACCGTGTGATCCCCAACAAGGCTTTCGTGACCCTGTGGTCGCTGGGGGCTGGCGCTTTGATCGCGATCGCCTTCGACCTGACCGCGCGCCAACTGCGCAGTTACCTGATCGACATGGCCGGCAAGAAGGCTGACCTGGCCATGGGCTCGATGATCTTCCACCAGGCGCTGGGCATCAAGCTCGAACATCGCCCTGAGTCGGCGGGCGCGTTTGCCCATCGCCTGGCGCAGATCGAGGTGGTGCGTGATTTTTCGACCTCGGCCACGATCTCGGCGCTGACCGACCTGCCGTTCATCTTCCTGTTCATCCTGGTGACCTGGCTGGTGGCAGGCCCCATGGTGCTGGTGCTGCTGATCGCCGTGCCTTTGGTACTGGGCCTGACCTGGGGCATCCAGAGTCTGCTGCGCCGCCACATGAACGCCAACATGAACCAGCAGGCTGACCTGCATGGCGTGCTGATCGAGGCCATCGAAGGCATCGAGGACGTGCGTGCCGCCGGTGCGCAAGGCCACTTCATCCAGCGCTATGAGGATGCCAACGCTGCGGCGGCCATCTCGTCACTGCGCGCCCGTTCGCTGGCCAGCTGGATCAATAACTTCGCGATGGTGGCCCAGCAACTGATCACGGTGGTCATGCTGATCTGGGGGGTGCACCTGATCGATGCAGGGCAGCTGACAGGCGGCGCCCTGATCGCAGCGGTGATGTTCGGCGGGCGCGCGATCGCACCGCTGGGCTCGGTGGTGAGCCTGGCCTCGCGCTATCAAGGCGCCAGGGCCGCGCTGAAATCACTGAACCAGTTGATGGCCCTGCCCACGGAGCGTGACCTGGGCAAGCGCTATCTGTCGCGCCCTGCGCTTCACGGCCAGTTGGGCATGCACGAGGTGCGCTTCTCCTACCCGCAGGGCTCGCAGGCGCACGCGCCGGTGGTGCTCAAGGGCGTGAACATCAACATCAATCCCGGCGAACGCGTGGCGCTGCTGGGCAAGATCGGCAGCGGCAAGTCGACCATCCTGCGCCTGCTGGGCGGGCTCTACCAGCCGAGCGATGGCTTCGTGGAGGTCGATGGCATCGACCTGCGGCAGATCGACCCGTCGGATTTCCGCGCCCATGTGGGCTTCGTGTCGCAAGAGCCTCGCCTTTTCGCGGGCAGCCTGAAGGACAACGTGTTCCTGGGCCGCAGCAATGCCGATGTGGACCAGTTCCTGTCGGTGGCCAAGCTGACCGGGCTGGACCGCATCGCCGCGGCACACCCCCTGGGTTATGACCTGCCGGTGGGCGAGATGGGCTGCCTGCTGTCTGGCGGCCAGCGCCAACTGGTGGCCTTGGCCCGCTGCCTGGTCACGCACCCGCAGATCCTGCTGCTCGATGAGCCGACCAGCTCGATGGACGCACAGGCCGAGATGAACTTCATCCGCCACCTCAAGACGGCCGTGGGTGACCGCACCCTGGTGGTGGTGACCCACCGGCCGGCGCTGCTGGACGTGGTGGACCGCGTGATCGTGGTCGACCAGGGCCGTATCCTGGCCGATGGTCCGAAGGCGCAAGTGCTTGCGGCCCTGGCCGGTCAGCGTCCCGCACAACCGCAGCAGGGGCAGGCGGCCCCACCGGCCCGGCCTGAGCCGCTGGCAGCTTCGGGAGCGGCATGAGCATGTCGCGCCGAGAGGAGCCAGGACAGCAGAGCGGTCGCTTCTTCAAGGGGGACCGCGATTTCCTGTCCGGCGTGAAAGAGGCCCAGCTGGCCGAGACCACGCCCCGTGCGACCTGGGCCATCTACCTGATGCTGCTGATCGTGTTCGGCGCGTTGGTGTGGGCCGGTGTGGCGCGGGTGGACGAGGTGACCCGTGCCGACGGACGTGTGGTGCCCGATGGGCGCGACCAGATCATCGCCAGCCTGGAGGGCGGCATCCTTCACACGCTGAAAGTGCGCGAAGGCACCCTGGTGGAGCAGGGGCAGGAGCTGCTGCAGCTCGACCCCACGCGCGTGGAGGCCCAGCAGAACGAAAGCCAGGCCAAGCGCCTGGCGCTCAAGGGCTCGCTGGCGCGGCTGGAGGCGGAAGCCAACGGGCGCGAACTGCGTTTCCCGGTCGAGGTGATGACGGTGCCCTCGATCGTGGAGGGCGAGACCGAAGCCTTCCAGGCGCGGCGCCAGTCCTTGAACGAAGGCGTGGGTGTGACGCGCCGCAGCCTGGACCTGATCAACCGCGAACTGGGCATGTCCGAGCGCATGTCCTCGCGCGGGCTGGTGTCCGAGGTGGAAGTGATGCGCCTGCGCCGCCAGGCCAACGACATGGTGCTGCAGATCCAGGAGCGTGTGAACCGCTTCCGCCAGGAGGCCAGCACCGACCTGGTCCGGGTCCGCACGGAACTGGCCCAGATCGAAGAGCAGATGGTGGTCAAGCGCGACGTGCTCAAGCGAACAACGCTGTACTCGCCCGTTCGTGGCCTGATCAAGAGCATCAAGCTGGGCACGGTGGGCGGCGTGGTGCCCGCGGGCGCCACGATCATGGAGATCGTGCCCATCGGCCCCCGTGTGCTGGTGGAGGCGCGCATCAAGCCTTCGGACATCGGTTTCGTGCGCGTGGGCCTGCCGGCCGAGGTCAAGCTCAGCGCCTATGACTACTACACCTATGGGGGCTTGAAGGGCACGATCGAATACATCAGCCCCGATGCCCTGGGTGACGAGCCCAAGTCCTCGCAGCAGGATGCCAACAGCTACTACCGGGCTCTGGTGCGCTCCGACGTGTCCAGCTTGAAGGCCAAGGGCAAGCCTCTGACCGTGATGCCCGGCATGACGGCCACGATCGAGATCCGCACCGGCGAACGCTCGGTGCTGCAGTTCCTTCTGAAACCCGTTCTGAAATCGCAGGAAGCGTTCCGCGAGAGGTGATCCCATGAAGCAGTCCCTGACCAGACTGAGCCGCGCCCTGGCGCCATCGCTGCTGATCGGACCGGCGCTGTGCCTGCTGGTGCACGGTGTGCAGGCCTCCTGCAATGACGACCTGCTCAACCAGGTCGAGCGCAATACGCCACGCAGTGGCGTCAAGGGCAAGGCCGTGAAGCCTGCCGCCCGCGTGCCTGCGGATGATCCGGCCTTCGTGCCGCCGCCGCTGATGGAGCCGCAGTTGCAGCTGCAGACCCTGGCCCGCGAGGCCGTGCGGCGCAGTGCCCAGATCGGGGCAGTGAAGCTGCTGGCCGAAGCGGCCGAGTACGACGTCGATGAAACCCGGGGTGCGGGACTGCCGCAGATGACGGTGGGGGGCACGGTAGGCCCGGGCACCAGCCGCTACAGCAACGTGGACTGGAACCATGGCCTGTACGCCAGTGCCTCGGTGAACGTGAGTGGCCTGCTGTACGACGGTGGCCGCAACAGGCAGTTGACCGAATGGCGCCGTGCGCTGGCCGGTGCGGCCAAGTTCAGCCTTCAGACTGCCCGAGAGCAGGTGGTGCTGGAGGCCGTGAGCACCGCCGTGGAGCGCAACCGCTACAAGCTGCAGGCGCAGGTGTACCAACAGTTCGTGCGCAAGATGGGCTGCCTGGTCGATGCGCTGCAGGAGATCGTCTCTGAAGACAAGGGCCGCGCGAGCGAACTGGTACAGGCCCGCAAGACACAGGCCCAGGCCGAGTTGCAACGCGACAACGCCCTGGCCGTGAGCCGGCAGATCGAAATCCGCCTGCGCAAGCTGATCGGTGACCAGGTGCCTCCCAGCGAGGGCATCGCAGGTCCGTTGACGCTGACGCAGGATGTGGGCGAGGTGTTGCGGCTGGCAGAACAGAACACGGAGCTGCAGCAGTTGCGTGCACAGTCCGCGGCCTCGCAGCGTTATGCCGAAGCCATTGATGCGGGGCAGAAGCCGCAGGTCAACTGGGTGGTCACATCCACCGGGGCCAAGTCGGGCGACACCAAGAGCGTGACGGCCCAGGCGGGCGTGTCGTTTTCCTATTCGGTGCTGAACGGGGGCTCGGCTGCGGCCGCCGCCGCAGCCGCGGCCCGCCGCGCCGAATCGGCACGGCAGCAGTACGACGAATACCTGAACACCCGGGTGGCCCGTGTGGCCGAGGTGCACGACTCGGCGCTCAGCTCCTTCGACCGGGCCAAGCGCTATGTCGAGGTGCTCAAGGACAGCGACAGGGTTCGCAGCTACACCTTCCAGCAGTGGTCGCAACTGGGACGCCGCTCCTTGTTCGATGTGATGTCGGCGGAGAGCGACCACTTCAACCTGCGCATCGCGTATGTCAATGCACTGCATGACGGGTACCAGGCCAACGCACAGCTGCGATCAATGGGTACGGGCTTGACAGGCTGGTTGGCGCCAGATGCACAGTGATCGTCGTGATGTAATGCCTGGCATGGCCAGTGCTTGATGCCTGGTGGGTGACAACGACGACGAGCTCGGGAGGCCGGATGGGCAAGAAGGTGCTGATCACTGGGGTGCTGGGACAAGATGGCAGTTATCTGGCCCAGCTGGCGCTCGCCCATGGCTGCGAGGTGCTGGGCGGCGTGCGCGGAGAAGTCACGCCGGCACGTTGCTGGCGGCTGGACCATCTGGGTGTGACATCCCGGGTGCAGTTCATCGACTTCGATCTGATGGACCCGCCCCTGATCCAGCAACAGATCCTCAGGCATCGGCCGGACCTGATCTTCAATTTGGCCGCGCAAAGCTCGGTGGGTGATTCTTTCAACACCCCGGTGGCCACCGCCGAGGCAGGTGGCATGGGTGCGCTGCACATCTTCGAAGTGGCACGGCATGCGGACTGGTCTCCTCGCGTGTTCCAGGCCTCGTCGTCTGAAATCTTCGGCGAGCTGTCGGATGTGCACCAGTCGGAAAAGTCCTTCTTCAACCCCAAGACGCCCTACGGTGCGACCAAGCTGTTCGCGCACATCATGGCCGAGGCCTACCGGGCCAGCTATGGCACCTTCGTGTCCACCGGCATCCTGTTCAACCACGAAAGCCCGCTGCGGGGCGAGAACTTCGTGACCCGAAAGATCACGCAGAGCCTGGCGCGCATCCGCCTTGGTCAGCAACACAAGCTGTCGCTGGGCAACCTGTCGGCGCAGCGCGATTGGTCGCATGCGCGTGATTTCGTCCAGGCGATGTGGGACATCCTCGAGTTGCCCAAGCCTGACAATTTCGTGATCGCCAGCGGGCGCATGACCAGTGTGCGTCAGTTCGCCGAAATGGCGGCGACGCGCGCCGGCTTCGAGCTGAGATGGGAAGGTGAGGGTGTGGACGAGAAGGGCATCGACCGGAGCACTGGGCAGGTGATCGTGGATGTGGATCCGCGCTTTTACCGGCCTTACGACCCGGAGCAGCCCAAGGTGGACACCAGCAAGGCTCGTGAGATGCTGGGCTGGTCTCCCGCGGCGTCGCTGGAGACGCTGATCGACGACATGATGGCGTTCGAGTTTTCGCAGTTGCGGGTGTAGTCCAGGCTTTGCGGAGGTTTCAGCGCAGGCCAGGGAAAGTCAACCACGAACCGCGGACGCGTTGTCCATCTGCCTGAGCAATTGGTTGTCATTGCTGGCGTGGACGTAGGGCCGTGAGAACAGCCCCATCCACAGATTGGGCAGCAGGTTCTGCAAAGCCTGCTGGTGCTCTGCCCGCAGGCCACCCGTGACCGGGTCGATCAGCCTTTCAGCCACATCCGGCCGCACCAACACCTGAAAGCCCGCCACCGCCACGGGCTGGCGGCCATAGGTCTGGCACAGCCAGTTCACGGTGGCTGGCGCCAGGAAGAAAATGTGCTGGCCGTGTTCGGGTGTGATGTAGTCCCACGATTCAGTGACCTGAGGCGCAATGACGGTCTGGATCAGGACCAGGGAAGGGTTGGATGCGAAAAGGGCATCGAAGTGCTGGCGCGGTTCGTCGAAGCGCTCGACCACCTCGCACAGGTTGACCACGTCGAAGCCGCTGAAGGTTTGCGTCTGGAAGCCCAGCGCCAGACGCGGGCTGCTGTAGCGGTCGTACCCCCAGGCGTCCACGCCCGTGTCGCGCAGGGTGCGCACCATCAGGCCTGAGCCGCAGCCATAGTCCAGCACGCGAGCGTTGGCACCCAGACCGGCCATGGGCACCAAGCTGTTGATCACGGCGGCATTGATCAGCGAGCGGGTCACCTGGCCGGTGTCGAACTTCTCGTTCTCGGGCATGTAGGCCTCATCGAGCCAGTAGGGCTTCTCGGTTTGCGTGGCCGCGCACCGGCTGCATTGGCGGAACTGCACGTCGTACTTGTGCAGCACGCGTTTGTTGAACAGCCATTGCGTGGTCCCACCGCACAGGCGGCAGGCGGTCTCTGTCGAGGCAGTCGGGGCGGGCGATGCCTCTGCAGCCCCCACAAGGAACTCGCGCATGATCTCGGCCATGCGGTCCCAGCGGAAATGCGTGGCCTGCACGCGTCCGGCCTCAATGAGGGCCTGGCGGCTGGCGGGGTTCTGCACTGTGCGCAGGTGGGTTGCCAGTTGGCCCACCATCTGTTCTTCCGTGCGATCCTTGATGTCGATGTACAGCACGGCCTCGCCACCCACCTCGGGCATGGACGACACGCGCGAGGTGATGGCCGGGCAGTCGCAGGCCATGGCTTCGAGCACGGGCAGGCCGAAGCCCTCGTACAGCGATGGATAGACCAGCGAGATCGCGCCGCTGTAGGCGGCCTGCATTTCACCATCGTCCAGGATCAGCACGCGCACATCGGCCTGGCCGGCCAGGGCGGCGAATTCGGGTTCGAGCTGGCCGCCACCGGTACAGACGATGCCATAGTGAGCGCGTTCGTCGCCCAGTGCGGCGAAGGCCTTGAAGAACAGCGACACGTTCTTGTAGCTCGAGCGGCTGCCCGAGATCAGGAAGTAGGGGCGCTGCAGGCCATGCCTGGTCTTGAAGCTGTCGATGGCCTCGGGTGTGGCGGGCTGGAAGTCGCTGCCGGTGTAGGCCACGCGCACGGGCAGGTCAGGGCGGCCAAGGTGGATGCGCACGTCCTTGGCGGAGTTCTCTGAGATGGCGGCGAAGTGCGTGGCCAGTTGCATGGCGCGCTGCTTCTGCTGCCACATGGGCTCTTGCAGGTTCCAGCCCAGCACCTCGGGGATCATGTCGTAGACCAGCATGGCCGACGGCGTGGTGAGCGGGAAGGTGTAGTAGCTCGAGATGAACAGGCGCGCGCCTTCCTCATCGCAGATGGTCTGCAGCGCCTGGCGGTCGGCCTGATCGTTGTTGTACATGAAGGCCGGGGCATCGCGGTAGGCGATGCCGTCCACGCGCGGGCAGGTGCGGTTGCGGTCGATGACCACGACCTGGTCGGCGAAGCCCTGGTCCACCCAGTGCTGCAGCAGCTTGAGCCAGACACGGGCAATGCCCGATCGGCCGATCTGGAAGAACACGCCGTCGATGACGATCTTTGCGCTCATGGGACTCCTTGTGATCCTGGGAGAGGGGCGAGACGGGAGGAGGGCGCCGACGGCGGTGCTCACCAGTTGTGCAGGGTCAGGTTGCGTTCGCCCAGGAAATCCGGACCGATCAGGAAGAAGGTGCCGGGGCGCCAGTCCTTGAGGTGGCGGATGCCGACGGACACGTTGGAGCCGCCGTTGCCCAGGAAGAAATCACAGCGTGCAGCCAGCCACGCGTCGAGGATGACCTGCTCGCCCAGCACGGTGCCGGAGTGGCCCGCGTAGTGCACGCCGGTCTGATCGGTGCTGCGCTGGGCATCGAGCGTGAGCACCTTGTCGCCGTATCGCGCCTTGAACTGGGTGACGACTTGCTCGCTGTCCGTCAGCAGGAAGATGTTCAGCACAGGGTTGACCATCAGGATCTGGTCAATCGACGACCAGTAGGCCTGGTTGACGGCCTCCAGGTGTGACATCTCGCGTACCTTGTCGCTGCCGCGCACGTGCACGGCCAGCCAGTGGCGTCCGGCCAGCACGGCCTTGGCCTGCTGGTCGATGTGGGCCTGCAGGTGGGGCTGCAGGTGCAGGTACTTGGTGAACAGGTGACGGTAGAGCTGCGCGCGGTCCAGGCCGTGCAGGGCGTGGCCTTCTGGGATCCAGGGCAGCAGATCATTGACCTTGGTGTGGAAGTCGCTGACGACCACGTTCTCGGGGCGGCGCAGGGCGTACAGGCCGCTCAGGCGGGCGCCGTCGCCTTCCCACTTGTTCAGGTCTTCCTGGTGCAGGTTCTTCGCGTTCCACTTGCCGGGGAAGAAGCTCAGGTCCTCGCGAGCCAGGTCATCTACCGTGGTGGCCGACACCGGCGTGAAGAAGCTGGTGAAGGCGTTGTCCGTGTCGGCGTCGCGGAACAGGCTGTTGCTGCCCCAGTGGACCACCGGAGTGCGGCCGGTCAGCTCGGCCAGCAGCAGCTCGCCAGCGACATGGTCCAGGTCGGACCAGAAGCCGAAGCCCCAGGCCTTGATCAGCAGGTACTTGTCTGCGGCGGGCTGGGTGAGGGCCTGCGCGGCGGGCGCCTGTGCCTGCGCCTGCGCCTGCTGGATCAGGGCGTTCAGGCTGGAGCTGCGGGCCGGTGTGTCGGGCAGGGTGGCCAGGGCGCTGGCGTAGTAGCGGGCGGCAAAGTCGTGCGCGCCGATGCCGGTGGCGACATCGCCCAGCAGCTTGAGCGCGCCGCGGTGCTGGGGCTCCTGCTCCAGCTTCTGGCGGCACAGCATTTCGGCCTTCTGCAGGTTGCCGCGCTGCAAGTCGGCCTCGGCGCCGTCGGCAGAGAAGTCCTCGGCCAGGGCATTCAATGCATCGGCCAGTGGGGGGCGGCTGTTCAACTGGGTTTCGCGCCACACGCTGGTGTAGATCGATTCCAGGTGGCGGCAAATCTCTTCGGTGTCGAAGAGCGGAGCGGCGGCGCGGTTGCGGGCCAGGCGGGATTTCACCTCGGCCAATTCGGCCGGGTGATGGGCCAGGCGCAGGGCCACGGCCTCGTAGTCGTCCAGTGTGTGGGTGATCAGGTCGCTCAGGCCCACGGTGTGCAGCAGGCTGCCGGCCACGCGGGCCGGGAAAGCACCGCCCATGTAGGTCACCACGGGCAGGCCCGACATCAACGCATCGGCCGCGGTGGTGTGGGCGTTGTAGGGATGGGTGTCCAGGAAGATGTCGGCCTGGCGGTAGCGGGCCAGGTGGTCTTCGACACGCGGCACGCGGTTGGCAAACACCAGGCGCTGTGGGTCGACCCCGGCGGCCTGGGCGCTGGCGCGAAGGTTGCGCTGAGACACCTCGTTGCGAGACATCAGCCACAGCACGCTGCCGGGGGTCTTGAGCAGCAGGCGCATCCACACGGCGAACACGTGCGGCGAGATCTTGTAGTCGTGGTTGAAGGAGCAGAACACCACGCCTTGCTCGGGAAGGCTGCACTCTGCCCGGGTAGGCGTGCGCTCGGCGATCTCGATGCCGCCGGCCGTGGGCAGGTAGGCATCGGGTACATAGAGCACCTTCTCGTCGTAGAACTGCTGGTGCTCCGGCGGGATCACGTGGCGGTCCGCGATGATGTAGTCCATGTAGTCCACGCCCATCGTGCCGGGGTAGCCCAGGTAGTTGATGTGGGCGGGGGCCGGGCGGTGGGCGAACACGTCCGTGCGCGAATCGGAGGTGTAGCCGGCCAGGTCCACGGCCACGTCGACCTCCATCTTGTGCATCAGCTCGGCGATCTGGCGCGAGCCCATCTGGCGCGCGTCGATGAAGTGGTCGAACGAGTTGAGCATGCGCTCGCGCAGGCGGCTGTTGTCGTTTGGGCCCAGCGAGATGGCGATGGTTTCGAATCGGTTCTTGTCGTGCTTCTCGAAGATGGCGGCCATCAAATGGCCGACGGGATGCTCACGCAGGTCGGGCGAGACATAGGCCAGGCGGATCTTCTTGTGGCGGTAGCGCTCGCCCGTCCACAGGGGTTCGGTGCTGGGAGCAAAGCGCTTGGCGAAGGTACGGGCGCAGGTCTGGTGATCGGCGGCCGAGTCTGAGATGGCCATGTAGCCCAAAGACTTGCAGGTGGGGCGGCCGGCCTGCACGCCTTCGTTGATTCGGCGGGCGGTGTCGTCGAAATCACGCCAGTCGCAGATGTGCAGGCGCTCGTAAGCCAGCAGGCCCAGGCCGTAGTCGTACTTTGGGTTGATCGCCAGCAGGCGCTCGAACATGGCGATGGCCTGTTCGCTGCGCTTGAACTCGGTCAGCAGGATGGCGCAGTTGCCCAGTGCCGTCTCGTAGTTGGGATTGATCTGCAGCACGCGGTTGAAGCGCTCCAGCGCCGCGGTGTGCTGGTGCATCTCGCGCAGCAGGGCGCCGCTATTGACAAGCACTTCGGTGAAGTCGGGCTTGATGGCCAGTGCCTGGTCGTAGCTCTTGAGGGCGTCGTCCTTCAGGCCCAAGGCCTGCTGCGCCGAGGCCTTGGCAGCCCACAGCGGTGCGAAGTCCGGCGCGGCACGCGTGCCATGGTCTAGCAGGGACAGCGCCTGTTTGATGTCACGGCGCTGAAGCAGGATGACACACAGTGAGTACAGCGCAATGGGGTCGTTCGGATAGACGCCCAGGTAAAGCCGGAACAAATGCTCGGCTTCCGCAGTTTTCTGCTGGCCTTGCAACTCCACGGCGCGCACCAGCACGGAGCGATCGATCTCGGCGGGCGGCGTGCCTGGCTGGGAAGCAGGGGGTGTGGGGCGGGCGATAGGGTCCATGGCGATCACTGAACTCATGCAGAACCTGTGGTGCTTTGACTGTTCGTGAGATGTTCCGCGCTTTTGCCTGGGATGGTCCGAAGAAAAGAGCCCTTGCACGGCAGTACATCGTCACGCTTTTTCACGTTGTGATCAAAGTGACAGATCTGCAAACAGTCGTTAAGGAAGTCAGGCGCCCAGCCGATAAGCCCCGAGAGAGGGACAAGACCACATTGGGCTGTCCGGGATATGTCGTGCCTTCGCTTGCTTTATCGCGGCATCGCGGCTGACCGGTTTACGTAGTCTTGCAACCTAACCATTCGCCTGCGTGACGCCATGTGGCTGCACGCAGGTCCTAGTCGAAAACCTGTTTTACCGGGGGCCCGTATGGCTTCAATCATCACCTCGTTGACAACATCGCAGATCGCGGCGCTATCTACGACCACTATCGCGAAGTTGACAACCGAGGATTGGGCGGCGTTTTCCACCGCCCAGATCCAGGCGTTGACCCTTGCCCAGGTACGGGCCATTGAAACCACGGACCTGGCGGTGCTCTCGACCGCCCAGGTGCAGGCATTGGAGTCGGACGACATCCGTGCCCTGAGCAGCTCTCAGCTCAAGGCGCTGACGACCGATCAGCTGCCTGCCCTGACCACACAGCAGAGCGCTGCGCTGCTGAGTTCGCAGATCGCTGCGCTGTCCACCACACAGATCCAGGCGCTGGAGTCGGCCGATGTCGCGGCCCTGGTCAGCACCCAACTGGCTGGCTTGAGCAGCACGCAGGCGAGCGCGCTGTCCACGGCCCAGGTGGCTGCGCTGCAGTCCTCAGAACTCAAGGGCCTCAGCACGAATGCGATCCGCGGCCTGAGTACCGATGCCATCGTCGCATTGAGCACCAGCCAGGTCGGAGCCCTGGGCACAGGCCAGGTGGCTGCCCTCACGACATCCCAGGTGTCCGCCATTGAAACGGCGGACATCGCCGCTTTGGGCACGGCGCAAGTGCGCGCCTTCAGCACGGCACAGATCCAGTCCCTGGGCACTGCCCAGGTGGTGGCCCTGGACACGGCCCAGGTGGCCGGCCTGGGCACGAACCAAATGGCTGCTTTGACGACGGCGCAAGTGGCCGCCATCGAGACCGCCGACATCGCTGCGCTGACCAGCGCCCAGGTCGGCACGCTCACGAGCAACCAGACAGCCGCCCTGACGACCGCGCAGGTGGCTGCGATCGAATNACATCGCTGCGCTGACCAGCGCCCAGGTCGGCGCGCTCACGAGCAACCAGACAGCTGCCCTGACGACCGCGCAGGTGGCTGCGATCGAATCGGCTGACATCAAGGCCCTGAGCACCGCGGGCATCCGTGGTCTGGGCACCGAAGCCGTCGCCGCGCTGACGACCGAGCAGGTTGCAGCCCTGAGCACGGCGCAAGTGGCCGCACTGACGACCACCCAGGTCGCCGCCATTGAGACCGCTGATATCGCCGCGCTGGGCTCGGCCCAGGTGGGTGCGTTGAGCAGCGCGCAAGCGGCTGCCCTGAGCACGGCGCAGGTCGCTGCGATCGAAACCGCTGACATCAAGGCTTTGAGCACCGCTGCCGTGCGTGGTCTGGGGACCGACGCCATCGTGGCGCTGACGACCGAGCAGGCCGCCGCCCTGAGCACCGCGCAAGTGGCCGCCCTGACGACGGCGCAAGTGGCCGCGATCGAGACGGCTGACCTGGCCGCCTTGGGCACGGCCCAGCTGCGTGGCCTGGGCACCGCCCAGATCCAGGCCCTGAGCACCACCCAGATCGTGGCGCTGAGCACCGACCAGGTGGCCGGCCTGGCGACCAACCAGGTTGCCGCGCTGACCACGGCGCAGGTGGCCGCGATCGAAACGGCTGACATCGCTGCGCTGACAAGCGCTCAAGTCGGTGCACTGAGCAGCAACCAGGCCGCCGCCCTGACGACGGCGCAAGTGGCCGCCATCGAATCGGCCGACATCAAGGCCCTGAGCACCGCGGCCATCCGCGGTCTGAGCACCGAGGCCGTCGTGGCCCTGACGACCGAGCAGGCCGCCGCGCTGACGACCTCTCAAGTGGCTGCGCTGACGACCACGCAGGTTGCTGCGATCGAGACGGCCGACATCGCCGCTCTGGGTTCGGCCCAGGTCGGCTCGCTGAGCAGCGCGCAAGCAGCTGCCTTGACCACCGCCCAGGTGGCCGCGATTGAAACCGCTGACATCAAGGCCCTGAACACCGCGGCCGTGCGTGGCCTGAGCACCGAAGCCATTGCGGCACTGACCACTGAACAGGTAGGCGCCTTGAGCACGGCCCAAGTCGCTGCCCTGGGCACGGNTGAAACCGCTGACATCAAGGCCCTGAACACCGCGGCCGTGCGTGGCCTGAGCACCGAAGCCATTGCGGCACTGACCACTGAACAGGTAGGCGCCTTGAGCACGGCCCAAGTCGCTGCCCTGGGCACGGCGCAGGTTGCTGCGATCGAGACCGCTGACATTGCTGCCCTGGGTTCTGCCCAAGTGGGTTCGCTGAGCAGCGCGCAAGCGGCTGCCCTGAGCACGGCCCAGGTCGCTGCGATAGAAACCGCTGACATCAAAGCCCTCAGTACCGCCGCCGTGCGTGGTCTGAGCACGGATGCCATCGTGGCGCTGACGACCGAGCAGGCCGCTGCCTTGAGTACCGCTCAAGTGGCCGCCCTGACCACGGCGCAAGTGGCCG
>NZ_RSED01000034.1 GCF_003933735.1 Aquabacterium soli | reverse complement strand
TGGCCAAGATCCTCGACTGATAACAACTTCATTCGTTCATCGTTCAGATTGGCCACAGGGGTATAGCTCAATTGGCAGAGCGTCGGTCTCCAAAACCGAAGGTTGGGGGTTCGATTCCCTCTGCCCCTGCCACCCTCTGAACAGGTTCGAAAAACACAGCTGGTCTACAGCAGCCCGCAGGCCCTTCACAGGTCCGCGGGCTTTGCTGCCTCAAGTCAAGTCATCCGCATGAGCACCACCGCGCAAGTCGAAACCGTCACCACCGCTGCAGACAAGGCCAAGCTGGCCGCTGCCGGCCTGCTGGTGGTCGGGGCCGTGGCGGCCTTCTACCTGCTGAGCCAACAGGACCTCTGGCTGCGCGTCGTCGCGCTGCTGGTGCTGGTGATTGCGGGCATCGGGGTGTTCTTCACCTCCAGCACCGGCAAGGAACTCATCGCCTTCGGTCAGGACGCCAACAAGGAACTGCGCAAGGTCGTGTGGCCCACCGGCTCCGAGGCGCGCCAGATGACCTTGTACGTCTTCGCCTTCGTGGTGGTGATGGCCCTGTTCCTGTGGGCGACCGACAAGACACTGGAGTGGGCGCTGTACGACCTGCTCCTGGGCTGGAAGCAGCACTGATCCCCGCCCGACTGACTCCCAACCCAAGGTTGACACACCCATGAGCGACGTTCAAGCCAGCCCCGCCTCCAACGCTGCCCCGCTGCGCTGGTACGTGGTCCATGCCTATTCGGGCATGGAAAAGGCCGTCGAGCGCAACCTGCGCGAGCGCATCGACCGCGCCGGCATGCAGGAGTCGTTCGGCCGCATCCTGGTGCCCACCGAAGAAGTCGTCGAAGTCAAGAACGGCAAGAAGTCCGTCACCGAGCGCCGTTTCTTCCCTGGCTACGTGCTGGTCGAGATGGTCATGAGCGACGACAGCTGGCACTTGGTCAAGAACACGTCCAAGGTCACCGGCTTCGTCGGCGGCGCCAAGAACCGCCCCGTGCCCATCTCGGAAGACGAGGTCATGAAGATCGTCAACCAGATGCAAGAGGGCATCGAGAAGCCGCGCCCCAAGGTCGAGTGGGAAGTCGGCGAGGTCGTCCGCGTCAAGGAAGGCCCGTTCACCGACTTCAACGGCTCGATCGAAGACGTCAACTACGAAAAGTCCAAGCTGCGCGTGTCGGTCACGATCTTCGGTCGTGCCACCCCGGTCGAGCTGGATTTCCATCAGATCGAGAAGATCTGATCGCAGAACAAGGCCCCGGAGGATGGGGCCGGTCGATGGCGGCGCAAGCCGGCTGAAGCCAGATCACCTCCCGTGTCAGGCGCGAACGAGACCGCGTCAAGAGGAGCCAGGAGTTCATCCCGAACAAGCCTGGCGTTTGACTCAACCGACCTGACGTGGCCGTCGGGCGGTTCTAGGAGAAAGTTATGGCCAAGAAGATTATCGGCTTCATCAAGCTGCAAATCCCGGCAGGCAAGGCAAACCCTTCGCCTCCGATCGGTCCGGCGCTGGGTCAGCGCGGCCTGAACATCATGGAGTTCTGCAAGGCGTTCAACGCCCAGACGCAAGGCCTCGAGCCCGGTCTGGTGCTGCCGGTGGTGATCACCGCGTTCGCTGACAAGTCCTTCACCTTCATCCTCAAGACCCCGCCCGCGACGGTCCTGATCAAGAAGGCTGCCAAGCTGGACAAGGGTTCTGCCCGTCCGCACACCGACAAGGTTGGCAAGCTGACGCGCGCCCAGATCGAAGAGATCGCCAAGACCAAGCAGAAGGACCTCACCGCTGCTGACCTGGACGCCGCTGTGCGCACCATCGCTGGTTCTGCCCGTTCGATGGGCGTGATTGTGGAAGGAGTCTGATCATGGCAAAGCTCACCAAGCGTCAAAAGGCGCTGCAAGGCAAGGTCGAATCGACCAAGCTGTACGCCATCGAAGAAGCCCTGACCCTGATCAAGGAAGCCGCCAACGCCAAGTTCGATGAATCCATCGACGTGGCCGTGCAACTGGGCGTGGACGCGAAGAAGTCGGACCAGGTCGTTCGTGGCGCCGTCGTGCTGCCCAACGGCACCGGCAAGACCAAGCGCGTCGCCGTGTTCACGCAAGGAGCCAAGGCTGAAGAAGCCAAGGCCGCCGGCGCTGACGTGGTCGGCATGGAAGACCTGGCCGAACAGGTCAAGGCTGGCAACATCAACTTCGACGTGGTGATCGCCTCGCCGGACGCGATGCGCATCGTCGGTACCCTGGGTCAGATCCTGGGCCCCCGCGGCCTGATGCCCAACCCCAAGGTCGGCACCGTCACCCCTGACGTGGTCACCGCTGTCAAGAACGCCAAGGCTGGTCAGGTGCAGTTCCGTATCGACAAGGCCGGTATCGTGCACGGCACGATCGGCCGTCGTTCGTTCGACTCCGATAAGCTCAAGGGCAACCTGGCCGCGCTGCTCGAAGCGCTGACCAAGGCCAAGCCTGCCTCGTCCAAGGGCATCTACCTGCGCAAGGTGGCTGTGTCCTCGACGATGGGCCTGGGCGTTCGCGTCGACATCGGCTCGATCAACAACCCCGCCGCCTGATTTTTCAGGCCCGCAGGTTGAACCTCCCATGACCGGCTGCCGCGCAAGCGGCTTCCCGGTCCGGGCCCCGCGCGAGTCTGGCGCGACGGCCTGAAACGAATTGGTGGGCTGTGGCCAGGGCGCTTCGACAGAAGCACCCGGGCTGCAGGCTATCAAAGACCGTAGGCGCTTTGTACCGTGCTTGTTCAGGCGGTGCCGGGCTTAAACCGGGCTTGAAAACCCAGCCTACGCAGATGGCGTACCCGCTGTTGAAGGATCCTACCTGCCTGCTGCTCCCCCGTGGGCCGCAGGATGGTTCTTCCCGAGGCAGAAGGTCGCTGAATCCGGGTGTGCCTGGAGCATGAGCTGCACTGTTGCAGTCTGCGCAAAGGGCATGTTTTAAGGAGTAGACCTTGAGTCTCAATCGCAACGAGAAAGAAGCCGTCATCGCTGAAGTGGCTGCCCAGGCGGGCAAGTCGCAGACGCTGGCACTGGCTGAATACCGCGGACTCACGGTGGCCCAACTCGACCAGCTGCGCAAGAACGCGCGTGCGCAAGGTGTGTATCTTCACGTGCTGAAGAACACACTGGCCCGCCGCGCCGTGTCTGGCACGCCGTTCGAAGTGGCTGCCGAGAGCATGAGCGGTCCGCTGATCTACGGTTTTTCCGAAGACGCAGTGGCCGCCGCCAAGGTGATCGCAGACTTCGCCAAGTCGAACGACAAGCTGGTCCTGAAGGCCGGCGCGTACAACGGCAAGGCCCTGGACGCTGCCGCCATCAAGGCGCTGGCATCGGTCCCTTCCAAGGAAGTGCTGCTGGCCCAGCTGGCTGGTCTGCTGCAAACGCCGGTCGCAAGCCTGGCGCGTGTGGTGGCTGCCCTGTCGGCCAAGCGTGGCGAAGGCGCTCCGGCAGCCGAAGCCCCGGCCGCCGAAGAAGCCCCTGCCGCTTGATCGATCACCGATCCGCATTCAATTTTTTACCGATTTAGGAAGAAACCATCATGGCATTCGACAAAGACGCATTCCTGACCTCCCTCGACAGCATGTCCGTTCTGGAACTGAACGAGCTGGTCAAGGCCATTGAAGAGAAGTTCGGCGTGTCCGCCGCAGCCCTGGCCGCTCCTGGCGGCGCTGGCGGTGGCGCTGCCGCCCCGGCCGCTGAAGAGAAGACCGAGTTCAACGTTGTCCTGACCGGCGCTGGCGCCAACAAGGTCGGCGTCATCAAGGCCGTGCGTGAAATCACCGGCCTGGGTCTGAAGGAAGCCAAGGACCTGGTCGACGGCGCTCCGAAGAACGTCAAGGAAGGCGTGGCCAAGGCCGACGCTGAAGCCGCTGTCAAGAAGCTGGTCGAAGCCGGCGCGACTGCCGAGCTGAAGTAATCACGGCGCGGCATCAAGCCGCGGTCGATGACGAGAGGCGTCGCCCCCGTGCGGCGCACTCCGAGAAGGCTGCCCTGCGGGGCGGCCTTTGGCGTCTGAGGGGTTAAATCCTCGAGAGCAGCCGAAAAGCCATCCGGTAGTACACTGGAGGGCTTTTCGAGTGTTCTCTGAACCGACTGCAGAGAACCGGTTTGGTCGAGCCTGTGTTGCATCCCTGCGCACAGGTTGTCTGCCTAGCGGTTGGTAGTGGCCAACCACCAAGCCTCAGACATTCTCGTCTGAATGGCCAGTCGCCGAACAAAGCCCCTGTCTTGGCCTGACGGTGGTGATATTCGAACCGAAACCCGACGGTTTCGCAACGGAGAGTTTATGGCGCAAACAAACCCCTACAGCTACACCGAGCGCAAGCGCATTCGCAAGAGCTTCGGCAAGCGCGGCAGCGTGCTCAAGGTTCCTTATCTGCTGACGATGCAGAAGGAAGCCTACGTCGCCTTCCTGCAGAAGGACGTCGCACCTCAGAAACGCAAACCCGAAGGCCTGCAGGCCGCATTCCTGTCCGCGTTCCCCATTGTTTCGCACAATGGTTTCGTGGAGATGAAGTTCATCGAGTACAACATCGCCCGTCCGGCGTTCGATGAGCGCGAGTGTCAGCAACGGGGCCTCACCTTCGCTGCCGCCGTGCGCGCGAAGCTGCAGATGATCATCTACGACCGCGAGACCTCCACGTCTCAATCGAAGGTGGTCAAGGAGATCAAGGAACAAGAGGTCTACATGGGCGAAGTGCCCCTGATGACCGACTACGGCTCCTTCATCATCAACGGTACCGAGCGCGTCATCGTGTCGCAGCTGCACCGTTCGCCTGGCGTGTTCTTCGAGCACGACAAGGGCAAGACCCACTCGTCCGGCAAGCTGCTGTTCAGCGCCCGGATCATTCCTTACCGCGGCTCCTGGCTCGATTTCGAATTCGACCCGAAGGACCTGCTGTACTTCCGCGTGGACCGCCGCCGCAAGATGCCGGTGACGACCCTGCTGAAGGCCATCGGCATGAACCCCGAGCAGATCCTGGCCACGTTCTTCGACAACGACCAGTTCAAGCTGATGGATTCGGGCGCGCAGATGGCGTACGTTTCCGAGCGCCTGAAGGGCGAAGTCGCCCGCTTCGACATCACCGACAAGTCGGGCAATGTCGTGGTCGAGAAGGACAAGCGCATCACCGCGCGCCACACCCGCCAGATCGAGCAATCGGGCACCACGCACATCAGCGTGCCCGAAGACTTCCTGCTGGGCCGCGTGCTGGCCAAGAACCAGATCGATCCGGACACCGGCGAGATCATCGCCAAGGCCAACGAAGAGCTGACCGAAGCGCTGCTCAAGAAGCTGCGCGCCGCCGGCATCCTCGAGATCGACTGCATCTTCACGAACGAGCTCGACGAAGGCGCCTACATCTCGCAGACGCTGGCCACCGATGAAACGGCCGACGAGCTGGCTGCCCGCGTGGCCATCTACCGCATGATGCGCCCCGGCGAGCCGCCGACCGAAGACGCTGTGCAGGCCCTGTTCCAGCGCCTGTTCTACAGCGAAGACACGTACGACCTGTCGCGCGTGGGCCGCATGAAGTTCAACGCCCGCGTGGGCCGCGACGAAGGCACCGGCCCCATGACCCTGATCAACGACGACATCCTGTCGGTCGTGAAGATCCTGGTCGAGCTGCGCAATGGCCGAGGCGAAGTCGATGACATCGATCACCTGGGCAACCGCCGCGTGCGTTGCGTGGGCGAACTGGCCGAGAACCAGTACCGCTCGGGCCTGGCGCGTATCGAGAAGGCTGTCAAGGAGCGTCTGGGCCAGGCCGAGACCGAAGCCCTGATGCCGCACGACCTGATCAACTCCAAGCCGATCTCGGCTGCCCTCAAGGAGTTCTTCGGTGCGTCGCAGCTGTCGCAGTTCATGGACCAGACCAACCCCCTGTCCGAGATCACGCACAAGCGTCGCGTCTCCGCACTGGGCCCGGGCGGTCTGACCCGCGAACGTGCCGGCTTCGAAGTGCGCGACGTGCACCCGACCCACTACGGCCGTGTGTGCCCGATCGAAACGCCTGAAGGCCCGAACATCGGCCTGATCAACTCGCTGGCCCTGTACGCCCAGCTGAACGAATACGGCTTCATCGAGACGCCGTACCGTCGCGTGGTGGACGGCAAGACGACCGAGCAGATCGACTACCTGTCGGCCATCGAAGAAAGCAAGTACGTCATCGCCCAGGCCAACGCTGGCCTGGATGCTGAAGGCCGCCTGATCGACGAGCTGGTGTCGGCCCGTGAAAAGGGTGAATCCGTGCTGCTGTCGCCCGAGCGCGTGCAGTACATGGACGTGTCGCCTTCGCAGATCGTGTCGGTGGCTGCCTCGCTCGTGCCCTTCCTGGAGCACGACGATGCGAACCGCGCGCTGATGGGCGCCAACATGCAGCGTCAGGCCGTGCCTGTGCTGCGTCCGGAAAAAGCCATGGTCGGCACCGGCGTCGAGCGCGTGGCCGCGATCGACTCGGGCACCGTGGTGACCTCCAAGCGCGGCGGCATCGTGGATTACGTCGACACCAACCGGATCGTGATCCGCGTCAATGACGCGGAAACCGTGGCCGGCGAAGTGGGCGTGGACATCTACAACCTGATCAAGTACCAGCGTTCCAACCAGAACACCAACATCCACCAGCGTGCCATCGTGCGCCGCGGTGACAAGGTGGCTTCTGGTGACGTGATCGCCGACGGCGCATCGACGGACCTGGGCGAACTCGCCCTGGGCCAGAACATGCTGGTCGCCTTCATGCCCTGGAACGGCTACAACTTCGAAGACTCGATCCTGATCTCCGAACGCGTGGTGGCCGAAGACCGCTACACCTCGATCCACATCGAGGAACTGGTGGTGATGGCCCGCGACACGAAGCTGGGCTCCGAAGAAATCACCCGCGACATCCCGAACCTGTCCGAGAACCAGCTGGCTCGTCTGGACGAATCCGGCATCGTCTACATCGGTGCCGAAGTCGGCCCCGGCGACGTGCTGGTCGGCAAGGTCACGCCCAAGGGCGAGACCACGCTGACGCCTGAAGAGAAGCTGCTGCGCGCGATCTTCGGCGAGAAGGCTTCCGACGTGAAGGACACCTCGCTGCGCGTGGACCAGGGCACCTCGGGCACCGTCATCGACGTGCAGGTCTTCACCCGTGAAGGCATCGTTCGCGACAAGCGTGCGCAACAGATCATCGATGATGAACTCAAGCGTTTCCGCCTGGACCTGAACGACCAGCTGCGCATCGTGGAGGCCGACGCCTTCGACCGTATCCGCAAGCTGCTGAACGGCAAGATCGCCAATGGTGGCCCGAACAAGCTGGCCAAGGGCACGGCGATCGACGAGGCCTACCTGGACAGCGTCGAGAAGTTCCACTGGTTCGACATCCGCCCCGCGGAAGACGACCTGGCCAACCAGCTCGAATCCATCAAGAACTCGCTGGAGCAGACGCGCCACGCCTTCGACCTGCACTTTGAAGAAAAGCGCAAGAAGTTGACGCAAGGCGACGAGCTGCCCGCAGGCGTGCTCAAGATGGTGAAGGTCCACCTGGCCGTCAAGCGTCGCCTGCAGCCTGGCGACAAGATGGCCGGCCGCCACGGCAACAAGGGTGTCGTGTCCAAGATCGTTCCGGTCGAAGACATGCCCTACATGGCCGACGGCACCCCGTGCGACATCGTGCTGAACCCCCTGGGCGTGCCCTCGCGGATGAACGTGGGCCAGGTGCTCGAGGTTCACCTGGGCTGGGCCGGCAAGGGCATCGGCCAGCGCATCGGCAACATGCTGCAGGCGGAAGCCGGCGCGGCCGAGCTGCGCAAGTTCATGGACGAGCTGTTCAACAAGTCCGGCGGCAAGAAGGAAGACCTCTCGCAACTGACGGACGCTGAAGTGACCGAGATGGCCGGTGAGCTCTCCAAGGGCATCACCTTCGCCACGCCGGTGTTCGACGGCGCCAAGGAAGAAGAGATCCGCGGGATGCTGCAGCTGGCCTACCCGGCCGACATTGCCAAGGCCAAGGGCCTGACGCCCACCCGCACGCAGGCGATCCTGCATGACGGCCGCACCGGCGAGGCCTTCGAGCGCCCCGTCACCGTCGGCTACATGCACGTGCTCAAGCTGCACCACTTGGTGGACGACAAGATGCACGCCCGTTCGACCGGCCCGTACTCCCTGGTCACGCAGCAGCCGCTGGGTGGTAAGGCGCAGTTCGGTGGTCAGCGCTTCGGTGAAATGGAAGTGTGGGCCCTGGAAGCGTACGGCGCCTCCTATGTGCTGCAGGAGATGCTCACGGTCAAGTCCGATGACGTCAATGGTCGCACCAAGGTGTACGAGAACATCGTCAAGGGTGAGCACGCCATCGAGGCGGGCATGCCCGAGTCGTTCAACGTGCTGGTCAAGGAAATTCGTTCGCTCGGTATCGATATCGAGCTCGAGCGCAACTGATTAGGAATAGGAGAGCCCCATGAAAGGTTTGCTGGACCTGTTCAAGCAATTCACGCCCGATGAGCATTTCGATGCGATCAAGATCGGGCTGGCCTCGCCCGAGAAGATCCGCTCGTGGTCTTTCGGCGAGGTGAAGAAGCCTGAAACGATCAACTACCGCACGTTCAAGCCTGAACGCGACGGCCTGTTCTGCGCCAAGATCTTCGGCCCGATCAAGGACTACGAGTGCCTGTGCGGCAAGTACAAGCGCCTGAAGCACCGCGGCGTGATCTGCGAGAAGTGCGGCGTCGAAGTGACCCAGACCAAGGTCCGCCGTGACCGGATGGGCCACATCGAGCTGGCCGCGCCCTGCGCGCACATCTGGTTCCTGAAGTCGCTGCCGTCGCGTCTGGGCCTGGTCCTGGACATGACACTGCGCGACATCGAGCGCGTGCTGTACTTCGAAGCGTATGTCATCGTCGACCCCGGCATGACCCCGCTGAAGAAGTTCGGCATCATGTCCGAGGACGACTACGACGCCAAGCGCATCGAGTACGGCGATGAATTCCAGGCCCTGATGGGCGCGGAAGGCATCAAGCAGCTGCTCGAAGAGATGGACCTGGACGTCGAGATCGACAAGCTCCGCAACGACATGACCGGGTCGGAGCTCAAGGTCAAGAAGAACTCCAAGCGCCTGAAGGTCATGGAGGCCTTCAAGAAGTCCGGCATCAAGCCGAACTGGATGGTGCTGGACGTGCTGCCCGTGCTGCCCCCGGACCTGCGTCCGCTGGTGCCGCTGGACGGCGGCCGCTTCGCGACCTCCGACCTGAACGACCTGTACCGCCGCGTCATCAACCGGAACAACCGCCTGGCCCGTCTGCTCGAGCTCAAGGCCCCCGAGATCATCGTGCGCAACGAAAAGCGCATGCTGCAGGAATCGGTGGACTCGCTGCTGGACAACGGCCGTCGCGGCAAGGCCATGACGGGCGCCAACAAGCGTGCCCTGAAGTCGCTGGCCGACATGATCAAGGGCAAGAGCGGCCGCTTCCGTCAGAACCTGCTGGGCAAGCGGGTCGACTACTCCGGCCGTTCCGTCATCACCGTGGGCCCGACCCTCAAGCTGCACCAGTGCGGCCTGCCCAAGCTGATGGCCCTGGAGCTGTTCAAGCCCTTCATCTTCTCGCGCCTCGAAGCCATGGGCATCGCGACGACGATCAAGGCCGCCAAGAAGGAAGTCGAATCCGGCACCCCGGTGGTGTGGGACATCCTCGAAGAGGTCATCAAGGAGCACCCGGTTCTGCTGAACCGCGCCCCGACGCTGCACCGCCTGGGCATCCAGGCCTTCGAGCCCATGCTGATCGAAGGCAAGGCCATCCAGCTGCACCCCCTCGTCTGCGCGGCCTTCAACGCCGACTTCGACGGTGACCAGATGGCCGTCCACGTGCCGCTGTCGATCGAAGCGCAGATGGAAGCCCGCACCCTGATGCTGGCCTCCAACAACGTGCTGTTCCCCGCCAACGGCGAGCCCTCCATCGTGCCGTCGCAAGACGTGGTGCTGGGCCTGTACTACGCCACCCGCGAGCGCATCAACGGCAAGGGCGAAGGCATGGTCTTCGCCGACATGGCCGAGCTGCAGCGCGCGCTGGACAACCACGTGGTCGAGATCACCGCCCGCATCAGCGTGCGCATGGTCGAGTGGACCAAGGACAAGGACACGGGCGAGTTCACTTCCGAACTCAAGCTGGTCGAGACCACCGTCGGTCGCGCCCTGCTGTCCGAGATCCTGCCCAAGGGCCTGCCCTTCAGCAACATCAACAAGGCGCTGAAGAAGAAGGAAATCTCGCGGCTGATCAACACCTCGTTCCGCAAGTGCGGTCTGAAGGAAACCGTGGTGCTGGCTGACAAGCTGCTGCAGAACGGCTTCCGTCTGGCCACGCGCGCCGGCATCTCCATCGCGGTGGACGACATGCTGGTGCCCAAGGAGAAGCCGGGCCTGATCGAGCGCGCCGAGAAGGAAGTCAAGGAGATCGAACAGCAGTACGTCTCCGGTCTGGTGACCGCTGGCGAGCGCTACAACAAGGTCGTGGACATCTGGGGCAAGACCGGCGACGAAGTCGGCAAGGTCATGATGAGCCAGCTGGCCAAGCAGAAGGTGATCGATCGCCACGGCGCCGAGGTGGACCAGGAGTCGTTCAACTCCATCTACATGATGGCCGACTCCGGTGCCCGCGGTTCCGCCGCCCAGATCCGCCAGCTCTCGGGCATGCGCGGTCTGATGGCCAAGCCTGACGGCTCGATCATCGAGACGCCCATCACGGCGAACTTCCGTGAAGGCCTGAACGTGCTGCAGTACTTCATCTCCACCCACGGTGCCCGTAAGGGCCTGGCGGACACGGCGCTGAAGACCGCGAACTCGGGTTACCTGACCCGCCGTCTGGTGGACGTGACGCAGGACTTGGTGGTCACCACCATCGACTGCGGCACCGACCAGGGCATCAACACCCGCGCGCTGGTCGAAGGTGGTGAAGTCATCGAATCGCTGCGTGACCGCATCCTCGGTCGCGTGGCGGCCATCGATGTGCTGCACCCCGAGACCCAGCAGGTCATCACCAACGCCGGCGTCATGCTGGACGAAGACATCCTGGACCTGTTCGAAGCCGCCGGCGTCGACGAGGTCAAGGTGCGCACGCCGCTGACCTGCGGCACGCGCTTCGGCCTGTGCGCCAAGTGCTACGGCCGTGACCTGGGCCGCGGCGGCCTGGTGAACTCCGGTGAGGCTGTCGGCGTTATCGCCGCCCAGTCCATCGGTGAACCCGGCACCCAGCTGACGATGCGGACCTTCCACATCGGTGGTGCCGCCTCGCGTGCTGCCATCGCCTCGAGCGTGGAAGCAAAGTCGGACGGCCTGATCGGTTTCAACGCCACCATGCGTTACGTGACCAACGGCAAGGGCGACCTGGTGGTGATCTCGCGTTCCGGCGAAATCGTCATCTCCGACCAGCACGGCCGCGAGCGTGAGCGCCACAAGGTGCCGTACGGCGCCATCCTGAACATCAAGGCCGACCAGCAGGTCAAGGCCGGCCTGGTGCTCGCGACGTGGGATCCGCTGACCCGCCCCATCATCACCGAGTTCGCCGGCAAGGCCCGTTTCGAGAACGTCGAAGAAGGCGTGACCGTGGCCAAGCAGGTCGACGAAGTGACCGGTCTGTCCACGCTGGTCGTGATCGACCCCAAGCGCCGCGGCGCCGCCAAGGTCATCCGTCCGCAGGTCAAGCTGCTCGACAGCGTCGGCCAGGAAGTCAAGATCCCGGGTACCGACCACTCGGTGACCATCGGCTTCCCGGTGGGCTCGCTGATCCAGATCCGCGACGGTCAGGACCTCGCCCCGGGTGAAGTGCTGGCGCGCATTCCCATCGAAGGCCAGAAGACCCGTGACATCACCGGCGGTCTGCCGCGTGTGGCCGAGCTGTTCGAAGCCCGTTCGCCCAAGGACAAGGGCGCCCTGGCCGAGATCACCGGCACGGTGTCCTTCGGCAAGGAAACGAAGGGCAAGGTTCGCCTGCAGATCACCGATCCGGATGGCGGCGTCCACGAAGAGCTGGTGCCCAAGGAAAAGAACATCCTGGTGCACGAAGGCCAGGTGGTCAACAAGGGCGAGCTGATCGTCGACGGCGCGGCCGATCCTCAAGACATCCTGCGTCTGCTGGGTATCGAAGAGCTGGCCCGCTACATCGTCGACGAAGTGCAGGACGTCTACCGCTTGCAGGGCGTGAAGATCAACGACAAGCACATCCAGGTGATCGTTCGCCAGATGCTGCGCCGCGTGCAGATCGTCAACCCGGGTGATTCGACCTACATCGCCAACGAGCAGGTCGAGCGCTCCGAGCTGCTGGACACCAACGACCGTCTGCGCAGCGAAGGCAAGCTGGTGGCCACGTACAACGATGTGCTGCTGGGCATCACCAAGGCTTCGCTGTCGACCGACTCCTTCATCTCGGCCGCTTCCTTCCAGGAAACGACCCGCGTGCTCACCGAGGCTGCCATCATGGGCAAGCGCGACGAGCTGCGTGGCCTGAAGGAAAACGTCATCGTGGGCCGTCTGATCCCCGCCGGTACCGGCCTCGCCTACCACCAGGCCCGCAAGGCCAAGGAGGACATGGACGAGACCGAACGCCGTGCCATCGCCATGCAGGATGCCCAGGAGCGCGCGGCGCTCGAGCTGGCTGCCCTGGGTGACGACGGTGACGTGGGTGAGGCTGCTCCGGCCGAAGGTGGTCCTGCCGCGGCTGAATAAGCTGCCGGCTTAGGCCCCTCAAAGCCTCGTTCCGCGCAAGCGGGGCGGCAAAGGCGCCAAGGCTTTCGGGTCTTGGCGCCTTTTTCTTTGGCTCCGCGGTTGGTTTTTGAGCGCTTTGTCGGCGGAGCGCGGGGCACGGGATGTGGAGGCAGCCGTCCGGGCTTCAATGTTGGCGGTCCCGCCTTCGGCGTGACTGCCCTGTGCTGCTCACGTCGAGGTGGCGCCGCCCAACTCACTGCGCGTCCTGCGGACGCTCCGTTCAAACAAGGGCGGCGAGTCAGTCAACGAAGCGCGCTGCGCGCGCCCACCTCGTCGCTGCGCTGCTCGGCGCCAACAAGGCGCCCGGCCGTCTGCCCCCACATCCCTTTTGTGCCCCGCTGGTGGCATGCATAGAAGACTGAGGCGTGCGACGGTTTGCACCGCAAGCAGGCCTGGTATCCGCCAGTCCGCGCAGGGCAAAGAAGGAGACCCTTCGCATGAGGCAAGCGGGCAGCAAAGGCCAGAGTCCTCCTCAGCCCCCGCCTGCGCTGTCACGAGGAAGCGCCCAGACCCTTGCAGGCAAAGGACATGGCGCACCCATACCACTAACGGTGGGTTGGTCCCTGGCCCTTCAGTTCAGCCAGGATCGCCGTCAGCAGATGCCAAGTGCGTTCCACCGACGCGATCTCCACAGACTCCCCAGGCGCATGCGCCCCCCGGATCGTCGGCCCGAAGGACACGATGTCCATGCCCGGGTACTTGGCCGCGATGATCCCGCACTCCAGCCCCGCATGGATCACCTGCACGTGCGAATCCTCAGCAAACTTGCGCCGGTAGACCGTTTGGCAGGTGGCCAGCAAAGGCGAGGCCGGGTTGGGCGTCCAGCCCGGGTAGTGGCCGGCCACCTCGGCGGCGGTGCCCGACAAGGCCCACAGGCTCACGATCTCATCGGACAGGGCCAGCGCGCCACTGTCCAGCAGGGAACGAACCATGAAGTTGCACGAGCCAGCTTCAGGCGTCAACTCGACCATGCCCAGGTTGTTCGATGTCTCGACGACGCCGGGCACGCTCTGGCTCATGCGCCGCACGCCGTGGGGTGCGGCATGCAGGGTGCGCAGCCACACAGCCTGCTCCGGCAGGGACAGCACCTGCGTCGAGGGATGGGGAGCGGCTTCGAGCACGAGGGCCAGCCGCGGCTCGACCTGGCCCAGCTCGCCTTGCAGCAAGGCCTGCCACTGGTCCAGCCTGGCCTTCAAGGTGGGCACATCGTCCACAGGCAATGCCACGGTGGCATAGGCCTCGCGGGGCAGGGCGTTGCGGGCGGTGCCGCCCTGCAGTGTGGACAGGCGCAGGCCCGACAAGGCCTCGTCCTGCGTCAGCGCGATGAGCACGCGCACCAGCAGCTTGATGGCGTTGCCGCGCTCTTCATGGATGTTGACGCCCGAATGCCCGCCGCGCAGGCCGCGCAGCGCGATGCGGTGCACAGTGTGGCCCACCGGCAGCGGTTCGGCCTGGCCAGGGCGTGCCACGTTCACGTCCACACCGCCGGCGCAGCCCAGGTAGAACTCGCCCCATTCTTCGGTGTCCAGGTTCAGCATCAGCCGGCCCTGCAGCACGCCGGGCTGCAGGCCATGGGCGCCGCCCATGCCGGCTTCTTCGTCGATGGTGAACAGCGCCTCGATCGGGCCGTGCGGCAGGGCCTCGTCTTCCAGCACGGCCAGGGCCATGGCCACGCCCAGGCCGTTGTCGGCGCCCAGCGTGGTGTCGGGCGCCTGCAGCCAGCCGTCATCGCGGCGCACCGGGCGGATCGGATCCCGCGTGAAGTCATGCGCCGAATCGCCGTTCTTCTGGCAGACCATGTCCAGGTGCCCTTGCAGCACGACCCCCGGGGCGCCCTCATAGCCCGGGCTGGCAGGCTTGCGCACCAGCAGGTTGCCGGTGGCATCGACCTCGGTGGCCAGGCCTCGCGCCTGCGCCCATTGCTGCAGGTGCTCGCGCACGGCGCGTTCCTGCTTGGACGGCCGGGGGATGGCGCACAGCACGGCAAAGTGGCGCCACACCGCGGCCGGTGTCAGGCCCTGGATGAAGGCGTCATCGATGGCGTTGGCGGGCGTGGTGAGGGTCATGGCGTGTCGTCTTCGTCTGCTTTGGTGGGTGTGGGCTCCTGCCAGTCCATGGGCCAGTACAGCAACTCGGCCAGGCGGGTGACCACCCACACGGCCTCCGGGGCGGAGACCACGGCATCGGGGCCGCTCAAGCCCTGGTGGCAGCGTTGCAGCACCTCGATCTGGATGTCGCCGATGTCTGCGTGAACGTTGCGGCAGTGCTCGGTCAGGTGGTTGGCCAGATCTTCACAGAGCTCGTAGCGGTCGCGCAGTTCGGCCATCGGCACCGTCAGGCGCTTGCGCGTGTCGATGTACAGCGCCTGGAAGGACGGCGGGATCTCGATCTGGTATTCGTCGGACATGGCCAGCATTGTGAGGCTGCAGGGGCAGGTGCGGGCTCAGGCACGCGCCATGCGCCGCGAACCGGCCAGGAACACCGCCAGCGAGCCCATCCCCAGCGCAAGTCCCATCACCACCACGCCAAGCCAGCCACCTTGCGCATACACGTACACCCCGCCGGCCGAGCCCAGCGCCCCGCCCAGGAAGAAGGTGGCCATGAACAGGCTGTTGAGGCGGCCGCGCGCGTGCGGCGCCAGGGCGTAGATCTCGCGCTGGCTGAGCACCAGGTTGGCCGACACACCCATGTCCAGCACGATGGCGGCCAGGCCCAACAGCAACAGGGCGGCCATCGAGCCCTGCGGTGCCAACCATGTGAAGGTGAAGGACAGCGCCACCAGCGCGATGGCCGCCAGGCTGCCCGCGCGCGCATGCCCGCGGTCGGCCAGGCGGCCGGCGATGGGCGCGGCGATGGCGCCGGCCACACCCACCAGCGCGAACAGCGCGATGCCGCTCTGCGTGAAGCCGAAGGCCGGCGAGGCGAGCAGCAGCGGCACCGTGGACCAGAACAGGCTGAAGGCCGCGAACAGGCCGGCATGGCACAGCGCACGCACCTGCAGCACGGGCTGCTCGCGCATCAGCGTCTTCATCGAGGCCAGCAGCGCGCCATAGCGCTGCGCATGAGGTGGCTGGCGCTCGGGCATGGTCCGCGACAGCAGGGCCGCCAGGGCCGCGATCAGCACCGACGAGCCCAGGAAGATGGCGTGCCAGCCCGCATGGCTGGCCGTGAAACTGGACACCGGCCGCGCCAGCATGATGCCCAGCAGCAGCCCGCTCATGATGTTGCCCACGGTGCGCCCGCGGGCCTCCTCGGCCACCATGCTGGCGCCATAGGGCACCAGCACCTGCGCGGCCACCGAGCTCACGCCCACCAGCGCCATCGCCGCCAGGAAGGGCGCGGCCGAAGTCGACAGCCCCGCCGCCAGCAGGCCCAGGGCCGCCACCATCAGGCAGCGCACCACCAGCTTGCGGTTTTCCATCACATCGCCCAGCGGCACGATGAAAAGCAGCCCCAGCCCATAGCCGATCTGCGTCAGTGTGACGATCCAGCCGGCCAGGCGCAACGAGATGCCCGTGCCTTCGCTGATCAGGCCGATCAAAGGCTGGGCGTAGTACAGGTTGGCCACGATCAGGCCGCAGCCAGCGGCCAGCAGCACGGTCAGCCAGGCCGGCAACTCATCGTACTGATGAGGGGTGTCCGCCAGCGAGGGGGCGGTGGGGTGGGTGTTCACGTGTCTTCTCCGGGTACTGCAGGCGCCCCGACGAAAGACTTCGCTCATGGCGCGGCGTGAGTGTCGCGCAAAGCCTCAGGCGCGGCGGGCGCAGGGCTTTGCACGGCCTTGGGGCATGATGCGCGCTCGCCCCTGTCCGCGTTCCCGGTCCACGCACCTTTCATGCCGCCTGCGCCCCGTCCGTCTGCCCTCGAGGCTGACTTCCAGCCCCGGCTCACCCTGCGCACGCTCACGCGCGGTGATGGGTTGCTGGGCCTGCGTCCTGCGGGGAAGTTCGGGCCGCGCGGAGGGGAGGTCACCGTGGCCCTGCTCACCTGGCACTACCTGCACGAGGGGGCCGAGCTGTGGTCCGGCCCGGCCCCCACCTCCGTGTGGCACCAGCGCGCGCCCTTGCAGACCGAGGGTGCCGATGCGCAGGGCCGCCCCTGCGTGTTCCGCCGCGACGCCGCGGCCGAAGCCGATGCGCTGGATGCCGTGTCCGGCACCGGCCTGCGTCCGCTGGAGGCCGATGCCCTGCAGTGGCGCCAGCCTCATCTGGCTGAGCAGGTGCTGGGGCCGCAGGCCCAGCCCTGGTCTCTCGTGCAGGAGGACGCCTTCGGTGACTTCTGGGCCGAGCACGTGCCCCGCCTGCAGGCGCAGGGCTGGCGCATCGTCGTGGCGCCGGGCTTTGCGCACCTCAGCGTGCCGGTGACGGCCTGGCGCGCCATCGTCCATCCGGACACCGGCGAGATCGACGGCCATGAGCCCGCGCAGCCGCTGCCGGTTTCTGGCCCCGCGGTGCAGGCCCTGCACGCACCGCGCCGCGAGGGCTCATGGCTGCTCAGCCTGGGCGTGGAGGTGGAAGGCCAGGTGCTGGACCTGGCCCCGCTGGTGGCCGACCTGGTTCGCCGCGACAGCCGCTGGCTGGGCATCGAGTTCGTCACCGCGCTGGACGACGAGGCCGTGATCTCGCTGCGCGCGCCCGGCGGCAAGCGCATCGACGCCCGCGCCGCGCCGCTCAAGGCCGTGGTGGGCGCCATGCTCGACCTGCTGCTCGACCCGAATCGGCGCGAGGGCCCCTGGCGCCTGTCGGAATGGGACAGCCTTCGCCTGGAAGCCTTGCGCCCCAGCCTGCAGGACACCCAGGCCGCCCGCGCGGGCCCGCAAGGTGCCTGGCAACTGCAGGGCGATGCAGGCCTGGTGGATCTGGCCCAGCGGCTGCGTGGCACGCAGGGCGTGCTGCCGGTGACGGCGCCCGCCGGGCTGGGCTTGCCATTGCGCCCCTACCAGCTGCAGGGCGTGGCCTGGCTGCAGTACCTGCGCGAGCAGCACCTCGCGGGCATCCTGGCCGACGACATGGGCCTGGGCAAGACCGCCCAGGTGCTGGCCCACCTGCTGATCGAGCAGCAGGCCGGTCGCCTTGCAGGGGCGCCCGCGCTGGTCGTGCTGCCCACCTCGCTGATCGCCAACTGGCAGGCCGAGGCCCGCCGTATCACGCCCTCACTGCGCGTGCTGACCCTGCACGGCCCCCAGCGTGCCGATCGCCTGCCGGACGTGCCGGCGCACGACGTGGTGCTCACCACCTACCCGCTGCTGTGGCGCGACATCGAGCAGATCCAGGCGCACCCCTTCCACCTGCTGATCCTGGACGAGGCCCAGAGCGTCAAGAACGCCGCCAGCCGCAGTGCCGATGCCGTGCGCCGCGTGCGCGCACGCCACCGCCTGTGCATGACAGGCACCCCGCTGGAAAACCACCTGGGCGAGCTGTGGGCCCAGTTTGATTTCCTGATGCCCGGCTTCCTGGGCGATGCCCGCAGCTTCAAGCGCCAGTGGCGCGATCCGATCGAGGTCAACGGCGAGACCCTGCGCGCCCGCCTGCTGGCCGCCCGTGTGCGCCCCTTCATCCTGCGCCGACGCAAGGACGAGGTCGCCACCGAACTGCCGCCCCGCACCGAGATCATCCGCCGCGTGCGCCTGGAAGGCCGCCAGCGCGAGTTGTACGAAAGCGTGCGCGTGGCCGCCGACCACCAGGTGCGCCGCGTGCTGGCCCGCCAGGGCTTCGGCAACGCGCTGATCAGCGTGCTCGATGCCCTGCTCAAGCTGCGCCAGGTCTGCTGCGACCCGGCCCTGCTCAAGGGCCACCGCATCCCGCGCACCATGGAGCGCGCCAAGCTGGCCTGGCTGTGCGAGACCCTGCCCACCCTGGTCGCCGAAGGCCGGCGCGTGCTGGTGTTCTCGCAGTTCACCGAGCTGCTGGCGCTGGTCGAGATCGAGTTGCAGGCGATCGGGGTGCCCCACCTGGTGCTCACCGGCCAGACCGCGCCGGCCACGCGAGGCCGGGTCGTCGCCGCCTTCCAGGATCTGCAGGCGCCGGTGCTGCTGGCCAGCCTCAAGGCCGGGGGCGTGGGCCTGAACCTCACGGCGGCCGACACCGTCATCCACCTGGACCCCTGGTGGAACCCCGCCGTCGAGCAGCAGGCCACCGACCGCGCCCACCGCATCGGCCAGGCGCGACCGGTGTTTGTCTACAAGGTGCTGGTCGAGGGCAGCATCGAAGAGCGCATTCTCGCCTTGCAGGCCCGCAAGGCCGCGCTGGCCGACGCCGTGCTGGGGCAGGACGGGGCCGAGGCGCTCAAGTTCAGCGAGCAGGAGTTGCTGCACCTCTTGGCCCCCCTCGAATGAGTGTCCCAAAAAGAGCGAAATGCCCCGTTTTGGAAACATAGGGTTACCACCTAAAACCGCGGGTTTGTGCTTATAATGACTCCCATCCAATGAAAGGGATTCACCATGGCTCACTCGCACTTCGAACTGTCCTCCCTGCCGCAAGACACCCCCGTTGGTGGTGAGCGCCCCGTGACGCTTGAAAAGGCGGGCGTGGTGCTGGGTTTCCTGGCCGGCCTGGGTGTGGGCGTGGGCGCCGTGTACGACGCGCTGCAGTCCACCGGTCTGCCGCAGTGGAGCAGCACCGCCGCCACGCTGGCCGTGGTCGCCGTGTTCACCTGGGCGGGGCTGCGCGCCGCCGGCCACCTCGGCCGCTTGCTCAACCGCTGAGCACCGGGCCCCTCGGGGCCCCTTTTGCTGGACGAAAGGCCGCCGCAAGGTGGCCTTTTTGCTTGTTCACGGCCAGGGTTAGGGCTTCGGCTGTACCTGTGAAAAAGCCGCGTGCTTGCCAGTTCACGTACCCCGACCTACAATGGAAGGCTTTTCGGCTTTCGCCTTTTGAACGCCCGGTCAGTGATCGGGCTTGGGCGAGGGCCGTTTTGTGCTTGTTTCAAGTGCCTTGGCGTGTTCGTTCAAACATGGCAAGTGCTTGATTCGCAAGTATTTTTTCAACGGGAACCAAACCAATGCCAACCATCAATCAGCTCGTGCGCCACGGCCGTCAGGTCGAGGTCACGAAGTCCAAGTCGCCTGCGATGGAAAACTGTCCGCAGCGTCGTGGCGTGTGCACCCGCGTGTACACCACCACTCCCAAGAAGCCTAACTCCGCTCTGCGTAAGGTCGCCAAGGTGCGCCTGACCAACGGTTTCGAGGTCATCTCCTACATCGGCGGCGAAGGCCACAACCTGCAGGAACACAGCGTCGTGCTGGTTCGCGGCGGTCGTGTCAAGGACTTGCCCGGTGTGCGTTACCACATCGTCCGTGGCTCGCTGGACCTGCAAGGCGTGAAAGACCGCAAGCAGTCGCGTTCCAAGTACGGTGCCAAGCGCCCGAAGAAGGCCTGATCCCCTTTTTGTTAACAGGATCAATCGGCCCCCGTCATCATCGGCGCGTCACAAGACGGCGCCAAGCTGATGAAGTTGGCCGAGGTGGCGGTAGAACCGGATGGTCCGGGATCTGCCGAGTAAGTGGAGTCTTCAGCTTGTCTTTTTTTGATAAGGCTCCGGATGCAGGTATGGCCCTCAGGGCAAGCCAGCATCAACTGAAGCATTGAAAGGAATCGAAATGCCTCGTCGTCGCGAAGTACCCAAGCGTGAAATCCTGCCCGATCCCAAGTTCGGATCGGTCGATCTTTCCAAGTTCATGAACGTGATCATGGAATCCGGCAAGAAGGCTGTGGCCGAGCGCATCATCTACGGTGCCCTCGAACAAGTCGAAAAGAAGGCCGGCAAGGATCCGCTGGAAATCTTCAACATCGCTCTGAACAACGTCAAGCCCGTGGTGGAAGTCAAATCCCGCCGCGTGGGTGGCGCGAACTACCAGGTTCCCGTTGAAGTTCGCCCCTCCCGCCGCATGGCCCTGGCCATGCGCTGGCTGAAAGAATCGTCGCGCAAGCGTTCCGAGAAGTCGATGGCCCAACGTCTGGCCAACGAACTGCTCGAGGCCTCCGAAGGCCGTGGCGGCGCGATGAAGAAGCGTGACGAAGTTCACCGCATGGCCGAAGCCAACAAGGCCTTCTCGCACTTCCGCTTCTAAACCACCACCCCTGCAGCACCCCCTGCAGCGGCGCCGGGCTCCACCAGGGCCCGGCGCCGTGACAATTGGAGTCACACCATGTCCCGCAAGACCCCGATCGAGCGTTACCGCAACATTGGCATCTCCGCCCACATTGACGCCGGCAAGACCACCACGACCGAGCGCATCCTGTTCTACACCGGTGTGAACCACAAGATCGGTGAAGTGCACGAAGGCGCCGCCACCATGGACTGGATGGAGCAGGAACAAGAGCGCGGCATCACGATCACGTCGGCCGCGACGACCTGCTTCTGGAAGGGCATGGATCACTCCTACCCTGAGCACCGTTTCAACATCATCGACACCCCGGGCCACGTGGACTTCACCATTGAAGTCGAACGCTCGATGCGCGTGCTCGATGGCGCCTGCATGGTCTATTGCGCCGTGGGTGGCGTGCAGCCCCAGTCGGAAACCGTCTGGCGCCAGGCCAACAAGTACGGCGTGCCCCGCCTGTCGTTCGTCAACAAGATGGACCGCACCGGCGCGAACTTCTTCAAGGTCTACGACCAGCTCAAGCTGCGTCTGAAGGCCAACCCCGTGCCCGTGGTGATCCCCATCGGCGCCGAAGAAAACTTCCAGGGCGTGGTCGACCTGCTCAAGATGAAGGCCATCTACTGGGATGAGGCTTCGCAGGGCATGAAGTTCGATTACCGCGACATCCCTGAAGAGCTCAAGGCCGACGCCCAGAAGTGGCGCGAAGGCATGGTCGAGGCCGCTGCCGAAGCCAGCGAAGAGCTGATGAACAAGTACCTCGAAGAAGGCGACCTGACCGAAGAAGAGATCAAGCTGGCCCTGCGCACGCGCACCATCGCCTGCGAGATCCAGCCGATGCTGTGCGGCACCGCCTTCAAGAACAAGGGCGTGCAGCGCATGCTCGACGCCGTCATCGACTACCTGCCCTCCCCGGTGGACATTCCTCCGGTCGAAGGCACGGACGACGACGACCAGCCCACCAGCCGCAAGGCCGACGACGCCGAGAAGTTCTCCGCGCTGGCCTTCAAGCTGATGACCGACCCGTATGTCGGCCAGCTGACCTTCGTGCGCGTGTACTCGGGCGTGCTGAACTCCGGCGACTCGGTCTACAACCCCATCAAGGGCAAGAAAGAGCGCATCGGCCGTATCCTGCAGATGCACGCCAACGAGCGTGAGGAAATCAAGGAAATTCTGGCCGGCGACATCGCCGCCTGCGTGGGCCTGAAGGACGTGACCACCGGCGAAACGCTGTGTGATCCGGACGCCATCATCACGCTGGAAAAGATGGTCTTCCCCGAGCCCGTGATCGCACAGGCCGTGGAACCCAAGACCAAGGCCGACCAGGAAAAGATGGGCATCGCCCTGCAACGCCTGGCCGCTGAAGATCCTTCCTTCCGCGTGCGCACCGACGAAGAATCGGGCCAGACCATCATCGCCGGCATGGGCGAGCTGCACCTGGAAATCATCGTCGACCGCATGAAGCGTGAGTTTGGTGTGGAAGCCAACGTGGGCAAGCCGCAAGTGGCCTACCGCGAGACCATCCGCAAGAAGGTCACCGACGTCGAAGGCAAGTTCGTGCGTCAATCCGGCGGCAAGGGCCAGTACGGCCACGTCGTGCTGACCGTCGAGCCGCAAGAGCCGGGCAAGGGCTTCGAGTTCGTCGACGCCATCAAGGGCGGTGTGGTGCCCCGCGAGTACATCCCTGCGGTGGAAAAGGGCGTGATCGACACCCTGCCGAACGGCGTGCTGGCCGGCTACCCCGTGGTCGATGTGAAGGTCACGCTGACCTTCGGTTCGTACCACGATGTGGACTCGAACGAAAACGCGTTCAAGATGGCCGCTTCGATGGGCTTCAAGGATGGTTGCCGCAAGGCCCAGCCCGTGATCCTCGAGCCCATGATGGCCGTGGAAGTCGAAACGCCTGAAGACTACGCCGGTACCGTGATGGGCGACCTGTCCTCGCGTCGCGGCATGGTGCAGGGCATGGACGACATGGTCGGCGGCGGCAAGATCATCAAGGCAGAGGTTCCTCTGTCCGAGATGTTCGGCTACTCGACCAGCCTGCGTTCC
The DNA here is from genome assembly GCF_003933735.1 of Aquabacterium soli. GTDB lineage: Bacteria > Pseudomonadota > Gammaproteobacteria > Burkholderiales > Burkholderiaceae_C > Aquabacterium > Aquabacterium soli. Next base: position 445 of record NZ_RSED01000034.1, on the reverse strand, counting down.
GCCACCCAGGGTCGTGCCACGTACTCCATGGAGTTCAAGCACTACTCGGAAGCCCCGAAGAACGTGGCTGAGGCCATCATCACCGCTCGCGGTAAGTAAGGCCCACCCCCTACGCGCTTCGCGCGCCCCCTCAGGGGGGCGGCAACCTTGGACCGGCGGAGCCGGATCCTCGGTTGCCACTCGATCGGAGTGGCGTGTTGCGTGAGGGATGTGTGCCTGGGGTCATTGTTGATGGCCCCATGCCCGGGTGGTAGCATCCGGGCCCTTCCCCTTCAGTGGGGAGAACAATCAAAGCTGGTCTTTGGCGCCACCTCGATTCAGTCGGTGTGGTTGGCTCGCTGCCCATGGCGGCCAGTGCTGGAGACCTTAAACAGGCATGGGCAACTGTTCTTTGTTGGAGAAACAAATGGCAAAAGGTAAATTCGAACGGACCAAGCCGCACGTG
>NZ_RSED01000033.1 GCF_003933735.1 Aquabacterium soli | reverse complement strand
CAAGAAGGTGTCCAACATCCGTGACCTGCTGCCCACGCTGGAGCAGGTCGCCAAGGCTGGCCGTCCGCTGCTGATCATCGCCGAAGAAGTCGAAGGCGAAGCCCTGGCGACGCTGGTGGTCAACACCATCCGCGGCATCCTGAAGGTCGTGGCTGTGAAGGCCCCTGGCTTCGGCGACCGCCGCAAGGCCATGCTGGAAGACATCGCCATCCTGACGGGCGGCAAGGTCATCGCCGAAGAAGTCGGTCTGTCGCTCGAGAAGGTCACCCTGGCCGACCTGGGCCAGGCCAAGCGCGTGGAAGTGGGCAAGGAAAACACCATCATCATCGATGGCGCTGGTGAAGCCGCTGGCATCGAATCGCGCGTCAAGCAGATCCGCATCCAGATCGAAGAAGCCACCTCCGACTACGACCGCGAGAAGCTGCAANGCCGGCGGCGTGGCCGTGATCAAGGTTGGTGCTGCCACCGAAGTCGAGATGAAGGAAAAGAAGGCCCGCGTGGAAGACGCGCTGCACGCCACCCGTGCCGCCGTTGAAGAAGGCGTGGTGCCTGGCGGCGGCGTGGCCCTGCTGCGTGCCAAGCAGGCTGCTGGCGAGATCAAGGGCGACAACCCCGATCAAGACGCCGGCATCAAGCTGATCCTGCGCGCCATCGAAGCCCCGCTGCGCGAAATCGTGGCCAACGCCGGTGACGAGCCCTCCGTGGTGGTCAACGCCGTGCTGGGCGGCAAGGGCACCTACGGCTACAACGCCGCCAACGGCACCTACGGTGACATGATCGAAATGGGCATCCTGGATCCCACGAAGGTCACCCGCACGGCCCTGCAGAACGCTGCTTCCGTGTCCTCGCTGATGCTGACGACCGAGTGCATGGTCGCCGAGTCCCCCAAGGACGACGCGCCCGCAGGCGGTGGCCACGACATGGGTGGCATGGGCGGCATGGGTGGCATGGGCATGTAAATGCCTGCTCGAGGCGGCTTCGGCCGCTTCGACACCCGGCGTCAACGCCAATGAAAAGGGCCGCAGCGATGCGGCCCTTTTTTCATGGGTGTCTTGATGGCGCCGGCTTACATGGCCGGCTTGTAGAACACGTAGTCGGCCTGGTAGCTCACCACCTGGCGCTGGCCCTTCTGCGCCGTGCCGCAGGGCAGGGCGGGGGCGACACCGCCCTGGGTGTTCAGGCGCTGGATGTAGCTCACGCCCACCAGGGCGCCAGCGCCTTCGGCCGGATTGGTCTTGACCAGCTGCAGGGGAATGGCGCCGGGTGCGGCGGGCGACACGGCCACCTGCTTGCCTGTCACCTTGGAGCCGTCGTTGGCTTCCCAGGTCGGGCCGGCGTAGTACTTGCCCACCGCCTTGCCGCCCGCGTTGAGCGTGGCGACGGGGCCCACGAAGGCCCATTCGAACTGGTCGGCCATGTCCTTCTTGGCACGGCATTCGTAGGTGATCTCACCGGCCGAGGTGGTGGTGTGCCAGGCCTGGGTGTGGCCCGCCGGCACGCGCACCGCCTCGGGCAGGCCGGCGTTGTCGACCTTTTGGTGGGCGGGGTGGTGCGAGGCGCAGGCGGTGATCAGGGCCGTGGGCAGAACGATCAGGGACAGGACGAGTGGGCGCATGTTGATCTCCTTCAAGGTGGATGTGAACGGACCCGCCAAGTGGCTGGGGTCCGTCTGTTCATCTACGCGTCAGGATTCGGATCGGATGCATCCGCAGATGTCACCACCGCGCTCAAAGTTGCAATTTGCCCAGCGACACCACTGGTCCGGTGGGCTTGCCGTCCGGTGAACCGCCCGGGGGCTCCACCGTGAGCGCGAAGCCCATCGTGTCCTGCAGCAAGGCGGCGCGCACCACCGTGGTGGTCTTGTCGACCGCCACAACGCCCAGCGAGCGCGGCGCACCCTTGGGAGGCAGTGCCCACAGTTCCAACGCCTGCTGCGCGGTCACCGGGGTGCCGGCGAGCGGTTTGAGCACCAGGCTGCGCCCGTCTCCGCTGACACTGGCCACGAACTGGGGCGCGGCGCCGGCCTGGGCCGGATCCGGGGTGTTCATCACCACCACGATGGGCGGCTGTGTGGGCACCGGCTGGCTCAGCAGCAGGCCCAATGCCAGCGCGGCCACGGTGGCCGTGGCGGCCCAGCCCTGCCACACGCCCAGGCGTTGCCACCACCGTGCGGGTGCAGCGACCAGGTCGCTGAACAGGCGCTTCTGGATGCGGGCCCACACCTCGGCAGACGGCTCCACCGGGGTCACATCGGCCGAGAGCACACCCAGGCGGCTCTGCCAGCCCTGCACGGCGCTGCGCAGGCTGGGGTGGGCGGGAATGAGGGTTTCGAAGCGGCGACGCGCGGCACCCCGGAGGGTGCCGAGCACGTAATCGGCGGCCAATCGGTCCGCCAGCGGGGTGCGGCTGTAGTCCATGGTTTACCTCAGGGCCTGCGAGGCCCGCTCCAGACAGCCCTTGAGCGACTGCAATCCGCGCCGCACCCAGCTCTTGACCGTGCCCAGGGGCTCGCCCAACTGGTCGGCCACCTCGGCGTGCGACAGGCCCTGGTAGTACGCCAGGGCCAGGCTGTGCTGCTGGCGGGCCGACAGCTGGTCCATGCACTCGCGCAGCGCCCTGGCCTGGGCGCTCTGCTCAAGCAGTTCGTCGGGGCCGGGGCCGCCGTCTGCAATGTGGTCCAGCAAATCATGGTCGTCGTCCTCATCGTGGCCCCCCGAGGTGGTGCTCACGGTCTGCACCCGCGACTGGCGGCGGCGCAGACTGTCGATGGCACGGTGGCGTGCAATGCTCACCAGCCAGGTGGAGGCCTGGCTGAGTGCCGGGTTGAAGCTCTGCGCGGCCCGCCAGACGTTGACGTACACCTCTTGCAGCACGTCCTCGGCCTGGGCCCTGTTGTGCTGTATACGCAGGATCACGCCCAGCAGATGCGCACTGCTGTGCCGGTAAAGCGTGTCGAATGCCACACGATCGCCCATGGCGACCCGACTCAGCATGTCGGCCAATGCCGCGGAATCCTTCATCCTGCCCTCCCGGGTAGTTCGATGTCGGGTCATTCTATGGGCACCTACAATGGCGGCACCATGAGCAACCCCCGCGAATTCGTCCTCACCCTGTCGTGCGCCGACACCAAGGGCATCGTCCACGCCGTGTCGGGCCTGCTGTACCAGGCCGGCTGCAACATCATCGACTCGCAGCAGTTCGGCGACGTGCAGTGCGACGACAGCACGGGCCTGTTCTTCATGCGCGTGCATTTCGAGGCGCCCGAGCACCTGGCCGATGCCGCCACGCTCGACAAGCTCTTCAGCCATGTGCGGGCCCAGTTCAAGATGGAGGCGCAGATCCGCGGCCTGGGTGCCAAGCCCCGCGTGCTGGTGATGGTCAGCAAGCATGGCCACTGCCTCAACGACCTGCTGTTCCGCGTGCGCTCGGGCTGGCTGCCCATCGAGGTGCCGGCCATCGTCTCCAACCACCCGGATTACGCCGAGCTGGCCGCCAGCTACGGCATCCCCTTTCACCACCTGCCCCTGCCCACCGGCTCCAATGCCGAGGCCAAGCGCGAGCAGGAGCGCCAGGTCGAGGCCCTGGTCGAGCAGACCGGCACCGACCTGGTCGTGCTGGCCCGCTACATGCAGATCCTCAGCCCAGAGTTCTGCAGCTTCCTCAAAGGCCGGGCCATCAACATCCACCACAGCTTCCTGCCCAGCTTCAAGGGCGCCAAGCCCTACTACCAGGCGCACGACCGCGGCGTGAAGCTGATCGGCGCCACGGCCCACTACGTGACGGCCGACCTGGACGAAGGCCCGATCATCGAGCAGGACGTGCAGCGCGTGGACCACACGCTCAGCCCCGAGGATTTCACCGCCGTGGGCCGTGACGTGGAATGCATCGTGCTGGCCCGTGCCGTGAAGTGGCACACCGAGCACCGCGTGCTCATGAACGGTCACAAGACCGTGGTCTTCCGCTGAGCCGGTGATCCGGCGCGTGACAAGAGGTGCAGGCAGATGGCTGATTCCCGATCGCAAAAAGTGGCCCAGGCCGCGCTGATGGCCACGGCCGACGACACCGAGGCTGCGTTCTACGAGGCCATGCAGCAGGGCGATCTCGACCGCCTGATGAGCCTGTGGGCCGACGATGAAGACGTGGCCTGCGTGCACCCGGGCGGCCCGCGCCTGGTCGGCCACGTGGCCATCCGCGCGGCCTTCGAATCCGTGTTCACCAATGGCGGCGTGCACGTCACGCTGGCGCAGGTGCGCAGCATCGAGGGCCCGGGCTGCGAGGTGCACCACGTGCTCGAGCGCGTGCAGGCCATGACGACCGACGGCCTCAAGACCGCCTATGTGCTGGCCAGCAATGTCTACCTGCGCACGGCGCACGGCTGGCGCCTGGCGCTGCACCACGCCAGCCCTGGCCAGCAGGATGAGCTGCAGGATTTGATCGAATCCTCGTCCGTGCTGCACTGACGCGGCTGCTTGCCCTCCGCTGATGCAGTCCTGGCGCGCTCCCCGATGGCTGCGGGCCCCTGGCCCGGTGGGTGGCAACGTGCAGACGCTGTGGCCGGCCGTGTTCTCGCGGCACTGGCATGAGCCCGTGCCGCGCCTCAAGGGCCGTCGCGAGCGCTGGACCACACCGGATGATGATTTCATCGACGTGGACTGGCTGGCCGAGCCGCCCACCCCCCAATCGCCGCTGCTGATCCTGTTCCATGGCCTGGAGGGATCGTCGCGCAGCCACTATGCACAGGCCTTCGGGCATTGGGCGCGCGGGCAGGGCTGGGGATGCGCCGTGCCGCATTTCAGAGGATGTTCGGGTGAGCTCAATCTGGCCCCCCGGGCCTATCACAGCGGCGACTATGAAGAAGCCGGCTGGATCCTGGATCGCTTCGCACAGGCCCACCCGCACGGCCCTCGCCTGGCGGCCGGCGTGTCGCTGGGTGGCAATGTGCTGCTGCGCTGGGCCCAGGAGGCCGGGCACGAAGGCCGCCACCAGGTGCGCGCCGTGGCCGCCATCTCGGCCCCGCTGGATTTGACCGCCGCGGGCCATACCATCCGCCAGGGCTTCAACCGGCTGGTCTACACGCGCATGTTCCTGTCGACCATGAAGCCCAAGGCCCTGGCCAAGCTGGAGCGCCACCCCGGCCTGTACGACGCGCAAGCCCTGCGAAAGGCACGGGATCTGTACGACTACGACAATGCAGTGACGGCCAAGGTGTTCGGCTTTGCCGATGCCGAGGATTACTGGGCCCAGTGCTCGGCCGGCCCCAGGCTGGGCGGTCTGGTGGGCGTGCCGGCGCTGGTGCTCAACGCCCGCAACGACCCGTTCATTCCCGGACACAGCCTGCCCACGCCAGGGCAGGTCAGCAGCTGGGTCACCTTGTGGCAGCCCGATGAGGGCGGGCACGTGGGCTTTCCCGGCGGGGCCTGGCCGGGGCATGTGGGCGATCTGCCCCAGGCGGTCGGCGCGTGGCTGGCGCAGCACCTGGATTGAGCTGGACCGGTTCAAGAACAAGGAGACAGCGATGGATGAGATCGTCAAGGCCGCGCTGAAGAAGTGGCCCAATGTGCCCCACAACTACGACTGGCTGGCGCTGGATGCGCGTGGCGACTGGTACCTGCGCGACGCGCAGGTGCAGCAGGCAGGCCCCTTCCCGCAGGTCAAGGGCAGCCGCATCGTGCACGACAAGCTCAAGGACTTCATACAGCGCAACTACGACGCGGACGAGCGCGGCGCCTGGTTCTTCCAGAACGGCCCGCAGCGCGTCTACGTGGCCTTGGAGGCAGCCCCCTGGGTGCTGGGCATCCAGGCGAAGGAGGGCGGCGGCTTCCGGATCGAGACCCACACCGGCCAGGAAGTGACGCGTGTGGAACACACCCTGCTGGACGAGCAGGGCCGCCTGTTCCTGGCCACCGATGTCGGGCTGGGCGTGGTGCGCTCGATGGACATGGTCGTGGCCGTGGACGCCGTCGAGGCGCAGGGCTGGACGCCACAGGAGGTGGCGTTCGACAGCCTGCCTGGGCGGTATGGCTACCTGCTCAAGCCCGAGGCCCCGGCCAAACCGCCACAACCCCAGACGGCGCCCGCGACTTGAAGCCGGACAACCCCGGTGGAGTGATCAGGGTGCCGAAGCGGCACTGGCCGCGGCATCCGCGCCACTGGCCGCGGCCGCCACCACCGGTGGTGCCGTGAACTTGGCGCCGCCTGCGTTGGCCATGTAGACCACCGCGCGCTTGATCTCGTCGTCGTTGAAATCACCACCGCCCTGGGGCGGCATGGCGTTCTTGCCCTTGAGGGCGGCGTGGTACAGGGCTTCGACGCCCTGGCTGATGCGCGCTGTCCAGGCGGCGGCATCGCCGAACTTGGGCGCACCCAAGGTGCCGGCCTCGTGGCAGGCGGCGCATTGGCCCTTGAAGACCTCTTCGCCCGTGGCGGCGCCCGCATTGGCGGCGGCCACCTTGATCTGCACCGCGGCCACCGGCATGATGCGCTGCGCCGTGGCCTCAGGGCTCAGCGCGGTGCTGCCGGCGGACGCCTTGCTGGCGGAGTTCACGTAGCTGACGAGCAGCACGATGATCAGGATAGGCAAGACAAAGGCCAGCACAACGGCCACGACCAACTGCTTGGGGGTCTTGATCGGGCCTTCGTGGGAAGCGTGGGGCTCTTGGCTCATGGAGTCCTCGGTGGAAGGGGCATGGAAGAGGGACGGTCTTTTTCATTATAGGAGTGGGCCCCGTGCGGCAACACAGTGTTCAGCCGAGGGTTCTCCCATAAAGACGAACTCATTAATACAGCGCAAGAAAGCTGCGCTTTGAGGGGAGGGCGGGGGCGCACTGCTAGAATCGCTGCTTACGCGCCCGTAGCTCAATGGATAGAGTACTGCCCTCCGAAGGCAGGGGTTGCTGGTTCGATCCCAGCCGGGCGCGCCAAGAAACGCCAATGAAATCAAGCACTTGCCTTCGTGGGTAGGTGCTTTTTTTCTGAGGGGTATGAAAATTGTATGAAAAACGCCCCTCATGGCCGCACCTTTGAGGTGGCTGGAAACCTGGTGGCGTCGGCGTTAGCTCTCCATTGAGCCGAGCTGTGGGCTACTCGCCATTGGAAGACCTAGTCCCTCGTTAGAATGCGCTGTTCGGAGGACTCTAGATGCCGCGTGCTGTCTCGCTCTTTTCTGGTTGTGGTGGATCCGATGCCGGAGTCATCGCTGCCGGGTTCGATGTAGTTATGGCAAACGACATCCTTCCCTATGCCAGAGATGTCTACTTGGCTAATCATCCTGAGACTGACTATCGACTTGGTAGCGTCAGTGAGATTACTGCCTTTCCTAAGGCGGAATTGCTCGTGGGTTGCTATCCGTGCCAAGGGTTTAGCCAAGGGGGGGTCCGTGAACCATCACGAAGAATCAACAAACTCTATTTGGAGTTTGCCCGTGCATTAAAAGCCATAAAGCCCAAGGCATTCATTGTGGAGAATGTGTCTGGGATGGTTCGGGCAAATTATGAGCATTTGCTAAAGGACCAGATCAAGGTTTTTTCAGAAGCTGGTTATGATGTGAAAACCAGTGTCCTGAATGCCGCTAGCTACGGAGTAGCTCAAGAGCGGAAAAGAATATTTATTGTTGGGATCAAGAAAACGATCCGTAGAAGGTATAAATTTCCTGTGCCGACGCACGGTCCCGATACGGATAATGATTTTTTCTCAATTCGAGACGCTATTGGTGATTTACCAGAATGGCCCGAAGGTGAGTTTTACGAGCGCGAGTTCCATTGGTATTACATGTCTCGTGATCGGCGCAGGGATTGGGGGCAGCCTTCAAAGACAATAGTGGCCAATCCTCGACATATGCCGTTGCACCCTATGAGTCCAGTCATGGAAAAGGTTGAGCACAACGTATGGAAGTTTGCCGACGAGGGGCTGGCCAGGCGATTTTCATATAGAGAGGCTGCTCGCCTCCAAGGATTTGCTCCTAACCTAGTTTTCCCAGATACCGATGCAGGATCGCTTTTGATGAGGTATACGGTCGTTGGGAATGCTGTTCCGCCGCCTTTATTTCAAGCGGTGGCAGAGGCTTTGCCTGATATTTGGGACTGATTAAGCAATTGCGGCAGCCAATGCGTCGTCCAAAATTTGTGGTGCGGGTGCATTGGCTGCTAGGTTGTATTGTTCCATCAATCTAATAAGCCGCAGGCGATCAACAATAATGGCCTGACCGATGTCCGAGGCATATGCCCATCGGCCATTTGATTTGCGCAGATCAAGCGGCATGAAGTAATACGTTGCCCACGGATGCTGCACAGGCAGGTGTGAATAGTGCTTCGCAGGGGATGCTTCTAGTTGCTTGAAGCGCCAGTCGTCTCTGGAGCAACCGCACTGAGCGAAAGCGATAGGTATCCCAGGCTGTTCATCGCTCATTGGGTGCCAAGCCAAGAGGTCTATTCCACCGTCGCCGGTGTCATTTGCCTTGAAGTCATCCTCTTCAAAATTTGGTTTTACTCGTAGATCATTGGCAACCAAAAGCATCTTCTGATACAGCGTACCTCTATATGGGGCCTCCGCACCTCCGGCAGCCCAAGTGGCCCGGATCTCAGCACCAATAGGCATTAGCTTCTCAAATACTGCTAGGCATGTTTCTTCAAAGGCCCGAGTAAGCTCATGATGGCGAGTTCTCTTGATATGCCTTAGAGAGGCCGCAAGTAGCAAAGCTAAATAAGTCCTTCTTCCCCATGTTGAGCGATCCGCAACCAACTGAATGGTGTCCCGGTCTTCGCTAACTTCAAATGGATATGCTGCCCCGATGCGATTGGAGCGAGTCTCGATAAAGTCTATGATGTCTTTCCACTTGGACTCATAGTTGAATTTTGGCTTTCTTAGTGGCTCCGCTTCGATATCTTCTGCGTCTTCTGCATTTTCGCCTTCCATGGTCCTTCCGATGTCTGTGGACCTAGTGGCAATAGAAGCCAAATCGCCTCTAGAAAATGCTTTATCGGGATGTAGGACAGCCCGAAGTTCGGCAAAGTCCGCCCATAAAAAAGAGTCCGCGCTGTTGGGGACGCCATCTAGATTTTCAAACATTTTTTAGTCTTCAAGCTTGCTTCGCAGCGCATTTCTTACGTCCTTGGCGCGCTCAAAAAGTGTCTCTGCTTGTGCTAAATGCTGCTGTGTCAGCTCCTGAATTTGCCCGAGCATGTCCCAGACGACCTTGACCTTTTCTAGTGCCTGCTCAATGGACTTGTCTAATGCGGCGTTTGGCCCATCGGTATATAGATACGCTTCATCAAGATTGCTATTTTCTTCAAGCTTCGCGATAGCCGTGGGGCTCTTGACCACGTCCGCGAGCATGGATAGGCGTCGAGACTCGCCAAGCACGGTGCGTCCCAAGGCATCCTTGGAAAACATCCAGCCGAAGGCCTTTTTCAGTTCATCAGCCTTTAGTTCGGGCATTTCAAAATCGCCCTTGCTTTCAAGGCCAAGCCAATCAACTATGTTTCTATAGTTGAGCGCGGTCGTGATGTAAGAGAATTCGACGTCCTCTGGGCGGACTGGAAGGCCAAAGAATGCTGGCCTGTTTTCTGCGGCTTTTGTGTATAGCTGTAGCGCCGTTAAAAGTTGAGCTACGTAGTCCGGGCGGCTGCCAATGTCATCTGCTAGAGCCTTCAGTTGCGCGGGCCGGTCTAGCTCTGAATGAAAGGCGTCTTTCAGCTGAGCAAGGTACTTTGCCTTGGAAAGCGAATCCCACTGCTTAACGCCAGTGATGTGTCGATAGCCGAGATATCGGAGAACGTCGCGGCGGTCTTCATAGACGATGCAGGGCAAGCTAGTCGGAGGTGTTGCAATGGCCCCGTCTCGAATTTGCCTGACTAAACCTGCACGACGAGCCGGTGGTTCAATCTGGCCGTTCAGCAGCTTTGTGGCGGCCAAGCGTCGATTGCCTTCCACAACGATGTAGGCATCTTCGCCTCGCTTGGCGACTAGCAAGGGTTCCCCAGGAAAGTAGCCCTTGCTGCCGATGGAAAGCATCAGGTCTTGAACGCTTTCATCGTCCAGCATTTCGGCTACTACAGCATCGACAGACGAGGCATCGTTCAGCCGATAGAAGCGCGGGTTCTCGTCATCGAAGACTAGTCGTTGCGTTTCTATCTGAATGATCTGCCCCGCTTGAATTGGAGGGGCTTGAAGTGTTGTCGCCATGTCCTATGCCTATCAATCCGAATGCAGGCAAAGCCGACGGTTCGGATGTTGTGATAGGGGGGAGTTTACGCGCTACGCCGAATGGGCACTTGCGCGCTATGCCTAGGGCATCAACTGGCGGGCGGAAGCCATCTCGCTAGGATCGTTCTCTGGGGAAGAGAGTGCAACCTAGGAGCCTCCGACAAATGCAAATACAATGACAACCGCCACGAGTTGCTATTGCAGCTCATGGCGTTGTTGTTCGGGCCTTGCCCTGGTGAGTGCGGTTCTTGGCGGTTCCAGCGCTTACTTGAAGGGACTATACACCCAAAACGGTGTCATTTACTAGGCCTGAGCGTTCTTTCGTCTTACAAAGGAATGACTCAGTTGATCCCAAGCATCCACCAAACTACTCCCTCCAGCACAAAGAAGGCGGCCATGGCATCGGTCGTCGCCCAGCAAATTCAGGCGGCTCAGCACCACCGTGGCACGCTGTTGAAGGTCGATACGGTTTCGGCTATTACCGGCTTGTCGCGGAACGCCATCTATGCGCGCATGGCTGTTGGCGGGTTTCCTGCTCAGATTCGCCTGTCCCCTCGGTGTGTGCGCTGGTCCGCTGGCAGTGTGCTCGATTGGCTGGACGCCCAAGCGGCTTAAGGGGGCGCCCATGAATGGTTCGAACAACGGCTGTACCGGGTCGGGAGCAACTGCGCGCCGAAACCCCCGTGTGGCCCGATTGCTGCGTCAACTGCTTGGCGCGGAAGGCCAGCCCATCGACCGGCTGGAGCTAGAGCGCACGGTGGGGGCGATCAATCTGCCCGACCTCGTGATGCGTGTTAAGCGCGCTCGGGGCGTAGACATCACCACCAGCTATCGCAAGCAGATGGACCGCGACGGACGCACCGTTGAGGTGGGGCAATACGCCATTACCAGCGAACACGCACAGGCGAAAGCCCGGGCAGTGTTGGAGTTGGTGGGGCACGAGGCCTGACGCGATGGCGCAGAACCGCAGTGCGCCCGCGTTTCAGGAATACGCGGCCAACATGCTGGCGCTCGCCGAATACCGCATGGCCACACTCGCTGAGCGCGGGCTGTTGGGAACCATGCGCAATGAGTGCTGGGTGAATGGCCGCGTCCCTGCTGACCCGGTTAAGTTGGCTAAATACCTTGGCTTGACTGCCGAGGAAGTGGTCACCTGTCTGCCTGGTGTCATGTGGATGTTCCTGCAGTCGGCTTGCGGCTTCCACCTTACCTGTCCCGAGCTGGATGCATATCGGCACGAACTAGACCTGCGCAAACAACGCATGTCTGAGGGCGGCAAGGCTGGAGCCGAGAAGGCGAAGAAGAAGCGAGAGGCCGAGGCACCCACCAAGCTACCCCACAAGGCACCCCAGAAGGGGGGGCATGTGGTGCCCATGGTGGGTCTTAGTAAAGAACAGAACAGCCCAATACAGAACAGCCATGTCTTGATGGCAGCGGATGAGTCTGCATGGGTGAATGACTACGAGGCAGCTAGCAATGGCCGCTGACTCAACCACAACACAAGCTGCCTGCTTCGATGCGGGCAAGGAGAACTATTGAATGTTTGAAGCTTATTCGGTCGGTGTCCGCCTGACGTTGCTTGGCAATGTCTCGACGGGCCTGACCTCGATGATTGGCCACTTCAATCACTTGAACCGGCAAATCGAAAGCGCTGAATTGCGGCTTGCCGGCTTCGAGCGTAAGTGGCTGGAGCTGAAAAAGGGCGCGCTGATCGGCGGCGCCCTGACGGCTGTTGGCGTTGGCCTCGGGGCTGTTCTCAAAGGCCCCTACGAGGAAGCCAAGAAGCTGGAACAGGCCAAAGCAAAGTTCCTGACGCTGAACCTGTCCGCGAAAGAGAATCAAGAGGCCTTTGGCACGGCCTACACCACATCCCAGAAGGTGCTGGGAACAGCCATCGCCGACAACATCGGCTTGGTGCAAGACCTGCACACGGCCTTCGGTGATCTGCATCACGCCACGGAATACGCGCCCCTGCTGGCCAAGTTCGTGAAGGTCGCGCAGATCCAGAACGGCGAGCATGCAGGTGATGGCCTGGTCTACAACGCCGTGAAGGCCATCGAGCACCGGGGCGGCAAGGTGCTGTCCGACCCGAACGCCTTCAATGGCGAGCTGTCGCGCATGTCGCAGGTCTATGTGGGCTCGGGCGGCAAGGTCAACCCCTCCGACTACTTCGCCGCATCGCAAACCGGCAAGATGGCGTACAGCCTGGCATCGCCTGACTTCCTGTATGGACCCTTCGCGGCCTACATGCAGGCGAAGACAGGCAGCACGGCGGCCACCGCCATGATGACCTCGTTCATGTCGCTGGCTGGCGGGACCATGAGCGGCAAGACCGCCAAGTTCTTCGGTGACTTGGGGATGCTCAACAAGTCCGGCAAGGGCTTGTCCGAGGAACTGGTGGGCCAGTATTCGAGCCGACCGGATCAGTTCATCTGGGATGTGCTCACGCCTGCCATCAAACAGCGGTTTGGCATGAACCTGTCGAACGAAGAGATTGCCGAGCTGATCGCCCGCAACACCAACCGCAACACAGGCGACTTCCTGGGTTGGTTCATCCTCAACAAGGGCAAGGCCCAGAAAGATGCGGCCATCTTCGACAAGTCGAAGTCCTACGCCGAGGCTTACGACCTCTACAAAAAGACGCCTGAGGGCGCCGAGCAGGCCTACCACGCAGCCATGCGCAACCTGAAAGCCATCGTCGGCACGGCCTACCTGCCGATGATCGTTGATGGCTTGACCAAGCTGGCGCCGGCCCTGATGTCGATGGCCGATTGGGCGAATAACCACCAAGGAACAGTCAAGGGCTTGGCCGCGACTGTTGCTGCACTGTCGGGGCTGTCCATCATTGGCGGCGTCGCTGCATTGGTAACTTCTGCCGTCGGCTCCATCAGGCTGGCGATGGTGTCGGCCGGCGCTGGATTCGGTGGGGCGGCTATGGGCCGGATGGGCGCATATGCCGGTGGCGCTTGGGGTGCGTGGCAGGTCGGCCGCCTGGGCTTCGCGCTGAAAGACCTTTGGAACGCCAAGCACCACGAGGGCGTGAAGCTGACGCCCGAGGCCCAAGCCCGGCTAAACCCTGTGGCCACCAAGGCGCAGGCTCCGGTGCAGGTCAGCACGCAGATCAACGTGGATGGCCGCAAGGTCGCGCAGGCCGTGACGTTCCATCAGGCGCGGGAGGCCGCCCGACCGTTCGCCAGCGTGGCCGGCTTCGATGCAGGCCTGGGCCTGTCGCCATCTGCCCTCAACGTGAGGTAAGCGCATGCGTGAAGTCACGATGAAGGATTTTCGGGCGTTCAGGGCCGCGTTCCATGCGGCTCACGCAAGCAGCGCCAGCCAGCTTCAATTCACTCGCTCTGCACTTGCGTCCGTCGATTCAATGGTCTCCAGTGGGCGCGAGCAGGCCGCCGAACAACGCGGCGCCCAGGCGTGTGCAAACGGCCTAGTGAAGGCCGCGCAGCTCAGTGCCGCGCTGGAGGTTGCAGCGGTTGGTTTCCTGGGCGAGTGTCGCCGGCCAGGGGAGCCAGTCTTGGTCTATCTGATCCGTCTCGGTGAGGTCATCGACGCTGGTGCGTCTGGTGATTTCACCGCCATGTTCCAGATGCAAGCCCGCAACGGCCTGCGCATGGTCTTCACTGAAAACCCCACCTGATAGAGCAGGAGAAAAACAGATGACTAATGCCATCGAATGCAATGCGGGGTCGATCCCGCTGGATGATCTAAAGGTGCTGTGTGCCGCCGCCGCCCTTCTGGCTGCGCGTGCACCCGTTGCCCCACTGCGCGAGCGTCAACGGCTGTCCGAGGCCATGTTGGGGCTATTGCGCAACGTCGGCGCCATTGGATGCGCTCATGGCCAACCCAAGGCCTGGAGCTTGCTGCAATGAGCCAAGAGGGAGGCGGGCGATTCAAGCCGGGCAGGTCAGGCAATCCCAAGGGCCGGCCGGCCGGATCAGGGGAGGTGGCGCGGGTGCGCGCCGCCATGTCGGCCAACTTGCCCAGGATCATCGAGGCGCTAGAGGCAAGAGCCCTGGAGGGCGACACGGGAGCGGCTCGCTTGCTTCTTGAGAGAACCGTGGCTCCACTCAAGGCTGTTGAGTTTTCTCAAGCTGTTGCGATGCCTGGCGACGGCCTGGCTGAAAAGGGGCGGGCCGTCATCGAGGCCATGTCGGCAGGTCAGCTTTCGACCGAGCAGGGTGGCGGCATGCTGGATGCCCTTGCCAAGCTGGCCAAACTGATCGAGGCGGACGAAATGGAGCGCCGACTTGCGGCACTGGAGGCCAAGCAGTGAGGGACGGCCTTCTTGCTCGGCTTGAGCGCCTGGAGGCTGCGGCTATAGATGACGCACCGAAAGGAGTTGTTGTGTTCGTCATCCTGTCGGCACATACGCAAGACGGCCGCCCTCCAGCCAGTGAGCCCGAGATGCTAGGCGTTGCATCGGATCGGCATGGGTTCATGGGGGGTAAGCTAGGCGAATCGCGAGCATCCTTGATTGAGCGCGCCACGGAAGCATGGGGTACCGGAGCAAAGTATTTGATGCTGCGTTTGCTGACCTCGAAAGACCTGGCGGCGGTGGCACCGGGAATGCCGCCCCTGCTGGCGGCATGCTCTGTAGAGTCGGCTGGCTGTCCATCATGGTGGGATGAGCTGAGCAAGTTTGCTGGCAGGCGAAGGCAACCAAATCGGTGACATTGCAACCGCCGTGTACTCGGATTCCCTGTGAGGGAATCATTCCCTGGAGCCATGCCCGCTGCCAAACTCTTGAGCTTTGAGCGGGAGTCCGGGCATGGCCTTAATTGACTGCGCTGAGTGCGCTGGCGCCATTTCTCACAGGGCGCTTTTTTGTCCGCACTGCGGCTACATATGCGGCAACTTGGACTTGGAGGCTTTAATGGCCAAGATGATCCCGCCGCCGCTCCTGACCAAGCTTGAGTTGCGGGCCATTACTGGGCTGGCGCAAAAATCGCGGCAAGTGAAGTGGCTCAAAGAGCGCAGAATCCCCCACACGCTGAACGCGTTCCGTGAGCCCTTGGTGCTGCGCGAGCAGCTCATCGTTTGTTATGGGGGGCTGGGCAGCTTGCCCAGGAAGCCAAAGCGCGAGAGGACAGAACCCAACTGGGCAGCAATTGGCCTCTAATCGCCACTAGTTGAGTTTGTGGGGTGCGAGGCTGATCCGGATTGCAGCTTTTCTTTGACCTCGCTCCACTCCGAATCGGTCAACGGTCGAGCGTCCGGATCTGCGTTGGCTTCGGCAGTAATAGCCGCGTCCTCTGCCTCATCCGGGATGACGGTTTTTGGTTTCAGTTGTGGCATGACTTGCACTCGTGGATGCGTTGGTGTTGTTTAGGCTAGTGCTAGGCTATGCCGATTCTGACGGCGCGCCATTGTGATCAAGCGTTCCTCAATGAATGGTCCGAGCATCGTGGGTTGCTTGTTAGTGAGCAGCCAGCATTCGAGGCGCGTTAGCTCCATCGTAACGTTCAGTTCGGGAAAGAGTGCTTTCCATATGGATCGCAGGTTGGCCGAGATTCCAAGCAGGTTGCCATTTGCCTTATCAAATCGAATGGCAGCAAGGTCAAAGGCCCTTTGCGGCTGATTCTTGTGGGCCTGAGTGCGCATGTTGCGGCGGCTGAGAGTGGTGTCGTGGCTGTTCATATGCGGATAAAGGGGGTGGCTTAGTTCAAGGGATAGTTACAGCGCCAGCATGGCCAAGGCTTCGGATGCTCGGTCCTTCTGCAGGTGCCCGTAGTGGCGGTCAATCATTTCAGTGCTGGTGCCGGATAGGTGGGCGACGGTCAGCAAATCCAGCGTCATGCAGAGGTCGGTGATGGTGCTATGACGCAGGCTGTATGCCGTGGCAGTCTCGGGGATCTCAGCCAGAAGTGCCGCCGCCTTAAATGGCTTCTTCCATGCATCCTTGTTCCAGGCCTTGCCATCGGCGCGGGCAAAGACAGGAGCCGCAGGCAGCTTGCCTGCACAGAGGTTTTTGAGGAACGCGGCTGTTTCCTTGGGCAACGTCAACTTGCGGTCCGCGCCTGACTTGTCTTTGCCCACGGTGAGTACGCCTAGCCGCTTATCGAAATTGGCCACAGTAAGAGCAGCAAGAGCGCCGGGGCGAAGTGGCAGGCGGCACATGCCTTCAATGAAGTTGCGCAGGTCAGCAGCAGCCTTGCTCAGCAAGGTCCGTCGCTGATCCTTGCTCAGATAGATGTTTCGGGCTTTGTCTGCGCCTTTGATGGGCTTGAGAGCGCCCAGCCATGCCACATCAGAGGCCACGTGTCCACGGGTATGCGCAAAGTTCAGTGCGGCGCGCAGCGTGGCCATATCTCGATTGAGTGTGGAGGGGGAGCGGGGGCGCTGGCGCTGCTTTTCGGCGGATGCGTGTGGGTTGATCGTCACTGGCTCAGCGGCCGTTTCCTTGCGCCACTTCTCAACGGCGCCCATGCTCAGCTTGGAAAGCTGTAGCTTGGCGATGGGGTGGGCGTAGACCCAGCGGTTCAGGCGGGCGCGTGCTTCGTCGGCTTTGCGCTCTCGCGTTTCTTGGCCGCCGTCGCTGGTCCTGAGGTGGCTGATGTAGGCCTCGCATGCGTCCTTCACGGTCTTGACTTCCTCGGTCAGCCCCATGCCAGCGCGCTTGAACCATGCTTCGGCGGCATCTAGTGCCGCGTCATATCGAAGTGAGGGGCGCAGGTCGGCAAAGTCGCCCAACGTGCCCCAGGTGTGCTTCCCCGTTGTTTCCACTCGGCAGCGGGCTACCCATGTCCCCTCAGTGCTGCTGCTCATCTTTCGAAAGCCCAGGGAGCAGCCTTTGCGGATCGTTGTGAAGTACGGATCCCGCCGAGGCTTGAGCTTGGCTCTGGCATCAACGGTCTTGAGGTTTACTGCGGGCATCGAGGTGTGAACGGTATGAAGCAGGTATGAAAATCATACCGGCAAAATGCCACACAAACTGAGACAACTCTCCTATGTGTTCATAGTGCAAGTTTGTGTTGGTGGGTGTGGTAGCCCAGCCCTCCGAAGGCAGGGGTTGCTGGTTCGATCCCAGCCGGGCGCGCCAATGAATTCGAGCACTTAGCAGCAATGCTAGGTGCTTTTTTCTTGCAGTAGGAAAAGCAGAGACTCTGGGTTTGCGGGGGCAGCCTCCATCTGGCGCGCAGGCTGGCGCCGGAGATTTTTAGCGCTGGTGCTTTGGGACTCGCTTGTGAGCGGCAAGGGATAACGATCTCAATCCTCTCGACCATGGACCGTAGTCATCGTGGGGTCCTTCTTGGCTGAGGAACCTTACCAAAGCCCCCAGGGGTTGTGCATTCTTGGTTGCCAAAGGTCTGTTGTTTTAAGCAGCAATTTCCTTGTCGCCGCGCAGTTTCCACCTTTTCAGGGGGAGGCCATTGCGGCCGAATTCCCTAGAATCCGCCCCACTACAAACAAGTGGGAGGCCATCGGCATCTAGCCGATGTGGCTTTGGCATGAGCCTCCCGCCTGTGAAACACCGCGACAGATGATCGCGTGAATCAATTCAGGGGGGCCTCATGGGGGCACAGAAGAAGGCATTGTCGTTCCGGGCCGCCTTGGTGGCCGTTTGTCTGCTGATCCCGGCGGTCACACTAGGGCAGTGGAGCCCCTCGCTTCAGAAAGCACTCGACTGGTTGTCGTCGCAAGTCCAGGCCACCCTGGTGATGGGCGAAGACGCGGCTGTGGGCACCCCTGTCCAGACCCGTGCTGAAACGGTGCAGACGCTCAAGGCCCTGGGCAACCTCCCGGGCCCCCTGGCCCAGTCGGTGGCCAACAGCGCCGACCTGTCGGGCAACCCGGACACCGAAACCCTGGCGCGCCGCGTGCTGGTCGGGGCCCAGGGCGCCCAGGACATCACCCAGCTGATTCTCAAGCTCAAAGCAAGGCAGAACACCGACGGCGGTTTCGGCGGAGCCCAAGGCTACAGAAGCCATGTGCTGGACACGGCCTGGGCTGCGTTGGCGTTGGCGCAGGCCGGTGAGGGCGCTGAGGCCGTCGCGGTCAAGGCGCGTCAGTACTTGACGGGGCAGGTGGCCGCCGATGGTGGCGTGGCCGCGGCATCGCCCTCGGCCGGTGTGGTCACAGGCCAGCGCCTGTACGCCAGTGCATTGGCCAGCCTGGCCTTGCAGACGGGAACGGAAGCCGGCAGCAGCCAGGCGGTAGCCAAGCTCTCGCAATACCTTGCCGCACAGCAAGGCGGCGATGGGGGCTGGCAAGGCGATGCCCTGATCACTGCCTGGGTGGTGCAGGCCCTGGTGCCTGTCAGCAGCGATGCCGGGCAGCGCTCTGCCGCCGCCGCCTTCCTCGAATCCAAGCAGGCGGCCAATGGCAGTTGGGGTGGTGATCCCTACATCACGGCAGTGGCCTTGCGTGCTTTGACCACGCGCCCCAACCCTGCTCCGGCGCCGGGCAGCATCTCCGGCGTCGTGATCGATGCCAACTCTGGCGCCGGCGTCGAAGGCGTCACCGTCAACACCTCGGGCAGCAACCTGTCGGCAGTCACCGACTCGCTGGGTGCCTACCGCATCGCGGGTGTGGCCCAGGGCTCCTACACCGTCAGTTTCAGCCGTGCCGGCTATCAGGGCAGCACGGTGGCGGCCACGGTCGGCGTGTCGCAATCGCTCAACCTGGGGCAGACGTCGCTCAAGCCCAATCCCACCACGGGCATCGTGAAGGGCTTGGTCACGGCGCAGACCAATGGCGCGGCCTTGTCGGGTGTCACGGTGACGCTGTCGGGGGCCGCTTCGCAAAGCGTCCAGACCGACAGCAGCGGTCACTTCGAATTCAGCTCTGTGCCCGTCGGCAACATCACCCTGTCGGCCTCGGTGGCCGGCTACACCACGGCCTCCGGCAGTGCCGCGATCGCCGCAGGCCAGACGCTGGTGTTTTCTCCCGTGCTGGTGAAAGTGGGAGACCCCGCCGCGACCACGGGCGACTTTTTCGGGCAGGTGGTCAACGCCGCCGGCGGGCAGCCTCTGCCGAGCGCCGCCGTGAGCCTGACCAACCTGTCCACCAACGCGGTGGTGACCGTGACGCCCGCGGCCGATGGACGTTTCACGCACACCCTGTCGCCGGGCAGTTACGCCGCGCGCTATACCCTCACGGGTTTCAACACCGTCGAGCAGCGTTTCGTGCTGACGGCGGCGGCCCGCGTCGATGCCGGTGTGGTGGCGTTGAGCGCCATCCGCTCGGTCAGCGCCGTGAGCGGCAAGGTGCTGGACACCAACGGCACGCCGATCAGCGGCGCGACCGTGGCCGTTATCGGCGGCGCGGCCCAGTCGGTCAAGACCGCGGCCGATGGCGGCTATGCCATCGCCAATGCGGGCACGACCCAGGTCACGCTGCGCGCCTCGGCGGTGGGTTACGACTCCCAGTCAGTGACGCTGCAGAGCGAGCGCCCGACCGACATGAGCTACACCTTCAACCTGGCCGTGCAGTCCAGCTCGGGTGTAGCGGTCAGCCAGTTCTCGCTGGCGCCGGCCAGTGTCGGCGGCGACGCCGATCTGGTGGGCGCCGCCACCGTGGTGGCCTCGGGCAGTGGCGATGTGCAACTGGTGGCGCAATACCAGGTGCGTGATGCACAGGACAAGACCGTCGCATCGGGCGTGGCCACGGTGGGCGGCATTCCGCTCGGCACGATCACGCTGCCGCCTTCGGTAGAGCGTTCGTTCCAGTTCAAGTGGAACTCCGGGCAGTTCGCCGCCGGCAACTACAAGCTCGTCGCGCGCCTGCTCGAACCTGGCAGCCAGAGCACGACCAATCCCAACGGCCAAGTGCTGGCCGAGCGCAGTGCAGCCTTCACGATCACCTCCAGCGCCCGCGTCATCGGCTCGGTGAGCGCCAACCCGCCCGTGCTGCGTGCCGGCACGGGGGCGTCCGTGGCCTTGTCCGCCAGGCTGCAGAACGGCGGCAACGTCGAACTGGCCGCGGACAGCTACAAGCTGAGCGTGCGCAACACCAAGACCAATGTCGAGGTGTTCAGCGCGTCGCAGGGCGGTCCCGCGATGGCGGTCAATGGCCTGGGCGCCCTGGATTTCGGCACGTGGACGCCGACGGAATCGGGCGACTACCGCCTGGAGCTCACATCGTCCGACCCGGCGCGCGGCACCCTGCTGGGCAAGCTGTACGTGGGCGATGCAGGCTCGGCCTCCTTCAAGGTCGACAAAACGATCGTGCCCACGGGCACCCAGCGTGTGCGCGCCAGCATCGACGTGCGTGGTCAGGACGTGGCCAACGGCTCCATCAGCGATCCGCTGGTGCCCCAGGTCAAGGCCGCCATCACCAAGGCGGTGAACTACGCTGACAACTATGCCTACAACCACTACCTCAACGATCTGAAGTGCTACGCCTGCCACGTGCAGACGCAAGCCATCGTGGGTGGTGAGCGCAACCTGAAGTTCCTGCAACCGCTCGATCCGCTCAAGCGCTCGGTGCTGATGAACGGCGTCACGCAGTACATCATCGACGAAGGCTCGATCCCTTACCAGGGTTCATCCTACAAGGTGACCAACACCACGCTGGGCCTGTGGGCCACGGGCGAATGGCACGGCAAGAAGGAACTCGGCCTGTCGATCTACAAGATGTCCAAGTACCTGATGGGGGTACAGGACAGTCAGGGCGGCTGGAATCCTGACCACGTGTCCGTGTGGTGGCAATCCAGGGCCCCTTATGCCGGCTTGAACGCCGGCAGCCTCGCGGCCGTGGCGCGCTGGGTGTCGGGGCCGGAAGCCCGTCCCATCGAAGTACCCAAGCTGGTGCCTGTCACTACAGGCTTGCCCGCGCTGCCTGGCGGCGACATGCGCCTGTCGACGGCCGCTGATGGCACGCTGTACATCGCTCACCAGGGCGCACAGAAGATCTGGAAGGCCTCGCCGAACGGCACCTCAACCGAGTTGCTGTCGAACATCCCGGTGCAGGGTGCGCGTCCGATCTCAGGCAACCGGCTGTTGATCGCGGCGCGCAATGGCGTGTACATCCTGGAAGCTGATGGCACCACGCTGCGGCGCATCTCCACACTGGACAGCTGGGATGCCATCGAACTGCCCGAAGGCGGTTTCATGGTCAGCCCATGGGGTGGCCGTACCATCTACAAGTTGTCCGAGGCGGGCGTTCAGAGCGCCTACTTCGACAGCGACCTGTTCTCTGCCTCCTCTGGTACGCTCAACCGTTTGGCGGATGGGTCCTACCTGGCCCATGGCCATAACGGCTACCGGTTCGTGCGCTTCAACGAACAGGGCCTGGTCAACGTGCCCATCGCACTGACCGATGGGCGCCCGCTCGATTCCATCCCTTACCAGGGCGGTTTCTTGGTGGCCACCGAATCCGGTCTGTTCTTCTTCAACAGCGAATGGGTGGGTGAGCGCTGGTACACCGGTCGCGTTCTGGGCGTGGTCCAGATGCCCGATGGCCGCGTGCTGGTCAATGCGGGCAACCAGATCATGGAAGTCAAGAAGGATGCCGTTGATCTGGCGGCCTTCAAGACCCAGCTGGATGCCAGCATCGCAAAGTCTGCGGGCTGGTTGCTGAGCGGGTCGCAGGTCGACACCTCGTCCAACATCGATCTGGCCTTCCAGCTGTATGGTCTGGGGCAGGTCAAGGCCTACAACGGTGGCGCGGGACAGTCCGCAGCCGTCGATCAGGCCATCAACCAGATCGCGACCACGCTGCGAAGTCGCCAGCGCACTGATGGTGGATGGGTGTGGCGTCAAGGCGCTTACAACACCTCCGATCCGATGGTCACCGCCATGGTGGGCATCGCGCTGGATGTGCTCAATCCGTCGCCTGAATCGCCGGAAGTGCGCAAGGCTGTGGAACTGCTGCTGTCCCAGCAGCGTGCGGATGGCACCTGGCAGTCAACCAACGGCATCGCGACATCCGTGCCGCTGCTGACCTCGACCTGGGTCGAGATCTGGCTGCCGGTGATGCTCGACCGCCTGGGTGGCATCGACACGGTGCTGACGCTGGACCTGCCGGCCAACGCACAGGCCTCGGGCTTCTCGCTGACGCCGACCACCTCCACGGCACTCGACGGCGGTGCGCGCCGCCTGACCTGGAAGCTCGACGGTGTGACGTCGGCAGGCCGGGCGCTGGAGTTCGACCTGGAGATGCCGGGCCTGACGCCCAACGAGGTGCGGGCAGCCGCTACCCGGGCTTTCCTGACCTTCAACAACACGTTCAGCGAACAGCCTGTCGACCTGGACATCTCGGTGCCGACGGTGACGGCCACCGCGGGCCTGGGGGCGTCCATCGCCACCGACAAGGCCAGCTATGGCCCTGACTCGCCCGTGCTGATCTCGACCTCCGTGGTGAACAACGCCGCGCTGGTGCAGAACGCCTCCGTGGCACTGAAAGTCTATGCACCCGATGGCCAGCAGATCGCCGACCTGGGTGTGTTCCAGGCAAGCCAGTTGCCCGTCAGCGGCACGCAGGCCCTGTCGGCCGTGTGGAACACGGCCCAATGGCTGGCCGGCGAAGGCTACAAGGTCAGGGCGCAACTGCTGGATGCACAAGGCCAGCAGGTGAGCGTGAGCGAAGCCATGTTCTCGGTGGCAGCACCGCTGAACCTGGGCCTGGGCACGAAGATCCTGAGCGACAAGGTGTCGTACGGCTCGAACGAGACGGTGACGCTGACGGACCGCCTGGTCAACGAAGTGAGCAACACCGTGCTGGAAGACTTGGTGGCACGCACCTCGGTGCGTGGTCCGGGCGGCGCGCTCGTGTGGGAGACCACGCAGCCGCTGGCCCAACTGGTGGGTGGCAGCGTCAAGGAACTGGGCTACCGCGTGGCTCTGGGCAACGCCGCGGCTGGTCGCTACAGCGCCACCTTGACGGTGCTCGATGCCGGCGGGCAGGTGCTGTCCAGCGCGGCCACGGGCTTCGACGTGACCAGCACGGCGGCCAGTGGTGCCGGCCTGGGCGGCACGCTGAGCGTGGTGGGCAGCCCGGTATCGGCCGGTGACGCCGCCGCGATCCAGTGGAGCGTGCTCAACAAGGGCAACAGCGGCTTCGATGCGCTGCCCTTGATGATCCGCATCATCGACCCGGCGGGCGAACGTGAAGTCGCCAAGCTGACGGTCGGCCCGCTGGCACTGCCTGGTGGCCAGACCATCGCCCGTGCCCAGAGCTGGACGACGGACGCCACACTGGTGGACAAGACCCTGGTGGCGGTGCTGACGGCGCAGGTGGGCACGGCGAGCATCGACCTGGCGCAGGCCAGCTTCGTGGTCACCAAGCCGCCAGTCAAGCTGGACGTGGCCCAGGACATCAAGGCTGGCACAGGTGGTGCGGCCAAGGTGCTGGTGCTTTACGACTGCGAGCCCGACCTG
>NZ_RSED01000032.1 GCF_003933735.1 Aquabacterium soli | reverse complement strand
CAGCAGCGTGACGTCCTTGGCGGCAGCGATCGTGGGGGCCACGGCGCCGAGGGTGGCGGCCACGGCCACGGTGCTCAGGGCCCACGAAAACAGAGTGCGGCGGAGGGTGCTTTGACGGCTCATTGCTTGTTCCAGACTTCCGGTTGGGGATCGTTGTTGATCGGATGAAGCAACTGTAAGAAAGCTGCAACCAACACGGAACGAATGGAAACGGCATTGAATATGCGGAAAACGAATACACAGTCGTGAGGAAGAGGCCGGGGCCCGTTGCGGGGCGTCTTTCCTGAGACTTCCGCCCGGCTCTCAGGGCTTTGAGACCCTGAACTCGTCCAACTGATCGCCCACCGACACGGCGCTGAAGGTCAGCCCCGTAGGCATGAAGCCCCTCTTGACGAGCCTGTGATAGCGGATAGCGAAGCCCTTGGGCTTGCTCTGGTCCGCGGGGGTCCAGACGGGGGCCTCGACCTCGCCAGGCCGCCCCTCAGTCTGCGCCAGGCCCCTGCAGGCGGCGTACAGCGCCGGCAGCTGATACAGACGTGCAGACGGCGACAGCAGGTTCGGCACCACGTACACACTGCGCAAAGGCACGGCCTGCTGGGCGTCAGGCCGCAATGATTCGAGACACAAGACACTCGGCCTGCCGGCAGCACCGGCCCGGACATACAGTTCGGTGCCGCGCGCATCCAGAGCCGTCATGGCTTCTGCAGGCATCCTGATGGCGCCTTGCAAGCTGCGCTCGATCCACCGCGGGCCCACCTTGACCTTGAGCTGCGTCCCGTGCAGCTCCACATAGACCTTCTTGCCCGCCACCAGGCCTTCCCAGGTCTGATAAGGCGTCTCCTGCCCCTCCAGGAAGCCCACCGTCATGTCGACTGGCTCGGTGTCCCTGAACAGTTGCCCCGGGTGGCGGGCATAGAACGCGGCGCTGTCCAGCACCTCGGCTGCCCGCGGCTGCCCACCTGGCAGCCAGGCCAACTGGATGATCAGCGCGGCCAGAACCGGATGCGCAGGCGCCTTGCTCACTTGTACTCCTTGCCCCCTGTGGCGGCCACATACTCGGGCGTGTAGCGCCAGAAAATGGTCTTGCCATGCGCCGCGGTGGACCGATAGACGCAATCGTAACGCCCGCGCTCTTTCGTGTTCTCGAGCTGCCCGGTCTTGGGGTTCTTGGCCTGCCAGTAGGTCACCACAGGTTTCGTGATTTCATCCATGTCGAAGATGTTGTGCTCAGGCTCTCCGTATTTGAAGCCGTGCTGGATCCGCGGATTGAAGGATTTCTTGTCCTTCAGGTCGATGCCATCCCACCAGTAGGCATCGTTGGACGTGTCGTGCCCCTGCCCAGCCAAGGCCTCACGCGCAGCATTGATGGCGATGCGCATGCCCTTGGACTTGTTGATGGCCGCCAGGCTGGCCGCCTTGAGCACGTTGAACCGGTCGTTCTTGCCATTGGCGGCGTAGGTGTAATTGGGATCCCCCGCCACCACCGCCGACACCTTCTTGTTGCCCCAGGCCTTGGCCCGGTTCACCACGGCGTGGGCGATCCCGGCGATTTCATCCTCGACGTCCGCGGTTGAGCCCTCGCCATAGGCGATGGCGGCCAGCAGGCGCACTTCCGCATCGATGGTGCCGGTCACCTCCCGGGCAAGACCGGTGGACGGATCCACCACGTACTTGAAGCCCCGGGTCGGATCGATCGGCCGGTGGAACAGGCCTTCCAGCCCATAAGGCCTGCAAAAACGCTCGTCATAAGGCACGCCCATGTCACCCCCCCTTGTCTGATGTCCAGAAGCACCTGGTCATGATGCCCATGCCCGAAACGCGGGCAAAGCCCTAAGACAAGGGAGGCAGGGAGGCGACCACCCTAGGCTGGCACACCTCAGGCGGCAGGTCGATAGCTCAGGCGCGAGGTCCACAGCAAGGCCACCACGCACCCCACGGCCACCACCACGGTGATCCAGACCACGGGCGCATCCAGGCTGGCCTGTTGGGGGTAGATACGCAGCAAAGCACCCAGGGCCACGGCGTTGCCCGCCGCCACCAGCATGGCGCCGGTGTAGTCGTGGAAGCGCCTGGCCCGGTTGGCGCCCTGGGCCCAGCGCGCATCGGTGTTGTAGCCGGGCAGCGAGCCATCGGCGTTGTCGATGCTTTCCAGGGTCGCCAGGAAGTGGCGCAAGTTGGTCAACGCGCGCTCGGCCTTGTAGTTCAGAAAGACCAGGCACAGCGAGGCCACCGGGAAGCCCAGCACCAGCCACTCCACCGGCACGCGCTGCCCTGCCTCGGGCCGAAAAGCCACCAGCGCGGCCAGCAGTCCCAGCAGCAGGGTGATGTACAAGGACAAGGCCTGCTGCCGCTGCGCGATGCGGGCGTTCAGCTCGTTGGAGGCCGCGATGAATCGGTAGTTGGCGTCAACGTGGCGAGAAGGCATTGCGTATGCGCGGGCGGTGAATCACAGAGCCCTGCAGTTTAGGCTAGTGGCTCCAGCGTGCATGCACCGTCCGCGCCAGTGTGTCCAGCGCATAGCCCAGCGCGCCAATGAACAGGATCACGGCCATCAGCTCGTCATAGGCCAGCCGATCGCGCGTGTCCAGGATGTAGTACCCCAGCCCGGCAGACACGCCCAGCATCTCCGCCGGCACCAGCACGATCCAGATCAGCCCGATGGCCAGGCGCACGCCGATCAGGATGTGCGCCGTGATGCCGGGCAGGATCACCCGACAGGCCACTTCCCAGCGGGTGGCCGACAGGCTGCGGGCCAGCAGCAGCCAGTGGGGATTGAGCTGGGCCACACCCGCAGCGGTGTTGAGCATCACCGGCCACACGGCCGCAAAGGCCAGCAAGAAGTACACAGGTGCGTCACCCACGCCCAGCACCATCACCGCCAACGGCATCCATGACAGGGGGGAGACCATGCGCAGCAGTTGGAACAGCGGCGTGGCGGCTTGTGCAAAGGGGCGCCATGTGCCTATCAGCAAGCCCAGGGGCACCCCCACGGCCACGGCAGACAACAGGCCCACAGCCACGCGCTGCAGGCTGAGCACCGTGTGCGGCCACAGACGTCCGTCGGCCAGCAGCGCCCACAAAGCCTGCGCTGCGGGCCAAGGCGCGAAGGCCCCCGCGATGGGTGTGCGTTCGTGCAGCACCTGCACACCCAGGGCCCAGAGCAGCACGGCCGATCCCAGCCCCAACAGCGGCCATGCGATTCGGGTCAGGATCACACGGCCACCACTTCACTGCGCGTCAATGATGCGGGCAGCCCGAACACACCCGGCCCGCCAACGGCGGCCAGCGCCTTGCGCACGAAGCGGTCGTCCACCAGGTCTCGCGCAGCGAAGGCCGGGTCCAGCTTGGCCAGGAAGCCGGCCTCGCCCTCCACACGGGTCTGGCGCAGGGCCCGCACCAGCTCCTGCGTGTACGAGGGAAAGGGATAAGGCTGGAAGTCGATGCGGCGCTGTGCCCAGTTCCTGTGGCGCACGATGCCGCTGGCTTCGTAGCCGCTGTAATCGGAGGTGGCCAGCACCTTGCTCAGCACACGCAGGTTGTGCGGCGTGTAGCGCTGGGCCCCTTCGGCCGACAGCAGGCGGGCCGTGTCGAGCTGGTTGTTGCGTGTCCACAGCTGCGCTTTCACCAGCGCGTTGGTGACGCGTTGGGACCACTCCGGCTTGTCATTCAGATCCCGCTCGGCCAGGAAGGTGACGCAGCAGGCATGGTTCTGCCAGACATCGCCCGAGAAGCGCAGGATCTTGCCCACGCCCAGTTGCTCGGCCGCGGCATTGAAGGGCTCGGCCACGATGAAGCCGGCGATGGCCTTGCTGGCCAGCGCCGACACCATCTCGGCCGGTGGCAGCACGATCAGGTTGACTTCGCGAGGGCCCAGGGCGGCATCACGCGGCTTGGCCACGGCTTCCAGGCCCTGGGCGCGCAACAGTTGCTGCAGCAGCACGTTGTGCACCGAGTACCAGAACGGGATGGCCACGGTCTTGCCGCCCAGGTCCGCCACGGTGTTGATGGCCGGTGCCACGGTGAGGGCCGAGCCATTGACGTGGTTCCAGGCCACCACCTTGGCCGGGAAGCGTGATCCATAGCGCACCCACAAGGTGGCGGGCGACAGCAGATGGATGACATTGACCTGGCCGGCCACGAAGGCCTCGACGATCTGGGCCCAGCTGCGGAACATGCGCGGGGTTTCCGTCTTCAGGCCTTCAGCCTCGAAGAGCTTGCGACCATGGGCCACCAGCAAGGGCGTAGCGTCGGTGATGGGCAGGTAGCCGATCTTCACGGGCTGGTCGTCGCCCTTGAAGGCCTGGGCGCGGGCATCACCGGCCTTGAGCAACAGGGAGGCGGCACCGGCAGCGGTCAAGGCCGACAGGCGCAGCACATCGCGTCGGCTCAAGCCGCAATCACAATCGGACGACAGGCACAGGTGCAGGCCCTGGCGGGCGGCTTTCGGATCGGGTTGTGTCATTCAGGGGTCTCCGGGATTTGTCAGGTGGCCTGCGGGCGCAACTGCTGCAGGGCCGATAGGATGTCCAGCCGCAAGGCGGCGCTCTCGGGGGCATGTGGATCACGGGGATGCGGCAGGTTCAGCGACCAGCTGCGCACCAGGGTGGCAGCGCCCTGCCCTGCGCCTGGGCCACATCCCTGCCCCATCAGCACAATGCGGTCTGCCACCTGNTGGGCCACATCCCTGCCCCATCAGCACAATGCGGTCTGCCACCTGCAGGGCTTCATCGATGTCATGGGTGACAAGCAGCACAGCGGCCTGCCACCGGTGAACCAGGCGCACCAGCAGGGTCTGCATCTCGGCACGGGTGATGGCATCGAGCGCCGAGAAGGGCTCGTCGGCAAAGAGCAAGGCAGGCTCGCGCGCCAGGGCGCGGGCCAAGGCCACGCGCTGCGCCATGCCGCCCGACAGGCTGGAGGGGAAGGCCCGCGCATGGGCCGACAAGCCCACGGCCTCGATGGCCTGGGCGATGCGCAGCGCCCGCTCTGACTTGCTCAACACTGGCTGGTGCTTGAAGTCCAGACCAAAACCCACGTTGCCGCGCACATCCAGCCAGGGCAGCAGGCTGGCCTGCTGAAAGACCAACGCGGCGCGAGGGTGCGGACTTGTCAACGCCTGCCCGAGGAAGGACACACTGCCGGCAGCCGGGGATTCAAGGCCGGCCAGCACGCGCAGCAAGGTGGATTTGCCGCAACCACTGCCACCCAGCAAGGCCACGATTTCGTGCGGACGCACGGCCAGGTCCACGCCGCTGAACACAGGGGCCCCGGCGCCGCGGTGATGAAACGCCAGGCCCTGAGATGACAGCGCGGGCGGCGGGCGCTGGTCAGACGTGGCCGACTCTGCTTCAGGTGGGCGGGCTAGAGCCGCGTGGGCTTGGGCGCTCATGCCGCCAGGCCTTGCGCCGCATCGTGCCGGGACAGCTCGGCGCGCAATTGCGACAGGCTGGGCGTGACGATGGGCACGAAGGCCGCTTCGCGCCAGCGCCGCGCAAACCCCGCACCATGGCTCTGCAGGTAGGCGCGGCCGCCACTGGCCATCAGTTCTTGTTCCACAGCATGCTGGGCGGTGTCGGCCAAGGCAATGCGCAGGCGGAACAGCGGCGCGGCAGCGGTCTTGAAGCGGCCATCGGCCAGGCCTTGGTGCAAGGCCTGCACGGATTGTTCGAGACTGTTCTCCAAATTCGCCACGTCGTCGGCCAGGCCATGGCGTGCCGCACCGGATTCGTGGGCCGCACGCAAGGCAGCACGGGCGAGGCCGATGGACATGCCGCATTGCAGCCCCAGAAAGGCGGGACGCACCGAGGGCAGGAAGGCGCGCGCATCAATGTGCAGGATGTGCTCGTCGGACAAGGCCACCTGGTCGATGCGCAGCGCGGCCGTGTTGCTGCCTCGCAGGGCAACCAGGTCCAGGTCATCGCTGCGCTGCACACCGGGCCAACCGCTGTCCAGGGCCACGATGGCCGGAGGCTGCCCATCGCTGCGCGACACAGCCGCCGCGACCACGAAGCCGGCCTTGCGCAGGTTGGTGACCCAATGCAGGCCACCGTTCAGTTGCCAGCAGTCGGCTTGAGGACAGGCCTCGATCTGCAGTGACTCAATGCCCGAGAGGAACTTCATGGCATTGGACAAGCCCGTGGCACCGGCCTGCCGGGCTTCCAGCAAGGAGGGCAAGCTGCGCTCGGCCAGCGAATGGTTGGGGCTTTGCAGCAGGTACTCGATGAAGGCACGCTGCCCCCAGAACACGAAGGCGGCCGTGAGCGAGCGCTCTGCCACGGCGGCAATGGCCTCGACCGCATCACGCACGTCGCCGCCCGCACCGCCCAAGGCGGCCGGCACACCGATGCGGAACAGGCCGGCATCACCCAGCACGGGCAGCAGCGTGTCGCTGTCCAGCGTGCCACGGTCCAGGGCCTCGGCGTGAGTGTCCAGCCAAGTGGCCAGACCTGGAGGCAATGCGCAAGGCGGTGTCATGGTCATGCCGATGTCATGCAGCCTGGAGCGCGCCCGGGCGGTAGGCCTCGAGCTGCGGGTTGATCGGAGTACCCGCCAAGTTGTTGGCGAAGTTGCACAGCGTGGCCAGGCTCACGCCCAGCAGCACTTCCAGCGCCTGGCCTTCGGTGAAGCCGGCAGCGCGGAAGGCAGCCAGTTCTGCATCAGACACGGCACCGCGCGTGGCCACCACGGCGCGGGTGAAGTCAGCCAGGGCATCCAGGCGCGCATCGCCGGTGGCACTGCCCAGCTGCAACGAGCACACCACCGGGGTGTCCATCTCGGCCTTCTTGAGCGCCACGGCCGTGTGGCCGGCCACGCAAAAATCGCAGCCATGCAGGCGGGCGGCCGTGATCTGCACCACCTCGCGCTCGGCCAGGCTCAAGCTGGCGCGGGCGTTGATGCCGGAGACGGTGAGGTAGGTCTCCAGCGCGACGGGCGCGCTGGACAGCACGGCGATCAGGTTGGGCAGGAAGCCGTTGTTGGCGATGGCCTTGTCCATCAGCGGACGGCTGTCGGCCGGGGCGCTCTCAACGGTGTGCAGGGTCAGGCGGGTCATGGGCGTGCTCTGTGTTGTCTTGCGGGGTTCGATGCGCCTGATTGTTCCGACAGCGCCTCTGGACGTCTACGCATGAACGTCGGGCTTTTATGCTCGATCGTCTGAAGCTCGTCTGCTTCAACGGAGCATCTCGCACCTGCTCTTCCACCTTTTGCCAAGGCTTCAGTGCAAGGCAGGTGCCCCGCCCTGCTCTCGCTGCTGACGCTGGCGTCGCCATGCGCCGGGCTGCGTGCCCATTACCTTCTTGAAGGCGCGGCTGAAGGCGGCGTAGGAGCGGTAGCCCACATGCTCGGCCGCGCGGTCGATGCTGTCGCCGGCCTGCAGGCGCTGGGCCGCGATGCGCATGCGCAGCAGCACCAGGAACTGGGCGGGCGGCTGGCCGCTGGCCTCCAGGAAGTGCTTGCAGAAGCTGGCCCGCGACATGTGCGCCAGGCCGGCCATGCGTTCGATGGACCAGTCCTGCCCCGGTTCGTCGAGCAGTTGCGACAGCAGCGGCGCGAACTCGGTGCGGCGCGCGACGGCCCAAAGGCCTGCCGCGACATCGTCCTGCCGGGCCACGTGGCGGATCACGTAGAAGAACAGCACGTCGGCCAGGCGCGCGATCAGCGGCGACGGTGCATCGGGCGATGGGCAAGCGCCGTGTACAGCTTCGGCCAGGATCAGGTCGAACAGGGGTGCGGCGGCCTGAAGGCTGAGGTCATCGGCGCGCATCACCACGTGCCGCGGGAAGGAGTTGATCAGCAAGCCGCCCAGCGCGCCATGGAACTCGAAGAAGCCGCAGGCCAGCCCTGTGGTGCCCGGCTCACCGGCCGAAAGAGGCTGCATGGGGGCAGGCGTCAGCACCGCGCCGCGATCGGGCGATGGACTGATGAAGTGCGGCAGATCGCGCAGCAGGAACACGCCATCGCGCGGGCCCAGGCGAACAGGTTCAGTGCCCTCGTCCAGATGCAGCCAGCACTCGCCGTGCAGCACCAGGTGGAAGCTGGCCAGCGAACGCCCCGCCGTGGATGCGCGCCAGCGGCCACAGTACTGGCCCACGTGGAAGATGGTGGTGTCCAGCTCCAGGCTGCCCAGCAGCCAGTGCACGAGGCGATCGGTGTCCATGGCTTTGGCGGCTACTGGGCCTGCAGTTGGCTCAAGGCCAGTCGTGCCACCTTGCGCACTTCCGGATCCGGATCCTCTGCAGCCAGGCGCACGGCCGGCAGCGCAGACTCATGCCGCGTCTCGCCCAGGGCAATGACGGCCTCCTTGCGCAGGTTGGCGATGGATTCCGTCAGCAGGCGAGACAGCGCAGGCACGGCGGGCACGGCGTGCGCCGGGCCCAGCTGCCCCAAGGCGCGCGCGGCGCGCAGGCGCACCTGCCACCAGCCGTCGTCCAGCAGATCCAGAAGGGGCTGGAAGGCACCGCCCAGGCGCAGCTTGCCCAGGGTGGTGGCGGCTTCTTCGCGCACCTGCCAGGCCTGGTCGCGGGTGGCGGTCAGCAGCGCAGGCAGCACCGCCACGCCGCTGGCAGGCGCAAAGCCCAAGGCGCCCACCGCGGCGCGCCGCACATCGGCATCGGGGTCGGTGCCGGCCAGCGTGGCCAGGCCCGGCAAGGCTTCTTCGCGCTTGAGCCAGCCCAGCACGCCCACGGCCTCCAGCCGCACGCCGGGCTCTGCATCGGCCAGCGCGCGCAGCGCGGGGTCGAAGGCGGCGGGCAGGCGCAGTTCGCGCAGGGCGCGCAAGGCGCTGGCGCGCACGAAGGGCCGGGCATGGTCGGTGGCCGCCAGCAGGGCCTCAGCCGAGGCGGGCTGCTTGAGCTCGCCCAGGCTGTGGGCAGCTGCCTCGCGCACTGTCGGCTCGGCATCTTCCAAGGTGTGCACCAGGGCGGCCACGGTGGCCTCGTCTTCCCAGTAGGCCAGGCGGCCGGCCGCCTCGGCGCGCACGGCGGCATCCGTGTCATGCAGGGCATGCAGCAGCCAGGGCACATGGGCAGGGTCTTCCAGCTCGGCCAGTTCGATCAGGGCCAGGCGGCGCACGGTGGCATCGTCATCGGTGAGGCGGGGCGCCAGCACCTGCAGGTCGTCATCCGCGTCGTCCAGCGGGGGATGCTGAGGGGGGGCAATCGTGGCAAGGCTCATGTTGGTGTGTTTCGTGTGTGCTTGTTGTCTTGCGGCGTGCGTTCGATGCGTGGCTCACACCGCGAAGCGCACCTGCGATGCCCGTTTGTCCAAAGCGTTGGCGGGATCGGCCGGACCGACCGGGTCGAGCCCCAGCGGGGTCAGGCGGGTCAGGGGCAAGGTGCTGTCGGGATGGCGCAGCAAATCCAGGCAATGGCGCTTGAGGCGGCCGAACTCGGGCGTGGTCAGCACCTCGGGCTGGCGCGGGCGATCGGCAGGCACGGGCAACTCATCGATGAAGCGGCCCGGCCGCGGGCTCATCACCAGGATGCGGTCGGCCAGGAACAGGGCTTCATCGATGTCATGGGTGACGAAGACGACGGTGGTCTTCAGGCGCGTCCACAGCTCGAGCAGCAGCTCCTGCATCTTCAGGCGCGTGAGCGCATCGAGCGCACCGAAAGGCTCGTCCATCAGCAGCACGCGCGGCTGGTTGATCAGCACGCGGGCGATCTCCACCCGCTGCTGCATGCCGCCCGACAGCTGCCTCGGGTACCGGTTTTCGAAACCGTCCAGCCCCACCTGGTGCAGCAAGGCCGATGCACGCGCGCGGCGCTCGGCCTTGCCCACGCCCTGCATCTTCAGGCCGTAGGCCACGTTGTCCAGCGCCGTGAGCCAAGGGAACAGCGTGTGGTGCTGGAAGACCAGGCCACGCTCGGGACTGGGCGCATCGACCAGCTTGCCATCGAGCGAGAGCCGTCCGCCGCTGGGCTGCAGATGACCGGCCAGTGCGCCCAGCAAGGTCGACTTGCCGCAGCCCGAGGGGCCCAGCAGGCAGACGAACTCGCCCGGGGCGATGTCCAGCGACACCTTGTCCAGCGCCAGGAAGCGGTCGGCGCCCTGCCCCAGGTGGATGCTGACCTGGTCGATCAGCAGGCGTCCTGTGGAAGGCGCGGTGCTGGAAGGCACGTTGCTCTGCGTGGCCGCCGGCACGCGCGCAAGCGAAGGCTCGACGGGGTGGATCACGGCGTTCATGTGCGTTGCTCCACAGGTTGCTGCCAGGGCATCAGCCACTGGCCAGTGCGGCGGATCAGCACGCTGCTGCCCATGCCCAGCACGCCGATCAGCAGCATGCCCACGATGATGTTGGCGTAGTTCTGCACGGTGTAGGACTCCCAGGTGTAGTAGCCGATGCCGTACTGGCCCGAGATCATCTCGGCCGTGACCAGGCAGAACCAGCAGGTGCCCATGCCGATGGACAGGCCGGTGACGATGCTGGGCGCCGCGCCGGGCAACACCACCTGCGTGAACAGGGCGAAGCGCCCCGTGCCCAGGCTGCGTGCAGAGGCGATCAGCCGCGCATCCACCCCTTCCACCCCATGGATGGTGTTGAGCAGGATGGGGAACAGCGCACCGACGAAGGTGATGAAGATCATGCTGCCCTCCGACGAGGGAAACATCAGGATGGCCAGCGGGATCCAGGCCACGGCCGGGATGGGCCGGGCCACCTCCAGTGGTGGCAGCAGGCTGAGCTGCGCCCAGCGCGAGCGCCCGATGACCAGGCCCAGGCCCACGCCCAGCACCGCGGCGAGCGCGAAGCCCAGGGCGATGCGGCCCAGGCTGCTGCTCAGGTGCTGGACCAGCCGGGGTGAATGCAGCAGATCCCAGGCGGATTGCAGCACCTCGGCCGGCGGTGGCACGTTGGCAAACGTCACCAGCCCCAGATGAACGCGCTGTGTCGATGCCCAGTGCCACAGCAGCAGGCAGGCCAGCAGCGACAGCGCCTGGGGCAGCAGCCGCGTGATCAGGGCGCGCGCGCGGGCCATGCTCAGCGCACCGCGGCGCGCAGGCCGTTGAAGTCGAACACCTTGCCCTTGTTGGCGGCGGCGTAGGCCACAGCAGCATCCTTCTGCAGGAAGGCGCTGTACTGGCCCTTGGCATCGGAGGCATACCAGGCCAGCGGGGCCAGCAGCTTGATGCGGTGGATCAGGTCATGCACATAGACGGCGCGTGCGGCCTTGCCGCCCTGCTCCACCTTGGCCAGGTCCTTGATGGCACCGTCGATGTTCGCGTAGTGGCGCACCTTGGGCTCGCCCTTGACCCAGATGCCGGCCAGGCGCTGGGTGTCGGTGATGGGCTTGCCGGTCAGCGCATCGTTGGCCTTGAGCGGCACGGGCGAATAGTCCTTGAGCTTGGCGTCGTAGTTCAGCCCGGCCTGCTTGAAGGCGGCGCGGATGAAACGGTCGTCGATGAAGCTGTTGACATCCTGGTCGCTGTCGGTGCGGCGCAGCAGGCGCAGCGTCTCGATGGAGGTCTTGAGCGCCTGACGGTATTCGGGCTTCCAGGTCAGGTCGCGCGTCTGCAGGCCCAGCGGGCCGTGGAACAGGTAGTTCACGGGCGCTTCGATGCCGGTGATCTTCTCGATCAGTTCGCTGTACCTCTCGGGGTCGGTTGCGAAGATGCGGTCGGCCTCGACAGCCGCACGCAGGTAGGCCGTGACGATCTCAGGGTACTTCTTGGCGTACTCGGCCGTGACCAGGCTGCCGTGGAAGGTGGGTGCGTTGGCCTGGGCGCCATCGAAGATCTTGCGGGCATGGCCGCGGTACGGAAACAGCTCGGCAAACGGCACGAAGTCGGCGTGGGCCTCGATCTTGTTGGCCTGCAGCGCGGGGCCGGCCACTTCGGGTGCCTGCGTGATGATGGTCACGTCCTTCTCGGGGTCCCAACCCTGGGCCTTCACGGCGCGCAGCAGCATGCCGTGCGCGGTGGAGGCAAATGGCACCGAAATCGTGCGGCCCTTGAGCTCGGCCAGCGAGGTGATGGGCGAATCCTTGGGCACCACGATGCCGTTGCCGCTGCCCAGCGTGCTGCCCGACAGCACCGTGATGAACAGGCTCTTCTTGCCGGCCTTGATGAAGGCCGCACCATTGGCCGAACCCGGGAAGTCCGCCATCGCGCCGATGTCCAGCTTGTCGGCCACCATCTCGTTGGTCAGCGGTGCGCCTGAGGTGAAGTTCTTCCACTGGATGTCGTACGTTGCATCCTTGTACTTGCCATCCTTGGGCAGGTACTTCTCGAGCAGCTTGAGCTCGCGGATCAACAGGCCGCCGGTGGCGCAGTTGATGGTGGTGTCCTGCGTGCCGATGGCGACGCGGATGGTCTCTGCCTGTGCGGCACTCAAGGTGGCCAGCGTGCTGGCCAGGGTGATGGCGCTGACGGCCAGGGCGCGCAGGGAGCGGATCGGTGCGGTCATGAACGTGAAACTCCGAAGTTCAGGGGGACGTTGAGGGGAGCACTGCGCCTGAGCTCTCGGGCTCTCAACGCAGCAGGTAGGGAATGGCGACCTTGATGGCGCCAGTGGGGCAGTCTTTCTCGCAGGGAAGGCAGTACCAGCACTCGTCGTACTTCATGAAAGCCTTGCCGCTGGACTCGTCGAT
This sequence comes from Aquabacterium soli, assembly GCF_003933735.1. Taxonomy (GTDB): domain Bacteria; phylum Pseudomonadota; class Gammaproteobacteria; order Burkholderiales; family Burkholderiaceae_C; genus Aquabacterium; species Aquabacterium soli. The sequence continues at coordinate 17,222 of NZ_RSED01000032.1, read as the reverse complement.
GGCGAGCAGGTCCATGGGGCAGACGTCCACGCAGACGGTGCAGCCCTTGTGGGCGATGCACAGCTCCTCGTCCACGGTGACGGGGGCGTCGCTAAGCTGTGCGATGGTGCGCGGCGTGAAGTGGCCGGCGCTGATGGGGATGGTGCGGGACATGGTGGGGACTCGACGTAGGATTCGGGCTCAGGCAGGCGAGGTCACGCTGCCACGGGCTGCTTGGGTTCGGCTGGCTTGTGGGCCTGGTTCGGGTCGATGCGCAGGCGGTCGTAGGCCGACTTTTCCTGCTCGTCGATGGGCACGGTGTAGGGCTCCACCGGGCGCTTGGCATGGGCCATGCGGCCATTGGTGTCCTTGAACAGGTGCGCGTGGCAGAACCAGTCGGCATCGTTGCGACCGGGGTAGTCCACGCGCAGGTGGTACAGGCCCCAGCGGCTTTCGGTGCGGAACAGCGAGGCGCGCGCAGCCATCTCGGCACAATCGCGGATCACGGACACCTCGGCGGCGCGCATCAGCTCATGCGGGTCGCGGGCCTGCAGGTACTGCAGGTCTTCGCCGATCTCGTCGAAGCGCTCCAGCGCGATCTCGTACTTGCGCGTCACCTTGGGCGGCTGCAGGTAGTCGTTGACCATGCGGCGCAACTTGTACTCCACCTGCAGCGGCGGCAGTCCGTGCTCGCGGTTCAGGGGCGCGTAGATGCGGGCCTTCTCACGCTCCACCTGGCCTGCGTCCACAGCGGCGAACGGCGTGGACAGTGCGCGCTCGGCCGCGTTGGTGCCCGCGAACCAGCCGTAGGTGAAGGCGCCCAGCATGTAGTTGTGCGGCACCGCAGCCATGTCGCCGGCGGAATACAGGCCGGGCACCGTGGTCTCGGCGCGTTCGTTCACGTACACACCCGAGGCGCTGTGTCCGCTGCAGAAGCCGATTTCGGAGATGTGCATCTCCACCATGCGGTGGCGGTAGTCCGTGCCGCGCCCTTCGTGGAAGCGGCCGCGGCTGGGCCGCTCGTTGGTGTGCAGGATGGTCTCGATGGTCTGGATGGTCTCTTCGGCCAGGTGGTCCATCTTCAGGAAGACGGGGCCGTTGCCGCCCTGCAGCTCCTGGTAGAACTCCTGCATCATCTGGCCGCTCCAGTAGTCGCACTCGATGAAGCGGTCGCCCTTGCCGTTGGCCGTGTAGCCGCCCATCGGGCCGGTCACGTAGGCGCAGGCCGGGCCGTTGTAATCCTTGATCAGCGGGTTGATCTGGTAGCACTCCAGGTTGGCCAGCTCGGCACCCGCGTGGTAGGCCATGGCGTAGCCGTCGCCCGCGTTGGTCGGGTTCTCGTAGGTGCCCATCAGGTAACCCGAGCTCGGCAGACCCAGGCGGCCGGCCGCGCCGCACGACAGGATCACCGACTTGGCGCGCACCACATAGAAGTCGGCCGTGCGGCAGTCGAAGCCCATCACGCCGCACACGCTGCCGTCATCGGCCAGCAGCAGGCGCGTGGCGACCAGCCGGTTGGTGATCTCTACACGGCCGCGCTTGAGCTGGCGGTACAGCACCTTCTTGACGTCATGTCCCTCGGGCATGGGCAGCACGTAGGTGCCCATGTGGTGCACCTTGCGCATCGCGTAGTCGCCATTGGCGTCTTTCTCGAACTTCACGCCCCAGCGGTCGAGCTGCTCGATGGTGGTGAAGCTGTGACGCGCATAGGCCAGCACGGCCGACTGGTTCACGATGCCGTCGTTGGCCACCGTGATCTCCTTGGTGTATTGCTCGGCCGTGGCATAGCCTGGCACCACGGCATTGTTCAGGCCGTCCATGCCCATGGAGATCGCACCGCTGCGCTTGACATTGGCCTTGTCGATCAGCAGCACGCGCAGGGAGGGGTCACGCTCCTTGGCCTTGATGGCGGCCATGGGGCCGGCCGTGCCGCCGCCCACCACCACCACGTCGAATTCGAGTTCGTGTGTCTGCATGCTTGTTGTCCTCATCGGGGGTGTTGATCCCGGCTGCGGTCCACGCGCAGGCGGTATTGGAAGGTGTCGGCGCGGAAGTACAGGAACTCGTAGTCGACGGGATGGCCTTCGCGGTCATGCGTCAGGCGCTCGATGCGAAGCAGGGGCGCGCCCTCGGCCACCTTCAGCGCGGCAGCCTCGTGCGGTCCGGCCTGCACCGCATCGATCGCCAGGTCCGCATGGCCCAGCGGCACGCCGCAATCGTTTTCAAGGATCAGGAAGATGTCGCGCGTGACCAGGTCGGCCTGCGCCAGGCGCCTGCCCAAGGGCTCGGCCACCCAGGTCAGTTCGAGCGACACGGGCTCACGGTCGAGCAGGCGCACACGTCGGATCTCGGTGGCCAGCGCGCCTTCAGGCAGTTGCAGCCGATCTGCCACCTGAGCCGAGGCCGGGCCGTGCGCCAGCGACAGCAGCTGGTTCAGCACCTCGTGCCCACGGGTGGACATCTGCTCGGCAAAGCCCTGCAGGGTGCTCACGTTCTGGAAAGCCTTGGGCCGGGACACGAAGCTGCCCTTGCCGTGCACCTTGTAGATCAGGCCTTCCTTCTGCAGATCGCCCAGCGCTTGCCGCACGGTGATGCGGCTGGCCGCGAAGGCCTGGCCCAGGGCGCTCTCCGACGGCACCTGGCTGCCGGGTGCATAGGTGCCGTCCAGGATCTGGGCGCGCAGGCTGTTCTTGATCTGTCCGTACAGCGGCAGGGCCGGCACGGGCGCCTTCAAGGCTTGGTCCATTTGAATATCGCCAAACTCGTTATGACAAGTTGAGCGAAGTCTAGGCAGCCCCTTATTCAAATCAAAACAAACAATTCAACGATGCTTATGACAAAAACAAAATACGCAAGCATTCATTCAGATATCCAACAAAACAGACCATTAAGATGCAATCACAGAAATCACCCAGTAAAGCCCGGGCATTTATCACAAAATAATTGACCTCATGTATTCTTTTTCCAGATAATCAAATGCAACGAACAAATAAGCACCACCCCACGGTGCGGGCAGGACTTGAGGACACCAAGCGGCCCGGGCACATTCAATAAGTCTTCATCAGTAAAACGCCCGAGCCATGCCTCATCCATTTCCTACCCCGGACGGCCCATTACCCGACTGGAATCTCGGCGCCGTGGTGGGCGCCCTGCGCAAATCCCGAGAAGTCACCCACAACGTGCGGCACAAGGGGCGCATTCGCGAATTACCCTCGCGTGAAGCACTGAGCCAGATCGTGCAGGGTTTGAGCGCCGCCTTGTTTCCTACGCATTACGGTCGCCCGGATCTGACCGACGAAAGCATCGACTATTTCGTCGGCTATACCCTTCACGACACGCTCACGGTGCTGGCCGAGCAGGTGCGCCGAGGCCTGCTGTTCGTCGGCGACGACCTGGACGAGAGCGATCCCGGCCTCGCTCAGACGCTGGCTGCCAAGGCCGGCGAAACCACCCGCGAGTTCGCGTCGCAACTGCCCGAGATCCGCGCCCTGCTGGTGAGCGATCTGCAAGCCGCCTACCAGGGTGATCCGGCCGCCACCAGCGTGTCGGAGATCCTGCTGAGCTACCCGGGGATGACGGCCATCATTTCCTATCGCATCGCCCATGCGCTGTACAAGCTGGGCGCGCCTCTGCTGGCCCGCCTGATCGCCGACATCGCGCACGGCGCCACCGGCATCGACATCCACCCTGGCGCGCAGATCGGCCCGGCCTTCTTCATAGACCACGGCACCGGCGTCGTGATCGGCGAGACCACCGTGATCGGCCAGCGCGTGCGCCTGTACCAGGCCGTGACCCTGGGCGCCAAGCGCTTTCCCACCGATGAGAACGGCGCCCTGCTCAAGGGCCACCCTCGCCACCCGGTGCTCGAAGACGACGTCGTGATCTACGCCGGCGCCACCGTGCTGGGCCGCATCACCATCGGCAAGGGCTCGACCATCGGCGGCAATGTGTGGCTCACCAACAGCGTACCGCCCGGCAGCAACGTCACCCAGGCGCAGAACCGCGGCGCCTGATTCCTTTTTCTGTTCCCGTTTCAACCACACCAACTCTCACTGGAGTACCACCGCATCATGGCCGACCAACACGAGACCAGCACCGCCCTTGGCGACATCGCCGCAAGGCAGCTTGCCATCGCGACACGCACCGTGCCGCAGATGTCCAGCATCACCCCACGCTGGCTCACGCACCTGCTGCAATGGGTTCCTGTCGAAGCGGGCATCTACCGTGTCAACAAGGTCAAGGACGCCAGCAGCGTCACCGTTGATTGCTCCGGCCGCGACGAGCGTGAACTGCCGCAGACCTTCGTCGACTACATCGAGAACCCGCGCGAGTACCTGCTGTCGGCCGTGAACACCGTGCTGGACGTGCACACCCGCGTGTCCGACCTGTACAGCAAGCCCTACAACCAGATCGCCGAACAGCTGCGCCTGACCATCGAGACGATCAAGGAGCGCCAAGAAAGCGAGCTGATCAACAACAAGGAATACGGCCTGCTGCACAGCATCGCCCCTTCCCAGCGCATCAGCACCCGCACGGGCGCCCCCACCCCTGATGATCTGGACGAGTTGCTGACCAAGGTCTGGAAAGAGCCAGGCTTCTTCCTGGCCCACCCGCTGACCATCGCCGCCTTCGGCCGCGAGTGCACCCGCCGTGGCGTGCCCCCGCCCACCGTGTCACTGTTCGGCTCGCAGTTCATCACCTGGCGCGGCATCCCCCTGATCCCCAGCGACAAGGTGCTGATCGAGGACAACAAGTCCAAGATCCTGCTGATCCGCACAGGCGAAAGCCGCCAGGGCGTCGTGGGCCTGTACCAGCCTGACCTGCCTGGCGCGCAAAGCCCCGGCCTGGCCGTGCGCTTCATGGGCATCAACCACAGGGCGATCGCCTCCTACCTGGTGTCGCTGTACTGCTCGCTGGCCGTGCTGACCGACGACTCGATCGCCGTGCTGGAAGACGTGGAGATCAACAAGTACCATGAGTACAAGTGACCTCACCGGCCTCGGGCTGCCTGATGCACAGGCCCTGGCGCAGCTGGCGAACCAGTTCTTCACGGCGCTGCCTGGCGCGCCCGTGCAAGGACAGGTCCCCGCCGGCCTGCCGTCGGGCCTGTCTCACCTGGGCACGCCCGCCTCGGCCGCTCACCCCTTCGCCGTGCCCAACGTGACGGGCAACACACCCACGGCGCCGATCACCGCCCCGGACACCGGCTACTCGCCCAGCGTGGTGCCCAGCGCCGCGCCAGCCAGCTCCGGTGCCGCCTCGGCGCTCGTGGCCAGCGGCACGCAGGCAGGCCTGCCCGGCGCATCCACTGGATACGAGGGCCTGCCTTCGTTGCCGCCAGTGGCCTCGCCAGGGTCGGTGCCGCCATCCTTCAGCGGTGATTTGCCCCTGGACGCCAACCCGGCGGCCACAACCAGCGGCATCCAGCCCGCACTCACGCTCAACCCGCTGGACTGGGGGCTGCCCAGCGACGCGGAGCTGAGCGAGTTGATCGCGCTGCGCTCGCCGTCGCGCTCGGTGGATCCTGGCCATGCGCTGGCCTCGGGCGTCCCGTCGTTCTACTTCCTCGATCACGGCGTTCCCGCCTCGACACCACTGGGTGGTGCACCGGGCTTGAACGCGCCGGGGCAGGCCGCGCAACCACTGAGCCCCCAGGCCCACGGCTTCAAGCCGCCTTTCGACGTCAACCTCGTGCGCCGCGATTTCCCGATCCTGCGCGAGACCGTCAATGGCCGGCCCCTGGTCTGGTTCGACAACGCCGCCACCACGCAGAAGCCGCAGTCGGTCATCGACCGCGTGGCCTACTTCTACGAGCACGAAAACTCCAACATCCACCGCGCGGCGCACGAACTCGCTGCCCGCGCCACGGATGCCTACGAGGGCGCGCGCGAGAAGGTCCGGGCTTTTCTGCATGCACGCTCGGTCAACGAGATCGTGTTCGTGCGTGGCACCACCGAGGCCATCAACCTGGTCGCCAAGACCTGGGGCAAGGCCAACATCCGCGAAGGCGACGAGATCGTCATCAGCTGGCTGGAGCACCATGCCAACATCGTGCCCTGGCAACAGCTGTGCGCGGTCACAGGCGCCAAGCTGCGGGTGATTCCGGTGGACGAAGACGGCCAGGTGCTGCTCGACGAGTACGCCAAGCTGCTGGGCCCGCGCACCAAGCTCGTGTCCTTCACGCAGGTGTCGAACGCACTGGGCACGGTCACACCGGCCAAGCAGATGGTGGCCATGGCGCGCAGTGCGGGTGCCAAGGTGCTGGTCGATGGCGCCCAATCCGTGTCGCACATGCGGGTGGACGTGACCGACCTGGACTGCGACTGGCTGGTGTTCTCTGGCCACAAGCTGTTCGGGCCGACCGGCATCGGTGTGCTGTATGGCAAGGAAACCCTGCTCAATGAAACACCGCCCTGGCAAGGTGGCGGCAACATGATCAAGGACGTCACCTTCGAGCACACGCAGTACCACGATGCGCCCGGTCGCTTCGAGGCTGGCACCGGCAACATCGCCGATGCCGTGGGCCTGGGTGCCGCGATCGACTACGTGACCCGCCTGGGCATCGAGAACATCGGCGCCTACGAGCACCAGTTGCTGGCCTACGCCACACGCGTGATCAAGGACGTTCCAGGCATCCGCCTGATCGGCACAGCCAAGGACAAGGCCTCGGTGCTGTCGTTCACGCTCAAGGGCTTCCAGACCGAAGAGGTCGGTGCCGCCTTGAACAAGGAAGGCATCGCTGTTCGCTCCGGGCATCACTGCGCGCAACCCATCCTGCGGCGCTTCGGCGTCGAAGGCACAGTGCGCCCTTCGCTGGCGTTCTACAACACCTGCGCAGAAGTCGATCTGCTGATCGCCACGCTGCACCGGCTCACATCCGGCCAACGCCGCGTCTGATGCCAGCGCCTCCATGAAGCCGTCTTGTGCGGCCCCGCATCAAGGGCTCCCACTTCGGGAGCCCTTTTTCATGTGCGTCTGGCGGCTGAAGCGTCACCCACCTAACTGACGAAACAGCAGAACGATAGAACCATTCATTCGTTTTGGTTGGAAGCACGCGATGGAACACTGAAGGCCTTCACCTTCATGACGCCCGCAGATCGGCCCTGACAGCCCTGCTTGGTGCGCCATTCCGCCATGACCCAAATCCTGCCGCTGCACAGCACCCGTGCGTTGAAAATCGACAGTGACGAGCCAAGCCCGTCAGCCGCATTGAGCCGGGCCGAGTCCCTCGATGATGTTCCCCAGGTCACCCGGCAACTCGCCGATCTGCTCGCGCGCACCGCCGTGGATCGGGACAAGGCCGGTGGCCACGCTGCCACAGAGCGCGAACTCATCCGCCAAAGCGGATTGCTGGCCTTGACCATCCCCACGCGCTGGGGTGGCCTGGGCGGCGATTGGCCCACGTTCTACAAGGTCGTGCGCGAGCTGGCCCGTGCCGATGCCGCACTGGCCCATGTGTTCGCCTTCCACCACCTGCAGGTGGCCAGTGTGTTGCTGTACGGTGATGTCGAACAGCAGGAGCGCCTGCTCACCCAGACCATCAAGAAACGCTGGTTCTGGGGCAACGCCTTGAACCCGCTGGACAAGCGCACGCTGGCCCTGGCCACTTCGGGCGGCTTTCGCATCCGCGGCACCAAGAACTTCTGTTCGGGCTCCGTCGGATCGGACATGATGACCTTCTCGGCCTGGCACGAGCCCTCGTCCAGCGCGCTGATCGCCGTGGTGCCCACCAAGGGCCCTGGCGTCGATGTGCGCAGCGATTGGGATGCCTTCGGTCAACGCCAGACCGACAGCGGCACCGTCAACTTCCACGACGTGCATGTCAGCCGCGCCGACGTGCTGCAGGCCCCCGGGCTCACCCCGTCGCCGCACACGTCGCTGCGCACATTGGTGTCGCAGCTGATCCTGACCAACCTGTACCTGGGCGTGGGCGAAGGCGCCTTCGCCGCGGCCTTGCGCTACACCAAGGAAGAAGCTCGCCCTTGGCTCACGGCCAACGTGCAGCGGGCCCATGAGGATCCATACACCCAGCACCGCTATGGCGAATTCCGTGTGGCCTTGCGGGCCGCACAAGCCGTGGCCGACGATGCCGCTCGCACGCTGCAGGCCGCACTGGACCAAGGCCCTGCCCTCGATGCCGTGGCCCGGGGCGACACGGCCCTGGCGGTGAGCGAGGCCAAGGTGCTGGCCCACCGTGCCGGCCTGGAGGTCAGCTCTCAGTTCCTTGAACTCACGGGCGCCCGCTCCACCGGTGGCCGCTATGGGTTCGACCGCTTCTGGCGCAATGTGCGCGTGCACACCCTGCACGACCCGGTCGACTACAAGCTGCGCGACCTGGGCCGCCACGCCATCACGGGCCAATACCCCGAGGCCAGCGCCTACACCTGACACGCCCATCCCTGCTGATCCAAGCACCCATCACCCATCACCCAGAACACCACCATGAAACGCCGTTCCGTACTCCAGTGGGCCGCAGGCTCTGCCGCCGTCACCGCCCTGCCCTCCGTGCTGCACGCTGCCGAGCCGCTCAAGGAGCTTCGCCTGGACTATGCGTACTACTCGCCCTCCAGCCTGGTGATCCGCCGCTTCGGCTGGCTGGAAGAAGAGTTCAAGAAGGATGGCATCAACGTCAAGTGGGTGCTCAGCGCCGGCAGCAACCGCGCGCTGGAGTACCTCAACGGCAACAGCATCGACATCGGCTCCACCGCGGGCCTGGCCGCCTTGCTGGCCAAGGCCAACGGCAACCCCATCCGCGCCCCGTACATCTTCTCGCGTCCCGAATGGACGGCCCTGGTCGTGCCGAAGAACTCGCCCATCAAGTCGCTGGCCGATCTGAAGGGCAAGAAGATTGCCGCCACCAAGGGCACCGATCCCTATCTGTTCCTGCTGCGCGCCTTGCACACGGTGGGCCTCAAGCGCTCGGACATCGAGCATGTGGCGCTGCAGCATGCCGATGGCCGCACGGCGCTGGAGCAAGGCCGTGTCGATGCGTGGGCTGGCCTTGACCCGCTGATGGCCGCCAGCGAACTGGATGCCGGCTCGCGGCTGCTCTACCGCAACGTGGCCTTCAACACCTATGGCTTCCTGAACGTGCGCGAAGAGTTCATCCAGCAGAACCCACAAGCGGTCAAGCGCGTCATCACCGTGTATGAGAAGGCACGCCAGTGGATCCAGGCCAACACCACCGAGGCGGCCAAGATCCTGTCTGAAGAAGCCAAGGTGTCGCTGCAGGTGGCGCTGCTGCAGGTCAAGCTGCGCACCGACCTGAGCCAGCCCCTTCCCACGCAGGAGCATGTGAAGGCGCTGCAGGCCGCTGCCCCCATCCTGCTCGACGAACAGCTGGTCCGTCCTGGCACCGACCTCAACAAGGCCATCGCCCTGTTGGTGGACACGCGCTTCGCCACCGACGTGGTGCGCCGCACCTGACGGAGGCAGACGGCATGTCCGCCCAGCCCACCCTGGTCCCAGCCTCGTCGCACGGCTCGCAAGGCACAGCCACGCTGCACGTGGCGCCGAAGGCGCCAACCTCCGCCACGGCGCCCGCCAGCGGCGGCCGCGTGATCAACACAGCGCCATCGCGTGAGCGCTCCACGGCCTGGCTGGGCTGGCTGCCCCCCTTGCTGCTGCTGGCCTCGCTTGAAACAGCCGTGCGCCTGGGCTGGGTGCCAAGCCACCTGCTGCCTGCCCCGAGCGATCTGCTCGTCACGCTGTGGCACCTGGGCACGGAGGTGGTGGGGGCGCATGTCCTGGCCAGCACCACCCGCGTGGCCGTGGGCTTCGGCATCGGCGCATCCCTGGCGCTCGTGATCGGTGCGGCGGTGGGCCTCAAGCGCCCGCTCGAGCACCTGCTGGACCCAAGTTTCCAGGCCCTGCGGGCCATTCCCTCGCTGGCCTGGGTACCCTTGCTGCTGCTGTGGCTGGGCATCGACGAGTCGCCCAAGATCGTGCTGATCGCCATCGGGGCCTTCTTCCCGGTCTACCTGGGGGTGTCGGCAGGTCTGCGCGATGTCGACCGCAAGCTCGTCGAAGTGGCCCGCATGGCGGGCTTGTCGTCGGCCGCCCTGGCCCGGCGCGTGTTGTTGCCCGCAGCCCTGCCCTCGATCATGACCGGCGTGCGCAACGGCTTGAGCCTAGCCTGGATGTTCATGGTGGCCGCGGAACTCATCGCCGCCACGAAGGGCCTGGGCTACCTGCTCACCGATGGCCGTGAAACCGGCCGTGCCGACCTGGTCCTGTCCGCCATCGTGCTGCTGGCCGTGCTGGGCAAACTCAGCGACTCCGCCCTGCGCTGGTGGGAGCGGCGCCTTCTGTCCTGGCGAGACACCTTCGAATCACAGCGCTGACCAGAGCATCCTTTGACAACGACATGACCCGCCTGCTCGACGTTCACGTCCACTCCAAGCACCACGGCTCGCGCCTCATCCTGCAGGATCTGAGCTTGCAGGTGGACACCGGCCGCATCGTCACCCTGGTCGGTGCCAGCGGCTGCGGCAAGAGCACGTTGCTGCGCCTGATCGCCGGGCTCGACACCGACTACCGTGGCGTCATCCGGCTCGATGACCAGCCCGTGCAGGACATCACCAATGACATCGGACTGATCTTCCAGGAGCCGCGACTGTTCCCATGGCTCACGGTCGCGCAGAACATCGGCTTCGATCTGAGTGGCCAAGGGCACAAGGATCCTCGCGTGACCGAACTGCTGGCAGATGTCGGCCTGTCGGGTTACGAAGACGCACTTCCCAAGCATCTGTCAGGTGGCCAGGCCCAACGCGTGGCCATCGCCCGCGGCCTGTTCCGGCGCCCTCGGCTTCTGCTGCTTGACGAACCGTTCTCGGCCGTGGACGCCTTCACCCGCATGAAACTGCAGGACACGCTCACGCGCGTGGTGCAGCAGCATGGCGTAACCGTCCTCATGGTGACCCACGATCTGGACGAGGCCGTGTTCCTCAGCGACAGCGTGGTCGTGCTGGACCAGGTGCCCGGGCCTGCTACCGGCACGCTCGATATGTACTTGCCCCGTCCGCGGCAGCGCGATGACGATGCGCTGGCCCAGACACGAACGCAGCTGCTGCGGGTGTTGCAGCAGGCACATGCGCTGTAGCCCATTCCGACTTTTTCAAGCCAATACCACCATGTCCAAGCCATCACTTCGCGCATCTCTGCTGGCCGCGCTGACCACACTGTCGATCTCCGCCACCGCACAAGCCGGCGTCATCGTCAGCGGCGCCTGGACGCCCGCAGGCTGCGGCCCCAAGCCTGAGCCACCTCAGCTCAATCTGAGTACGGCCGATGCCTACAACGCCAGCGTCGCCACGGTGAACAGCTACCGGCAGTCCATCCGGCCCTACGTTGATTGCGTCGTCAAGGAGGCCAACGCCGATATCCAGGCCATCACTCAGGCGGCCACAGCCACGCAGCAAGGCGCCAAGGCGGCCAATGACAAAATCCAGGCCGACGTGAAGGCCGCCGAAGAGAAATTCAAGTAAACCGTGAATGCCTCGGTTGCTTACTGCGGTGGAAAGAACTGCCTGATATCCGCCCACACGGTGCCTTTGCGTACAACGACCTCCTGATACAAGGGGTCGAAGGCTTGCATCTTGGTCATCGTCACGGGCACTGCGCGGGGGTCTTTGGCACGGGTCAATGCAGTGTTCTCGTCGCTGCATGCCAGTGCATCCCGATCAACAACCGCGAGGCTCCGACAGTTGTACGGGCGGTGCTCGTAAATGGAGCACTGGTTGTCTATCAGAAATGGGCATGGCCTCTCGGCATGCCCCATCACTGTGTGCCGCCCTGCGGACAAGGTAGCCGGAACACGGCCCGTAGCGGCAGCAATGTGCCTGGCCTCAAGGTCGGATATCTCGACAGGAATGGTCCGACAGCAGGCACTGCAGCCAGCCTTGCAGGACACGTGCGGCGCCCTGAGATCTCCCACCTCTTCCATCAGGGAATACAGCTTGGGCAGCTTGCTGCGAGCCGACGATGCCTCCTTGGAGAGATTCATCATCCTTGCATGCATGGCGGCCTTCCACTCCGCTGACATGGCCGCCTCAATGGCTGCCAGTTGCGCACGCGCCTGAGCATGATTGTCCGCCTTCAATTCAGCGAGGCGCTGCATCATCGAGTCCGATACGCTTGAATTGACCGAATCCATTTCACTGTCCCCTTAGTGACCTGCTGTCATCTTAGGTCGTATGGATGTCACGAAGAAAGGCGGTTGGCGACAGGTTGTAACCGGTCTCAAGGGCCTCGCGTCGTACCATGCGCGGGCATCGCTTCAATCTCTCCATAGCCTTTTGCCAGGAACTGGATCAGACAGAAACCATGCCCGAAGGGGTCCGCGAAAACGGCCAACTTGCCCCATGCTTGCGTGCTGACCGGTTGCTCCTGCACAGCGCCTGCATCCGAAACCTGCTTGATCGCCTCGTCCAGGTCCGGAACCACCACATCAAAATGGATGGGGCTCCAATGCCGTTGATACGCCCGCGGTGCGACTGCGCCTTCAAAAGGCGTGCTGCCCTCGGCCTTGAGCAGCAGAAAGACAGGCACGGCACTGCCCGACAGTTCCAGTATCTCGCTCCCGAGGCTGCGGCACACGGTCAGGCCGAAGGCTTTGCTGTAGAACGCGTGCGCACGCTCGAGATCGGGTACATCGATGTTCAACAACAACTGCATGGCACCTCTCCAGACTTGTCATGGGATTGACAGGCCTTGCTCAGCGCGGTTCAGGCTGAGGCGGCCGGGTAATCTCAGGCCGGGGGCATGTCATGGATCGACGAATCACCAAAGGCTCGTGCTGACCGGGTGCGAACTCGCCCTGGGTATGGAGTGTCATGCACTTGCCGCCACGCACGTAATTGAAGCTGCAGTAATTGGCCCCTGTGCCGGAGCACGCTTCGACCTCCTTGAATCCATTCTTGTAGAGAACGCCAGCGTCACCGTCATGGCTCCATCGGAGACCATCCGGGAAAACGCCGAAGGTTTCCCAAGGCCGCCAGCCGTCTCGCAAAAGTGCTTCCCGTGCAGCGGACAGCCTCATGTGCTCTGTGCCGCTCCCGGCGAAGGCAGGAGCATGCCGGCACGCAATCATAGCCAGGCACACCAGCCCCCATGCCTTGACAAGACGAGAAGAGGAACAATAGAACTTGGACAGCATCGTTTGGTGACAGTCGAGGGCCTGATCTGGCGTGATGGAATGCGCAAATATACCCAGCCCAGACTCAAGCATCTCAGGCGCATCTCCCGGATGAGGCACTTTGTTACGCAGTTGACCTAATGCAGGCACGACAAATGCCGAAAACAAGCCGCTGCCCTGCCCGGCCTGTACCGGGCCGCCCTCCACGTCGCCGAAGGCAGCACGCCGAGCGCCCAGCGCCGGACGAGAGCGGCGCACGGAGAAAAGCATGATGAATCTATCAATCGGCAGACGCCTTGCCATGGGTTTTGCGCTGATGCTGCTGCTGTCCTTGAGCATCACCACCATCGGCTTGTGGCGTTTGCATGCCAGTGCCCGCGCCACGCAGGACATGATGGAGACACCGCTGGCAAAAGAGCGGCTCATCAACGACTGGTACAACAACGTCAACGCCGGAGTCAGGCGAACAACGGCCATCGCCAAGAGCAGCGATCCCAGCTTGGTGAGCTACTTCGCAGCCGACGTGGCCGCCGCCACCACATTGTCCAGCAGCTTGCAGAAGGCCATCGCAGAACGGCTGAGCTCCGACAAGGAAAAGGCCTTGTTCGACAAGATCGGAGAGTTGCGCAAAGGCTATATCTCAGCGCGCGACGAGATCAATCGACTGAAGAAGCAGGGGCTGGCCGATGAGGCCAATGCCTTGCTGGACAACAAGGCAACGCCAGCCGCCAAAGCCTATCTCTCTGCCATGGTGGAGCTGCAGATGTATCAACGTCAGACCATCGACAACCAGGCACGCCAGGTGAATGAACTCAATCACTCGAGTCGCACATTGCTAACCGGCCTGGGCTTGCTGACCCTGCTGGTGGGCGGTGCATCGGCATGGCTCATTACCCGCAGCATCACGGGACCGCTCAAGGCCGCACTCAGCACAGCGCAACAGGTGGCTGCTGGCGACCTCAGCTGTGCGGTGCACATGAGCAGGCGGGACGACGAGACCGGCGTGTTGCTACAAGCGCTCAGAGACATGCAGACACGCCTCGCCCAGGTGGTGGGTCATGTGCGTGGAAATGCCGAGAGCGTGGCCACAGCCAGTGCGCAGATCGCGCAAGGGAACATGGACCTGAGTGCGCGCACCGAGAACCAGGCAGCGGCGCTGCAGCAGACCGCAGCCACCATGGACGAGCTGAGTTCCACCGTGCGCAACAACGCGGACAATGCCCGGCAAGCCAACCAGCTGGCTGCTGGAGCCTCTGCTGTGGCCGCGCGTGGCGGTGAGGTGGTCTCACAGGTCGTCGATACCATGCGCGACATCGATGCCAACTCCAAGAAGATCTCCGACATCATCTCGGTGATCGATGGCATCGCTTTCCAGACCAACATCCTGGCCCTGAATGCGGCTGTGGAGGCCGCCCGTGCCGGCGAACAGGGCCGTGGCTTCGCTGTGGTGGCCGGGGAAGTGCGATCGCTGGCTCAGCGCAGTGCCCAGGCCGCACGCGAAATCAAGACACTGATCAACACCAGCGTCGAGAAAGTCGAACAGGGCACCGCCCTGGTCGACCGTGCCGGCAGCACAATGGGAGAGATCGTCAGCGCCATTCAACGGGTGAGCGACATCGTGGCCGAGATCAGCGCTGCCAGCTCCGAGCAGAGCAATGGCGTTACCCAGGTGGGACAGGCCGTCACTCAGATGGACCAGGCCACACAGCAGAATGCGGCACTGGTCGAGGAGAGCGCTGCCGCGGCTGAAAGCCTGAAAGGCCAGGCTCGGCAGTTGGTGGATGCCGTGGCGGTATTCAAGCTGGCGGCAGAGCCTGCCTAAGGGGCCTGCTGCGGTTGTTGAGTCGACGCCGATAGGCAGCTCAACACTGGGGTGCCCACCGTCGCGCCGCCCTGCTTGAGAAAGCCTTGCAGGCCGCTGGTCGCTGAATTTATGGAAGTCGCTCGTGCTACACGGCATAAGCTCATGACCAAGCCTTCCTTGGCGATGCAGGGGTGTGCTTTCTACATTGAGTGAATCCATCCAGCACATGAGGAGCCTTCCATGACCATCGGATTCACCCGCGCCCCGTGGCGTGTCGCCCCAACCTATGCCGTGGCCATGCTGGCCGGCCTGAGCCTGTCGGCCCAAGCCACCAATGGCTACTTCGCGCACGGCCATGGCATCCAGGCCGAGGGCATCGCGGGCGTGGGCATCGCGCTGCCTCAAGACGCACTGGCCGCGGCCACCAACCCGGCCGGTACCGGCCTCGTCGGCAGCCGGCTTGATGTCGGGCTCAACTACTTCGAACCTTCACGCCGCGCACGCATAGAAGGCAACAACCTGGGCCCCTTCGGCAGCCTGGATGGTGACTACAGCGGTGATGGCAAGCGCCACTTCTTCATCCCGGAGTTCGGCTACACCAGGGTCTTCTCGCCTACCATCAGCCTGGGTGTGGCCGTGTACGGCAACGGTGGCATGAACACGCGTTATGACCAGAACCCGTTCAGTGCCCTGGGCGCCCAAGGCAGGGCCGGGGTCAACCTGGAACAGCTTTTCATCTCGCCTTCCATCGCTTGGCGGGCCACGCCGGACCACGTCTTCGGCGTGGCGTTGAACCTGGCCTGGCAGCGCTTCTCGGCCGAAGGCCTGGGGCCCTTCACCAGCGCATCCACCTCGCCCGGAGATGTCACCAACCGTGGCACGGACACTTCCAGCGGTGTCGGCGTCCGCCTGGGCTGGATCGGTCAGGTCGCGCCCGGCCTGCAACTGGGCGCCACCTGGTCGTCGAAGATCTCTGGCCGCTTCGACAAGTACAAGGGCCTGTTCGCCGACGAAGGCAGCTTCGACATCCCCGCCAGCTATGGCATAGGCCTGTCCTGGCAGGCCGCACGCGACTGGACCGTGGGGCTGGACTACCAGGTCATCGAGTACAGCGGCGTGGATTCGATCGCCAACCCGTTGTCACGCCTGCTGGAGGGCCAGGCCCTCGGCTCGGCCAAAGGCCCCGGCTTCGGCTGGAAGGATGTTCGCGTGCTCAAGCTGGGCGTCATCCACCGGTTGAACCAGGACTGGACCTTGCGTGCGGGCTACAGCCACGCCAGCCAGCCCGTGCCCGCCAACCAGACCTTTCTCAACATCCTGGCGCCCGGCGTGGTGCGAGACCATCTGACGGTGGGCTTCACCCGCAAGATCGACCAGCACACCCAGTGGAGTGGCTTCTATGGCCACGCCTTTGCCAAGACCGTGAATGGCAACGGGTCGATCCCTGCGAACTTCGGAGGTGGCGAAGCCGATGTCCGCCTGAAGGAAAACATCCTTGGCGTGGCCTACGGCTGGTCCTTCTGAACATGAAAAAAGCCCGGAGCACCTGGCGGTGCCCCGGGCTTCAAGTTCCGGTTTGACGAGAGAGATCAGGCCTCAGAACTGAGGGCCGCCAAAGCCTCCGCCGTGGTCATCGTGATGGCCGGCCGCAGGGGCCTTCGGCTCGGGCAGCTCGGCCACGATGGCTTCGGTCGTCAGGATCAGGCTGGCCACAGAGGCTGCGTTCTGCAGCGCCGAGCGCGTCACCTTGGCCGGGTCCAGCACGCCCTGCTCCACCAGGTCACCGTAGGTGCCCGTGGCCGCGTTGTAACCCTGATTGCCCGAGCCCTTGAGCACCTCGCTCACCACCACCGAGGCTTCTTCACCCGCGTTGGCGACGATCTGGCGCAGCGGCTCCTCCACTGCACGCAACACCAGCTGGATGCCAGCGTCCTGGTCGGGGTTGTCACCCTTGAGCTTGTCGCCCAATGCCTGGCGGGCACGCAGCAGCGCCACACCACCGCCGGGCACCACGCCTTCTTCCACCGCAGCACGGGTGGCGTGCAGCGCGTCTTCCACCCGGGCCTTCTTCTCCTTGAGCTCCACTTCGGTCGCGGCGCCCACCTTGATCACGGCCACGCCGCCGGCCAGCTTGGCCACGCGCTCCTGCAGCTTCTCACGGTCGTAGTCCGAGGTGGCTTCGTCGATCTGGGCGCGGATCTGCTTGACACGTGCCTCGATGCTCTCCGCATCGCCCACGCCGTCGATCAGCGTGGTGTTCTCCTTGCCCACCTCGACACGGGCGGCCTGGCCCAGGTCGGCCAG
>NZ_RSED01000031.1 GCF_003933735.1 Aquabacterium soli | reverse complement strand
GCCGAACTTCAGCAGTTGGCCGTGAACCATCTCACCGGTGCCCAGGATCAGGGTCAGGAGCAGGAGGCTGAACACGGGCAGGCTGGAAAACCATTCCAGCAGGGTTCTTCCCAGGAACTTGGGAGACGACGTCGTTTGCATGGCGATCTCGCGGGACATCCGGCGCTACAAACTGCCGGATTCAATGAAACGGGGGGCGCGTGCCCCCCGATGGACAACTCAAGTCAGCACAGGGCTGGCATCACTTCCACTCTTCTTCGGACTTGGTGGAGCATTCAGGATCAGACGGGTTGACCGTGCAGCGAACCTTCTTGATGACTCGCAGCCCACGCTTGTCGTAAAGCCCTTTTTGCGCGATATCGACGCGTGATTCACGCAGCATCAGGGTGTACTTGTAAGCGTTCTCGGGGCTCAGTTCCATCCACGTGGCGGCTGGAACGCTGGCGTCGGACTGCTTGACCAACTGCATCGCGCGGTCGAACTGGGTCAGCCAGTAGGCGCGCGATTTCTCGCCGAAGTCCTCGGAGAACTTCGTCTTGTTGAGGATCATCTGGTAGGTGAGGATCAGGATCGGAAAGCGCGCGATGGCGCCCTTGGTACCGATGCCCTTGTAGNATCAGGATCGGAAAGCGCGCGATGGCGCCCTTGGTACCGATGCCCTTGTAGAGCTCCAGCGGCTTGTAGGCCAGCGTGGGCGCGGCGATCATGTCCACCGAACCGTTGTTGAACTTGGTCGAGAAGTTGGTGATGTCGGCCGAGATCGGCTGGGCGCCGATGCGCTGGATCATCACGGCCTGGGCCTTGTCGTAGTCGAAGGCGGCGATCTTCTTGCCAGCCAGGGCCTCGACGGTGTTGATCTTGCGATCGTTGACGACGGGGTAGGCCGCACCCAGGGGCACGATGCCGCCGACTTCGTAGTTGCCTTCGGTCATCAGCTTGGTGACCTGGGGCGATGCGGCCGAGTAGGTCTGGATCAGCTTGCGCACGACTTCGTAGCTGCTGGCCATGTCGATCTTGCCGTCCCGCACGATGGTGGTGGCACCCAGCGTGTCGATGGAGGCCGCCACGGCATTGAACTGGCGTGTCCGGAAGGCGGTGGCGATGACGGCATCGCACTGACCGGTGCGGAAGTCTTCGGTGGCCACACCTTCGTTGTTGTAGGCCTTGAGCTCCAGGGAAACACCGTGCCGTTGCATGGCGACGATGTAGTCCTTGGTCATGTTGAACAGGTCGCCGGAGGCGCCGAGAAGGTCATAGACGCAGACCTTCTGGGCTGCGTGGGCGCTCAGGCCAGCGGTGGCCAGCAAGATCGCCGCGCCGATCTTGCCAATGGAATGCTTCAACATGGGGTCTCCTACGGTACGTCGTGGGCCTTGTGGCCTGTTGTCTTGTGTCGCGGAAGCAGAGGCTCTACATGAGGAGAGTCGCGAACTGCAGCGATTCGAACATCTGTATGAATTTCGTAACTATATCCACCAGGAAGTTCCTGCGCGGATTCCCTCCCCGCGAAACCGGGGGAGGGATTTCCCTGGGGATTACTTCAGGAAACTGTCGACGTCCACGCCAGCATCGGCCTTGTCGTCCCAGAATTTGCCCAGCGAATTGAAGGGCGTGCGCGAGCCGGTGTTCTGTGTCCACAGGCGATCAGAGATGTTCTGCAGTTGAGCCTGGGCCACCACATCAAGGAAACGGTACTGCTTGTTGACCTTGAAGTTCTGCACCGTGGCGGAGCGCTTGATGATGGTGCGGATGGTGGCGGTGTCATCGGCCGAGGCGGCAGCGATGGCGTTCACCACATGCGACAGGCGCACGCCCTTGGCTTCGCCAATGGCCATAGAGCTGTCGAACATGCCCTTGAGGTCCTTGCCCTCGGCCCCGCCGGGGATGATGCTCCACACGGCTGCACGGGTGGCCTGGGGCACGCCCCACCACTTGTTGTTGTCCAGACAGGTCATGGCGAATGCGGCCTGCGGTGCGATGTCGGTGGGCACGCCCACGGACTGCTGTGCGGCGATGTCGTTGGTCATGGCCTGCACCCCAGACAGCGAGCCCAGCATGTAGACCAGTTCGTCGAAGTCGCGCTTGAAGCGTGGGCAATCCTGGCCGTACTTGAAGAAATACTTCTGCTCGAGCTTGTCGCGCATGCGCTTGAACGAGGTGTACTGGCGTTCGGCCGTCAGCGCCAGCAGGCGCTTCTGGGCCACGCGGGCATCGGTGGCTTCGTCGGCGCGCTTCTCGCGTACGGCCCGCAGATAGCGCAGTTCTTCGCCCAGGGCCTGTGATTCCGAACAGACGCCTGCGGCGCTGAACATCACGGTTTCGGCCAGGGATGGATCACCGTGGAACTCGCGGGCGGCACCCACCAGTGGAGCGTTGACCATCGAGAAGTTGCAGACCATGTCGACATCGCCCATGGCCAGGGCGGGCGGTGTGAAGCCTTCCTCGATGATGTTGAGGGTCACGCCGCTGGTGGCCGACTGCAGCAGGGCACAACCACTCATGGTCAGGACCGATGCGGCCGCGACGGAGGCTGTGAGGAGTCGGGTCATCCTTGAAATCATTGATCTGTCTCCGGGGTGAATCTGGACCAGGCGGTGTGGTCTGCAGGTAAGTGAGATGCAGCAAATTCTTTGCCGAAAAAGCAAAAAAGTTGGCGAAATTCTATCTGTCGAACGTTTTGTGGATCGGGCATGGAAACCCTAGGGTTCCCCCCTGAAAATCCAGCAGGGACAAGGGTTTGCGGCCCGCGAACAGGGGGCTCGGTTATGCAAAAAGGCCCGGTGCCTATGGGCAACCGGGCCTTTGTGTGCAAGTGGGGTGCACTTACTTGATGGGCTTGAAGCGCACGCGCTTGGGGCGCGCGCCTTCTTCGCCCAGGCGCTTCTTCTTGTCGGCTTCGTACTCCTGGTAGTTGCCGTCGTAGAAGAACCATTGCGAATCGCCTTCGCAGGCCAGGATGTGCGTGCAGATGCGGTCCAGGAACCAGCGATCGTGGGAGATGATCATGGCGCTGCCGGCGAACTCAAGCAAGGCATCTTCCAGCGCGCGCAGGGTTTCGACGTCCAGGTCGTTGGAGGGTTCGTCGAGCATCAGCACGTTGCCGCCCTGGGCCAGGGTCTTGGCCAGGTGCAGGCGACCGCGTTCACCGCCGGACAGGTTGCCCACCAGCTTTTGCTGGTCGTTGCCCTTGAAGTTGAAGCGGCCCAGGTAGGCGCGCGAGGGCATCACGAACTTGCCCACGATGATGTTGTCCAGTCCGCCCGAGACGTCCTGCCACACTGTGTTGTCGGCGGCCAGGCCTTCGCGGCTCTGGTCGACGAAGGCCAGTTGGGCCGTCTTGCCGATGGTGACGCTGCCGCTGTCAGGCTGCTCGACGCCCTGGATCATGCGGAACAGCGTGGACTTACCTGCGCCGTTGGGGCCGATGATGCCGACGATGGCGCCCGCGGGCACCTTGAAGCTCAGGTTGTCGATCAGCACGCGGTCGCCGAAGGACTTGGTGACGTTGGCGAACTCGATCACTTCATTGCCCAGGCGCTCGGCCACGGGGATGAAGATCTCGTTGGTTTCATTGCGCTTCTGGTATTCGACGTCGCTCAGCTCTTCGAAGCGCGCCAGACGAGCCTTGCTCTTGGCCTGACGGCCCTTGGTGTTCTTGCGAACCCATTCCAGCTCCTGCTTCAGGGCCTTGGCGCGGGCGTCCTCGGTCTTCTGTTCGGCTTCCAGGCGTTTGCCCTTGGCATCGAGCCAGTCGGAATAGTTGCCCTTGTAGGGGTGGCCTGCGCCGCGGTCGAGTTCGAGGATCCACTCGGCGGCGTTGTCCAGGAAGTAGCGATCGTGGGTGATGGCGACGACGGTGCCGGAGAAGCGGCTCAGGAACTGCTCGAGCCAGTCCACCGATTCGGCGTCCAAGTGGTTGGTGGGTTCGTCTAGCAGCAGCATGTCGGGCTTGGACAGCAGCAGGCGGCACAGGGCCACGCGGCGCTTTTCACCGCCGGAGAGCTGGCCGATCACGGCATCCCACGCTGGCAGACGCAGGGCATCGGCCGCCAGTTCGAGCTGCAGGTCGGTGTTTTCAGAGCCGCCCGCCGCGATGATGGCTTCGAGCTCGCCCTGTTCAGCGGCCAGCGCATCGAAGTCGGCGTTCTCTTCGGCATAGGCGGCGTAGACCTCGTCCAGACGCTTCTTGGCGGCCAGCACGCCGCCGATGCCTTCCTCGACCGCCTCACGCACGGTTTGGTCGGGGTTCATCTGCGGTTCCTGGGGCAGGTAGCCGATCTTAATGCCGGGCATCGGCACGGCCTCGCCTTCGATCTCCTTGTCGACGCCCGCCATGATCTTCAGGAAGGTGGATTTGCCGGAGCCGTTGACGCCGAGCACGCCGATCTTGGCGCCCGGGAAGAAGCTCAAGGTGATGTCCTTGAGGATCTGACGCTTCGGGGGGACGGTCTTCCCGACGCGGTTCATGGTGAAAACGTATTGAGCCATCGTGCTGCCTTCTGGCCTGAGGACCAGGCTGCCAAGTATGTGGGTGCAAAAGCGTGATTATCCGCCAGGCAAGGCCAGTGCCGGCTGGCGGGCCAGCCATTGCGTCACCAGGGTTGGATCCTGATCGATGCGCCACTGCTTGCGGCGGCTGGTGTCGCCCCGTACCAGCGTGATGCGCGCCTGTGGAAGGCGTAGTTCGTCGGCCAGCCAGCGACGCAGTGCATCATTGGCGGCGCCATCGACCGGTGGCGCCGCCAGCCGCACCCTCAACGCACCGTCATGCCACCCCACCAGCTCGGTTCGCTTGGCGTTGGGAGAGACGCTGATGTCCAGCATGCAGGCTGCGCTGCTCTCGCCTTTGCCGGCCTCCACGACGCGCAGGCACGTCCATGTGGAGGCGGTCTTGGCCGGAGATGCAGAAGATCTGATGGGGTGGTTTGCCATGTTGGCTCGGCAGGCGATCGACCGCTCAAGGTCTGCCAAAAGAAAAGGGGCCGGACTTTCGTCCGACCCCTTCAAGCGTCAATCAAGTCCTGAAGGATCAGGGCTTGTTGCCGGTGGGGAAAGGCCACGCAGCCTGAGGGCTGAGGGTGGTCTTTGCTGCGGGAGCGGCGGCCGGAGCCTTCGCAGGGGCAGGCTTGGAAGCGGCAGGCTTCTTGGCAGCGGCCTTCTTGGCTGCGGGCTTGGCGGCAGGCTTGGCAGCGGCCTTCTTGGGGGCTGCCTTCTTGACTGCAGACTTCTTGGCCGGAGCGGCCTTCTTGACTGCAGGCTTGGCGGCCTTCTTGGCCGGTGCTGCCTTCTTGGGAGCTGCGGCCTTCTTGGCCGGTGCTGCCTTCTTGGGAGCTGCGGCCTTCTTGGCCGGTGCTGCCTTCTTCACGACGGCCTTCTTGACGGCGGCCTTCTTGACCGCAACCTTCTTGGCCGGCGCCGCCTTCTTCACGGCTGCCTTCTTCACAGCGACCTTCTTGGCGGGTGCTGCCTTCTTCACAGCGGCCTTTTTGGCCGGAGCTGCTGCCTTCTTGACGGGTGCAGCCTTCTTGGGAGCGGCGGCCTTCTTGGCGGCCGGTTTTTTCGCAGTTGCCATACGTATCTCCTTGATCAAGTTGCAAAGCGCACTGCACCGCACAATGCGGTACAGAGATCCACCACCCGACGTCCCCTAGGATCTGGACGCGGTGTGATGAATGGGGTAGGTCGGGTGCTCATGTTCTGAAAGACCGGACGTGCAGTGCGCTGCATGACTCAATCCCAGGACAGGGCGCCGCCCGACTGGTATTCGATGACTCGGGTTTCGAAGAAATTGCGTTCCTTCTTCAGATCGATCATTTCGCTCATCCAGGGGAAGGGGTTCTCTTCGTTGGGGAAGAGCTCTTCCAGGCCGATCTGCGTGGCGCGCCGGTTGGCGATGTAGCGCAGGTAGCCCTTGAACATGGAGGCGTTGAGGCCCAGCACGCCGCGCGGCATGGTGTCCTCGGCGTAGCGGTACTCAAGCTCGACGGCCTTGTTGAACAGGGCCTTGATCTCGGTCTTGAACTCGGGCGTCCAGAGGTGCGGGTTCTCGAGCTTGAGCTGGTTGATCAGGTCGATGCCGAAGTTGCAGTGCATCGACTCGTCGCGCAGGATGTACTGGTACTGCTCGGCAGCGCCCGTCATCTTGTTCTGACGACCCAGTGCGAGGATCTGCGTGAAGCCCACGTAGAAGAAGAGGCCTTCCATCAGGCACGCGAACACGATCAGCGACTTCAGCAGGGTCTGGTCGTTCTGCTGCGTGCCCGTGTGGAAGTTCGGGTCCATGATCGCCTCGATGAAGGGGATCAGGAACTCATCCTTCTCGCGGATGGAAGTGACTTCGTTGTAAGCGTTGAAGATCTCGGACTCATCCAGGCCCAGCGATTCAACGATGTATTGGTACGCGTGGGTGTGGATCGCTTCCTCGAAGGCCTGGCGCAGCAGGAACTGGCGGCACTCGGGCGCCGTGATGTGGCGATAGGTGCCCAGCACGATGTTGTTGGCGGCCAGCGAATCGGCGGTGACGAAGAAGCCCAGGTTGCGCTTGATGATGCGGCGCTCGTCTTCGGTCAGGCCGTTCGGGTCTTTCCACAGCGCGATGTCCCGCGACATGTTGACCTCTTGCGGCATCCAGTGGTTGGCGCAGGTGGCGAGGTACTTTTCCCAAGCCCACTTGTACTTGAACGGCACCAACTGGTTGACGTCGGTCTGGCCGTTGATGATGCGCTTGTCCGCCGCATTGACGCGGCGTTGCGTGGCAGCCTGACCTTGGGCTTGCGCGGGACGAACCAGTTGCTGTGCGTGTTGCTGAGCAATGGCTTGTGCGCTGGCCACCGACTGAAGCCCAAGTGCGGGCGACGGTTGGGTGTTCCGTGCATGTCCATCGAAGGAGGGCACAGAACTGGCAGGCGCATTCGAAGGCGCGTTAGAAGGTGTAGGCGTGTTGTCTTCCCAGACCAACATGGTGAGCATCCTATGGGTTCGGATTATGGGAGGGTGTTGTTAAAAACACCAAGCACTTCTTGACATTTGCAAGGCCTGTTTGTTGCGGGCTTGCATCGAAAAAACCAAGAAGGCCATCGTTCAATGTCTTGTTCGCATGATCGGATGCGGACAAGTAGCAAGGCCTCATCACTGAGGCCTTGCATTGATGCTTACTGACAAGCCTCGCAATCGGGGTTGTCGATCGAACAGAACTTGATGTCGGTGGCGGGTTCGCTCATCGCTTGATCGATCACTGGTGCGGTGCTCGCAGGTGCTGCGATCTGGCCGCCCGATGCGCCCGAGGACACCGAGTTCAGCTGGCCGCGCGACACGGTTGACTTCTCTGCATGCGTGGCGCCAACAGTGCGCAGGTAGTAGGTGGTTTTGAGGCCACGCAACCAGGCAAGCTTGTAGGTTTCATCGAGCTTCTTGCCCGATGCGCCGGCCATGTAGATGTTCAGCGACTGGGCCTGGTCGATCCACTTCTGGCGGCGCGAGGCGGCTTCGACCAACCACACTGGCTCGACCTCGAAGGCTGTGGCGTACAGGTTCTTGAGCTCTTCAGGCACGCGGTCGATGCGGCGCAGCGAACCGTCGAAGTGCTTGAGGTCCATCACCATCACGTCGTCCCACAGGCCGAGCTTCTTCAGGTCACGCACCAGGTACTCGTTGACCACGGTGAACTCGCCTGACAGGTTGGACTTGACGGACAGGTTGCCGAAGCAGGGCTCGATCGAGGCGTCCACGCCAACGATGTTGGAGATGGTGGCGGTGGGCGCGATGGCGACGCAGTTGGAGTTGCGCATGCCGTGCTGGGCGATGCGGGCACGCAGGGCGTCCCAGTCCAGCTGGGTGGAGGTGTCGACCTCGACGTAGCCGCCGCGCTGTTCGGCCAGCAGTTGCACCGAATCGATCGGCAGGATGCCGCGGTCCCACAGCGAGCCGCGGTAGCTGGAGTAGCGGCCACGCTCTTGCGCCAGTTCGGTCGAGGCCCAGTACGCCTGGTAACACACGGCTTCCATCGACTGGTCGGCAAACTCCACGGCGGCTTGGCTGGCATAAGGCACGCGCAGTTGGTACAGCGCGTCCTGGAAGGCCATGATGCCCAGACCCACGGGGCGGTGGCGCAGGTTGGAGTCGCGTGCCTTTTTCACGGCGTAGTAGTTGATGTCGATCACGTTGTCGAGCATCCGCATGGCCGTGGTCACGGTCTTCTTGAGCTTGTCGTGGTCGATGCCGCCATCCTTGATGTGCTGCGACAGGTTGACCGAGCCCAGGTTGCACACGGCGATCTCTCCGCCGTTGGTGTTCAGCGTGATCTCGGTGCACAGGTTGGACGAATGCACCACGCCCACGTGCTGCTGCGGTGAGCGCACGTTGCAGGCGTCCTTGAAGGTGATCCAGGGGTGGCCTGTCTCGAACAGCATCGAGAGCATCTTGCGCCACAGGTCATTGGCCTTGACGCGCTTGAAGGGCTTGATCTCGCCGCGGTCGGCGCGGGCTTCGTAGGCGGTGTAGGCCTCTTCGAACGCCTTGCCGAACTTGTCGTGCAGATCAGGGCAGGAGGCAGGCGAGAACAGGGTCCAGTCGCCACCTTCCATCACGCGGCGCATGAACAGGTCGGGGATCCAGTTGGCCGTGTTCATGTCGTGGGTGCGGCGGCGGTCGTCGCCGGTGTTCTTGCGCAGCTCCAGGAACTCTTCGACGTCCAGGTGCCACGATTCAAGATAGGCGCAGACGGCGCCCTTGCGCTTGCCACCCTGGTTCACAGCCACGGCCGTGTCGTTGACCACCTTGAGGAAGGGGACAACGCCTTGCGACTTGCCGTTGGTGCCTTTGATGTGAGAGCCCAGGGCGCGCACGGGCGTCCAGTCGTTGCCCAGGCCGCCGGCGAACTTGCTCAGCAGCGCGTTTTCCTTGATGGCCTCGTAGATGCCGTCCAGGTCATCGGGCACGGTGGTCAGGTAGCAGCTCGACAGCTGCGAACGGCGCGTGCCCGAGTTGAACAGCGTGGGCGTGGACGACATGAAGTCGAAGCTCGAGAGCACTTCGTAGAACTCGATGGCGCGGGTTTCGCGGTCGATTTCATTGAGGGCCAGGCCCATGGCCACGCGCATGAAGAAGGCTTGCGGCAGTTCGATGCGCTCGCCTTCGACGTGCAGGAAGTAGCGGTCGTACAGGGTCTGCAGGCCCAGGTAGTCGAAGTTCAGGTCGCGCTCGTGCTTGAGCGCGGCGCCCAGGCGTGCCAGGTCGTACTGGCCCAGCTTTTCATCGAGCAGCTCGGCTTCGATGCCGCGCTTGATGAAGCCGGGGAAGTAATCGGCGTAGCGCGTGGCCATGGCAGCGTGCGTCACTTCTTCGCCGAGGATCTCGCGGCGGATGGTGTGCATCAGCAGGCGGGCGGTGGCGCGGGTGTAGCCGGGGTCGTGCTCAATGCGGGTGCGCGAGGCCAGGATGGCGGCCTTGTAGACCTCGTCGAGCGAGACGCCGTCGTACAGGTTGCGCTGAGTTTCGGCCAGGATGGGTGCGGGCTTGACGTCGGCGCCCAGGCCTTCGCACGAGGATTCGATCAGGGCCTTGAGGCCGGCCAGGTCCAGCGGCAGGCGCTGGCCGCGGTCGATCACCGTCAGTGTGGGCAGGGCCTGCTCTTGCTGGGCCTCGACATGCTTGGCGCGCTCTTGTGAGCGGCGCTCGCGGTACAGGACGTAGGCGCGGGCGACTTCGTGGTGACCGCTGCGCATCAGGCCCAGTTCGACCTGATCCTGCACGTCTTCAATGTGGAAGGTGCCGCCGGCGGGGCGCGAGCGCATCAGGGCGCGGATGACGGCTTCGGTCAGTTGGTCCACGGTTTCGCGCACGCTGGCCGACGCCGCGCCTTGCGTGCCGTGCACGGCCAGGAAGGCCTTCATCAGCGCGACGGCGATCTTGTTGGGCTCGAAGGACACGACCGCGCCATTGCGTCGGATGATCTGGTAAGCCGAGTAGGCCGATTGTTTGGGCGCTTGGCCGGCATCAGCCGGCGTGCCGACCAGAACGGAAGATGGAGTGGACGTGGCGCTGGGCGTGGACGTTTGCATGGGAATCCTTCGAGGAAGCAGCCCCGGTGGATGGGGGCGACGGGGGCTGCGAGGCACAACGGAGCGCCTGGTGGCGCGGTGTCTGCAGACACTATATATGGTGTTTGGTGCTCTGTTCAAGCACTACCTGTAGTGTCCGGAGGGGACTATAACGCCTTTTTGGGGCGCCCCCGCGTTTGCGGGATCGCAAGGGGGAAATCACCCATGTTGCGCACCCGTCACGCGGGCCGCAACACACCGTCCGGAAAGGCCATGTCGGGCCATGCAAGTCGTTGCTGCAGGCCAATCCAGTCGAAGGCGCCACCAGGATCCTGCTTGCGCCCAGGGGCCACATGTTCGTGGCCTGCCACATGGTGAAGTGCAGGCCAGTGCATCGACAAGTCAGCGAGCAGATCCGCCAGCGTGTCGTACTGGGCCGGCTCGAAAGCGTGGTGCTCCAGCCCTTCGAGCTCGATGCCAACGGAGTAGTCGTTGCAGTTGTCTCGGCCTTGCCAGGATGAGCGGCCCGCATGCCAGGCGCGGTCGAGCACGGAGACGAACTGCACCAACTCACCATCGCGTCTGATCAGGAAATGCGCTGACACTTCCAGCCCCCGTATCTGCTCGAAATAGGGATGAGCGTGCCAGTCCAGCTGGTTGGTGAAGAGCTGTTCAATCTCGGGGCCGCCATACTGGCCCGGCGGCAAGCTCACCGAGTGCACCACGGCCAGGTCGATCAGGGTGTCCGCGGGGCGCGGCCCGTGATTGGGGGAGGGCACGTGGCGCGCGTTGACATGCCAGCCCTGGTGCCATGGCGAGGGCGGATCGACGCGGTTCATGTCAGTGGATCGTGTTCGGTGTCGCCGGGGTCGAAGCGCTCACCCAGTTCGACACCATGTGCCGTGACGTGTACGCCAAGCCGCGCCATGCGGTAACGCATCTGGCGCAGGGACAGGCCCAGGCTGGCACCGGCTGCGGTGCGGTTGAGGCGGTGTTTCTCGAGGGCCCTGACCAGGATGTCGCGCTCGATGTGGTCGAGGTGCGCAGCCAGGTCGGTGGGCAGAGGGCTCGTGCCAGCGATGGCGGCAAGCCCTGGATCTTCATAGCCACGTGTGACGGTCTGCGGGAGGGGCTGTGGCGTCGAAGGTGCGGACGCCGGTGGCACGAACGGTGCCTGGAGGTCGGTCGGTGCGGCATTTGCCGGTGCAGGTGATGACACTGCCGCCACGGATGCCATGTGGCTGGGGAGCCCCAGATCGCCGGCTTCGATCAGGTGATCGGCGCTCAAGGCCACGGCGCGGTGCAGGATGTTCTCCAGCTCGCGCACATTGCCGGGGAAGCCATAGCCGCGCAGTGCCTGTTCAGCAGAGGGCCGCAGTTGCGGTGCGGGGATCTGCCCGCTCTCGGTGGCCAGGCGGTGCAGCACCTGCTCGCAGATCAGGGGCAGGTCTTCCATGCGATCGCGCAGTGCAGGCAGCGGGATCTGGATCACGTTGAGGCGGTAGAACAGATCCTGGCGGAAACGGCCGGCCTGGACCTCTCGGGCCAGGTCCTTGTGGGTGGCACTGATGATGCGCACGTCCACCGGGATTTCATTGATGGCGCCCACCGGCCGCACGGCACGCTCCTGGATGGCGCGCAGCAACTTCGATTGCATGGGCAGAGGCAGGTCGCCGATCTCGTCGAGGAACAGGGAGCCGCCTCGGGCTGCCTGGAAAAAGCCTTCACGATCTTCCTGGGCGCCGGTGAACGCGCCCTTGCGGTAGCCGAAGAACTCGGCTTCAAGCAACTGCTCGGGGATGGCGCCACAGTTGACCGCCACAAAAGGCTGGCCATGGCGTGTGCTGACATCGTGGATGGCGCGGGCGACGAGTTCCTTGCCCGTGCCTGATTCGCCCCACAGCAGCGCCGGTGCCATGCTGCGTGAGACCTTTTCAATCAGTTGGCGCACATGCGCGATGGCGCGCGACTGACCCGTGAGCCTGGCCAATGCGGCACTGGCCACCGGCAGCGGGGTGGCCAGTGGCCTGGTCGGCGCGGTATCCGCCACATTCGCCGACAGTGCCACGTCTGGCGCACGCGCTGTGCTGCGCTTGGGCTGACCCAGGTCGCGCAGGGCGGGTGAAACCACATCCTTGGAGGACAGGGCTGCGGCGACCACGGCGCGGAACTGCTTGAGATCGACCGGTTTGGTCAGGTAGTCGAAGGCGCCGGCCTTGAGCGCCTCGACCGCGTTCTCGGCAGAGCCATGGGCAGTGATCACGATGGCCTTCTCGCGTCGGCCAAGCGATTCCATGTGCCGCAGCAGGTCCAGCCCCGTGCCATCGGGCAGCCGCATGTCCGTGATGATGGCGTCGAAGGATTGCTCCTGCAGCGTCAGGCGGGCATCGTCGACACAGGCGGCGGTCTCGACGTCATAGCCGTCTCGGAGCAAGGTGAGTTCGTACAGTGTGCGCAGGTCGGGCTCGTCGTCCACGACCAGGAGGCGGCTGGGTGCGGCGTTGTTGCTCATGGGGCGGGGCTCGCGAACTCTGCCAAAGGCATGAGGATATAGAACTCGTTGCGATGGCGCTGGGTAGGCGGGTGGGCGCGAAAATCGATGGAGGCACCGTGCCGCTCGCACAACTCACGGCAAATGTACAGGCCCAGGCCTGTGCCACGGCTGCGGGTGGAGAAGAAGGGTTCGAACAAGGATCGTTCAATCTGCCCTTCGATCACCAGGCCATCGCTGAAGACCGACACCAGAGCTTGCGGCGATTGATCCTGCAGCATCAGCAACTGGGCCTCGACACGGATTGAGCCGGGCTGGCTGCTGCCGTGGCGCAGGGCATTGTCCAGCAGGTTGACCAGCACGCGCCGGAAGTGCTCCGGCTCGAAGATCACGCGGGCAGGTGTTCCCACATCGCGCGGTGGCAGGCCGCTGGTGTCCAACTTGAGCTGGGACGCATTGGCGGCTACGGGATGCAGCTTCAGCCATTCATCGACGACGGCTCGCACCAGGCGTTCCAGGTCGATGGCGGGCGCCGGGGCCCGGGCGCCGGGCGCCACGGCCAGGATGTCGTCAACGATGCGCTTGAGACGCTCCACGTTGTCCGCGACCATGCTGGTCAGCCGCTGTTGGGGCGCAGAGATGGCATCTTCAGCCAGCAGGGCGTTGGCCTGAGAGATGGCGGCCAGCGGGTTGCGGATCTCATGGGCGATGCCGGCGGACATGCGTCCCATCGCGGCCAGCTTGTCCTGGCGCACCCGGGCCTGCACGGTGCGCACGTCTTCCAGGAACACCACGCAGACATCGTCCTGGTTTTGCGTATCTCGGCCGCGCGTGAACTTCAACCGCATGCGCAACGCTCGGCGCGTGTGGTCATCGAAGGTGATCTGAAGCTCTCGGCTGTCGTCCACCCTGCGTGGCTGGGTGAACGCTTGTTCGATGGACTTGACCAGAGGTTCCCAGGCAGGTACGCCGCGCAATTGGAACGGCGCGGCCGGTGTCAGTCCATGGGCCGAGAGCAGCTTGCGTGCTGATGGATTAGCGGTGCGCACACGGCCCTGGCGGTCCACGGCCAGCACGCCTTCAGGCATCTCTTCGATGACGAGGCGATTGAGCTGGGCCTGCTGGCGTGCCAGCTCCATGCTGCCGCGGGCACTGCGCTGTTCCCGTGCCAGCCTGGATGACAACTCGCTGACCAGCAACGCCACGGCGAACAGTCCGAAGCCCGTGAGCCCGGCCGGCGTCAGCGACGTGGTGAGGTTGTCTCGCAGCACGCCCTCGAGCACGGCGCCTGTCAGCAGGATCAGGGTGGCGGCAGCGGCGGCGGCCAGGGCCATGAAGCGGGGCATGAACACGCCCGTCATCAGCACGGGAAGAGCCATGAGGGCGGCCGTGTTGATGTTGAAGCCTCGGTCCAGAAAGCTAAGGACGGCAAAGCTGCCCAGGTCCACGCCCACGGTGGCCAAGGCCTGCCTCGTGGACATGTGCAGATCCGGATCGATGCGGTGTACGCGCTGCGATGGCCACCACCACCACAGCACCGAGAGCACGGCGTAGCCGATGGCCACAGCCAGAATCTCCGGGTCGATGCTGCGGTTGAGCAGTGCCGATGTGACCACGCCGATGATGAGCATCACCCCCAGGCCCGCACGAGCTGCCAGGAAGGCGCGATACATGCGCGCATAAGGCGAGCCCTCGGCGCGTTGTGCGGCCCCAGGCTCGGAAGCGCCATCGCCCGAGCCTTTCCACCACCTTGCCGCAGGCTGAGGCGTTGTGCCGGAGGAGGTCGGAACATCGTCCAGTTCGCTGAACCACGAGCCCATCGTGTCGGCAGACTGTGTGGTCGCCATCTTGGAAGTCAGCGGGGCCGGGCGGCTGCTCATGCGGGGGACGCAAGTTTCAGGTCGCGCTGGAGCGAGGCCCCAGGCGGCGATGCTCAGCACAACAGAACACCAGGGTCGGGCCGTGCTCCGGCCCTGGCAAGGCCTCGCGGCGGGGAAGATGCACGCCGCAGTACGCGCAAGGCACGATGTCTTGGGGTCCGTTGCCTCGCCCGGCTGTGTCAGTGGGGGGCTGGGCGGGCTTGCCCCGGGCGGGCTCCTGCCGGGCAGGTTTCCGCAAACGCGACAGCGGGCCCCACAGCACCGCCACGATCAACAGCACGAGCAGCAGAAACTTGGTCATGTCGACAGGGAAAGACAGCAGGGATGGTTCACGTGGTCAGCGTGGGGCGGTGCAGCAGCACCTCGAGCACAAAGCGCGAGCCTACATAGGCGAGCAGCAGCAGGGCCGAGCCGGCGTACAGCCAGCCGATGGCGGTCTTGCCACGCCAGCCCAGCCAGTACCGGCCCGCCAGCAGCACGGCGAACACGGCCCACGACATGATGGAGAACAAGGTCTTGTGATCCCAGCGCCAAGGGTGGGCGAACAGGCTGCCCAGCACCAGAGTCAGGGTCAGCACGATGAAACCTGCCAGCACGAAGCGCAGCGTCAGGGATTCGAGCTTGAGCAGCGGGATGCCCGGAGGCTTGCGGCTGGCGCCCACGGTCTTGTCGCGCAAGCGGCGCTCGGCCAGTCGCCACATCACGGCGTGCAGAAGCGCTGCGCCGAACAGCCCATAGGACGCAATGCCCAGCACCCAGTGCAGCGGTGCCAGGCCGTGTTCGATGGCGGGCTGGTCTTGCCCGGGGTACAGCAGAGCCAACACCACGGTGAGGGCGGCCAGCACCGCCAGGCTGCGCCGGATCAGGGGAGAATCCAGCTGCAGGCGTTCCCAGGCGTAGATGCCCAGCACCAGCCAGAGGGTGACTGAAAGGGCGGGCGCAAAACCAAAACGGGCCACGGCCACCGGCGCACTCCAGTCGAAAGCCTCTGAGACAATGGCCACGGCGTGCGCCAGCCAGCCGAAGGCCAGCAGCCACCAGGCCTGGTCCGGGCGGTGGGTGCGCGGGGCGTCTCCATCCGGGAAAGCGCGTGCCGGCCACAATGCGGCCAGTCCATAAGCGCCTGCCGCCAGCGCGGTGGCCACAAGGGGCAGCAGGGTGGGCGATAAAATCATCCTCAGAGTGTACGGTCGTTGGCCCGCGATGTTCGTGGCGCCCGGCCCCAAGTTTCACAACAAGCCATGGCATCCACCCTTACCGATCGTCTGAGCCGCCTGGTCAAAACCATGCGCGGCCAGTCCCGCATCAGCGAAACCAACGTGCAGGACATGCTGCGCGAAGTGCGCATGGCCTTGCTGGAGGCCGACGTGGCCCTGCCGGTGGTTCGTGACTTCATCGCACGTGTGAAGGACAAGGCCCTGGGCCAGGAGGTCGTGGCCTCGCTGACCCCCGGCCAGGTGCTGGTCAGCATCGTTCACAAGGAACTCGCCGCCACCATGGGCGAGGGTGTGGCCGACCTGAACCTGGCCACCCAGCCGCCGGCGGTGATCCTGATGTCCGGCCTGCAGGGCTCGGGCAAGACCACCACCACCGCCAAGCTGGCCAAGCACCTGATCGAAAAGCGCAAGAAGAAGGTTTTGACCGTGTCGGCCGACGTGTACCGCCCGGCCGCCATCGAGCAGCTCAAGACGGTGACCAAACAGGCTGGCGCCGAGTGGTTCCCGTCGACGCCTGATCAAAAGCCGCGCGACATCGCGCTGGCTGCGCTGGACCACGCCCGCCGCCACTACTTCGACGTACTGCTGGTCGACACGGCCGGCCGCCTGGCCATCGACGAAGCCCTGATGGCCGAGATCAAGGATCTGCACGCTGCCATCAACCCGGTCGAGACCCTGTTCGTGGTGGATGCCATGCAGGGCCAGGACGCCATCAACACCGCACGGGCCTTCAAGGAGGCCTTGCCCCTGACCGGCGTGGTGCTGACCAAGACCGACGGCGATTCACGCGGCGGTGCCGCCCTGTCTGTGCGGCAGGTGGCGGGTGCGCCCATCAAGTTTGCCGGCGTTTCAGAGAAGATCGACGGCCTGGAGGTGTTCGATGCAGAGCGCCATGCCGGCCGCGTGCTGGGCATGGGCGACATCGTGGCCCTGGTTGAAGAGGTGCAGAAGGGCGTTGACATGGAGGCCGCGCAGAAGCTGGCCGAGAAAGTCAAGTCCGGTGCCAGTTTCGACCTCAATGACTTCTTGTCACAAATCTCGCAGATGAAGAAGATGGGGGGCTTGTCGTCGTTGATGGACAAACTGCCCACCGAACTGGCCGCCAAGGCAGGCCAGGCTGACATGGACAAGGCCGAGCGCGATGTGCGCCGCATGGAAGGCATCATCAATTCGATGACGCAGCTGGAGCGCCGCAAGCCCGAGCTGATCAAGGCGAGCCGCAAGCGACGCATCGCCGCGGGCGCCGGCGTGCAGGTTCAGGATGTGAACCGCCTGCTCAACCAGTTCGAGCAGATGCAGACCATGATGAAGAAAATGAAGGGTGGCGGCCTCATGAAGATGATGAAGCGCATGGGCGGCATGAAAGGCCTACCGGGGATGCGTTGATTGCCACGGCGGCGGCGTGCTGTTAGGCTGCTTTTTTGGCGTTCCTGAGCTTCGTTGACCGTGACCGATACGCTTGTTCCTTTGTTGTTGCTTCTCTTGGTGATCCTCGTGGTGGGGGGCGGCGTGCTCTTCGTGCGCAGTCGCCGACAGGGCGGCCAGGGCGTCGCCAAGCGGGGCAGCCGCCAGGCCCAGGCTCAGGCCGAAGAGCTCGACACCGTGGCCTCATGGGAGCCCTCGTCCACGCGCCTGCTCACCGGCCCCGAGCGTGAGGCCCATCAGACCCTGCGCAGGGCGCTTCCAGAGCACATGATCCTGGCGCAGGTGCCGCTGGCCCGTTTCATCAAGGTGCCCACGCGCAACTCCTATGCGGAGTGGATGCGCCGAGTGGGTGGTCTTTGTGCGGACATCGTCGTGTGCGATGCCACCTCTCAGGTGGTGGCGGTGGTCGAGATCCGCAACCCGATTGCGCGTGACAAGGACCGGGCCCAGCGCCGCCAGGCGCGCATGGACCGCGTGCTGGAAGCCGCCGGGATCCCTGTGCATGTCTGGCTGGAGGGCGCCTTGCCAGGCCCTGCCGTGGCCCGGGAAACCGTGCTGGGCGGCCCGATGGTGTTCATGACCAAGTCCGGGGCCACGCTGGTGGACACGGCAGTGCGTGCCAAGGTGCCGCCTGTTTCTGCCGGTACCTCGCTCGAAGGATTGGCGGTGCAGGAAGGTGTCGAGGTCGACCTGAACCTGGGCGCGGACACGGAGGGCCCCAGGCCCGTCTCGACCTGGTTTGAGTCGGAGCACTCTGGCGCAGCCCCCCTGGGGCCGCGCTGACCGCTCATTCCAGCAGCGCCCGGGCGAACTCTCGCGCGTTGAAGGTCTGGAGGTCTTCCAGGCTCTCGCCGACACCGATGAAGTACACCGGCACTGGCGTGCCACGCTGACGCGACCACAGCGCAATGGCGGCCAGCACACCTCCCTTTGCGGTGCCGTCGAGCTTGGTCACCACCATGCCCGTCAAGCCCAATGCCTCGTCAAAGGCCTTGACCTGGGCCAGGGCGTTCTGGCCCGTGTTGCCGTCCACCACCAGCAGCACTTCGTGAGGTGCGCCGTTCATGGCCTTGCCGATGACGCGGTGAATCTTCTTGAGCTCTTCCATCAGGTGCAACTGTGTGGCCAGTCGGCCCGCCGTGTCGGCGATCACCACATCGCAGCCGCGCGAGCGCCCGGCCTGCACCGCATCGAAGGTCACAGAAGCAGGATCACCGCCTTCCTGGCTCACGATCTGCACCTGGGTGCGATCGGCCCACACGGCCAACTGCTCGCGGGCCGCTGCGCGGAAGGTGTCGGCAGCAGCCAGAAGTACACGCTGGCCATGGTCTGACAGATAGCGGGTGAGCTTGCCGATGGAGGTGGTCTTGCCTGCGCCATTGACCCCCGCCACCATGATGACCGTGGGGGTGTGCAGTCCGACGGTCAGGGACTTTTCGAGCGGGGCCAGCAGCTCGGCAATGGCATCGAGCAGCAAACCCTTGACAGCAGCCGGGGTGGTGGCCTTGCTCTCCTTGACTCGGCGCTTGAGGTCGTCGAGCAGGTGCTGGGTGGCCGCCACGCCGGTATCTGCCATGAGCAGGGCAGCTTCGAGTTCTTCGTAGAGCTCATCGTCGATGCGGGTGCCCGTGAACACCTGCGTGATCGACGACCCTGTCTTGCGCAGTCCGCTGCGCAGGCGGTCCATCCAGGAGCCGCGCTCCGGCTTGGCCTGCGGCTGAACGACGGCAGGCTCTGCCACGGCATCGAAGGCAGGCTGCGCAGCGGCCTGCACGGCCGGGCTGGCTGGTGCGGGAGCGGCGACGTGCGATGGCAGCGGGATCACCGGCGCCGGTGCGGCTGAAGTGGAGGATGGTGGCGTGGCCGTCGCTGGCGGTGCATCCTGACCTGCGGTCGGCGCATCGCTGCTGCCCCATCCCAGCTTTTTCTTGATGAAACTGAACATGCCCCGATTGTAGGCGGGCCGTTCGTGGCGCCTACAATCCGCCGGCTGAGGCGCGCGGCCTGCCGTCGCAGTCGCCACCTGCCCATTTCCCCGAGACCCCAGAGTCATGCGCCGATCACGTGCTGCTTCCACGCCTCCGACTGCCCGTTCTGCGCCTGAGCAGTCACTGGCTGGCGACCAGGCTCGCAGGGTGGCACGCCAGGCGCCGCAAGAGGTGCGCCTGATCGGTGGGCGCTTCAAGCGCACTCCTCTCAGCGTGCCCATTTGGCCCGGCTTGCGGCCCACCTCCAGCCGCGTGCGAGAAACCCTTTTCAATTGGCTGGGCCAGGATCTGAGTGGCTGGCGAGTGCTGGATGCCTTTGCCGGCAGCGGTGCGCTCGGGCTCGAGGCCGCCTCACGCGGCGCCGATGCCGTGGTGATGCTCGAACGCGAGCCCGCACTGGTGCGGCACATCCAGGCCAATGTTCAGAAGCTGGGTGCCTCGGCGGTGACTGTCCAGGCGGCAGACGCTGTGGCCTGGATGACGCGGCAGGGCGTGCAACAGCCAGGCGGCTTCGATCTGGTGCTGCTGGACCCGCCCTTCGATGCCGGTTTGTTCGATGCTGCACTGAAGGCAGCCGTCACTTGTATCCCGGTGGGCGGCTGGATCTACCTGGAGGCGCCCATGCCTTGCGTTGACCCAAGCTCGCCTGTCAGAGAGGGCGCGCATGCCCTTCATTTGCCCGCAAGCCTGCGGTTGCACCGCCAGGGCAGGGCCGGCGTGGTGCACTATCACCTGATCGAGCGTGTGGCCAGCCCGCCGGGCGGCCACGCCCAGGGCATCTGAGCCTACACTGTGTCCGTTTCATCAAGCCCTCGGATCGCGGCTGAGGGCCCTGGAGTTTTGCCTGTGACTTTGCAGTCCACCACGATCGCCGTCTACCCCGGCACCTTCGATCCCATGACACTGGGGCACGCCGACCTGATGGCTCGGGCCAGTCGCCTGTTCGATCGCCTCATTCTGGCGGTGGCGGCGGGGCACCACAAGAAAACCATGTTCTCGCTGGATGAGCGCCTGGCCATGGCCAAAGAGTTGGCCGCAGAGCATCCCAACGTGGAGGTGATCGCTTTCGAGGGGCTGCTGCGAGATTTCGTGGTGGGGCACCAGGGCAAGGTGGTGGTGCGTGGCTTGCGCGCTGTCAGCGATTTTGAATACGAATTCCAGATGGCGGGAATGAACCGCCAGTTGATGCCCGAGGTCGAAACGGTGTTCTTGACCCCATCTGATCAGTACCAGTTCGTGTCGGGCACCTTCGTGCGCGAGATCGCGATGCTGGGCGGTGATGTGTCGAAGTTCGTGGCGCCTTCGGTGCTGGCACGCCTGAAGGCCCGCGTGGCCAGCAAGTCCTGAAGGGGCACCGCGATGGCGCTGAAGATCACGGACGAATGCATCAACTGCGATGTCTGCGAGCCGGAGTGCCCCAACCAGGCCATATCAATGGGTCCGGATTTTTACGTGATCGACCCGGCCCGGTGCACGGAGTGCGTGGGCCACTTTGGCGAGCCGCAATGCGTGCAGGTATGCCCTGTGGAGTGCATCCCGAAAGATGCGGACCACCCTGAGACTCAAGAACAACTGATGGACAAGTACCTCAACCTTCAGGCGCTGGCCTTGGTGGTCACGGAGAAGGTTTGAGATTTCTGCTGCTGGACTGCTGAGTCTGCTTGCTTGGTGCGGGTGTCCGCGCCAGCAGGTCATAGGGCGAGACTTTGAGCTTCTTGGGCTTGGTCACAGACCGATCTGGTGGCGTGACCTTCTGGCCCAGCCCTTCGAATGGCCGCCGGCCGATGCGGTGGCTGGTCAACGGCACGGCTGGACTGGCCTGCCTGTTGCCCGTGCCTGACGCATTCTTGTGCTTGGTTCGGCGCTTCTTCGAGGACGCGCGCGATTTGCCCGACGAGGATGCCTGCGGTTCCTGCCTATCCAGCCATGCCATCTGCCGTGCATGGTTGGCAAGGGCCTGCGACTGCTGCTCGCGTGTGCGGGTATCAAGCGTGCGCACTTGCGCCCCAGTCCCCTCGGTGCACGGTTGAGTCTGGTAGGTGACGGCGGCACTGCCTGCAGGCGGGGCGCAGCGATAGACCGTGCTCGCGTGGGCGGCGCTGGTGGCCAGTGCCGCGAGCAACAAGGCCTGCACGGTCATGAGGGCTGCCGCCGCGAGGATGGCTCGTGCGGTGTCGTGGTTCATGGAAACGATCCCCTGGTGTTTTGAGACCAGTTTGGTGCCGTTCCCCTGGGGCGACTATCCCTCTTTGGGGGTGCTTGATTTTTCGGACGCGGACAGATCTGCCACACCGGCCGCATCGGCCACTGGGCGGGCGGGCTTGGGCGGTTTGGGGCGTTGCGCGCCGGCATGGATGGCTGCCGTGGCCTTGGCCATGTCGCCTGCCAGCAGCGCATCAGTGGCCTGCAGCGCCTTGTCGATGCATTGCTCGATCAATTCGCGCTCGCTCATCGGGGGTTTGCGCAGCACATAGGCGGCCACCTCGGCCTTGATGCCTGGGTGGCCGATGCCCAGGCGCAGGCGCCAGTAGTCGGGGGAGCCGAGTTGTGCATGCGTGTCGCGCAGGCCGTTGTGGCCGGCGTGCCCGCCACCTTGCTTGATCTTGACCTGCCCGGGCAGCATGTCGAGTTCGTCGTGCGCCACCAGGATCTCGTTGGGCGCTATCTTGAAGAAGCGCGCCAATGCGGCCACCGACTTGCCCGACAGGTTCATGTAGGTCTGCGGCTGCAGCAGCCACACCGGGCCCTGCGGTGTGTTGGCCCGTGCCACGAAGCCGTGGTAGCTCCGGTCCATGGCCAAGTGCACGTTCAACCGGCGTGCCAGCTGGTCGATGTACCAGAAGCCGGCGTTGTGCCGCGTGTCGTCGTATTCGGTGCCCGGGTTGCCCAGGCCCACAAAGAGTCGAATCATGGCCGAAGTGTCGCGCAAAAAACGATGAGGGCATCGGGCCGGCGAGTGGCCCGCCCAAGAAAAAGCCCCGCCGGGGCGGGGCTTGGTCTGCTGGAGAGCAGGGCCGAAGAATTACTTCTTCTTGCCCTTGCCCTTGGCAGGCTCGGCCACCACGGGGGCGGCCACGATCTCTTCGACCACGGGCTCGACCACGGAGGCGATGATCGGGTTCTTGCGGCCGTGGGTCAGCACCTTCACGCCAGCGTCCAGCTTCAGGTCGTCCACGTGGATGGACTGGCCCTTGACCACATGGCCCAGGTCGATCGTCAGGAATTCAGGCAGCTTCTCGGCCAGGCATTCGATCTCGAGTTCGGCGACGGCGTGGTTGATCAGGCACTTGTCCAGCTTGACAGCGGGCGACTCGGCTTCGTTGACGAAGTGCAGGGGCACCTTCTTGTGGATGCGCGTGGTGGCGTCGATGCGCTGGAAGTCCACGTGCAGCACTTGCTGCTTGTAGGGGTGCGTCTGGTAGTCGCGCAGCAGAACCTTCTCGACCTTGCCGCCCAGGTCCATCTCGAGGATGGACGAGTGGAAGGCTTCCTTGCGCATGGCGTGGTACAGCGCGTTGTGGTCGACTTCGATGTTCTTGGGTTCTTGGCCTGCGCCGTAAACGATACCGGGCACCTTGCCGGAAATGCGCAGGCGGCGGCTCGCTCCGGTCCCCTGCAGATTGCGCTCAAAAGCGGTGAATTTCATGGATGACTCCAGGTGAAGTAAGGCGCCCGCGACCAGGCGCCTGGGAAAAGGCCCGGTGCATGCACCAGGCCAGCGACTCGGCTCAGAAGTTGTTGTTCTGCTCCGAGAAAAGCGAAGTGACCGAGTCGCCGTCGGTGATGCGGCGGATGGTCTCTGCGAACAGGAAGGCCGTGGACAGCTGACGGATCTTCGTCGTGTCCTGGGCCGAACCGTTCAGCGGAATGGTGTTGGTGATCACGACCTCGTCGAGGTGCGATGCCTTGATGCGTTCGATGGCCGGGCCCGAGAACACGGCGTGCGTGCAGTAGGCGTACACGCTCTTGGCGCCGCGCTCCTTGAGCACCTCGGCGGCCTTGACCAGTGTGCCGGCGGTGTCGATCATGTCGTCCATGATCACGCAGTTGCGGCCGTCGATTTCGCCGATGACGTGCATCACTTCGGACACGTTGGCCTTGGGACGGCGCTTGTCGATGATGGCCAGATCGCAGCCCAGTTGCTTGGCCAGCGCACGGGCGCGCACCACGCCGCCCACATCAGGCGACACGACGACCAGGTCGTCGTAGCGCTTGGATTGCAGGTCGGACAGCAACACCGGCGAGGCGTAGATGTTGTCGACCGGGATGCGGAAGAAGCCCTGGATCTGGTCGGCGTGCAGGTCCATCGTCAGCACGCGCTCGACGCCCACGGTTTCCAGCAGATCGGCCACGACACGGGCCGAGATGGGGACGCGGGTGGAGCGGGGGCGGCGGTCCTGGCGGGCGTAGCCGAAGTAGGGGATGACGGCCGTGATGCGCTGGGCCGAGGCGCGCTTGAGCGCGTCGACCATCACCAGCAGTTCCATCAGGTTGTCGTTGGTCGGGGCGCAGGTGGACTGCACCACGAAGACCTCGCGACCCCGCACGTTCTGCTGGATCTCGACGGTGGTTTCACCATCGGAGAAACGGCCGACTGCGGCTTTGCCGAGCTCCAGACCGAGGTGGGAGGCGATTTCCTGGGCCAGCGCCGGATTGGCGTTGCCGGTGAACACGACGGTATCAGAGAGCATGGGGCAAACTCAGAAAAAACCAATGCCGCCCGGTGAATGATCTGAACGATCAAAGGGCGGCACAGCGTGTTTCTTGAATCAGGGGGAACAACTTGTCAGCAACGATCCGGTGTGCAGTGTGGCAGGGGAAGAAGGATTCGAACCTTCGCATGTCGGAATCAAAATCCGATGCCTTAACCAACTTGGCGACTCCCCTACACAGGCTTCGATCTGTTGCCAGACCGGAGCCGAAACTGGTGTTTCGCCGGATCTCCGCGTAAGCCTCACATTGTATGCCGGTTTTTTCGTCGTTTGCTGCGGTGTGGCGAAATTTTTTCACTCACCTGGCAGCAGACGACAGAGTCGACCGGCCCATGTGGGATCTGCCAGACCAACATCAGGCGGGCTGAACGATGGGACCGTGTCGGTGGCGCCTGCGTATTCCGTTGCGAACTCTGGTTCGACCCAGGAAAACACTGCGCTGCCTGATCCCGTCATCCGGCTGTTGCCGAAGCGGTCTTGCATGATCTCAAGCGCCTGGACGACCTGATCGCTGTAGGCCGTTGCGGGCCCTTGCAGATCGTTGTGTCCGAAGCGCCTGGGCGCTGCAAGAAAGGCCGCGACTATAGCATGGGGTGTGTCGCGTTTCAGGCCGGTGTTGTTGAAAATCGCCACGGTGGGGATGGTCACTGGCGGCTTGAGCACCGCCAGTGGTGTGGCCAATGTATCGGCGGGCAAAGTTATCGGCGTGATCTGCTCGCCGATACCTTCTACCCAGGCATGCTGTCCGCGTATGAAGAAGGGCACGTCGGCGCCCAGGCGCAGGGCCAGTGCTTCGAGCCGCTCGCCCGGCCAATGCAGGTTCCACAGTTGGTTGAGGGCCAGCAGCACGGTGGCCGCATCAGAGCTGCCGCCGCCCATGCCGGCACCCCAGGGCACCAGCTTGTCGATGTGGATGTCGGCGCCGAGTGTGCAGCCGCTCTCGGCTTGAAGCAGGCGAGCGGCTTTCAGGCACAGGTCATCAGGGGGCAGGGCAGGGCCCAGGTCGTGGCGGCGCAACTGACCGTCTGTGCGTGTCTCGATGTGCAGCGTGTCGGCCCAGTCGATCAGCACGAAGGCCGATTGCAGCAGGTGATAGCCATCGGGGCGGCGGCCCGTGACGTGCAGGAACAGGTTGAGCTTGGCCGGGGCGCGCAGATCGCTCAAGGCAGGCATGAGATGCTTTCAGTGAGAGGCGGCGCCAGCAGGCTGGCGCCTCAGCGGTCGATGCGGACCCGCAGCGTGACGCCGCGTTGGCTGGGGCTGGCGGGGCGCTGTGCGTCGATGTAGCCGCTGTCGCGCTCGCGCAGGTCCACCTGCCAGCCGGCCTGGGTGAACTGCTGCCGGTTGCCCTCGGGCTGGCCTTGCCAGGCTTGATCAGCCGCCGGGCCACCCTCCAGCCAGGCCATCAGGGCCGGGATGGGCAAGGCCTCGCCCAGCACGTGGCGAGTCAATTCATCGAGCGATTCAAAGGGCTGCTCGCCATCGGAGGTGCGCAGCACGGCCATGCGCTCATGCCACTGCACGGAGGCCATGCGCGTGCCCAGCGGCGTGGACAGGTCCAGCGTGCCACGGGCCGGCGTGCCATCGAGGTTGAAGGTGACCTGCACACCCTTGGCGGCCTCTTGGCCGAAGGCGGCGAGCTTGAGGCTCATGCGGCCGTCCCAGGGGCCGTTGTAATGGGTTGGCGCGGAAGTTGCCGGGCCGCTGTCGGCCGATGAACCGGCAGTGTCTGGCGTGCCCACCCGGTGCGCGCAACCCGACAGCAGCACGACCACGGCAAGCGCCGCGACCGACAGGCTTCGACTGGCCCTCACAGGGGCGCCTGCAGCCGCTTGATCGTCTCGCGCAGCGTTTCGTTGCGAGGATCCTGCGCGATGCCTTCTTTCCAGATGCGCAGGGCTTCATCGCGTTGTCCCATGGTCCAGAGCACTTCGCCCAGGTGGGCGGCGATCTCGGTGTCGGACTTGCTCAGGTAGGCCTGGCGCAGCCACTTCACGGCCTCTTCAGGGCGGCCAGCGCGGAACTCCAGCCAGCCCAGGCTGTCGGTGATGTACGGGTCGCCCGGGCGCAGTTCGAGTGCCTTGGTGATCAAGGTGCGGGCTTCGTCCAGCCGGATGCCCCGGTCCACCAGGCTGTAGCCCAGCGCGTTGTAGGCATGCGAGTGATCAGGCTTGATCTCGATGACGCGGCGCAGCAGTTTTTCCGAATCGTCGAAGCGCTTGAGCTTTTCGCCCAGCATGGCCTGGTCATACAGGAAATCGGGATCGTCGGGGAAGCGTTTGTTGGCTTCTTCCAGCAGCTTGTAGGCTTCGGCTTCCTGGCCCACGTCGCGCAGCAGCTGGGATTCGGCAGCGATCTTGGTCAGCGCGTCGCGAGGTTCGGCCTCGGGGATGGCTCGGATCAGAGCCCGCCCTTGTTCGACCTTGCCATTGGCCGCCATCAGCCGTGCGCGTGCGGCCTGGATGCGCAGCTTGGTGCCGGCGGGGTCTGCCTTCTTGAGCCAGTCGTCGGCCAGGCCGATGCGTCCTCGGTTCTCGGCGATCTGCGCCATCATCAGGTAGCCGGCCTCGGGGTCCAACCCGCTGTGGGCGGCATCGGCCAGGGCAGCCGTCACGGACGGTGGCTTGTTGGCGGGCTCCTGCAAGGCCAGGAAGCGTGTGGTGGCCTGCTCGGCCAAGTCGAGCTGCTTGAGCTCCAATCGCACCGCGGCCAATGTGATCCACGCCCCGGCGTTGTCGGGTTGTTCGGCGACGATGGCGTCGAGTTGTTCTCCAGCTTCTTTCAGCCGCTGCGTGGTGGCCAGCTTGCGGGCATAGGCCAGCCGCAGCACCACGGAAGGCTGCGCCTTCAGCTGTGCGGTGACGATGGATTCGAGCGCCGGGTTGCGGCCCATGAGGTCCAGGGCCAGCAAGCCCACCGCCAACAGGTTCGGGTTGGCATCGCGGGCTTTGAGCAGCGCGGCTTCGGCCTGCGCCTGATCGCCTGCGGACAGCCAACCTTCGCTGCTGGCGGCCCAGGCCTCGGCCATGCCCGGCAGAGGCTCGCGCCAGGGCGCCGTGGCTTCGTCGACGACGCGGGCAGCGGCCTTGCGGTCTGTCATGCGGTTCAGCGAGCGGGGCAGCGAGGCGATCACCTGAGGCTGCTGCGGCGTTGGCGTCAGACGGATCAGGCTTTCAAGCGGGCCTGCCAGTTGGCTGGTGCGTCCCAGGGCCATCAGGATCTGGGCGGTGTACTCCGACGCC
This sequence comes from Aquabacterium soli, assembly GCF_003933735.1. Classification (GTDB taxonomy): domain Bacteria; phylum Pseudomonadota; class Gammaproteobacteria; order Burkholderiales; family Burkholderiaceae_C; genus Aquabacterium; species Aquabacterium soli. Next base: position 9,429 of record NZ_RSED01000031.1, on the reverse strand, counting down.
TCGCGGTCTTGCGGCAGCGCCTGGCGCCAGGCCTGGGCGGCCACGAGGGCTTGTTCACCGGCTCTGGCCTGCAGGGCCACATCCACAGCACGTTGGTAGAGCTGACTGCTCTTCAGGCGTTTGGCCGCTTCGAAGTAAAGCTGGTAGGAGGTGCCGTAGTCACCATCTCGCGCCTGGATCTCGCCGATCAGCAATTGGTAGAACAGGTTGCTGTCCAAGGCCGAGTTGCGGACTTGAGGGCCACGCTCGGGTGGCTTGCTGTCAGCCTTGTCCGGGGTCGGCGTTGCGGGCGTCTGGGACGCGGCCGGCGCAGGCTGCTCCTGGGCATGTGCCCCGGGGGCGAATGCCCACAGCAAGGTCGCCAGGGCAAGGGTCACCGAACAGCGCAGCGGCGTCGGGCGAAAGGGGGCAGTTTGGGGGGCAGCGGAAAAGCGCAGGTGCATGAACACTCCATCGTTGAAGTGCATTCTAGGCACGCGGGCGAGCCATGAAGCTTCGTGGTGGCAATTCATCGCACCCTGTTCTTGCGCGATGATGCCGGTTTGGGCCGTTTGAGCTTGGTCTGAGCCTTGTAAAGCGAGGCGGTTCCCCCAGGTGGTCATCCGTTATGCCAGAACTTCCCGAAGTCGAAGTCACACGCCTCAGCTTTGCCCACCGTATCGACGGGGCGTCGGTGCGGGACGTCCGCCTGGGCAAGCCCTTGCGCTGGCCGCTGGGGCAGGATTTGGCGGCGCTGCGAGGCACGACGGTGGGCACGGTGATCCGGCGAGGTAAATATTTGTGGATGCCGCTGGCGCCGGGCGGGGGGCTGCTGCTGCACCTGGGCATGTCGGGATCGCTGTTGTTCTCGGACGACCCAGGACCTGCCGGGGTGCATGATCATTTCGACCTGTTGACCAGCCAGGGCTGCCTGAGGCTGCACGACCCGCGCCGTTTTGGCGCCGTGGTGTGGGGCACCGCGCCGGAAGAAGGGCTGGTGGGTCGGCTGCTGCAGGGCCTGGGGGTCGAGCCTTTTTCGCTGCAGTGGACAGCCGCACACCTGAGGGCGGGCGTGGCGGGGCGCCGGGTGTCGATCAAGCAGGCGTTGCTGGCGGGCGACATCGTGGTGGGCGTGGGCAACATCTACGCCAGCGAGGCGTTGTTCCGGGCAGGGATTCACCCCGCCACCCCAGCCCAGCGCGTGGGCCTGGCGCGTTGCGAGAAGCTGGTGTCGGCCGTGCGCGAGGTGCTGCACGAGGCGGTGGAGGCCGGGGGCTCGTCCTTGAAGGACTTCCGGGACACCCATGGCAATGCAGGCCACTTCCAGCTGTCCACGAAGGTGTACGACCGTGCCGGCTTGCCCTGCACGGTGTGCCTCACGCCGGTGCGCCGGCTGGTACAGGGGCAGCGTTCCACCTACTTCTGCGTGCGTTGCCAGCGGCCGTGATCCTTTTGAAAGATTGCGCCTAGGCTGCACAACTGCGGTCAAAATGCGACTTTTGTGGCCGCAGGTGCGCACGGTGCCCTGGTTTTTGCTTGTATGCGCGTGAACCGGATGCGCTAGGATGCCCCTACGATGAAGCCGACTTTTGCCAGCCATCTCGATGCCCTGGGCCACTGGCGCGTGGCCACTGACGCCCGCCTGGCCGCCCTTGCGAAGTTCGTGAAAGAGCATGACCTGCTCGACGACGGCATGTCGGAATGGTTCGATGCCATGCGCTACCGCCTGTCTGGCGAGAAGCTCATGGTGGCCTTCGTGGCCGAGTTCTCGCGCGGCAAGTCCGAGCTGATCAACGCCATCTTCTTCTCCGACAAGGGCCGCCGCATGATGCCGGCTTCGGCGGGGCGCACCACGATGTGCCCGGTCGAGCTGGGGTATGACGCCGAGGATCCCATCGGCCTGTCGCTGCTGCCCATCGAGACGCGCCTGGAGCCCACCTCGCTGGTGGAGTACCGCCGCACGCCCGTGGCCTGGAGCCACATCGCGCTCGACCTGACCAATCCCGATGGCATGGCCCAGGCCCTGGGCGAGGTGATGCGCACCCGCCAGGTCAGCCAGGACCAGGCCCGTGCGCTGGGCTTCTGGGACGACGAGCGCACCGATGACAACCCTCCCTTGTCAGCAGACGGGCAGGTGGAAGTGCCAGTGTGGCGCCACGCGCGCATCAACCTGCCGCACCCGCTGCTCAAGCGCGGCCTGGTGGTGCTGGACACCCCGGGCCTGAACGCCATCGGCACCGAACCCGAACTGACGCTGGGTCTGCTGCCGCAGGCGCATGCCACGGTCTTCATCCTTGGGGCGGACACGGGTGTCACCCGCTCTGACCTCAGCATCTGGCGTGATCACCTGTGCGGGCCTGCGCTGGCGCGCTATGTGGCGCTCAACAAGATCGACACGCTGGCCGATCCGCTCAGCACGCCTGAGCAGGTGCAGGCCACCATCGTGCGCCAGTGCGAAAGCGTGGCGCAGACGCTGGACATCCCCGCCGAGCACGTGTTCCCGATCTCGGCGCGCCAGGCCCTGGCCGCGCGCCTGGGCCATGACGTGGCAGGCCTGCAAGCCAGCCGCCTTGAAGATTTCGAGTTGGCGTTGTCTGAAGGCCTGCTGCCCAAGCGGCGCGAAACGCTGGCCCAAGGTGCCGTGGACGGTGCACGCGGCCTGCAGCAGCAACTGACGCGGCGCTTCGGCGAGTTGCGCCGCCACCATGCTGAACAGATGCTGGAGCTGCGCGGCCTGCGCGGCAAGAGCGGCGGCAAGGTGCAGCTGATGCTGCAGCGCGTGCAGGCTGAGGCCAACGAGTTCGAGCAGTGCACGGCACGCCTGGCGGCCATGCGCAGCGTGCATGCGCGCATGCTCAAGGAATCGCTGTACGACCTGTCCGCTGAGCGCCTGCGCCAGGAGGTGGACGTGCTGCAGCAGGTGCTGGGCGGCTCATGGCTGCCGCTGGGCGCCAAGAAGGCCTTCATTGAACTGTGCGCGCGCCTGCGCGGACTGATCGAGCAGGCGCAGCAGCGCAGCGACGAGATCCACGCCATGCTGGTGGCCTCGTTCGGCAAGCTCAACGCTGAATTCGGTTTCGGCCTGCAGGCCGAGCAAGCCGTGGACGTGCGCCGCTACCGCGAAGACCTCGACCTGATCGAGCGCAACTATGTGCAGTACCTGGGCCTGAGTCAGGCGTTCCGGTTGGCGCAGCCGGGCTTTCAGGAGCAGTTCCGCCGCATGCTGATCTCGCGCCTGCGCGTGGTGTTCGAGACGGTGAGCAACGACATCGAGCTGTGGAACAAGACGGCGTCTGCCCAGGTGGACAGCCAGTTGCGCGAGCGCCGCCGCAATTTCAAGCGCCGCTACGAGTCGCTGGACCGCATCCAGACCGCCTCCAACGAGCTCGACATCCGCTTGCAGGAAGTGCAGGCGCAGGATGAGAGGGTGCTGCAGTTGCAGACGCGGTTGGGCGTGCTGATCGATGAACTGGTGGCCCAGGCCACGAGCGACCCGATAACCTCAGATGAGCTGGTGTCGGTGTTCGAGGAATCCACCGCGGCCATGCCGCTGGATGGCGGCACAGGCGCCGACATCGATCTGCCGCTGGAAGACACCGCCCGCCACCTGATGACCTTCCAGGCTCTGCCCACCGGCCGCGCTTCCGAGTCCGCATGACATCGCCCGCTCAGCAAGGGCTGCTGCAGGCAGCCCGTTCGGCGTCGCCCATGTTGGCCGACCGCCTGGTGGCCTGGCAACGGCAGCAGGGGCGCCATCACCTGCCCTGGCAGAACACGCAGGATCCCTACCGCGTGTGGCTGTCGGAGATCATGCTGCAGCAGACGCAGGTGAGCACTGTGCTGGGCTACTACGATCGTTTCCTGAAAGCCTTTCCGGATGTGGCGGCCCTGGCTGCCGCGCCGCTCGATGAAGTGCTCACGCTGTGGGCCGGCCTGGGCTACTACAGCCGTGCGCGCAACCTGCACCGTTGCGCCCAGGCTGTGGTGAGCGAGCATGGTGGGCGCTTTCCTGAAACGGCCGAGGTGCTGATGACCTTGCCTGGCATCGGCCGCTCCACGGCCGCGGCCATCGCAGGCTTCTGTTTCCATGAGCGCACCGCCATCCTGGATGGCAACGTCAAGCGTGTGCTGACCCGCGTGCTGGGCTGGGGCGAGGACCTGTCCGTGGCGGCGAATGAGCGTTCACTGTGGCTGGCGGCCGAGGCCGTGCTGCCCGACAAGGCGGCTGACATGCCGGCCTACACGCAAGGTGTGATGGACCTGGGCGCCACCTTGTGCACGCAGCGCAAGCCGGCTTGCCTGACCTGTCCATGGTCCGACATCTGCGTGGCAAGGCGTGAAGGCCAGCCCGAGGCGTTTCCGGTCAAGACGCGCAAGCTCAAGCGATCAAAGCGCGAGAGCTGGTGGCTCTGGCTGGAGCACGACGAACAGGTGTGGCTGGTGCAGCGCCCGGCCACCGGCGTGTGGGGTGGCCTGTGGACGCTGCCGCTGTTCGATTCTGAAGAGCTCCTCGCCGAGGCTGCGAAGCAGGTCGGTGCCCAGAAGCCCGAGATCCAGCCTGTGATCAACCACGTGCTGACCCACCTGGACTGGCGCCTGCATCCGCGCCGCTCGCTGCTGAATCAGGCGCCCTGTGCCGCAGACTTGAAGCATCTGACGGGCGTGGCCGTTGGTGCCGATGCGGATGGCGTGGGCCGCTGGGTGCGGGTCAGCGAACTGGCCTCCGTGGGGCTGCCGGCACCGCTGAAGAAGCTGCTGCCGGCGCCCTGAGCAAACTGGTCAATCCCACTTGGGCGCCAGACCGTCCGGGTTCACCAGCCTTCCGTTGCGCTCCAGTGTGGCGATGCGTGCCAGGTCATCCTCGCTCAGCTTCAACTGCAGCGCCTTGAGGTTGCTTTCCAGGTTGGCACGCTTGGTCGACGAGGGGATGACCGCATAACCCAGCTGCACGGCCCAGGCCAGGGCCACCTGGGCCGGCGTGGCCTGGTGCCTGCTGGCGATCTCCTGGATCACCGGATCCTCCAGCACCTTGCCGTAGCCCAGCGTCATGTAGGACGTGATGTGGATGCCCTGGCTGCGTGCGTAATCCACCACCTTGCGGTTCTGCAGGTGGGGCGACAGTTCGATCTGGTTGGTGGCGATGTTGCCTTTGCCCAGGATGTCGACCGATTGCTTCATCAGGTCGACCGTGAAGTTGGAGATGCCGATCAGCTTGGTCAGCCCACGCGATTGCGCATCCGCCAGGGCGGCCAGGGTTTCGGCCAGCGGCACGGCGTTGCCGGGTGAGGGCCAGTGGATCAGCGTCAGGTCCACATGCTCGGTTTGCAGTTTCTCCAGGCTTTGCTGCAGGCTGGGCAGCAGCTTGTCGCGGCTGAAGTTGTCGGTCCAGATCTTGGTGGTGATGAACAGGTCATCTCGCGAGGTGGGGCTGTCCGCGATGGCCTGGCCCACCTCGGCCTCGTTGCCGTAGATCTGGGCCGTGTCGATGGCGCGGTAGCCCAGCTCGAGCGCGGTGCTGACCGAATCGATGACGGTCTGGCCTTTCAGCCGGAAGGTGCCCAGGCCGAAGGCGGGGATCTGCTTGTTCATGCGCAAGGTCTTTCGTTGGTGGAGAGTTCAGGGTGGATGGCCGGAGCGCGGGCAGAGTTCCCTTGGTCCAGCGAGCCACTGAGGTAGGTCAGGGCCAGGGCGACCAGCACCACCAGGGCACCGATCCACGGCGTGTGCATCAGCCCGAAGGATGTCACGATCAGGCCGCCGGCCCATGCGGCACCCGCAATACCCAGGTTGAACGCGGCGATGTTCAGGCCGGAGGCCACGTCCACCGCATCAGGCGTGTAGCGCTCTGCCTGTCGCACCACATAGACCTGCAGGGCCGGGACGTTGCCGAAGGCCACCGCGCCCCAGGCCAGCACCGTGGCCACGGCCAGCCAAGGGTGGTGCGCGGTGAAGGTGAGCACCAGCAGCACCACGGCCAGCAGCGCAAAGATCAGCTTGAGCGCGGCGATGGGGCCGTGGCGGTCGGCCAGGCGGCCACCCCACAGGTTGCCAAACGCCACCGACACACCGTAGACCAGCATCACCCAGGCCACGGCACTGGCACCAAAGCCGGCTTCCTGCTGCAGGATGGGGGCCAGGAAGGTGAAGGGGATGAAGGAGCCTCCATAGCCGATGGCCGTCTTGGCATAGACCAGCAACAGGCGAGGCTCGGCCAGCACGCGGGCCTGCTGGGCCAGCGAGGCAGGTGCCCGGTGCGCAATGTGGCGGGGGATGAACAGCAGGCTGCCCAGGAAAGCGATCGCGCCCAGGCCGGCGACGGCCAGGAAGGTGGCGCGCCAGCCGAAATGCTGGCCGATGAAGGTGCCCAGTGGCACCCCCGTGACCAAGGCCACCGTCAGGCCCGTGAACATGATCGCGATGGCGCTGGCCGCCTTGTCCTTCGGCACCAGGCTGGTCGCGATGGTCGAGCCGATCGAAAAGAACACGCCGTGGGCCAGGCCGGTCAGGATGCGTGCCGTGATCAACGAGGTGTGGTCTGGCGCATGCCAGGCGAGCAGGTTGCCCGCGGTGAACAGGGCCATCAGCCCGAGCAGCAAGGCCTTGCGTGGCACGCGGCCGGTGAGGGCGGTGAGCACGGGCGCGCCGATGGCCACGCCAAGTGCATAGAGGCTGACCAGCAGGCCGGCCGAGGGCAGGGTGATGCCGAGGTCGGCGGCCACCGTGGGCAGCAGGCCGACGATGACGAACTCGGTCGTTCCGATGGCGAAGGCGCTGAGCGTCAGCGCGAGCAGGGCAATGGGCATGAGGGCACTCCTTGACGATGGAAGGAGTGTGGGCTCGATGGGTTTGCTGAAAAAGCTGTGTATTGGCAAAATGTTGTTGACTGAAAATCAACAATCAAGCGGCATGAAAACCACGCTCGAAGAACTGCTGGCCTTTCGCACGGTGGTGGACACGGGCTCCATCACTTCGGCGGCCGAACAACTGGGACAGACCGTGTCGGGCATCAGCCGGGCCTTGCGCCGCCTGGAAGGCAAGCTGGACACCACCTTGCTGACACGCACCACGCGACGCCTGACCCTGACCGATGAAGGCCATGCCTTCCTGGCGCATGCCCGCACGATCCTGTCGGCGGTGGACGAGGCCGAAGACCAGTTGCTGTCCCGCCGCCTGCAGCCGGCCGGGCGCCTGCGCGTGAACGCCGCCGCACCCTTCATCCTGCACGTGGTCGCGCCGCTGGTGGCCGATTTCCGCCAGCGCTATCCGCAGATCGACCTGGAGCTCAACACCGATGACCTGGTGATCGACCTGCTGGAAGAAGACACCGACGTGGCCTTGCGCATCGGCCCGCTGCGCGATTCGACCCTGCGCGCCAAGGCGCTGGGTGGCAGTGCGCTGAAGGTGCTGGCCAGCCCGGCCTACCTGAAAGCACATGGGCGCCCGCGCAACGCCGCCGATCTGCAGCAGCATGGCAAGCACGTGCTGCTCGGTTTTTCTCAGCGCGAATCACTGAACCACTGGCCCTTGCGCGGCGACCACGGAGAGCGCCTGCACATCCGGCCCACGATGAAGGCCTCCAGCGGCGAGACGCTGCGCCTGCTGGCCTTGCAGGGCGAGGGCCTGGTGTGCCTGTCCGACTTCATGACGCATGAAGATCGCCGCCGGGGTGACCTGGTGCAGGTGCTGCCGCGCGACACGGTGCAGGTGCTGCAGCCCATCCACGCGGTGTATTACCGCAGTGCCCAGGTGTCGCCGCGCATCACGTGCTTTCTTGACTTCATGGCCGAGCACATGGCCAAGGCGCCCTGGCACGTGCCGGCCTGATGCCATCGCCCACAAGGGCGCTCATGCCTGAACGGCGTGCAGCGCGTCGAACTGGCGGGCCTCATCGTCGATGAAGGCGGTGATCATGGCGCGGTAGGTGGCCTCGACCACGGCCGGTGGGGCACCCACATCGCGGGCCTGGGCCAGCGCGCGCTCGAGCACCTGCTGCACACGCTGGGGCGACTGCACGTCCTGCAGATCCCGCTTGAATCGAGCAGCCTGGCGCACGTACTGCGCGCGCTCTGCCAGCAGGGCCACGAACTGGCGATCAGCCTGGTCGATGCGGATGCGGACTTCGTCCAGGCTCTCGCAGTGGGCGACAATGGGGGCCGTGGGGGTGAAGGTCATGTCGATGCTCCTGGAATCGGGGGAGGGTGGTCGCCCATCTCAGGTGTGCACGCATGAAAAAGCCGCCTGGATGGGCGGCTGGTGTGGTGAACGAACGCTGTGAGGTTCTTCAGGCACGCAAGGCCGCCGGGACATGGCGGCGCCACCACAGGCCTTGGACGGCCTGTGCGGTGTTGAGTGCTTGGAACGCGGTGTTCATGGAGCCCATGCTAACCGTGCCCCGATGGGCACGTCAAGCCGTGGTGCTTTGTCTGGGTCAGGACAGCGTGAGCGAGGTCACGACAGGGGCATGGTCGCTGGGCCGCTCGTTCTTGCGCGGCAGCTTGTCGATGGCGCTGGCGCTCACGTGGGGCTTGAGTGCATCGCTGACCAGGATGTGGTCGATGCGCAGGCCCTGGTTCTTGCGGAAGGCCAGGTTGCGGTAATCCCACCAGCTCCACAGGCGCGGTGCCTGCTCGAACATGCGGAAGCTGTCGGTCAGGCCCAGGCCCAGCAACTGCTGGAAATGCGCGCGCTCTTCGGGCGTGCAGTGGATCTGGCCGGCCCAGGCGACGGGGTCGTGTACATCGTCATCCGTGGGGGCGATGTTGTAGTCGCCCATCAGAACCAGATTGGGGTGGGCGAGCAGTTCCTGGCGCACCCATTCGCGCAGCGCATCGAGCCAGCGCATCTTGTAGACGAACTTGTCGCTGTCGGGGGCCTGGCCGTTGGGGAAATAGCCGTTGATCACACGCACATGGCCCAGTGTCGGGTGCGGCACGGTGGCGGCGATCACGCGGGCCTGTTCATCCTCGAAGCCGGGGATGTTGCGCACCACGTCGGTGGTTTCCACGCGGCTGAGCAGAGCCACGCCGTTGTAGGTGCGCTGGCCGAACCAGTGCGCGTGGTAGCCGGCCTGCAGCAGCTCGGCATGCGGGAACTTGTCGTCCGTGAGCTTGGTTTCCTGCAGCACGATCACGTCGACCGGGTTGGCGGCCAGCCAGTCGAGCAACTGGGGCAGGCGCACGGACAGGGAGTTGACGTTCCAGGTGGAGAGTTTCATGAGTTTTCTAGGGATGGTCTGAATAACTCGTTTGCGAGGAGCTGGACGGCGTGATGGCATCGACAAATGCACCGGCTGTATCAAGGACGAGCTCAATGGGGCTCCAAAGCGACTTCAAGCGGTGCTCTGGCCCTGCAAAGTCACCGCAGCCTGGGTTTTGGGCGCACTCATGCCCCACCAGCCATCAGTTTGCCCCGCACCATCCATAGGTTGCTGAGCATGAACAGGGTCTTGAG
>NZ_RSED01000030.1 GCF_003933735.1 Aquabacterium soli | reverse complement strand
ACCAGATCTACACCAAGAAGTGATCAGTCGAATTTGAAACGAGCAAGTGGGGTGGTGCCTGTCTGAAACAGGCATCCTTGGCGGCCTCGGTGGTCATGCTCCGAGGCCGCTTTTTTCCTGGTTGCTATTGTTGGTTTTCGCATAAGCAAGTGCGGAAACCTTACATAAGAGCACCATGAACCCCCCATAACATACGCGTCTTGCATCAGAAAGGGGTTTGTCATGCGTTTTTCTTTGAATAAATCGCTGAGTCACTGGGTCCTGGCCGCTTCGACGTCCGTTGTGGCCATGACGTCGGCGGGCGTGGCCCACGCCGATGCCACATTGCTCAACGTCAGCTACGACGTCACACGCGAGTTCTACAAGGACTACAACAAGACCTTCATCGCATACTGGAAGAAGACGACCGGCGAAACGCTGACGATCAACCAGTCGCACGGCGGCTCCAGCAAGCAGGCCAGCAGCGTGGCCGAAGGCCTCGAGGCCGACGTGATCACGATGAACCAGGCCAATGACATCGACATCCTGTTCGACCGCGCCAAGCTCATCCCTCAGAACTGGGCCACACGCCTGCCCAACAACAGCTCGCCCACGACCTCGGTGTCCGTGATCCTGGTGCGCAAGGGCAACCCCAAGAAGATCAAGGACTGGGTGGATCTGGCCCGTCCCGGCATTTCCGTGGTGATCCCGAACCCCAAGGTGTCGGGCAACGGCCGCTACACCTACCTGGCCGCCTACGGCTCGGCCCTGAAGAAGGGCAGCGATGCCAGCAATGCCCGCGCCCTGGTGCGCGGCATCTTCGCCAACGTGCCCGTGTTCGACGGCGGCGGCCGTGCAGCCACCACCACCTTCGCGCAGCGCAACATCGGCGATGCACTGGCCACCTTCGAAAGCGAAGTGCCCTTGATCAAGAAGGAATTCGGCGGCGACTACGAGGTGGTCTACCCGAGCCTGACGGTCCTGGCCGAGAACCCCGTGAGCGTGGTCGACAAGGTGGCCGACAAGAAGGGCACCCGCAAGCAGGCCGAGGCCTACCTGAAGTACCTGTACTCCGAAGAAGGCCAGGAAGTGGCTGCCAGCCACAACCTGCGTCCCCGTTCGGCCAAGGTGCTGGCCAAGCATGCGGCTGATTTCCCGAAGGTCAACACCTTCACGGTGGGCGAGGTGTTCGGCGGCTGGACCAAGGCCCAGAAGGACCACTTCGCCGACGGCGGCACCTACGACCAGATCCTGGCGGCTGGCCGCAAGTGATCGCCTGAGGCGCCGCCCTGGCGGTGGCGCCTCCCAACCGACGCAGTTCTTTCGGTTTCCTTCCCATGATCTTTTCCCGCACCCTGCTCAGGCGGCACTCCGTGCTGCCGGGCTTCGATCTGGCCCTCGGGCTCACGATCTTCTACCTCAGCCTGATCGTCCTGATCCCGCTGTCCGCCACCTTCCTGCGCACGGTCAATGACCTGACGTGGCCGCAGTTCGTGGACGTGGTCACCTCGCCGCGCGTGGTGGCGTCGTACAAGCTGACCTTCGGCTCGTCCGTGCTGGCCGCGGTGGTCAATGCCGTGTTCGGGCTGCTGGTGGCCTGGGTGCTGGTGCGCTACAAATTCTTCGGGCGCCGCATCGTCGACGCGCTGGTGGACCTGCCCTTCGCGCTGCCGACCGCCGTGGCCGGCATCACGTTGACGGGCCTGTACGCCAGCAACGGCTGGATCGGCAAGTACCTCGAGCCCCTGGGCATCAAGGTGGCCTACACGCCGGTGGGCGTGTTCGTGGCCATGACTTTCATCGGCCTGCCTTTCGTGGTGCGCACGGTGCAGCCCATTCTTGAAGACCTGGCCGCCGAGCTGGAGGAAGCCGCTGCCACGCTGGGCGCCAACCGCCTGCAGACCTTCCGCCACGTGATCCTGCCGGTGTTGATGCCCGCGTTGCTCACAGGCTTCGCGCTGGCCTTTGCCCGCGCCCTGGGCGAGTACGGCTCGATCATCTTCATCGCCGGCAACATGCCGATGATCTCGGAGATCACGCCGCTGCTGATCATCACCAAGCTGGAGCAGTACGACTACGCAGGCGCCACCGCCATCGCCGTGGTGATGCTGGTCATGTCCTTCATCCTGCTGCTGGCCATCAACGGTCTGCAGGCCTGGACACGCAAGCGTCAGGGCAAGTAAATCATGAGTTCCATGTCTCCCCCCAACCATTCCCAGGCCACGCGAGAGCCGACCTGGGTGCGCTGGACGCTGATCACCATCGCGTTGGTGTTCCTGTCGATGTTCCTGTTCGTGCCGCTGGTGTCGGTGTTCTACGAAGCGCTCAAGCGCGGCTGGGATGTCTACCTGGCGGCCGTGACGGAGCCCGATGCCGTATCCGCCATCTGGCTGACGCTGACGGCCGCGGTGATCGCCGTGCCGCTGAACCTGGTGTTCGGCATCTCGGCCGCCTGGGCGATCGCCAAGTTCGATTTCCGCGGCAAGAGCGTGCTGCTCACGCTGATCGACCTGCCGTTCTCGGTCTCGCCCGTGATCGCCGGCCTGATCTATGTGCTCGTGTTCGGCCTGCAGGGCTGGTTCGGCGAGTGGCTGCGCGACCATGACCTGAAGGTGATCTTCGCGGTGCCGGGCATCGTGCTGGCCACCATCTTCGTGACCTTCCCCTTCATCGCCCGTGAGCTGATCCCATTGATGCAGGCGCAGGGGCAGGAGCAGGAAGAAGCTGCCGTCGTGCTGGGCGCCTCGGGCTGGCAATCCTTCTGGAAAGTCACGCTGCCCAATGTGAAATGGGCGCTGCTGTATGGTGTGATCCTCTGCAATGCCCGCGCCATGGGCGAGTTCGGCGCCGTGTCGGTGGTGTCGGGCCACATCCGCGGGCAGACCAACACCTTGCCCCTGCACATCGAAATTCTCTACAACGAGTACCAGTTCGCCGCGTCCTTCGCCGTCGCGTCGCTGCTGGCCAGCCTGGCGCTGGTCACCCTGGTGCTGAAATTCATCGTCGAACGCCGGGTGCAGCAACAGATCGCCCAGGCCAAGGATGCCGGAGCCGCGTCATGAGCATTGAAGTCAAGAACCTCGTCAAACGTTTCGGATCGGTCACGGTCTGTGATCACCTGAACCTGGACATCCCCTCCGGTGAACTGGTGGCGCTGCTGGGCCCCTCGGGCTCGGGCAAGACCTCGCTGTTGCGCATCATCGCGGGCCTGGAAACGCCGGACGCCGGCTCGGTGCTCTTCCATGGCGCCGATGCCACCAACGTGTCCGTGCGCGACCGCAACGTGGGCTTCGTGTTCCAGCACTACGCGCTGTTCGGCCACATGAGCATCTTCGAGAACGTGGCCTTCGGCNGCTGTTCGGCCACATGAGCATCTTCGAGAACGTGGCCTTCGGCCTGCGCGTGCGCCCCAAGGCCACGCGCCCCAGCGAATCCGAGATCCGCAAGAAGGTGACCGAGCTTCTGAAGCTGGTGCAGCTGGACTGGATCGCCGATCGTTACCCGCACCAGCTATCGGGCGGCCAGCGCCAGCGCATCGCCCTGGCGCGCGCCCTGGCGGTGGAGCCCAAGGTGCTGCTGCTGGACGAGCCCTTCGGTGCGCTCGACGCCCAGGTGCGCAAGGAACTGCGCCGCTGGCTGCGCCGCCTGCACGACGAGATCCATGTGACCAGCGTGTTCGTGACCCACGACCAGGAAGAAGCCATGGAAGTGGCCGACCGCATCGTGGTGATGAACCAGGGTCGCATCGAGCAGGAAGGCACACCAGACGAGGTGTACGACCATCCGGCCACGCCCTTCGTGTTGCAGTTCCTGGGCGATGTGAACCTGTTCCACGGCCGTGACCATGCGCCGGGTGCCGTGGCCGCCGCCAACAGTACCGGCAGCGCCACCGATGTGAGCTATGTGCGTCCACACGAGATCCAGGTGCTGGCCCGCCCCGAGGAAGGCAGCCTGGCCGTGACCCTGGTGCACACGCTGACCGTGGGCCCGAACACGCGCCTGGAGTTCAAGCGCGTGGACGGCCAGGGCGAGGTGGACGTGGAGCTGCCGCGCAACGAGTACGCCGCGCTGCGCGACAGCGGCATCCTGGAAACCGGCGCCACCGTGCACCTGAAGCCGCGCCGTGTGCGTCGCTTCAACGTGGTCAATGGCGGCCGGGGCGAGTTCGTGGACACCGATCCCGCTGCCGTGATCTGACCCAGCGCCTGCGCTGACCCGCCCATCCCCGATCGGCCGCCTGGCCGCTCGGGGATGTTTGCTTTTTGGGTCTCTGGCACCTGTCTTGCTTGTGATGCCTCCGTGAACCTGACCATGTGGTCAGGTTCTTGTCCACCCCAACGGAGTCCCCCTCGTGAAGCAAACCGCCCGACGCACCCTGTTGAACCGCCTGGCCTCGCTGGCCCTGGCCGCCGGCCTGGCCCCGGCCCTGATGAGCGCCTTGCCCGCGCAGGCGCAAGCCAAGCTCAAGGTGGCCGCCATCTACACCGTGCCGGTGGAGCAGCAGTGGGTGTCTCGCATCCACAAGGCCCTGAGCGCAGCCAAGGCCCGTGGCGAGATCGACTACGTGTTCTCGGAGAACACCGCCAACGCCGACTACGAGCGCGTGATGCGCCAGTACGCAGAAAGTGGCAACACCCTGATCCTGGGCGAGGTGTTCGGCGTGGAGGCCGCGGCCCGCAAGGTGGCCAAGGACTACCCCAAGGTCAACTTCCTGATGGGCTCGTCGGGCAAACCGCAGGCGCCCAACTTCTCGGTGTTCGATAACTACATCCAGGAGCCGGCCTACCTGAGCGGCATGATCGCCGGCGGCGTGAGCAAGAGCGGCCACATCGGCATGGTGGGCGGCTACCCGATCCCCGAGGTCAACCGCCTGATGCACGCCTTCATGGCGGGCGCCAAGGAGACCAACCCGAAGGTGAAGTTCACCGTGAGCTTCATCGGCTCGTGGTTCGACCCACCCAAGGCCAAGGAGGCTGCCTTCGCCATGATCGACAAGGGTGCCGATGTGCTCTACGCCGAGCGTTTCGGAGTGAGCGATGCTGCCAAGGAAAAGGGCAAGCTTGCCATCGGCAACGTGATCAACACCCAGCCCCAGTACCCGGACACGGTGGTGTCCTCGGCGCTGTGGAACATGGAGCCCACGGTGGACACGGCCATCAAGAAGGTCAAGGCCGGGCAGTTCAAGGGCGAGGACTACGGCCCTTATTCGATGATGAAGCACAAGGGCAGCGAGCTGTCGCCGCTGGGCACTTTCGAAGGCAAGGTGCCGGCCGAGGTGGTGGCCAAGGTCAAGGCCAAGGAAGCGGCGATCCTGTCGGGTGGCTTCAAGGTGCCGGTGGTGGAGACCGAGCCCAAGTCGAACTGAGGCACGAGCCAGGCCCCACGATCCTTCCCCGGTTCCTCCTTTGATCCACGACCCTGACCTGCCGGCCTCACCGCCGGCACCGCCCGTGCTCAGCCTCCACGGCATCACCAAGCGCTTCGGCCCGCTGGTGGCCAACGACAACATCTCGCTGGATCTGCGTGCCGGCGAGGTGCTGGCCCTGCTGGGCGAGAACGGCGCGGGCAAGAGCACCCTGGTGTCCATCCTCTTTGGGCACTACGTGGCCGATGGCGGGCACATCGAGGCTTTCGGGCGGCCCTTGCCGCCGGGGCAGCCGCGCGCGGCCCTGGACGCGGGCATCGGCATGGTGCACCAGCACTTCACCCTGGCCGACAACCTGAGCGTGCTCGACAACGTGATGCTGGGCACCGAGCCGCTGTGGTCGTGGCGTTCAAGGCGTGGGGCAGGGCGCCGGCGGCTGGATGAGCTGGCGCAGCGCTTCGGCCTGCAAGTGCGGCCTGAGGCACTGGTGGGCAGCCTGTCGGTGGGGGAGCGGCAGCGCGTCGAGATCCTCAAGGCCTTGTACCGCGGTGCCCGCATCCTGATCCTGGACGAGCCGACCGCTGTGCTGACCCCGCAGGAAAGCGAGCAGCTCTTCGCCACGCTGGACACGCTGGTGAAGGAGGGCCTGGCCGTGATCTTCATCAGCCACAAGCTCGACGAGGTGCTGCGCGTGTCGAACCGCGTGGCGGTGCTGCGCGGCGGCAAGCTGGTGTACACCGGCCCCACGCAGGGCACCAGCAAGGCCGAACTGGCCACCACCATGGTGGGGCGCGAGGTGGTGCCACCCAGGCGCCCGGCCACGGCCCAGGCGCCGGGCGCGCTGGTGCTGAACTGCCAGGGCGTGCACACCGTGGCACAAGGCCATGCCACGCCACTGGCGGGCATCGACCTGCGCGTGCTGTCCGGCGAGATCCTGGCGGTGGCGGGCGTGTCCGGCAATGGACAGGTGGCCTTGGCAGAACTGCTGCACGGCCTGATCCCGGTGCACCGGGGCCGCCTGGAGGTGCAGGGGCGCACCCTGTTGGCCCGCCCGCGCGACTGGGTGGGCCTGCCCGTGGCCCGCATCCCTGAAGACCGCCATGCCCAAGGCGTGGTGGGCGACCTGAGCCTGTGGGAGAACACCATCACCGAGCGCCTGCGTGATCGACGCTTCGCCCGCTGGGGCTGGGTGAGGCGGGCCGCCGCACGCGCGCATGCGCAATCGCTGATCCAGCGCTTCGATGTGCGTGGCGGTGGGCCGGACGTGCCTGCACGGCGCCTGTCGGGCGGCAACATGCAGAAGCTGGTGCTGGGGCGTGCGCTGGCCCTGGGTGATGACGCGCCGCAGGGCGTGCCCACCTTGATCGTGGCGGCGCAACCCACGTGGGGCCTGGATGTGGGGGCGGTGGCCTTCGTGCACGAGAGCCTGCTGGAGGCGGCCGCCAAAGGCAGCGCCGTGCTGCTGATTTCCGAAGACCTGGACGAGATCCTGGCGCTGGCCGACCGCATTGCCGTGATGCACCAGGGCCACTTGACGCCCGCGCGTCCGCGTGCGGCATGGACGCTGGCCTCGCTGGGGCTGGCCATGGCGGGCAGCAGCCCGCAGGCATCGACCAGCGCCGCAACCACGACCTCGAACCCCTCGGCCCCATGAGCACCTCCTTCATTCCGCGCTGGCGCCTGGAGGCCCGCGAGCAGCCCTCTAGATGGGGCTGGCTGTGGGCGCCCCTGGCGGCCATCGCCGCGACCCTGCTGCTGGCCGCGGGCCTGATCGCCTGGTCGGGGGCGCCCATCGGGCAAGCCTATGCGGCGCTGCTTCAGGGGGCCTGGGGCTCGGCCTTCGCCATCTCTGAAACGCTCACGCGCGCCACGCCGTTGATCCTGACCGGGCTGGCGGCGGCGGTGGCGTTTCGTGCCCGCCTGTTCAACATCGGCGCGGAAGGCCAGTTGTACCTTGGGGCACTGGCGGCCGTGGCGGTGGCGGGCCAGCACCCCGGGCTGGAAGCCATGGCCTTGCCCGCCCCCCTGATGACGGCGCTGATGGTGGCCGCGGGTGCCCTGGCTGGCGCCCTGTGGCTGCTGGGCCCGGCGCTGCTCAAGACCCGGTTCGGCGTGGACGAGGTGGTCACCACGCTGCTGATGAACTTCATCGCGCTGTTGCTGGTGTCCATGCTGCTGGACGGCGCCATGAAGGACCCGCTGGCCATGGGCTGGCCGCAATCGGTGGCGCTGTGGCCCGAGGTGGAGTTCGGCCGCCTGCTGGAGAGATCACGCGTGCACATGGGCCTGGTGGGTGCGGTGCTGCTGGCCGCCTTGCTGTGGGTGATCGACCGCTACACCACGCTGGGGCTGGGCCTGCGCGCCGTGGGCGCCAACGCGCGTGCCGCGGCCTTCGCCGGCCTGCCGGTGGGGCGTCTGACGGTGCTGACCGCCTTGATGTCGGGGGCGCTGGCGGGCCTGGCCGGTGTGGGTGAGGTGGCTGGCCGCACCAGCTACCTCACGCTCGACATGTCGCCCGGGTATGGCTACAGCGGCATCGTGATCGCCATGCTGGCCGGTCTGCATCCGCTGGGGGTGGTGGCGGCGGCCGTGTTCGTGGCCAGCGTGCTGGTGGGCGCCGATGCGATGAGCCGATCTCTGGGCGTGCCCACCTACCTGGCCGATGTGATGGTGGCCCTGGCCTTGCTGTGCATGCTGGTGAGCCAGCTGTTCACCCGCTACCGCCTGCGCCGCCTGGGCGCGACGCCGGGGGGGCGCGCATGACCGAAGTGTGGGACCTGATCGCGCAGTCCAGCTTCTGGATCGCCGTGCTGCGCACCGCCACGCCGCTGCTGCTGGGCACGCTGGGCGTGCTGCTGTGCGAGCGTGCCGGGGTGCTGAACCTGGGCATCGAAGGGATCATGGTGGCGGGGGCGCTGAGTGGCTGGCTGGCCGTTTACCACGGCGCCAGCCTGCCCACGGGCGTTCTGGTCGCCGCGGGAGTGGGCGCCCTGTGCGGGCTGTTGCATGCCTTGCTCACGGTGGGCCTGGCGCTGTCGCAGCATGTGGCGGGCCTGGGGCTGACCATGCTGGCGACCAGCCTGAGCTACTACGGCTACCGGATCGCCTTCCCGAAGATCAGCACGCCGCCCACCATCGTGCCGATGGCGCCCATGGGCACCCACCTGCAGGGGCTGGATGCCATCCCCCTGATCGGCCCGGTGCTGGCCGCACAGACGCCCTTGACCTGGGGCGCCTTGCTGCTGGTGCCTTTGCTGGGCTGGGTGCTGATGCGCACACCGCTGGGCCTGGCGGTGCGCATGGTGGGCGAGAACCCGGCGGCGGCCGAAGGGCAGGGCCTGAGCGTGACGGGCCTGCGCACAGGCGCCATCGTGGCCGGTTCGGCCGTGATGGGCGTGGCGGGCGCCTTTCTCACGCTGTCGGCCTTCAATGCCTTCTACATCAACATGATCAACGGGCGCGGGTGGATCTGCGTGGCGCTGGTGGTGTTCGCCTCATGGCGGCCGGGCAAGGCACTGCTGGGCGCCTTGCTGTTCGCGGCTTTCGACGCGCTGCAACTGCGTCTGCAGCAGGCTGGTGGGGATGTGCTGGGCATCGCTTTGCCCTACCAGGTGTACCTGATGCTGCCCTACCTGCTGTCGATCCTGGCGCTGGTGGTGATGGCGCGGCGGGCAGCGTATCCGCAGGCCTTGATGAAGCCGTACCGGGCGGGCGAGCGCTGACGCAGCGCATCGGGCGGGCACTTGGTTTGCCAAGGAGGGGGCATAGCGCGGTGCCACGTTGGATGGCATGGTGCCGCATCATCCCCGGCCTCGACCTCAACCGCTCAATGCGATGGAGACACCATGGACAAGATCATCAAGGAATCCCACATCAACACCGTCCGGCTGGAGGACTTCTCCAGCGTGGCCTTGACCAGCAACATCGAGGGGCAGCCGGACGTGCCGGTGGATGTGCCCTCGACGCGCCTGGCCGGCTCTGGGCTGCCTCAGGCCGAGGGGCGGGCATCGAACACGGCACATCTGCGGATCGTGGTGGAAGACCCGGACGGTGAGGACACGATGCTGCGGGTGAAGCGGGCGTTCGGCTTGTCGCATCAACCGGCGCAGGGCACCGTGAAGATCTGAGCAGCGCTGGTGTTGGCTTCTATTGCGGTGTACGAACGCCCCAACGAAAAAGGCCTCAGCGTGTGCTGAGGCCTTTCGAATTTTGGCTCCCCGACCTGGGCTCGAACCAGGGACCTACGGATTAACAGTCCGGCGCTCTACCGACTGAGCTATCGGGGATCAGGGTTGTCTGCTAGCTGCTTCGGTAAGTTGCAGCGATCAACCGAGAACGAAACTATAGCATGGTTTTGTGCGGGCCAGCAAGACGGACGCTGTTTTGCACATCTGTGTGGCCCGTGCGACAAACCGGTGCGCGGGATCAGAAATCCACCTGCAAGGACCCGGTCACGGTGCGCTCGGCCAGCGGGAACAGGTAGATGTGCCCGGTCAGCGTGGGCGATTCACGCCAGGCGCGCTTGTCGAACAGGTTGGTCACACCCAGGCGCCAGGTCAGGTTGCTGCCGTCCACGCGTTGCTGGGCCTTCAGGCCGAGATCCACGCGTGTCCATGAGGGCAGGCGCACGGTGTTGTCGGGATCGACCCAGCGACGGCCTTCATGCACGACGTCGGCCTGCGCCGTGATGGGCAGCGCCCATGCCCAGCGGTAGCTGCCCGACAGCTTGAGCGTGTGCTCAGGCACGTTGATGGGGCGCTTGCCGTCGTAGCTCTGGCTGCCCTCGCGCTTGGCGTCGAGCACCATGGCGCTGCCGTTGACGGTCCAGGCGCCGTGCTGGGTCTGGATGAAGCCTTCGGCGCCCTGATGCACGGCCTTGCCGTCGAAGATGTAGCTTGTGTCGCCGCTCGTCGCATCGGTGACTGGGCCGGCTTCCGGCCGCTGGATGCGGAACAGGTTGGCGCCCCATTGCAGGTGATCACGTTGAGCCTTGACGCCGAGTTCGATCTGGCGGCTCTTGCGCACAGGCAGGGCCTGGGGGGCGTTGGTGTAGGTCACCAGCGGTGTGCTCATGGCGGTGCGGGCCTCGAAGCCTTCGCCCCAGCTGGCATAGGCCTGCGTGCGGGGTGCCAGCGTGTAGCCCAATGCGATCCAGGGCGTGGTGACCTGCTGATCCAGTGACGCCGGATCGGCAATGCCCGCTTCGGTCAGCTCAACACAGCGCTTGAGCCAGGTGTGGCGCAGGCCCGCCCACGCGGTCCATTGTTCGGAGAAAGTGATGGAGTCGCTGAGGCTCAGTTCGGTGCTGCGCTCGTGTCGGTTGGTGTTCGGGTAGTCGGGGGTGGCCGTGACGGGGTAGGGGCCGTAGTTGCCGCCGATGTTGCCTTCGCCGGCATAGGTGAACGCTGCGGTATCGAGATCTGTGGTGTGCACAGATCGCAGCAATCCAAACTTCAACGCGTGCTTGACCTGACCTGTGCGCACCTCGCCACTCAACTGCGCATTGAGCGCACGCGTGATGCGGCTTTCGTGTTCGGACCGGTAGTCGTACAGATCGAAGGTGCCGTCGCTGCAGTAGCGGTCGTAGTTGCCTTCTGCGGCGCACCCTGATGGAAACGCCGCCCGGTCTTGCGAACGCAGATGCTGCTCCCCATACGTCACCACAGACTGCCAGCCCGCGCTCCAATCCTGCTTCCAGCGCAGCGTGCCCGTGTTGCCGGCCATCTCGACCGGCTGTGCCCACGGCTGGTTGTTCAGGTTGCGCGACGGGTCGATGCTGCTGGCCGATGGCAGGGCGCTGCCCAGCAGGCTGAAACCCGGCACGCTGGGTTGGCGGTACAGGCTGTGCTCGATCTCCGCTTCGATCATGCTGCCCGGGGCGATGACCCAGTCGGTGGCGATGGCCAGCAGGCGCCGGTGCCCCTTCGTGTTGTCGATCTTGGTGTCCAGCTTCTCGGCCGCCGCGTTGACCCGCAGGCCGAAGCGCTGGTCGGTGCCGAAGCGGTCGCCGATGTCCACGGCGGCCATCACGCTGCTGCCACCCGTGAAGCCGATCTCTGCCGTGCGCACGCGGCCTTCCGGGCGCTTGACCAGCAGGTTGACCAGGCCACCCGGCGCGCTCACACCAGCCTGGATGCCGCTGGTGCCCTTGAGCAGCTCGACGGCAGCCTTGTTGTCCAGCGCGATGCGGGTCTCGGCGTTGATGGGAAGGCCTTCGCGGCGGTAGTTGTAGGCGTTGTCCAGCGTGAAGCCGCGCACGCTGAGGTAATCCCAGTAGCCGGTGGTGTTGTACGAATCACTGGTGCTGGCGTCCAGCTTCACCAGGTCGGCCAGGCGCTGCACCTGCTGGTCCTTCAGCACATCCTGTGTGAGGCGGATGGCCTGCACTGGGGCTTGCCAGGCGGGTGTGTCACCCAGGCCCGTGATGCTGGCGCGGGCCTCGCGCGCGGCGGGGGCCACCACGGTGACGGTGGGCAACGCGGCATTGGGATCGCTGGTCTGCGGGCTGGCTGGGGTGGGCGCGTTCTGGGCCATGGCCTGGGCCGCCATCAGGCCGATCAGCAGCGAGGCTGCGATGGCGGGAGCGCTTGGGCGCAGGGCCTGACAAGCGCGATCCTGCGAAGGGGCGTCCAGCGAGAGGACGGAAGGCGAGCACGACAGGGCAGGGCTCGGGACACGAGGGCGCAAATGGGCCATAAGGCGGCAACTCCAGCACGGCAAAAGGCGGTGGTGAGGCCTCTTTGCCCAGGGGTGCGGTGCGTGCCGGTGGCCTGCGAACGCGCGCCATCCCAGGGTGGGTGGCGGTTCGTGGCATGCGGATGGCCGTGCTTCCCTACGCGAGGATGACCTCGTTCAGGTTCGAAGGGACTCTCTCAGCCACGCAGACACCCTGAGGCGAGGGCGCGGCACCCCTAGCAAACGTGTGCATTTTAGTGTGAAGCGCGCGCGGATGGCCGCGCGGCGGCCACATCAGTGCTTCACGCCCAGGCGCTGATGAAGCAGGGTGCTGGTGGTCGTGTACTGAAGGTGCTGGGGCTCGTCGGGCCGCAGGCGGGCCAGCAGGGCATGCGCTGCCAGCGTGGCCTCATGGAAGCCGCACAGCAGCAGGCGCTTCTTGCCGGGGTAGGTGTTGATGTCGCCCACCGCGTGGATGCCTTGGAGGCTGGTGCCGTACGTGGCGGTGTCCACCGTGATCTGCTTGCGCTCCATGGGCAGGCCCCAATCGGCCAGCGGGCCCAGCTTGGGGCTCAGGCCCATGCGCACCAGCAGGTGCTCCAGCGGCAGGGTGCGCGGTTGGCTGTCTGGGCCCAGCACGGTGATGCTCGTGAGCGCAGGTGGCGCGTTCACGCCAGCATCAGACCAGGCCAGCTCAACGTTTTGGGGCACGCCCAGGGCCAGTTCCACGCGGCCTTGTGTGATCAGCGCACGCACGGCGGTGTCCAGTGCCGGTTCGGCCTGGAACTGGTCACGCCGGTGCAGCAGCGTGATGCGCGAAGGGCGTGTGTCATCAGAAGCTTGCGACAGGTCCAGCACGGTCTGCAGGGCCTCTTCACCACCGCCGGCCACCACCAGGTGCTGGCCCGCCCAGGGCACAGGCGGCCCGTCAACGGGCAGGTGGTGGTGCAGGTTGGCAGGCGGCGGCGCATCGGCCGGCAGGCCCGGCAGGGGCAAGGCCTTGGGCACGAAGGCGCCGGCACCCGCCGCGATGACCACGGCACGGGCCTTGAACACCTGGCCCGAGGTGGTCTGCAGGGTGAAGCCCGGCGTGGCGTCTTGTGAGAGCGCCATCACCTGTTGCCCCAGGTGCAGGTGCGCGGATCGGCCGGTGGCCGGATCCAGAGGCAGGAAAGGCCGCGCCTGCGTGAGCAGCTGCGCGGCCAGTTCGCGCCCGCTGCACACAGGCACACCGGGGATGTCGTAGATGGGCTTGTCCGGGTACAGCGCCACGCACTGGCCACCCGCTTCGGGCAGCACATCGACCACTTCGCACGACAGGCCGAGCAGGCCGAGCTGGAAAACCTGGAACAGGCCGACAGGCCCCGCACCGATGACGACAACGTCGGTTTCGATCATGCCGTGGGCGGGCGCTTGGTTCCGCTTCAGCGGACCAGCAGGTCCAGCTTGCCGGTCTTGTCCTTGAACTCGTCGGCCGTGTCCATGGCGGCCTTGCGCTTGGTGATGCTGGGCCAGCTTTTGGCCAACTCGGCGTTGATCTGGATGTACTGCTGCTGGTCGCCGGGCACGTCTTCTTCCGGGAGGATGGCGTTGACGGGGCACTCGGGGATGCAGACGGCGCAATCGATGCACTCGTCCGGGTCGATGACCAGGAAGTTCGGGCCTTCGCGGAAGCAGTCCACCGGACACACATCCACACAGTCCGTGTATTTGCACTGGATGCAGGCTTCGGTGACGACGTGGGTCATGACAAGGTCTCTTGGAAAACGGGTTTGGTGAACGACAGAAGGGGGATTTTACGGGGCTGCGCTTCAAGGAGCGCGGCCACCGCCTTCCGCGGGTAGGGGGATGTGGCTCAAAGGCTCATCGGGCAGGGCGGTGGCACCCGCACCGACGATGACCAGGGTGGGCCGGCCGGCATGGTGCTCGCTGGCATCGTCCAGGCTGGCCACAGTGTGGACGGTATGCAGCATGTCAGGCCAGCCGGCGCGTGAGACCACACTCACGGTGGTGTCGCCTGGCCAGCCGGCATCGAGCAGTCCTTTGGACAAGGGGGCCAACTGGCGGCCGGCCATGTAGAAGACTTCGGTGTCGGCGCGCTGGCCCGGGCCCATGCCGTACTGCAGCTCGCCGGTACGCGTCATGGCGGTGGTGAAGCTGACGCTTCGGCCGGTGCCGCGGCGTGTGAGCGGGCGCTGTGTGCCGGCGGCGGCGGCCAGGGCCGATGTCACACCAGGCACGATCTCGCTGGGGATGCCGGCTTCGCGCAGCACATGCAGCTCTTCTTCCAGGCGGCCGAACAGGCTCGGATCACCGCCCTTGAGGCGCGCCACCAGGCCCCGATCGCCGTGGATGGCACCCACGGCCAGCGATTGCTCCACCAGCAACTGGTTGATGCGCGTCTGGCCATTGAAATCGCTGCCGGGCTGGCCCGAGAAGCCACGCTTGCCCACGTCGATCCAGTCGGCCTGAGGGGCCAGATCGCGCAAGGCCGGATCGGCCAGGGCGTCGTACAGCACCACCTGGGCCTGGGCCAGCAGGCGGCTGCCGCGCACCGTGATCAGGTCGGCCTCACCGGGGCCGGCCCCGATGAAGACGACTTTCGCGGTGTTGAGCGAGCAGGGCTTGCTGTCCATGGGTGTGCGCTGTGTGAGCTGAAGCTTACGCGGCCTTGACCAGCAGCGCGCCGCTGGTGCGGTTGGTGGTCGGATCCACCACGATCAGCGCGCCGCTGATGCGGTTGTCCAGGTAGGCCTCGACCGGCAGGGGCTGCTGCGTCTGGATCTGCACGCGGCCGATCTCGTTGACAGCGATCTGCTCTGCATCGTTGTCTTCCAGCGTGTGGATGTCCAGGCGGCTGTCGATGGCGGTGATGCGCGCCTGCACCCAGCGGTTGCCATGGCGCACCCAGTACTTGCGGCCGACCACGGCGGGCTCGGTGTCTAGCCAGGCCAGCGTGGCCGTGAACTGGTCGGTGGGCTTGATGCTGCCGGGCGAGGCGATCCAGTCGCCGCGCGAGATGTCGACCTGACGGTCCAGCACGATGCCGGCGGATTGGCCGGCCTCGCAGCGGTCGACCACCTCGGCGGCGTGGCGCACTTCGGCCACGATGGCGCTCTGGCCGCTCGGGAAGATCTGCACTTCGTCGCCGGCCTTGACCGCGCCGTGGGCGATGCGGCCCCAGAAGGCGCGGTACTGGTGGCCGGTGCCGGAAGCGCTGGCATCGCCTTCGCCCACGCTGTCACGCGTCACGTACTGCACGGGGTGGAGCAGGGCACCGTCGTGGCGTTCGTCGCTGGCGGGCAGTTGTTCCAGCACCTGCAGCAGGGTGGGGCCCTTGAACCAGGGCCAGTTGGCGCTGGGGGTGGTCACGTTGTCGCCGCGCAGGGCCGACACGGGGATCACGCCCTTGACCTCGATTCCGGCCTGTTCGGCGAAAGCGCGCAGCGAGGCTTCCACGTTGTTGAACGCGGTCTCGGTGTCCTGCTCGATGGCGTCCAGCTTGTTCACGGCGAACACGATGGAGGGCACGCGCAGCAGCTGGGCCAGCAGGCTGTGGCGGCGCGTTTGTGCCAGCAGGGGCACGGGCGACGCTTTCCAGTCGATCTTGGTGATGTCCACCAACACCACGGCGGCATCGCTGCCGGCGGCGGCCGTCACCATGTTGCGGGTGTACTGCTCGTGGCCTGGGGCATCGGCAATGATGAACTTGCGCGTCTTGGTGGCGAAGTAACGGTAGGCCACGTCGATGGTGATGCCCTGTTCGCGCTCGGCTTCCAGGCCGTCGGTCAGCAGCGACAGGTCGATCGGGGCGCCGGCGGCGCGCTTTTCCAGCGCGTCGAGCTGGTCGGCCAGGATGGCGCGGCTGTCGAACAGCAGGCGTCCGATCAGGGTGCTCTTGCCATCGTCGACGCTGCCGGCGGTCAGGAAGCGAAGGGCTTTATGCGCAAGCTCTGCTTGCGCATCACAGTGACGTGCCAATTCTTCGGCGGCGGGGCTAGGAACTTGTTGTGCAGACATCAGAAATAACCTTCCTTCTTGCGGCGCTCCATCGAGGCCTCGGACGTGCGGTCGTCCATGCGGGTGGCGCCACGCTCGCTCACGGTCACGTGCAGTGTTTCGGCGACGATGTCGGCCGGGTTGGCGGCCTCGGATTCCACCGGGCAGGTGCAGGTCATGTCGCCCACGGTGCGGAAGCGCACATCGACCGTCTCGACGGTTTCGCCTTCAAGTGCCGGCGTGACCTCGGTCAGCGGCACCAGCAGGCCCTTGCGGCGGATCACCTGGCGGGCGTGCTTGTAGTAGATGCCTGGCAGCGGGATGTTCTCGCGGGCGATGTACAGCCACACATCCAGCTCCGTCCAGTTGCTGATGGGGAAGGCACGGAAGTGCTCGCCCGGCTTGATGCGGGTGTTGAACAGGTTCCACAGCTCGGGGCGCTGTTCCTTGGGCTGCCACTGGCCGAAGCTGTCGCGGTGGCTGAAGATGCGCTCCTTGGCGCGGGCCTTTTCCTCATCGCGGCGGGCACCACCGATCAGGCAGTCGAAGCGGTTGTCTTCGATGGCTTCGAGCAGGGTCACTGTTTGATGGCCGTTGCGCGATTCGAGCGGGTGGGCCAGGCGCACGGTGCCCTTCTTGATGGACTCGTCCATGTGCGCCACGATCAGGCGCTCGCCGATCTCGGCCACGCGGCGGTCGCGGAACTCGATCACTTCAGGGAAGTTGTGGCCCGTGTCGACGTGCACCAGCGGGAAGGGCAGCTTGCCTTCGAGCTTGCCGGCCGCGTTTTTCATCTTGAAGGCCTTCTCGGCCAGTTGCAGCACCACGCACGAGTCCTTGCCGCTGGAGAACAGCAGGCCCGGGCGCTCGAAACTGGCGGCCACTTCACGCAGGATGAAGATGGCTTCTTCTTCCAGCGCGTCCAGGTGGCGGTGGTCGACATCCGCCAGCAATTGGTTCACGTTCACAGGGGCGTTCATATCGTTGCTTCAGTTCTTCGATTCGATGCTGGAGACCAGCGGCGGCAGCTCTTCGGCCACCGGCTCGTCGGGCTGGTGCACGTGCAGGCCGCATTCCTTGGCCGATTCGTCTTCCCACCACCAGCGGCCGGCGCGGAAATCCTCGCCCACGGCGATGGCGCGGGTGCAGGGCTCGCAGCCGATGCTGGGCATGAACTGGTCGTGCAGGGGGTTGTAGGGCACCTTGTTGACGTTGACGTAGTGCCACACGTCGCCCCAGGTCCACTCGATCAGCGGGTTGAACTTGGCGCGGCCCTTGTCGTCCTGCTCGCGGGCCAGCATGCCGCCGCGGTTGTTGGATTGCTCGCGGCGCAAGCCGGTGATCCAGCCGGTGCGCTGTGCCAGCATGCGGCCCAGGGGCTCGATCTTGCGGACGCCGCAGCAGGCCTTGCGCAGGTCGATGCTCTTGTACATCGGCTTCTCGCCGTTGTGGCGCACGAACTCGATCACGGCCTCGGCCTGCGGGTGGTAGACCTCGACCTTCAGGCCCTCGGCCGCGTAGTGCGACTCGATGGTCGGGATCAGAGCCGAGGTCTCGGCGTGTAGCATGCCGGTTTCCAGCGTGCCGATGGCGATCGGCAGGCGGTGGCGGGCGATCAGGTCGGTGAGGATCATGTCCTCCACACCCAGGCTGGTGGCCTGCACGACCTGGCCCGGGTGCTCGGCTGCCGCGGCCTTGAGCAGCGCGACGGTGTCGGCCAGCTTGGCCTCGAAGTCGGCACTGGCGCGGGCGTACAACTTGATGGCCGAGCCCGAAGGCGCGGGCCCGCCGATCAGCGAGGAGGTTTCAGGCAGAAGGGATGAGGTGTCGCTCATGGGGAGTCCCTTGGTCGGTCGTGTCGGGGCGGCTGCGGTGGCTCAGGCGCGGTTGAACACAGGCTTGGTCACCTGCACGTCGCCCTGGTAGTGGCCGCGCGCGGCAAAGAAGCCCAGTGCGCGCTCGGCGGCGGCGCGGTCCTGGTCGTGGCGCAGCACCACGGCATCGAAGCCGGTGCGGGCCAGCAGGGGCATCATGTCCACCAGCACTTCGCCCGTGGCGCGGATCTCGCCCTGGAAGCGGTAGCGCGAACGCAGGATGTGGCCTTGCGTGTAGGCGCGGCCGTCCACCCACTTGGGGAACTGCAGCACCACCAGCGAGAGGCGGTTGACGTCGGCCTCGATCACTTCGATGTCTTCGTCGTTGGGGATGATCACGCCGACAGGCTTGTACTCAGGCGTGCCCTGCGCGGGCCAGGCTTCGCGCACAGCGTGCCATTGGGCCAGCGTCAGCAGGCTGTACGACTTGCAGGGCGGGTGGGCCATGGGGCCGTCTTCGCCGCCCACGGTGTGCCACTGGTCGTGGCGTTGGTCGATGAATTTCATGGTGTCTGTCCTTCTTCGAGGGCTTGGCGTCAGGCGGCCTTGGCCGTGGTGCGGCGCACGGCGTTGGCAGCGGTCTTGAACGGGTCCAGCCCGATGCGCTTGACGGTGTCGACGAACTTCTCGCTGGCGGCGCGCTGGGCGCGGTAGGTCTCGACCACGGCCTCGATCACGTCGGTCACTTCATCGGCCGAAAACGAGGGGCCGATCACCTTGCCGGCCACGCTGGTGGGCGCGTGGTCGGAACCGTCGGAGCCGCCCAGGGTGATCTGGTACCACTCGGTGCCGTCCTTGTCCACGCCCAGGATGCCGATGTGGCCGCTGTGGTGGTGCCCGCAGGAGTTGATGCAGCCGGAGATGTGCAGGTCAATCTCGCCGATGTCGTAGAGCTCGTCCAGATCCTGGTAGCGCTCGATCAGCTCGTTGGCGATGGGGATGGAGCGGGCGTTGGCCAGCGCGCAGAAATCACCGCCCGGGCAGGCGATCATGTCGCTGAGCAGGCCGATGTTGGGCGCGGCGAAGCTGGCGGCCTTGGCGGCCTTCCACACGGCGAACAGGTCTTCCTCGCGCACCCAGGGCAGCAGCACGTTCTGGTCGTGCGTGACACGCACTTCGGAGGCGCTGAACTGGTCGGCGATGTCGGCGATGGCGTCCATCTGCGTGTCGGTGGCGTCACCAGGGGCCTGGCCGGGCCGCTTCACGGACAGCGTCACGCACTTGTAGCCGGCGATCTTGTGGCCGCGCACGTTGCGCTCTTGCCACTTGGCGAACTGAACCTTGTCGGTGTCGCTGGCGTCAAGCGGCAAGCCGTTGCCGGACGCCGTGTGGGCCTGCACCGACGCGGGGTTGTGGAAGCCCGCGTTCACGCGGTCGAACTCGGCCTGGGGGATCAGGTGGGCGGCGCCGTCCACATCACGCGTCAGGATGTTGTCGAACTCTTCATTGACCTGGTCGAAGAACTTCTGGCCTTCGGCCTTGACCAGGATCTTGATCCGGGCCTTGTACATGTTGTCGCGGCGGCCATAGCGGTTGTAGACGCGCACGATGGCCTCGATGTAGACCAGGATCTGCTGCCAGGGCACGAAGGCGTTGATCTCGGTGCCGATCACGGGCGTGCGGCCCATGCCTCCGCCCACCAGCACCTTGAAGCCGACCTCGCCCGCGTCGTTCTTGACCAGGTGCAGGCCGATGTCGTGCCAGTAGGTGGCGGCGCGGTCTTCCTTGGCGCCGCTGACGGCGATCTTGAACTTGCGCGGCAGGAAGGCGAACTCGGGGTGCAGCGTGGACCACTGGCGAATCACTTCGCAGTAGGGGCGCGCGTCGATGATTTCATCTTCGGCCACCCCCACCATGGCGTCGGCCGTGATGTTGCGGATGCAGTTGCCCGAGGTCTGGATGCCGTGCATGTTGACCTCGGCCAGCAGGTCCATCACGTCGGCGGACTTGACCAGCGGGATCCAGTTGTACTGCACGTTCTGACGCGTGGTGAAGTGGGCGTAGCCGCGGTCGTATTCGCGGGCGATGCGGGCCAGCTGGCGCACCTGCCGGGACGACAGCTCGCCGTAGGGCACGGCCACGCGCAGCATGGGGGCGTGGCGCTGAACGTACCAGCCGTTCTGCAGGCGCAAGGGGCGGAACTCTTCGTCGCCGAGCTTGCCGGCGAGGTTGCGCTCGAGCTGGTCGCGGAACTGGGCCGCGCGCTGGCGGACGAAGTGCTTGTCGAAATCGGTGTACTGATACATGGCATCCATCCGGCGGGCAACCGGGCGTCAATGTGTCAAAAAAGGATGTTCGCTTGTGGTGATGTGGGGGCTGGTCGGGGCGGTGGGGCTCGCCTCAGGCCGTCAGCAAGATCTTGCGGGCGGCGATGACCAGGCAGATACACAGTGCGAAACGCGTGATTGTCTCAGGCAATTGCTTGGTCAGCTTGGCCCCCACCCAGATCCCGGGGATGGAGCCCGCCAACAATTCGATCAGAAGAAGCCATTCCACGTTGCCCAGAGAGGCATGGCCGATGCCGGCCACGATGGTCAGGGGCACGGCGTGGGCGATGTCGGTGCCCACCAGGCGCTTCATGTCCAGGCGCGGGTACAGCAACAGGATCATGGTGGCGCCCAGCGCGCCGGCCCCGATCGAGCTGAGCGAGACCAGCACGCCCAGGATGGCGCCGCACAGCACCGTCAGGGCCGGGCGACGCTCGCGGGTGATCCAGCGCTCCAGCCACATGCCCACGCGGTGCCACACCGGGCGAAACGCCACGGTGACGGCCGTCAGCAGCAGGGCGATGCCCAGGGCGTAAGCCAGGGCGCTGTCGCGGCTCTTGCTGATGCCTTCCAGGTGCATGAACACCATCGTGGCGATGGACGCCGGGATGCTGCCGAGCAGCAGTTTTTTCGTGATGTGGTAATCGACGTGGCCTTCGCGGTGGTGCGCCACCGAGCCGGACACCTTGGTGAGGCCCGCGAACCACAGGTCGGTGCCGATGGCCACCGCCTTGTCGAGGTGGAACACCGAAATCAGCAGCGGCGTCATCAGGGAACCACCACCGACACCAGTCAGTCCCACAATGAGGCCTACACCGGCACCCGCGGCAATCGCAGTCCAATCGAACATCTTTAAAGAACTTGCTGCGCTGTGCGCTGAGGAAGCCGGGCTCCATGCCAGGCAGTTTGAACGAGACTGAACTGTAAAAAGGTTCTATATAAATGAGAAGAACATTTTTGGAAGTTGTTAATTCCACTGGAGCATATAAAACAACAAGGCGTCGCCTGGGCCTGGCAATGGCGGCCGTGGTGGCCTCGCTGGCCCTGGCCGGGTGCGGCAGCCTGCTGGGCGGCCGCGAAGGCCAGGCCCCCGTCAACCAGGCGCCGGTGATCGACACGCCGGTGGTGGCGCCTGCGCCCAAGCCGCCCCGGCCGATCAAGATCGCGGTGGCTTTCGGTGGCGGGGCGGCGCGCGGCTTCGCCCACATCGGGGTGCTGCAGGTGCTGGAAGAGCAGGGTATCAAGCCCGACATCGTGGTGGGCACGTCGGCCGGGTCCATGGTGGCGGCGCTCTACGCGGCGGGCCGCACGCCCACCGAGATGGAGCAGATGGCGATGACGCTGGACGAATCGACCATCACCGACTGGGTGTTCCCCGGCCGCTCGCTGATGAAGGGCGAGGCCCTGGCCAAGTTCATCCGCGACAAGACAGGCGGCAAGACCATCGAGCAGATGCGCATCCCGCTGGGCATCGTGGCCACCGACCTCAACTCCGGCGAGCCCATCCTGTTCCGGCGGGGCGATGCAGGGGTGGCCGTGCGCGCCTCCAGCGCGGTGCCGGCCGTGTTCCAGCCGGTCAAGATCGGCGGTCGCGAGTATGTGGATGGGGGGCTGGTGTCGCCCATCCCGGTGCGCTACGCCCAGCAGATGGGTGCCGACGTGGTCATCGCGGTGGACATCTCATCGATCCCGCAGGGGCAGGCCACGCAGAGCTCCCTGCAGATCCTGTTGCAGACCTTCAACATCATGGGCCACAGCATCAGCCAGCATGAGTTGAAGGATGCCGATGTGGTGGTGCGGCCCAAGCTGTCGGGCATCGGCGGAGCCGATTTCAGCAACCGGCGCCTGTCGGTGCTGGCCGGGCGCGAGGCCACCTACGCCGTGCTGGACACGCTGCGCCAGCGGCTGGCCGCTGCGCGCAACCGGTGAGGCCCGCCGCACTTTATGCGCTTCACGCGCTCAGCGCGCGGAGCCGAACGGCTGGCCCGTCAGTTTGTCGCCCGGCTTGAAGCCATGCTTGGTGAACCACCCCTTGTTCATCTCCAGCACGAAGCGCACGGGCTGGGTCGAACAATGCGGCGCTTCGGTCTGGGGCAGCATTTCGTCGAGGTTGACGATGCGGCCGTCATCGCCGACGAAGGCGATGGACAGCGGCAGCAGCGTGTTCTTCATCCAGAAGCACTGCTGCGCGGCCTGCGGAAAGACGAAGAGCATGCCTTCATTGGCAGGCATGGTCTTTCGCCACATCAGCCCGATGGCGTGCTGCTGAGGCGTCTGCGCCACCTCGACCTTGATGTTGAACATGCCCGCGCCCAGCGTGGTGGTGGGCAGGCGTTGCGGCCGGCCGCCATCCTGGGCCAGGGCAGCGGTGGCGCCGCCCATCGTGGCGGCCAGGCACAGGGCCACGCCCAGGGCCTTGACGGGGGTGGGCAGCTTGAAGGCCGGCAGGCGGCCAAAGAGATCGGGCAAGACAAACTGTGTCATTCATTGATCCTGGTCGGGGTCGCCGCACGCGGTCAGGCGTAGAGTGAAGCGGCCTATGTCCTCGTCATTGTCCACCCCTAACGTGCCCGGGCCCGCCGCGGCCGACAAGCCCACCCAGGCTGTACAGGGCATGAACGCGCCCCTGACAGAAGCGCAGGCCGCCGGTGTAGACGATCCGGCGGTGCTGGCGCAGTGCCAGGTGGGGCCGCGCGCGGCCGATGGTGCCGTGCCGATCGGATTGGGGCTGGCGGGGCTGTACTGTGCGGCCTGCGCCCTGACGATCGAATCGGCGCTGCAGCGCGTGCCGGGTGTGCGGGAGGTGCAGGTGCAGGGCGCCACCCAGCGCGCCCGCCTGGTGATCGACCCGGCGCGGGTGCAACTGTCGCAGCTGGTGCGCGCGGTGCAGGGGGCCGGCTACCGGGCATGGCCCGATGCCGGGGCTCGTCAGCTCGGCGCCCGCCTGCAGGATCAGCGCAAGCTGCTGTGGCGCCTGCTGGTGGCCTGGTTCTGCATGATGCAGGTGATGATGATCTCGACCGCCCAGTACGTGGGTGGCCCTCAGGACATCGCACCCGATCTGTGGCGCCTGCTGAACTGGTCGGCCTGGGTGCTGAGCCTGCCGGTGATGCTGTTCTCGTGCGGGCCCTTCTTCACCGGCGCATGGCATGCGCTCAAGCAGGGGCGCATCTCGATGGACACGCCGGTGGCGCTGGGCATCGCGGCCATGTTCGGCGTGAGCACGGGGGTGACCTTCGGGCATGCCGCCTGGCTGGGTGGCGATGTCTACTTCGATTCGCTGACCATGTTCGTGAGCTTCCTGCTCACTGGGCGCTGGCTCGAAAGCCGGGCGCGCGAGAAGGTCACCCAATCCCTGGAATCGCTCAGCGCGCGCCTGCCGGAGGCGGTGGAGCGTGCCGTGGGTGAGCGGCTGGATCCCGCGGATCTGGGGCAGGCCGAGGTCGAACGTGTGCCGCTGTCTTCCCTGCGCCCGGGTGACCACGTGCGCGTGACGGCCGGCCAGGCCTTCCCGGGTGACGGGCAGGTGGCGCAGGGCCAGACCGAGGTCGACGAATCCATGCTGACGGGCGAATCCCGCCCGGTGCCACGCGGCCCGGGCCAGGTGGTGGTGGCCGGCAGCCTGAACCTGGGCGCGCCCGTGTGGTGCCGCATCGAGCGCCTGGGGCCGGACACCCGCTACCAGCAGATCGTGAACCTGGTGCACCAGGCCATGACCGAAAAACCAGGATGGCTGCGCCTAGCCGACCGGTTCGCCGGGCCCTTCCTGTGGGGCGTGCTGCTGCTGGCGGCCCTGGGCGGGCTGGCCTGGTGGTGGATCGATCCCTCGCGCATCGTCTGGGTGGTGGTGTCCGTGCTGGTGGTGACCTGTCCGTGTGCCCTGTCGCTGGCAGCGCCTTCGGCCTTGCTGGCTGCAGCGGGTGCCCTGGCGCGCCAGGGCGTGCTGGTGCGCCGCCTGGATGCCATCGACACCCTGGCATCGGTCTCTGCCGTGCTGTTCGACAAGACGGGCACGTTGAGCGATGCCCACCTGGGCATCCAGGGCGTGTGGTGGCAGGGGCGTGCGCGGGCCTTGGCTGAGATACCCCCTGCGGCACTGTCCACCGCGGGTGCTCTCGCGTCTCAATCGCAACATCCGGTGTCGCAGGCTTTGTCGGGCCTGGAGGCGGAGCACGCAGGCCCAGGCAGCGTCTGGCAGGCCGTGCGGGAAGTGGCCGGGCTGGGCCTGGAAGGGCAGGGGCCCGATGGCCGCACCTGGCGCCTGGGGGCGGCAGATTGGGCCCTGGGAACACACCACGGGCCCCTGGCCCAAGCCTGGCCCGAGGGCCGGGTGTGGCTGGCGCCTCAGGATCCTGGCGGTGCGGACGAGGTGCTGGGTTTCTCGCTGGACGAGCACCCGCGCCCCGACGCCGCCCTGGCGCTCACTGAGCTGCGTGGCCTGGGCGTGTCCACCGCGGTGCTGTCAGGCGACCAGACCGAGCGGGTGCAGCGCTTCATAGAGCAGTTGCCCCCGGGGACGGCCTTGCCCATCCTGGGCGCCCAGGCTTCACCCGAGCAGAAACTCTCGCTGCTGCAGGCACGGCAGCAGGGCGGCCAGGTGGTCGCCATGGTGGGCGACGGCATCAACGACGCCCCCGTGCTGGCGCGTGCGTCCGTGTCCTTCGCGCTGGACCAGGGCGCCGCCCTGGCGCAGTCGCAGGCGGATTTCATCGTGCTGGGCGGGCGCCTGAGCGGCGTGGCGCAGTCGGTGCGCACCAGCCGCCAGGCCATGCGGGTGGTGCGTCAGAACCTGGCCTGGTCGGCCAGTTACAACCTGGTGTGCATTCCCCTGGCACTGATGGGCTGGCTGCCACCCTGGCTGGCAGGCCTGGGCATGGCGTTGAGCTCCCTGGCGGTGGTGCTCAATGCCCTTCGCCTGGGCAAGGCCCCCCGCAAAGCCACGCCAAACTGACCATTGTTTGATCTGGATCTGTACGGGCGCCCCCGATCTGGTAAAGATACGCCCGTGGACATCCTCTATCTGTTGCTCCCCCTGTCGGTGGTTCTGGTGCTGCTCATCCTGGGCGTGCTGGGCTGGTCGGTCTGGCGCGGCCAGTTCGACAACGTCGAGCAGGAGGGTGTGCGCATTCTTGACGAAGATCAGAAGGGCTCAGTCGAGCCCCCTTGATCCTGCGCAAGGCTGTTTCATCGCGTTTTCCCCAGAATCGGACGTGATGAAACAGGAGAACCCATGATGGCAAACAACAGTTCTGCCACCTACAACGACACCGTGGTCCGGCAATTCTCGCTGGCCGCCGTGTTCTGGGGGGTGGTGGGCATGGCGGTGGGCGTGTTGATCGCGTCGCAACTGGCCTGGCCCGAGCTGAACTTCGGCATACCCTGGCTGTCCTACGGACGCCTTCGGCCACTGCACACCAATGCCGTGATCTTCGCCTTCGGGGGCTGCGCCCTGATGGGCACCTCGTACTACGTGGTGCAGCGCACCTGCCACGTGCGGCTGATCTCCGACAAGCTGGCCGCCTTCACCTTCTGGGGCTGGCAGGCCGTGATCGTCGGCGCGGTGATCACCTTGCCGCTGGGCTGGACCCAGGGCAAGGAATACGCCGAGCTCGAATGGCCCATCGACATCCTGATCGCCCTGGTCTGGGTGGCCTATGCCGTGGTGTTCTTCGGCACACTGGGCATCCGCAAGATCCGCCACATCTACGTGGCCAACTGGTTCTACGGCGCCTTCATCCTGGCGGTGGCCTTGCTGCACATCGTCAACAGCGCCGCCATCCCGGTGGACATGGGCAAGAGCTACTCTGCCTATGCCGGCGTGCAGGACGCCATGGTGCAGTGGTGGTACGGCCACAATGCCGTGGGCTTCTTCCTGACGGCAGGCTTCCTGGGAATGATGTACTACTTCATCCCCAAGCAGGCCAACATGCCGATCTACAGCTACCGCCTGTCGATCGTGCACTTCTGGGCGCTGATCTTCACCTACATGTGGGCCGGCCCCCACCACCTGCACTACACCGCGCTGCCCGACTGGGCCCAATCGGTGGGCATGGTGTTCTCGCTGATCCTGCTGGCGCCCAGCTGGGGCGGCATGATCAACGGCGTCATGACCCTGTCGGGCGCCTGGCACAAGCTGCGCGACGACGCCATCCTCAAGTTCCTGATCGTGTCCCTGTCGTTCTACGGCATGTCCACCTTCGAGGGCCCGATGATGTCGATCAAGACGGTGAACGCGCTGTCGCACTACACCGACTGGACGGTCGGCCACGTGCACGCCGGTGCCCTGGGCTGGGTGGGGCTGATCTCGATGGGATCGCTGTACTACCTGATCCCGCGCCTGTTCGGCCGCACCACCATGTTCAGCGTGCCTGCCATCTCGGTGCACTTCTGGACGGCCACCATCGGCATCGTGCTGTACATCGCCGCGATGTGGATCGCCGGTGTGATGCAGGGCCTGATGTGGCGTGCGGTCAACCCCGACGGCACGCTGGTCTACACCTTCGTCGAAAGCGTCAAGGCCACCTATCCCTTCTATGTGCTGCGCGTGGCCGGTGGCCTGCTGTACCTCGGCGGCATGATCCTGATGCTCTGGAACACCGTCATGACGGTCATGGCCGGCCGCGCCAACACCGTGGCCGTGCCACAGCCCGCTGCGGCTTGATGACGGGAGACACCACATGGCTGACAAGCACACCCCCACCCCGGTCCTCTCGCACGAGCGGATCGAAACCAACAACTTCCTGCTGATCGCGCTGACCCTGGTGGTCATCCTGTTCGGCGGCCTGGTCGAGATCGTGCCGCTGTTCTTCCAGCGCAGCACCACCGAAGCGGTGCAGGGCCTCAAGCCCTACACACCACTGCAACTGGCCGGGCGCGACATCTACCTGCGTGAGGGCTGTTTCGGTTGCCACTCGCAGATGATCCGCCCCTTCCGCGCCGAGACGCTGCGCTACGGGCACTACTCGATGGCCGGTGAGTTCGTGTACGACCACCCCTTCCAGTGGGGCTCCAAGCGCACCGGGCCTGACCTGCACCGCGTGGGCGGCAAGTACAGCGACGAGTGGCACCGCGCCCATTTGACCGATCCGCGCACCGTGGTGCCCGAATCCAACATGCCGGCCTATCCCTGGCTGGAGGCGGCCGCGCTCAAGCCCGACCACATCGGCAAGAACATGGCGGCCCTGCGCGTGGTGGGTGTGCCCTACACCGATGACGAGATCAAGGCCGCGCCCGAAGAGCTCAAGGGCAAGACCGAACTGGACGCGCTGGTGGCCTACCTGCAGGTCATGGGCACGGCCGTCAAGTGACCCGATAGGCAACCGAACCAAGGAGCCGGAAATGGAACTCGGCACGCTGAGAAGCCTGGTGACTGTGATCTCCATGGCGGTGTTCGTGGGCATTGTCTGGTGGGCGTATTCGCGCCGCAACAAGGCCGATTTCGACGAGGCCGCCCGGCTACCCCTGTCTGACGACTGAATGATGATTGGAGGCTCTTCATGAGCGACTTCGTTTCGAATGGCTGGCACCTGTATGTGACCGCCATCGTGATCGGCGGGCTGCTGTTCTGCGTGCTCGTCCTGGTGGGCTCGGCCCGCCACAAGGTGATCCGTGATGCCAAGGGCAACATCGAAGAGACCACCGGCCACGTGTGGGACGGTGATCTGCGTGAGCTCAACAACCCGCTGCCACGCTGGTGGGTGGGCCTGTTCGTGCTCACCATCGTCTACGCGGTGATCTACCTGGTGATGTACCCCGGCGTCGGCGCCAACGCCGGCACCCTGGGCTGGACGTCCGTCAAGGAATACCACGACGAGGTGCTCAAGGCCAAAGTGGCCGAGGACAAGGTCTACGCCGGCTTCCAGGCCGAGGTGGTGGAAAAGCTGGCCGGCAACCCGGATGCGCAAGCCATCGGGCAGCGCCTGTTCCTGAACAACTGCGCGGCCTGCCACGGCTCCGATGCGCGGGGCGGCAAGAGCTACCCCAACCTGACCGACAAGGACTGGCTGCACGGTGGCACGCCCGACAAGATCATCGAGACCATCACCCATGGCCGCCACGGCGTGATGCCGCCCATGGCCGCCGCCGTGGGCACCAGCGAAGAAGTGCGCCAACTGGCCAACTACGTGCTCAGCCTGTCGGGCAGCGCGCACAACTCACTGATGGCCGAGCTGGGCCGCGACAAGTTCAAGGCCTGTGCCGCCTGCCACGGTGCCGATGGCAAGGGCAACCAGATCCTGGGCGCGCCCAACCTGACGGACAAGATCTGGCTGCACGGCTGGGGCGAGGCCGCCATCGTGGACATCGTCACCAAGGGCAAGACCAACGTGATGCCGGCCCAGAAAGACCGCCTCACGGCCGACCAGATCAAGGTGCTGGCGTCCTACGTGTGGGGTTTGTCGAACCAGACGCAGACGGCCCAGGGTGCCGCCACCAAGCCCCCGGGCGTGGTGCCTCAATGAACTGACTGACCACTGAACGACACGGGCCACACCATGGACAAGCCCAAGACCATCATCCCCATCAAGCCGATCGCAGCGGGTGCAGACGGCCGGCGGGAAGAAATGGTCTCGCTCTACGAAGCGCAGCCCAAGATCTACCCGCGTGAGGTCTCGGGCTGGTTCGCCAACTGGCGCTGGGCGCTGGTGGCCCTGACTCAACTGGTGTTCTACGGGCTGCCATGGCTGCAGTGGAATGGCCGCCCGGCCATGCTGTTCGACCTGGGCGCCCGGCGCTTCTACCTGTTCGACCTGGTCCTGTACCCGCAGGATTTCATCTACCTGACCGTGCTGCTGATCATCTCGGCCTACGGTCTGTTCCTGTTCACGGCGGTGGCGGGGCGCCTGTGGTGCGGCTTTGCCTGTCCGCAGACGGTCTACACCGAGCTGTTCCTGTGGATCGAGCGGCGCTGGGAAGGCGACCGTGGCCGGCGCATGAAGCTGGACCGCCCCGGCTGGAGCCTCGACAAGCTCTGGCGCAAGGGCGGCAAGCACGCCTCATGGCTGGCGCTCTCGCTGTGGACAGGCTTCACCTTCGTCGGCTACTTCACGCCCATCCGCGTGCTGTGGCAAGAGGTGCTCACGCTGGGCATGGGCCCCTGGGAGCTGTTCTGGACCGGCTTCTACGGCCTGGCCACCTACGGCAACGCCGGCTTCATGCGCGAGCAGGTGTGCAAGTACATGTGCCCGTATGCGCGCTTCCAGAGCGCGATGTTCGACCGTGACACCCTGATCATCAGCTACGACGAAAAGCGCGGTGAGCCGCGCGGCTCGCGCCCCCGCGGCACCGTGGCGGCCGAGCGTGGCCTTGGCGATTGCATCAGCTGCACCTTGTGCGTGCAGGTCTGCCCCACGGGCATCGACATCCGCGAAGGCCTGCAGTACGAATGCATAGGCTGCGCCGCCTGCATCGATGTGTGCGACACGGTGATGGACAAGATGGGATCCCCGCGCGGGCTGATCCGCTACGCCACGCTGAACGGCATGGAAGCCGGCTGGAGCCGCAAGCAGATGTGGAGCCGCATCGCACGGCCCCGCGTGCTGATCTATTCCAGCGTGTTGCTGCTGATCGTGATCGCCTTCGTGGG
The DNA here is from genome assembly GCF_003933735.1 of Aquabacterium soli. Taxonomy (GTDB): domain Bacteria; phylum Pseudomonadota; class Gammaproteobacteria; order Burkholderiales; family Burkholderiaceae_C; genus Aquabacterium; species Aquabacterium soli. Next base: position 10,084 of record NZ_RSED01000030.1, on the reverse strand, counting down.
CAGCCTGTACCTGCGTACGCCTTTCAAGGTGGACGTGGTGCGTGACCGGGGCAGCCTGGCCCGCATCGTGGACGACGGCTACATCGAGAACGTCTACCGCGTGCAGATCATGAACGCGACCGAAACCGAACAGCGCTTCACCATCTTCATGGACCACCTGCCCCAAGTGCAGATGCAGGTGCAGCAAGAGATCATCGTCGGCCCGGCGGAAGCGCGCTGGGTGCCCGTGGCCGTGCGCGTGCCGCCCGAAGTGGCCCAGGCATTGGGCAGCGGTGCCCAGCGCGTCGAGCTGGTGATCACGCGCCAGCGCCAGGGCACCGATCCGGACGTGGCCGTGCATGAAAAGACCACGTTCATGGTGCCCCGCTGAGGCGCCAACCCTTCAAGGAGTTCGTCATGAACACACACACATCACCCACCCCTGACGCTGCCTCAGGCATCGACAACCGGCCGGGCGCAGGCGCGCCCTGGTGGAAGTTTCCCATCGTGTGGCTGGTGGTGGGCGGGCCGCTGATCGTGGTGGTCGCCTCACTCAACATGGTCGTGCTTGCGGTGCGCAACGTCGATCCGGTGCTGGAGAGTTACCACTCAGCATCGAGCAAGCCGGGCCATGCGCCCGCCGTGCAGGGGCGCAACCGTGCGGCGGACACGGCCATGCGGCCCGCTGATCATTGACTCACAGGCGGGCAGCTAGGGTTCTTCCTAGCGCGCAAGCTGCGCAAAGGGGTGAACATGGCTGCTGTGCTGAGCCTTGCTCAAGGAGACAACAGCCATGACGCCACGCGCCCTTCAAGCCGCCCAGATCCTGTGGCCCGCCTTCCTGGTGGCCGGTCTGATCGAAATGGTGGTGTTCGCCTGGGTGGACCCGACCGCGCTGCAGCTCAGCGAGGCCTGGCAACCTTCCCCCATGGCCACCTACACGATGGCTTTCCTGACCTTCTGGGCCATGGTGGCCGCGGCTTCTGCCGTCAGCCTGTGGTTGATGCAGGCGCCTGCTGGACAGGCACCCAAGCGCATCAGCAGCGCGAGGTATTGACCAGGGCGCGCAGCCCGTCGGCATCCAGGATGCGGATGTCGCGCTGCTTGACCTCGAGCAGGCCATCGTCCTGAAACTTCGAGAAGGTGCGGCTGACGGTCTCGAGCTTGAGGCCCAGGTAACTGCCGATCTCTTCGCGTGTCATGCGCAGCACCAGGGCGGATGATGAAAAACCGCGCGCATGCAGGCGCTGCGTCAGGTTCAGCAGAAACGCGGCCAAACGCTCTTCGGCCCGCATGCTGCCCAGCAGCAGCATCACCCCGTGGTCACGAACGATCTCGCGGCTCATGATTTTGTGGAACTGGTGCTGCAGGTCGCTGAACTCGCGCGACAGCTCTTCCAGTTGCGAATAGGGGATCACGCAGACCTGCGAATCCTCAAGTGCCACGGCGTCGCAGGCATGGTGGTCGGTGCTGATGCCATCCAGGCCCAGCAGCTCACCCGCCATCTGGAAACCGGTCACCTGGTCGCGGCCGTCTTCAGACGACACACAGGTCTTGAAGAAGCCCGTGCGCACGGCGTACACCGCCTTGAACGGCTCGCCCGCATGGAACAGCGCTTCGCCGCGCTTGACGGCCTTGCGCGCGCCAACCAGCTCGTCGAGCTGTCCGAGCTGAGGCTCGCTCATGCCAACCGGCAGGCACAGCTCGCGCAGGTTGCAACTGGAACAAGCTACCTTGAATGTGTCGTATTTCATGGGTCTGGGGATGGAAACGTCCGTGACGGCATGAAGTGACCGCGCAGGGTTCTTGGCCAAGGCGGGGCTCTGGTCCAGCATGGTAGCAGTGCAATCCGATGTGGTCATGGCGGGGGCGTTTCCGGGGCGAATAGGGGTTGGATCAAGCTTTGACGCATTGTTGCGTCTGGCCGCGCAGCCGGCTTGCGCCAGATCAAGCCCTTGCGGGAGTGCTTGGCACATTCTTCCGCCATGAACGCTGCTGCCCTTGCCCCTTCCGCTTTCCTACAGCCCCTGCCGCTTGTGGACCAAGATGTGCTGGGGAAGTTGAATGTCAATGGCCCCCGGTACACCTCCTACCCCACGGCTGACCGATTTGTCGAGGCGTTCGGGCCAGATCATTACAGCCTGGCGCTGGCCCAGCGGGCCGATGGTGCCGGCGCCATCGGTGGCGGCATTGCGCCCTTGTCCATCTATGTGCACATCCCGTTCTGCGAATCGGTGTGCTACTACTGCGCCTGCAACAAGGTGGTCACTCGCCACCATGAAAAGGCCGTTGAATACCTGCAGGCCCTGCGACGCGAAATCGACATGCACGTCGCCCAACTGGGCCGCGGCCAGGCCGTGTCGCAGCTGCACCTGGGCGGCGGCACGCCCACCTTCCTGAGCGACGAGCAGATCGAACAACTGTTCGGCTGGCTGCGCGAGGCCTTCCGCTTCGTGCCCGGCGGCGAATACTCGATCGAGGTCGACCCCCGCACGGTCGATGGCGATCGCCTGGCCCGCCTGGCCGCCATCGGCTTCAATCGCCTCAGCCTGGGCATCCAGGATTTCGACCCCCTGGTGCAGCAGGCCGTGCACCGCGTGCAATCCTTCGAATCGGTCGCCAAGCTGATGAAGGCCGCCCGGGATTCAGGTTTCGAATCCATCAACATGGACCTGATCTACGGCCTGCCGCGCCAGACACCGCAGGGTTTCGACCGCACGCTGGTGCAGGTCAGCGCCCTCAAGCCTGACCGCATCGCCCTGTACGCCTACGCCCACCTGCCGGCGCGTTTCAAGCCCCAGCGCCGCATCGATGCCAGTCAGCTGCCTCCGGCCGCCGACAAGGTGCTGATGCTGTCACGCGCCATCCGCCAGTTCCGCGCCGTGGGCTACGACTACATCGGCATGGACCACTTCGCGCTGCCGACCGACCCCCTGGCCGTGGCACGCCGCCAGGGCCGCCTGCACCGCAACTTCCAGGGCTACAGCACCCATCCCGACAGCGACCTGATCGGCCTGGGCGTGTCGGCCATCGGGCGGGTGGGGGCTCATTACAGCCAGAACGCCAAGACGCTGGACGAGTACTACGATGCACTGCAGCGCGGCATCTTCCCGGTGGTGCGCGGCCTCTCGCTGAGTCGCGACGACCTGGTGCGCCGTGCCGTGATCATGGCCATCATGTGCCAGGGAAGGGTGGACATCGAATCCATCGAACTGGCCTATCTGGTTGATTTCAGAAAGTATTTTGCGTACGAGATCGAGCAGTTGGCGCCACTGGTCGAGCAAGGGCTGGTCGAGATGGAGCCCGATGGCATCCGCGTCACCCCCATGGGCTGGTATTTCGTGCGGGCCGTGGCCATGGTGTTCGACCGCCATCTGCAAGCAGACCAGGCCACCGAGCGGTTTTCGCGCATCATCTGAGTCAGCTCTTCCCCCAGCGAGCACCTGTGCATGCTCTACAGCCTCCTGACCACCGCATTGCTCATTGGCCTGGGCGGCATGCTCCACTGTGGGGCCATGTGCGCCGCCCCGTGCGCCGCGGCCTTGCCCCAGGGCGTGCCCCTGCAGGCGCTGCTGGGCCGCACCCTGGGTTATGCGCTGCTGGGCGCGCTGGCGGCCGGGGCCACGGGTGTGCTGGCGGCCTGGTCCCGCTGGGCCGATGCGCTGCAACCCCTGTGGGTGATGCTGCTGGCGGCCACCGTGCTGCTGGGCGGCTGGATGCTGCTGAAGGGCGCCTTGCCGGGCGCGCTGCAAGACCATGGCCTGAGGGGGTACAGGCGGCTGCAAGCCCGTCTGGATGATTCCGGGCTGCTGGCCCGCCACCCAGCTTTGAAAGGTGTTGTGCCCCTGGTGCTGGGCATGGCCTGGGCCGCGCTGCCTTGCGGCCTGCTGTACGCCGCCGTCACCGTGGCGGCGCTGGCTGAAACGCCCCTGGCAGGGGCTCTGGTGATGGTGGTGTTCTCACTGCCCGGCGCCTGGGTGCTCTGGTGGATGCCACGTCGTCTGGGCCCCTGGGCGCAGCGCGCCCCCGCCACCTCGACCACCCCTGATACCACGCCAGCGGTGGTGCCTGTGCTCTGGCAACCCATGGCGCGGCAGACCCCGGGCCCGGCCCTGGCACCTGCCGGTGCGGCACGGTTCGGCACCCCGGCCAGTGCGCTGGCGGGGCAGGGTGGCACGCCCGCTTCCAGCATCTTCGGCACCCTGCGTTCGCGCCTGTCCGATCCGCGATGGGCTGTCCGCTTGTCCGGGTTGGTGCTGTGCGCCACCGCAGGCTGGGCCTTGGCCCACCGCTTGCTGGTGCAGTGGCAGGCTTGGTGCGCCTGAGGCTTTGACGCCTCATGGGGGCAAATAGCTGCAAATCCCCCCTTCACTCATGTGATGGACAGAGGGGCTCGCATAGAATAAGGAAGCACGGCCGACATCCATGGCCATGTTGTTCACGGAATCGCCAAACGCGGAGACCACAACCATGTATCAGCACATCAAAGTGCCCGAAGGTGGGCAGAAGATTTCGGTCAACCCGGACTTCTCGCTCAATGTTCCCCACAACCCCATCATTCCGTACATCGAAGGCGACGGCACCGGTTTCGACATCACCCCCGTGATGATCAAGGTGGTCGATGCCGCGGTTGCCAAAGCCTACAACGGTCAGCGCCAGATCCATTGGATGGAGATCTACGCTGGTGAGAAGTCCACGCGCGTCTACGGCCCGGATGTCTGGCTGCCCGAAGAAACGCTCAAGGTCCTGAAGGACTACGTGGTCTCCATCAAGGGCCCCCTGACCACGCCCGTCGGCGGCGGCATCCGCTCGCTGAACGTGGCCCTGCGCCAAGAGCTCGATCTCTACGTCTGCCTGCGCCCGGTGCGTTACTTCAAGGGCGTGCCTTCGCCAGTGAAAGAGCCCGAGAAGACCGACATGGTCATCTTCCGCGAGAACTCGGAAGACATCTACGCCGGCATCGAGTTCGAAGCCGAGAGCGAGAAGGCCAAGAAGCTGATCGCCATCCTGCAGAACGAGTTCGGCGTCAAGAAGATCCGCTTCCCCGACACTTCCGGCATCGGCATCAAGCCCGTGTCGCGTGAAGGCACCGAGCGTCTGGTCCGCAAGGCCATCCAGTACGCCATCGACAATGACAAGCCCAGCGTGACCATCGTGCACAAGGGCAACATCATGAAGTACACCGAAGGTGGCTTCCGTGACTGGGCCTACGCCCTGGCCCAGAAGGAATTCGGCGCCGAGCTGATCGACGGTGGTCCGTGGGCCAAGTTCAAGAACCCGCGCACCGGCAAGGACATCATCGTCAAGGATTCGATCGCCGACGCCTTCCTGCAGCAGATCCTGCTGCGCCCGGCCGAGTACAGCGTGATCGCCACGCTGAACCTCAACGGCGACTACGTGTCTGATGCCCTGGCCGCCCAGGTCGGTGGCATCGGTATCGCCCCGGGTGCCAACCTGTCGGATTCGATCGCCATGTTCGAAGCCACCCACGGCACCGCGCCGAAGTACGCCGGCAAGGACTACGTGAACCCCGGTTCCGAAATCCTGTCCGCCGAAATGATGCTGCGCCACATGGGCTGGGCGGAAGCTGCTGACCTGATCATCAGCTCCATGGACAAGGCCATCCAGAGCAAGAAGGTCACGTACGACTTCGCGCGCCTGATGGATGGCGCGACCCAGGTGTCATGCTCGGGCTTCGGCGAAGTGATGATCGCCAACATGTGATTGAGCGCCGGCTTGTGCCGGCAGCTGTCACCACAACCCCAGTGTGCGAATGAACCTGGGGTTTTTTTCTTGCCAGGGATCATTTCAACTGGTGCGGCGTTGGCGCATGAACACCCCGATGCTGCCCAGCCCTGCCATCACCAGGGCCAGCGCGCCGGGCTCCGGTACCACGGCCACCGCCATGGACCCATTGGCGGTGCTCATCGTCACGCTGCTGGTCGATGCATCAAGGAAAACCCGCGCTGACAGACTGAAAACGCTGGCTGTCTGGGTGGGGTCGTCTGGCTGGAAGTCGGCCAGCGTGTAGCCATTGGGGTTGAGGCTCCACCCGGTACCATCGGCGTACCGTGCCTGCAGCGCGGCCGTGGCCTGCGCTGCCGTCACCTCGGCACCATTGAGCAACAGCACCCCGTTGAGCTGGCCACCGACCAGGCTCCCACTGGCCTCTGCGTTGTTGCCGTTGAGTGCTGTCGACACGGACACGGAACTGCCATCTGCCGACAGGTTCACCGACAGCAGGTTGTAAGCCGTCGATGAGCCAGCGCTGGCGTTCAGGCTGATGCCGTACTCGGCGAACAGGGAGCCTTGTGCTTGGGGGCTGCTGAAGTTGCCCAGCTCCGAGTACTCCATCGCGACGGTCCACGCGTCGCTGCCCTGGGCCTGGATCGTCCAGGGGTCTGTGACGCGCGTCTGCGCGACCGTGGGGCTGTCGGCATTGACCGCCGCATTCGCACGGGAGTAGGTGCCCTTTTTGGCGTAGTAGCCACCACCCGTGATCGCAAAGCCCGTGTAGAGCGACACATAAGCCCAGTTCTCAGCGGTGCTGCCGCCCGCGCTGGTGTCCACATGCGGGTAGGGCACGGAGTAGAACGTGCCTGTCCACGTGGCGGCAGGTGGCTTGTTCACGGAGCTCCAGGTGTTCCAGCCTGCGCCGGGTGGGGTGGGGCTGCCGGCGAACGAGTTTTGATACTGGAAATCCCACTTGCCTGTGGGCAGCCCTGTCGCGGTGTTTCCGTACCAAATGCGATCGGTTTGCCATCCACTCTTGGCGGCGAACCAGTCTGATGACTGGCTGGCTGCGCCGGAATCCGAGGTGGCGGCAAAGGCCAGCGGCGCCATCGACGCCGCTGTGAACACGGAAAACAGGATGTTTGAAAGCATGCGCATGTCCATCTCCTGGTGAAGGCGCCACCGATATGGCAACACCGGGGAGGATCTTCATTTGGAAATTCGGACAGCGCAAGGAAACTTCTAGGGGGCCCCTTGTTTGAACCTAGGGCGTGGCAACCAGATCCACCTCCCGCACCATCACAGGCTCCCGGGCGCCTTTCTTGACGCGTTGCCGCACGGCCTCTTCAATGGCTGGCACATGGCACAGGTAGGTCTCCATGGGATCTTCGCCCGTCACGTTGGGGCGGTAACGGTAATGAAGAACCTGCCTGGCAATGCTGGCGCCGATCCACTGTGCGTCGATGTGGACCCAGAAGCGCACAGCGTCAGAGGCCTCATGGAAGAAGGGGTGGGTTGACATGTCGAGCTCCGGTAGAGGTGGCTCGGGCACCCTACACCCAATTGGCCGGCATGTCTGGACAATCTGTGGACTGGCGGCGCTGGCGCTTACTTGAGGTTGATGCGCAGGTAGTTGAAGATCAGCACGAAGGGGTACAGCGGCCCGGTGAGCAGGCTGACGAGGATCTTTCGAGCACGGGCGTGTTGGTCGCGCCGCCGGAGACTTGCTGGATTTCCTGGGTGTTGAGGGTGCGCATGGTCCTGCTTGAATGATGGTGGTTGACGATCGACATCATTGTTGTGCTGCCAAGGGTGTCGCAAGCCGGACTAACCCCTGCAGTGCACTCTGGCTGTCGATGGCACTGCGGCCTCATTGCCGCTGAAGGGGCCGTGTGCGTTGGTCCACGAATGCCTCGGTGGCATCGGGCGGCAACTTGGCCCACCGCGCGCAGTCGACCACGGTGCCGGAGAACCCGAAGCCCTGCGCCTGCGTCACGTTGACGACCTCGATGCCTTTCAGCGGTAAACCGCCCCAGGGTCTTCTGGTGCTGCGCGCAGCGCTTGTGCAGTACGCCGAGGCGATCGCCTCATAGGTGCGGCGCTGAACGAAGGGCTCGTTCATCACCACGCGCAGTGTCTGACCCTCTATGGCGACAGACAGCGTCGGGAAGGGCCGGAGCGCGGCTTGAAGATCACGTGGCACATCGGCACTGAAGGACACGACAGGGGCAAGGCAGGCTGCCGTGGTTAGGATGACTTGGCAGTGCAGTGCAGAGGGATGAACTCTCAGCGGCATGGAGACAAGCTCACGGATTGATGTCGAAATGAAGGACATCCTCTTGTACCCCCAGCTTGTTGTACAGCGCAATGGCAGGGGCATCGCCCTTATCGGCCTGCACCAGGATCACGTATGCGCCACGCTCCCGTGCCAGCCCGCGCAGAGCGCAGATCAGTGCGGTGGCCACGCCCTGACGCCGGTGCTCCAGGCGCACAGCCAGATCGTAGATGTAGATTTCAGAGCGCTGTTGCTCGAACTTGTGCAGCACGTAGGCTGCCAAGCCGCCAATGACCTGGCCGCCCGACATGGCCGCTATCGCGATGAAATCATCTCGGGACAAGAGCTGCGAGAGGTAACGGTCATCGGGCTGGCTGCCTGTGTAGGTGTCGATGTCTTCAAAGACTTCTCCGAACATGGCCAACATGCCCCGCAAGGCGGCCAACTGCACGTTGCCCAGCACCTGGGTGGTGATTGAATGCATGAGTTGGCTCCTGCATTTGCCGTGTCAACTTTCGCGCACCTCGACATGGTACGTGGCCCACGGGCAAAGGCTGAATCGTTGGCTGACAGGCTTGGCGGCCATGTCGGGAAACTTGTCCGCATCGTAGACAGCCCACAGCGGCCCCAGGCCACCCAGGCCCATCGGGCGGTTGTCGAGATGGGTGGCCAGGATGAAGCGGCGCTGCGAGGCTTCAGCGGCTGTCAGCAGCACGCCGTAGCCATCCACCGCGCGCAACAGCAGCGCTGTCTTCTCGCCGATCTTCACGCCGCAGGCCCTCAAGACATCCGTGAGCAACGGGCCTTTCAGAACATGGGGCTTGTTGTCGTACTCCAGCGTGGGCTTGATGGTGATGGCGGGCATGGCCGTGAGCGCAGCGAAGTCGAACGCATGTGCCTTGCTGAAGCTGACCTTCTGCTTGTGCATCATCTGGTCGAGGGCTGGATCCAGCGGTCCGCGATTGCCTGGGCCGATCAGGCCGGATACGGTCAACAGCACCGGGCCCGTGGCAGCCTTAGGCGCGTTCTGCGCGAGCGCGTTGAAGGAGGTAGCGGTGCCCAGGCCCAACGCCGCTGTTTGCAGAAAGTCGCGTTTGTTCATCAAGGGCTGTTTCTTGGTTGACTATGTGAGTTCGATGCCATGGTCTGCACACCACTCGCGAAGGCGGGATTCCTTGGCGGACTTCTCGTGGTCAAACCACGCTTGCAATTGCCCTTTGCGTTCCAGGAAGCTTTTGAACTTGCCGTAGGCGCCGCGATTGCGGAAAAAGCCAAGAACGGTCGAGAGGTCGTCGGGCAGATGCTCTTCTGAGAACTCAATGGCCAGCTCGCGTCCTAGTCGAAGCTCCGACTTGTCGGGCAAGGCAAGGTAGGGGCCAGCTTCGAGGTCTTCGGGCGGTTCTTCATCAAGGTCCATGTCACCCGAAGTGATGTGAACGGTACCGCGCTCCAAGCTGATGAAGGCTTGGGTGTCCAGCAGATCGCCAAAAGCACAGAACTCGTATCCCTCAAGGACTTCGATGAACTTTGCGGTGGTCACGGGTATACCTGCGGAATGGTTTTGGTGCGCTTAAGGGTGAGACACATTCTCCGTCAGGTGTCGCTGGGGCCGCCGAGCATGGGCTTGAAGCCGGCCGCAATGAGGCGCCTTCCGTCAAAGGCAGGGGGCTGATCACCAAACTGCATTCGTGGGTCATTCGTCACCTTCTCCATGCCTGCGTCGCGTGCAGCTTTGTCTGGCCACTCGACATAGGACATGACGACAGTTTCATCTTCCCGCACACCTGCGGCATTGGCAAAACTTTTGTACTCCACCTGAGCCCGCTTGGTTTCCGCTCCGTGATACGTCGTCGGATCCGGTGCTGACTCATCGAGCCAGCACTCCATGATGCTTATCGCGCCATGTTCTTTCACCACCTTCTCAGAGAGCCTGGCCAACGCCTCGTAGGCGGCCTTATTGGCGCGAGGAACGGGGGCGAGGAAGCAGTCGATGTAGCTCATCTTGGTTACCTCTGCGGTGCTGGCGCACACATTCTGCGTTAGGTCTGTGTGTCCACAAAACTCCGGCAAGATTCACGTCGGCTTGACTGATGGGAT